>NZ_CP060530.1 GCF_016806735.1 Candidatus Micrarchaeum sp. | reverse complement strand
TGACCGCACCGTCGCCTAATAACTCTTAGCCTTTAACGTTTTTAGAGTTTCCCCTGGTGTGCGCCAAGTGCAGCGAAATCACCGATTCCATGTGCTGCATCTGCACAATGCCAGCAAATCTGCCCCTTTTCATAACCGCTGCTATGCTCGTGCCCTCGCTCTGCATCTTGCTGTATGCGCTGTATATCTGCGCATTCGCATCGAATTCGCTCAGCGGCATGCTGATCTTTCCCACGTCTATATTGTTTATGGAGCCTCCGGTCAGCATGCTTCTGGGAAGGCGCGACACGATGTAAATCTTTCCGTTCTCCCTGAAGAGGACTATGTGGGTGTGGCTTTTCATAACTGCCTTGTAAATATCGTACAGCTCAGGCCTTCCTTTAAGCATTGTGTAGTTTTTGCTGACGGCAGCGCTGACCTTTATGCCGCTTGTGTACTCCTTCACATATGCTCCCTGAAGTTCTGCCTTGGCCCCTCCATAAAGGAACACCGCAATGAAGACGTCCCACAGCACTATGAATTCCTTGTAAAGCAGCGAATACCCGTTCTCGACGGCCACGAAGGCTATCGTCCCTATGACAAACAGCACTATTATCGCATTGCTTATGTTTACTGTAAGCTTTGTTGCGGAAAGGAAATCCCTCTTCTTCTCCAGCCAGCTTCTGAGCACCCTGCCGCCATCTAGGGGGAACCACGGCAGTATATTGAATACGGCCAGCAGCAGGTTTAGTATGAACAGAAGCTGCACGAAAAGCTCAATAGTCCCTGCAGGTATGAATATGACTGCTATGCCGAAAATGAACGCAAGCAGGAAGCTTGAAACTGGGCCTGCTATGGCTATCATGAATTCAAGCCTTGGGGGTACCTCGTCCATGTCTATCATCGAGCCGCCTCCAAGCGGGTATAATATTATCTTTTTCACGCTTATGTTGTTTCTTATTGCTGTAACGGAATGTGCCAGCTCGTGCAGGAATACGCAAACGAAAAGCAAAACGAATATTATGAACAGGTTCACGCTTATGGCCAAGGCTAGCAGCATCATCAATATGAAGGTCCAGTGCAGCTCTATCGGTATCCCGTAAATGCTGCCTATGTTTGGCGAAGCTCCTGCCATAGATTCATTTCTGTTCCTATCTATAATAATATTTCTGTGTCTAAGCTATATCGGGAGTCGCATGGGCTCCTAGGATGTTCGAACGTCGGAAAAACTCAACTTCAAGGGCATGCGTTTCATATACGGGGAGCCGGCGCTGCTGATAAGCGCAAAACGCAGCGAATGGCTGGTAATCGGCGACATACACATAGGCGCGGAGCGCAGGATATCTGACAAGGGCGTAAAAATCTATAACCTATGGGAGCAGATGTCAAAGAAACTTCTGTCGCTTGCAGACACGTTTTCGGCCAAAGGCATAGTGCTTCTAGGGGACATAAAGGACAGCATACTTTATCCGGAATCCTGGGGGCAGAACGATATAAAGCATTTCGCAGAATCGCTCTCAAATCTCGAAGTGGTGGCGCTGAGGGGAAACCACGACGCGCACATGGACGAGATAATGGGCATAAAACTGGTGGATGAGATGATGCTCGGCGACTACGCTCTGCTGCATGGCAACAAATGGCCATCAAAAGCTGCGATGTCGAAGAAAGCCCTGATTACGGGCCACAACCACGTTGCGGTCAGGATAATAGACCCAAACGGCGGCATATATTCGGAAAAAGCATGGCTTATAGCCGATATAAACGAGAAAGCTGCAAAAAGGTTCTACGCCTCGTCCAAGGCAAAAAAGCTCGTAGTAATGCCAGCATTCAATCCGCTAATACTTGGCACTGCGGTTGGCGCCGAAAGGAAAGACGAGGACAACATAAGCCCGTTGTTCAGGAACGGAGTTTTCGACTATTCCAATGCGGACGTATACTCTATAGACGGGATATACATGGGAAAAGTAAAAACTCTGAGCTCAAGCTACGAATCCGATAACACAAAAAGAGGGAAGAAGAAAAAGATCAGTCCCTGATTATCGTTATGGGTATTACTCCTTTTTCAAATTCTATCTCCGCAAGATCTAGCGGCTCGGTTATGCCTTCGGGCACCTTTATAAGAGGCGGCGCGCCGTGCGCAAGCTGGAGCGCCCTTGCTCCAACCACTCTTGCTTTTTCAAATTTTGTATATTCTTGCATTGGCATTGGTACACCATCATATTGGGTTTGGCTTGAACCTTTCCTTGGCCTCATGCATGCTCTTATCTACCCTCTTGCGCCACTGCTCGAATTCCTCTGGGCTTTTCGGGTATTGCATGTAAATGGCATTGAGCTCCTTCATCTTGTTGACTGCATAAAGCAGCTCCCTGAAAGCGTTTATGTTCTTTGCGCCCTTCAATGCTATCGAGAACTTGGATGCAAGGCTTAGCTCTGGCATCATGCCCAAAGCCAGCTGGTTGGCCTCCTTGACGCTCAGGAAATTCTTTATCCCGTAATTCAGCACGTCGTTGTTGAGCGACTGCATGTAAATCCTGAAAACTTCCAATCCTGCCGTCTTGTATCCGTATTCCTTGTTGAAATCTATGTTGTATTGCCACAGGCTTTTGACGCTGGTGTCGTTTTCTTCTATCGCCCTGGCTGCATTTTCTCCTGCAAGTATTCCGGATACAAGCGCCGGCCCTATGCCTCCTGCGCTTATCGGATTCGGCATTACCATGCTGTCTCCGGCGCCCATGTAGCCATCATATACCAAGCTTTCCATCTGCCTCCTTACAGCTACGGACCATATGCCCTTGCCGTTGTTGTCCTTGTTGAAGAGCTTGTACTCCTTGTTCTTTATGACCGGATTCCAAGCTATATATTGGTCTATAAGGTTCTGCAGCGTGTCGTTCCTGTTTAATGCTTTGTTCCTTATGTCAAGGCTCCTCTTCTGGACTCCCAGGCCTATGTTCATCTTTCCGTCGCTCTTCGGGAATACCCATCCGTATCCTCCTGGTGCCATTGTCTGGTTCAGGTGTATGAGCGCATTTTTCGGATCATAGTACCTTTCGTCCTCATGATCAAGCTCGAATTCTATAATGTATCTTCCGGTTGACTCTATGTCGTCTATGTCGACGTTCTTTTCCACAAACTTGTTGTCGGGAAGGCGCCTTCTCAGGACTGTGGATATTCCCAGTGCGTCTATCACTATCTTTGACTTGTATATGGTGTGATTCTTTTCCTTGTCCTTGCCGAATATTCCCGCCACTTTGTTGTCTTCCAGAACAGGCCCTTCGACCTCAAATTGCGTGACATAGTTGGCTCCGTTCTTTATTGCGATGTCCCTGAGCTTCCTTTCAAATTCCGGCCTGTCCAAAACGTATCCTACGCCGTCGAAAAGGTATTTGGATTCCAGATCCGGCGAAAGCGCGTACACTCCGTCGACCTTTATGTCAAGCTCGGGCTTGGAGAACGATATCCCTGTCTTTGATGTTATGAAGTCCAGGTGCGACCCGGCTACGGCATCGCCGCATGTCCAGCCCCAGTTGTTCTTCCTTCCTACATTGTCAGGGTCGTTCCTGTCCAAAAGCAATACGCTGCGACCTTTCTTCGCTGCAATGGCTGCAGCAAGATTTCCAGCCATGCCTGCTCCTGCTACTATTATGTCATAGGATTCCTTGGCTTCCATACTAAACACATATGCAAAATTAAGCGTATTTAGTTGTTTCTGCAATCTATTTAAAGTTTCTTATCCGTTGTGCTTCCGGAAGTGCATGGCATCACTGGTTTGGTGCGACTGCGGTCCCTGTTGTATACGGGCCATGCATAAATCGCAGCGAAAAAGTTCCTCTATAGCCAAAGTGCCAAAAGCTAGGGATAGCTTATATATATCTTTCCTATTTTAAATATACTGCTATACCAAGGCTGCAGTAGTACCTACGGGTTTCTTGCGGTGCTATTCTGCAGTATGCACAGCACAAAAGTTGATAACGATGGCAGATTTATCAAGCGAAATCAGGCTCGCAGTTGACAGCGGAGTCACGGCACTGGGTCTTAACAGCGTCATAAAATCGCTCAGGGATGCAAAGGCAAAGCTCATAGTTGTGGCTTCGAAAAACAAGGAGAGCACGATGCAGGACATAGCGCACATGGCCAAAGTAGCCAACGTGCCCATGGAAATATTCGAGGGCAATCCTATGGAGCTAGGAGCAGTGTGCGGAAAGCCGTTCTCGGTGTCAGCAGTTTCAGTGATAGAAGAGGGAAACTCAAACATACTTAAAAGGGATAAAAAATAAACTAAGGGGATAATTTGCCTAATGGAGAATTTGCCGCTAGAAAACTTGTGAAGCAGAGAAAGCATCAGCGCTTGCTGAAGAAATGGCTCAAGAGAAAGAAGCTAAAGCTTAAGCAGAAATACGACCCTATGGGCACAGTTCCAAGGGCCAAGGGTCTGGTTCTGCAGAAGTTCGCAGTCGAGCAGAAGCAGCCGCACTCTGGGCAGATAAAATGCGTAAGGGTCCAGCTCATAAAGAACGGCAAGGTTGTCGGAGCTTTCGTGCCTGGCGACGGAGCAGTAAACTACATAGACGAGCACGACGAAGTCACAATAGAGGGGCTCGGAGGCTCGCAGAGGGGCCAGATGGGCTGCATACCTGGCATGAAATACAAAGTGGTAGAAGTCAACGGAGCCAACATGGTCCAGATTATAAAGGGCAAGAAGGAGAAGCCTAAGAGATGATTTTTATGGCAGAAGAAGAAATCAAGGAAGAGCACAGAAAAGAGCAGAAGAAGCCTGCAAAGAAGAAGGCAGCGCCAAAGCGCAAGGCTGTCGCTTCATCCTCTTCCAGCACCGAGCACAGGCTTTTCAACAAGTATGGCTACAACGTCGAAATACAGGACCTAAGCCTTAAGAACTACATAAGCCTCAGCCCGGAGGAATTCCCGAGCTCATACAGGCGCACGAGCAAGAAGATGTTTTCCAAGGCCAACATAAACATAGTCGAAAGGCTGGAGAACGCGCTCATGAGGGGCGGCACCGGAAAGAAGGTAGGCGGCCGCGTAATAAGAACCGAAGGAAGATTGCAGGGCAAGAAGCTAAAGGTAATGCACATAGTGGAGAACGCCTTCGATATAGTCAACGATCAGACCAAGCAGAATCCTTTGGAAGTATTCATCAGGGCGCTTGAGAACAGCGCGCCAATAGAAGATACTACAAGGATAAGGCAGGGAGGCACGGTTTCAAACATACCTGTGGACATAAGCGCCAGCAGGCGCCTTGATACGGCGCTTAGGAACATATCTACTGCTTCGATAATAGGCGCATTCAACAACAAGAAAACAATTTCAGAAGCTCTGGCCAACGAGATAGTGCTTGCTGCGAACAACGACATAAACAGCTACGCACTAAAGAGGAAAAACGAAATAGAGCGCATGGCAAGGAGCGCGAAGTAATCGGTGTTTTGCAATGGTAAGGAAAGAATACGTAGTGGAAGAAATAACCAAAATAATGAGCGACCTGGACAACATCAGGAACGTGGCCATAATAGCGCACGTTCACCATGGCAAGACAACGCTTACCGACTCGCTATTGGCGAGGGCCGGATTAATATCAAAGGCAGTAGCCGGAGACGTATTATATACCAACTATGAAGCTATAGAAAAGGACAGGAGGATGACGATAAAGTCGGCAAACATATCCTTGGGCTTCGTATACAACGAAAAGGACTACATAATAAACCTGATAGACACTCCGGGTCACGTCGATTTCGGAGGGCACGTAACCAGGTCAATGCGCGCAGTTGACGGAGTAGTGCTGGTGGTCGATCCTGTGGAAGGGGTCATGCCGCAAACAGAAACCGTGCTAAGGCAGGCGCTGAAAGAAAAGGCAAAGCCGGTTCTTTTCGTCAACAAAGTCGACAGGCTTCTGACAGAGCTCAGGCTAACGCCGGAGCAAACATTCGAGAGGCTGCTCAAGCTCATAAACGACATTAACAAGCTCATATCGCAATTCGCCCCTGAGGAATTCGCGGAAAAATGGCAGGTCAGCGTGGAAAAAGGAAGCGTTGCCTTCGGATCCGCCGCAAAGAAGTGGGCGATATCAAAGCCCATAATGGACAAGTACAAGGTCACATTCAAGGACATATTCGCGCTTACTGCTGCCGGGGACGAGAAGAAGCTGCAGGAAGTGGCTCCTATAGACGAGTCAACACTTATAATGATGATAGAGCACCTTCCGAGCCCGCACGTAGCTCAGAGGTACAGAATACCTCAGATATGGCACGGAGACCTGGAATCGCCAGATGGCAAGTCCATGCTCAACACCGATGCATCGGCAAACACCAACATAGTTGTATTCAACATGGTATACGATCCGCACAGCGGCGAAGTGCCTGTCGGAAGGGTATTCTCAGGAGTAGCAAAGAAGGGCACAGAGCTCCACATATCAGGGCTAGCCAATACCCAGAAGATA
Organism: Candidatus Micrarchaeum sp.; assembly: GCF_016806735.1. Classification (GTDB taxonomy): domain Archaea; phylum Micrarchaeota; class Micrarchaeia; order Micrarchaeales; family Micrarchaeaceae; genus Micrarchaeum_A; species Micrarchaeum_A acidiphilum_A. The sequence continues at coordinate 983,411 of NZ_CP060530.1, read as the reverse complement.
CAGCAGGTGGGCATATACATGGGCCCTGACAGGGTTCAGGTAGACGCCATACCTGCAGGGAATATAGCCGCGCTTATAGGGCTAAAGGACGTTAGCATAGGCGACACGCTTAGCACAGGAATAATAGACCCGTTCGAGCAGATAACCCACTACTCAAAGCCTGTTGTAACAAAAGCCGTAGAGGCAGAGGATTCAAGAGACACTACCAAGCTTATAGAAGCGCTCAGGGAGCTCTCAAAGCAGGATCCGACGATACTCACAGAGATAAACCAGCAGACCGGAGAGCATCTGGTCAGCGGAATGGGCGAACTTCACCTGGAAGTAATAGAGACAAAGCTCAGGGACGAGTTCAAGATACCGATAATAACGAGCCCGCCGATAGTGATATACAGGGAGACGATAACCAGCAAGGCCGGACCTATAGAAGGAAAAACGCCAAACAAGCATTCAAAGTTCTACGTTACTGTGGAGCCTCTTCCAGAAGGCGTCCAGAACGCAATCGACGAGGGAACCATAAGGGAAGGAAAGCCAAAGGGCCAGGCGGCGATAGAAGCCATGGTTGCTGCAGGCCTTGACAGGCTCATTGCCAAGAACGTGGAGGACGTTTCGAACAAGTGCATGCTCGCCGACGTGACGCACGGAGTGCAATACATGAACGAAGTGATGGAGCTTCTGATAGACGGATTCAGGGAGGCCGTAAAGGACGGGCCGCTGGCAAGGGAGAGATGTTCCGGAGTGCTGGTCAGCGTTGTCGATGCAACCATACACGAAGACCCGGTGCACAGGGGCCCTGCCCAGATAATACCTGCGATAAGGAACGCGGTATACGCCGGAATGCTTACTGCCGGTGTAATGCTCTACGAGCCGAAGCAGAACTTTACAATAAACATACCTCAGGAATACATGTCCGGAGTAATAACATTTGTACAGAGCAAGCGCGGACAGGTAGTCAGCGTTACGCAGGAGAACGAACAGGTTTCCATAGTGGCCAAGATGCCTGTAGCCGAGACGCTCAAGGGCTTCTCCAATGATCTGAGGGGTCTTACGCAGGGAAGGGCTATATGGTACACCGAGTTCGCAGGCTATGAAAAGCTGCCAACAGAACTGCAGAACAAGGTAGTCAGAGAAATAAGGCAGCGTAAGGGCCAGAACCCAGAGCCGCCGACTCCAGACCAATTCATGTCCTGACGCGGGAAGGGCCCGTCAGGCTATAAATGCATGACAATAAGAGCCGAAGGCTTTCCAAGTGGATAAGCTGATACTTTTATATATTATGTCCGACGATGGCTGTTTATGCAGAAGTCGAAAAGGCACAGCAACATAGAGCGCCTGATAATAGCGGACATAACGCTGGCAGAAGCAGTCCCTGCGGAGCTGGTTGCAGGGCCAATATCCGAAAGGCTAAATTATTCATATTTCAGCAGTCATGCGCTGAGCCTGCAGGTGAATCTGGCAACACTGCACTATGCCAATATAGCGATTCAAACTGCGGCACTAATAGCCACACTCCCAATAGTGTACTACATCGAGTCAAAGCTTTTCGACGCTGTCTATGCGCCGGCTGCCAAAAGGCTGATGTCAAAGCTGAGAAAGGAAAGTATGGTAAAGAATTCAGAAAGCTTTAAATAAGATTATATCAAAATATTAACTACAAACTCTTCATATACTGGATGAAGTGTAAACCGACGGTGTTTTAAATGGCAAAATCTTACGTGAAGTTCGAAGTATCCAAGGATGTGGCTTCAAAGACATACGAAGCAATGCAGATGGCAAAGCAGTCAGGCAAGCTCAGAAAGGGCATAAACGAAGTGACAAAGAGTGTAGAAAGGGGCTCTGCAACATTCGTAGTCCTTGCAGAGGACATAGAGCCTGAAGAGATTGCGATGCACATACCTCAGCTCTGCGAGCAGAAGAAGATACCTTTTTCATACGTTCCAAGCAAGCTTGAGCTTGGCAAGTCCATAGGGCTCACGGTGCAGTGCGCGGCCATAGCGGTAGAATCCCAGGGAAGCGCATCCCAGGCGATAAAGGACATAATCTCCAAGACAACAGGAACCTCGCAGAAGGCAAAGGCTGAGCCAAAGCAGGAGGCAAAGGCAGAGAAGAAGGAGGAGCCGAAAGCCGAAGCAAAGCCAGAGCACAAAGAGGAGCACAAGCCAGAGCATAAGGAGGAAAAGAAGGAAGAGAAGAAAGAAGAGCCAAAGGAGGAGAAGTCAGAGGAATGACTGAAGCTCCAATGAAGTGATGTTAATGGAAGAAAAACCTGCAAATGCACCAAGCACGCCGGCTCAGGCGCCAGCAGCCCCATCAAACCAGGGGCCATCAAGGCCAGCAATGCAGTTCTCTGGATTCCTTGCGGAAATCGTAGAAATAAACAACAAGGTAAAAACCGGGATGTACGGAGAGGTATACCAGGTCACGTGCAGGATCCTTGAGGGCAAGGACAAGGGCAGGATAATAAGGAGGAACGAAATCGGCCCGATAAAGGTCGGCGACGTTATAAGGCTGCCTGACACGAGCAGGGAAGCAAGGGAAATAAAGGTAAAGTGATCCTATGAAATGCTCTTACTGCTCGAAGGAAATCCCCAAAGGCACTGGAACAGCCTATGTCTTTAGGACTGGCAAGATCAACTATTACTGCAGCTCAAGGTGCTACAAGTACGACATAATACTTCACAGGCACGTGAGCAAGAAGGAGTTCGCAAGCAACAAATAACTTATTCTCATTTTTATTCTTTTTTGTTTTCATATCCTCAGCCACAGCAATCGATAAATATATCTGCGGAAAAATACTATTTGCATGGCTACTTCAAACATATGCCCCAAGTGCGGCACCAACATGCATTTCGTCGAAGAGGACGGGAAGCCTTTCTACCAGTGCAACGCATGCGGCTACAAGACCGAGATACTTGGCTTGGCCGAGCACGAGTGCAGCAAGTGCGGCTACGACAAGGCAATAATGTACTATCACGGGATAGTCTATGGAGACGAAGCCCCATTGGTAATGTACACATGCATTAAATGCGGCAACGTCGACAGGGAAGGCGTCAGCTGATTTTTCTCCCATTGTTTAAAATGTGAAAACCCAAACGCTACGGATATAAATTAATAATAAATCTAAAACCTAAGTAAATGGGCGTATAGAAATCCTGGTTTTAAATTGGAAATAAAATTCATTACTGACGACAGGTTCAGGAAGCTTGATGCTATTTTCAGCATGTTTGGTCAGGGTAGCCTTCCAGAACCCGTAAAGGAGTTCCCTTCTTTCTTTGGCAAGGATGTCTATCTCTCAAGCAGGATATTCGAAGCTTCAGTCTCGATACCCAAAAAGCAATCCATATGGGATGTATGCTTCGATGAAAATCCGGAAAAGGAAATAGAAAAGCCCGAATACGCAGAAATAGTTTCCATGCTCGACAATCTTGACGTGCATCTAGAAAAAGAAAACGACGATTTCTTCAACGAATTAAAGGGAACTATAAGTAATTCCTTCTCACAAAAAATGGAAGAGATAGAAAAGAGCATCTGGGAAATATTCGAAATGGATCTACCAAAAAGGCTTGTAATAATACTTGACAAGCACAACATAAAAACAGGTTCTCACGGGCAAAAGTTGGCGACAAATAAAGACATAAGCGTAATCGGCTACAGGATAGGGGAACTTGCGCTGAAAAAGGACAGGAATGAGCCCGCTTCTGTATTGTTGCACGAATTGCTGCACTGCTTGTTTTCCAGATATAACGTCATTGCAGATAAAAACAAACGCCAATTTGAAGAAGCTGTTTTGAGGTATTTCGCACCTTATGGCTTACTCACGAAAAGGCTCGGCTTGGAAAAGCCAAATGCAAGGGGGACATACATGGACCAGCTAAAAGGTGCTTGCAGCCCGGAAATGGCAAAAAGGCTAAACGAAATAATCCCGAAGTATGCAGAAGTCGCAGACAACGAGGATTTTTGGGAATTCCTTTCGAAAAGCGAGTTAAAAAGCTATATAAACAGGATTTGAAAGAGTGATTTTGCATTGAAACGTATACAATACACCCCAACAGAAAGAGGCTGGTTGAATACAGCTCCAATTGCCGAAGTTTACGTCATAGCCTTACCCTTTTCAGCAGCAGCGAATTGCTTACAACTATTGTCGAACTAAGAGCCATTGCGAAAGCTGACAGTATCGGCAGGGAGTCGTATACCGAAAAGCCTAGCGCTGGCACAAGGACGCCAGCCGCGATCGGCAGCAAGACTATGTTATAGCCAAATGCCCACGCAAGGTTCTGTTTTATCTTGGAAAGGATTTTTGACGAGAGCATGAAGAGCTTCGGTATGTCGTTTATTCTGCTCTTCATCAGCACCACTTGACCAGATTCCATTGCAATGTCCGTCCCTGCGCCTATGGCTATACCCATATCGGCTTGTGACAGTGCAGGGGCATCGTTTATACCGTCGCCCACTACTGCCACTTTTAAACCGCGCGCCTGTAGTTTCTTCACGGCTTCGGCTTTGTCCAAGGGCGAGGCGCCGGCGATGACGTTGTCTATGCCAACCTCCGATGCCACGTGCCGCGCCACTTTCTCGTTGTCCCCTGTGACCATCCATACTTCTATGCCCAATGACCTGAGCTTTGATATGGCCTCTTTGGCGTCTTCTCTTATGCTGTCTGAAACCCCAATATATCCGGCAGTATTGCCGTCGATTTCCACCGACACGATAGTGCTTCCTTCGTGCATGGCTGCAAGGATATTGTCGCCTTTTCCAGTGAATTTGGGCAGCATCTTCTCATTGCCTATCCTTACCCTCTTTCCGTTGATGGTTGCAGATATGCCGCTGCCTGCAGTATAAGAGAAATCAGCGGGCATTGTAAGTCTTATGCCCAAATCCGCGGCGCGCTTTAGCATTGCTTTCGCTATCGGGTGTTCCGACTTCATCTCAGCTGATGCCGCATAGTAAAGCAATTCCGTTTCAGTAATCTTTGCCCTAACTGCTACGCCTGATACCGAGAGCTTTCCTGTGGTTATCGTCCCAGTCTTGTCTAGTATTATGGCGTTTATTTTTCTTGAGAGCTCTATCACATCCCCGCTCTTTATCAGTATCCCGTTCTCCGAGGCCTTGCCCGATCCCACAAGCAACGCTGCAGGGGTGGCTATGCCGAAAGCACATGGGCATGCTATTATTACAACGCTTACGAAAACAAGAACTGCGATGCTTAGGCCCGATGACCCGAAGAGAAACCACCCAAGGCTTGATGCTACTGCAATGCCTATCACCAGTGGCACGAAATATGAGGATACCGTGTCAGCAAGCTTCTGTATCCTCACCCTTTTCGATGCGGCGGCCTCGACTATCGCTATTATCTTTGAAAGGGTCGTATCTGCTCCAGCTTGCCTTACCTGCATTGTCAGGGAGCCTGTGCCGTTTACCGTTGCCCCTATGAGATTGGAGCCGCGCTCTTTCAGCACAGGCATGCTCTCCCCGCTTATTGCGGATTCGTCAACTTCACTTGCGCCTTCTGTGACTATGCCGTCTGCTGGAATTTTTTCTCCAGGCTTTACCAAAAGCATATCCCCAACCCTTATGCTCTTTGCATCTATATCCTTTATGCCTGCACCCTCCAGCCTGTGCACTACGCTGGGCTGGAGCCTGAGCAGCCTGTCGAGTGCTGAAGTCGCGCTCTTTTCCGCAAGGTGCTGCAGGTAGTCTCCCGTAAGGATAAGTGCTATTATCAGCGAGGAGGAATCGAAGTAGACGTTGCTTACCATGCTCGCGTGCGGAGCCAGCACTACGGCAGCGCTATACAACCACGCCGCGCTGGTGCCTATCGCTATGAGCATGTCCATGTTGGTGCCCCTGTTTTTTACAGCATCTACAAACCCTCTGTAAAATTTCAGACCGGGATAGAACTGCACTATGCCGGAAAGCACGAGCAGGACATAAAGATAGTATGGAAAATGGAGTAGGTATGTTATCGCGAGCACGGCTAGCGATATCGGCCACGATATAGCCAAGGACCTTTTAAGGGCATTGAACTCTTTCTCAGGCCTCTCGAACTTTAACTTGCACGAGCCACTGCAGAAATAGTATTTGAGGCCGTTCCTTTCGCTGGTTATGCTGTCGCTGCTTTCGTCCACATACATTCCGCATATTGGATCGTTAGCCATTCAAACACACAAACCATTTCATTGTCTATTGGAGCCAGAGGCAAGGCCCAATATGCTGCCTATGAGCCCTAAAATAAATCCTATGCCGAAGCCCCCCATGTCAGCCACGCTAAGCACCGTGAATATCAGGGCCACTGCAGACCATGTTGCTATTTCGTGCCTTTTCGTGACGTTGAACCTTGAAGCAGCAACAATCATCATTGCGCCTGAAACGATGCCTATCATCCAAACAAGCGAGAATGCACCGTAATAGAAGCCACGAAACATCATGAAGCCCCAGAAACTCCCGAATATTGCTGTCAATATCCCTCCGGCAAGCACGAACATTCCACCTATGAAAACGAGCATGTAAGCGGCTGTCGGCTTTTCCGTAGTCTTTTCACGCCTATGCGATGCCATACTACCACTGTACATATAATTGCTTACCAAATATCTTCATGCAAACGCACCAACAACCTTAAGTTTTGTATCAATTGCCTGAATACTTTTCAGGATTGGCACTAAACTTTTCCTCGCATGCCTTGCTGCAGAAGAAATACTTCTTACCATTGAACGAAACGAACAATGCCTTCTTCTCGTCGACTCCCATTCCGCACACCACATCTTTTACCATGGTTACACCATATATCTTATTTTAGATATATCCTTTAACAGATATATTTATAAATGTTTATTATAATACCTAAAAGATAAAGGTGTACGGAACGAAATCAAAAAACATAAGGATAGAGAGCATCACAAAATTGCTGATAATGCTACTGCTTGAGAACGGTCCGGTGCACGGATACGAGATAATAAAGCATATGAAGAGCAGAACTGGAAAGAAATTAAGTCCCAGCCAAGTATACCCGTTTCTTAGGCAACTGGAAGCAAGAGGCTATATCTCTAAGACCAGATCTGGTACAAGGCAACGCACTGACTACAGGCTTACTGCGAGCGGTAGGGACTTTGTAAGTAGCTTAGATTCAAAGTTTGGCGAAATAATAGACGTCTATATGCGCTCGCGATTAATCACGTGTGCGCATTGCGGGTGCGAGATATATAAGGGTGGTGAGACAAGAACGATAAAAGGCAAAAAACTCACGTTCTGTTGCAAAAGCTGTGCAAATGCATATACCTATAAAGGTGTGTGAGGATAATGAAAACGTACCCGTACTTATTGCCATATCCCTAACAAAATATAGCATATTCTCTTTTTTTGCCAATCTATCATTCCAATATTACTGTATTGTTATATTGCAATGATAGAAATTGATTAAATATCCTATTATAAATAAAATAATCATTAAACGTATTTAGATAGGGATAGAAAATTATATGAAAAATTCCAAAGATAAAAAAGAAACCACGCAATCTAACAAATACGCTGCCATATTAAAATACTTACTCATATCCACTTTAATAGCAATTTTGTTGGCTTCTCTAATCTTATTTATAATACTTTTAGGTTTCAATAACAATAGTGGACATATAACATCTTTATCTGGCTACCACTGCTTCTCACAAATGTTTATCTGTTCACAAAATGTAAATTATTCTCCAACTGGGCAAATATCGTTAAACCTTAGACAAAAGGTAACATACCCAGAAATATACAACGTCAGTTTCCTGTGTACCAGTTACAATAGCACGATAGCCAGTTTTACCAAATTCGGCAGTAGTGTTCTGAATACTACAAACTCAACCATGCCATACAATGTAACTGTACGCGCATCAGATATTCAATGCTACAACAGCACTGGCCCAGTTCATTTAAGTCCAAACACTACATTCAAAGGTGCATTATTCGCAAATTTTTATACAAAAAACGGAACTCGTAACGTTGTGGACGCTGTCGCCATAACAATAATAAGAAAGGGTTAACCTATGAAAGCGAATATTTTGTTGATACTGGTTCCTACGCTTATAATTTTTCTTTTAATCAATTACTTCTTCGCATGCAGCACATTTATACAGAACCCAAACAAAACACAAGTTCTGCAGTACTTCAACCAAGCAAAAATAGACAATGTCTCTGGCATATGCTCTCTGGCTGCGCTTCCGCTTTCTCCGCGCGTGTAGCAAGGTATTTAAAGGTTTATAGCTAAAATAATTGCGGTGTCCTTTATGCTAGCATGAGCTTATGTAGGCTCCTGTATTTGAAAGCATCCGCTTTGTGAAAATACGTTTCTTAGAACCTATAATCTATGCCCGTGCTTTTGGCACTTATGTGATCGTGGTTTTCACGATTGAAACGAGGAGAAGAGCTTGCTAAAATTTTTTACGCCACCTAGAGGATGGCTTGGCTATAGCAGCGATGAAGGCCGTGGCAAGCTGCGATAAGCCCGGGGTAGCCGCAAGTCAGGCTTTGAACCCGGGATTGCCGAATCGTGCCGAGAGGCATGCATACGCGGGGAACTGAAATATCTTAGTACCCGCAGGAAAAGAAAGCTTAATGCGATGCGGTAAGTAATGCGAACGAAAACCGCAGAGGGCGTGCTGAATCCCGCTTTGCAAAAGGTGTGGAGATGTGGCGCAGTGTTGATCCAGAACATGAGTCGAACGCGTTGGAAAGCGCGGCCAAAGAGAGTGACAGCCTCGTAGACGTAGTGCAATGGACTTGCTGCAGACGAGTAAATCCGCTTGAGTATGCGGAGTGAATACGGGGGCATTAAACCCCAACCCTAAATATTGGCTATAGACCGATAGCGAACAAGTAGCGCGAGCGAAAGCTGAAAAGAACCCACACGCGTGGGATTGAAAAGATCTGAAACTAGGTGGTTACATGCAGGTAGGGCACGAAAGGAATGTACCATGCCGAAGCGAAGTACCGAAAGGTATCAGCGAGGCAATGGCGAACAGTGTCCTATCATTCTTCTTGAAGCAAGAGCCAGGGAGTGTATAGGTGTGGCGAGTCGAAAGGCGAAGCGAAAGCGATAGCGCGCAGATTCGAGGCGCATGGTATGAAAATGCCAGAGCCACATTTATACGACCCGAAGCCAATGCGAACTACGCGCGCCCAGGATGAAGCTAGGTTAACGCCTGGTGGAGGTCCGCAACCTGTCATGGCATGTCCTGTTGGGTGAGGCGCGGGTAGCGGCGATATACCTATCGAGCTTGGCAATAGCGGGTCCCCTCTGAAGTATCTTTAGGATAGCTCTGGGCGAGCTTGCACATGCGGTAGAGCTACCGATTAGCGGGTACGGGGTCGAAAGGCCTCCCTCGCTCGTCAAACTCCGAATGCATGCGCTGTGTAGACCCCAGGAGTCGGCGGTGTTGGGTAAGCTAGCACCGCGAGACTACAAAGATAGTGACTAGGGTTAAGGTCCCCAAATCCTAATTGAGTGTGTTAAAGGTGGGGAATGCCGTAGACAGCTGGGAGGTAGGCTCAGAAGCAGCCATCCTTCAAAAAACGCGTAATAGCGTACCAGTTGAGGCATACCTTGCCGAAAATATACGGGGCTAAATTAGGTACCGAGACCCTAGAGTGCGATAAGCACTGGTAAGGGGGCGTGCGGCATGGCACGAAGTATGTCCGGAAGGACATATGGACTATGCTGCAGAGAATATCCTGGTGTTAGTAACAGCAAATATGGGTGAGAATCCCATACACCGTAAGCACACGGTTTTCTTCGCAACGCTCGTCAGCGGAGAGTTAGGCGATCCTAAGAGGCAGGCCAATCACCTTGCCTCAAAAGGGAAGCTGGTTAATATTCCAGCCCCTAACGCGTAGGCGTGGCAACACAAGGCAGATTTCTGACGCTTGGGGATAGGTCCGTAAGAAAGTGCAAAGGGCTGCAGAGTCTCGTTATGAGGAGAAGCAGCTAAATGAACTGTTGGACTGATTTCTTGAGCCCGTGAAAAGGGAATCTGCAACGATCGCGTTAGTCCGTACCTAGAACTAGTACAAGTGTTGCTGGCTTAAAAGGCCAAGGTGTGACGGAATAACCCAGGTTAGGGAATTCGGCAAAATCGTGGTGTAAGTTTTCAACAAACCATGTCTGCGTATAGTATGCGCAGATGTCACTGACAAGGGAACAACGACTGTTTATCAAAAACACAACTCACCGCAAAGCCGTAAGGCTTAGTACAGTGGGTGACGCCTGCTCACCGCCAGTACGTGAATGCCCTTTTCAAGGGGAGTAAGCGCTGGCAAAGAGCGGGAGTAACTCTGACTCTCTTGAGGTAGCGTAATACCTCGTCACTTAATAGGTGACTTGCATGAATGGCGTAACGATTGTTCCACTGTCCCAACCTGGGATCCGGTGAACTCACTGCGCGGTGAATATGCCGCGATCCTCCAGTGGGAAATGAAGTCTCTATGAAGCTTGACTACAGCCTGTTGTTGTTGTCCGGCTTGCTATGCATAGCGTAAGTGGGAGCGTCGAAGCGATCGCTGCGGCGGTCGTGGAGCGACAATGTAACACCACTCTTAGCTTGCCGTACAGCTAACCCGAGAGGGAACAGCTGCAGGTGGGTAGTTAGACTGGACGGTTACTTTCGATAAGGAAACGAAAGCGACCAATGCTCTGCTTAGGCGAGTTGGGAACTCGCTGTTAAGCATAAAGGCAAATGCAGGGCTGACTGTGTGCCGAAAAGCGTGACACGCAGACTGGAAACAGGGGCTTAACGAACGTTGGTAGCTCTTTTAATGGGGCTCCAAGCTGTCAAACAAGTTACTCTAGAGGTAACCGATTCGTCGCCGGTGAGAGTCCGCATCGACCTGGCGCATTGATACATCGATATGGGCTTGAGTTATCCTGGCAGTGTACAAGCCGCCAAGGGTTGGGCTGTACGCCCATTAAAAACTCACATGAGCTGCGTTCAGTACGTCGCGAGACAGTACGGTAGTATCTACTGGAGGTGTTAGTGCCGGAGGATAAGACCCCTTTAATACGAGAGGAACGAGGGATCGGCGCCACTGGTGTACCGGTTGTGTAAGCATTGCCGGGTAGCTACGCGCCCAATGGATAAGTCCTGAAAGCATCTAAGGACGAAGCCAAACCCGAAACGAGGCACTGGAGCGGTCGCAATAGACGACTTTGATAGGACGGGTGCGTAAGCAGGGAGCTTTTGCGACCTGTGAACATTCCGTTACTAAAGCTCAACTTAGCAAGCTTTTCTCCGATGACATTCTGATTTTGTTTGTCTCATAATCCAGCTGTGCCGCTCAAACCCTGAAATCGATTCTCGACATAAAACGCCCCTGCGCCTTCCGGCTTTGTTTACCAAGTGTCATGAAACGGGTTCAGCACAAACCCTCTGCTGCATAATCGTTTTTCTGTAGAACAGAAAATTATATATATTGTTCTGTAAAAAAACAATATATGGAAATTGAAGATATATTCGAGGAATGGAATGCCTACTCAAAATCAAAAAGGCTAAAGCCAAGGGATATGGATTTTGGAAAAATGATAAAATACTCAGACATAAAAATAGTCGGTCTGACAGGCATAAGGCGTTCCGGAAAATCGAGCGTAATGATGCTGCTCTATCAGGAGCTTGCAAAGCGCAACGAGAAGGTATGCTACATAAATATGGAAGACGACAGACTAAAGAGCTTCGAAAACCCTCTGGACGCCCTGCTAAAATGGTTTGGAGAAGACGGTTACATGCTCCTCGACGAAATAACGTCTATCAGGGGCTGGGAGGGTTGGCTCTCGAGGGTGCACGAACAGCTGAAGGGCAAGCTCAAGCTAATAGTGTCGTCGTCAATAGCGAGCTTCTCCATGCCAAACAAGCCCTTGAGGGGCCGGATACTTGATTTTGAATTATATCCGCTATCTTTCAAGGAATATCTCGCTTTCAGAGGAACGCACATTGAAAAGACAACTGCAGGAAAAGGGGTTCTTGAGAAAGCGTTCAAGGAATACCTGCTCTACGGTGGCTTTCCTGAAGTGGCTTCTGTCGATGGCAGCATAGACAAGATTAGGATTATAAGCTCGTATTTCTTTGATATAGTAGGTCTCGACGTAGCCGAAGCCAGTTCGGAGGAGATAAGCCTAGTCGATACGTTTGCAAGATATCTTTTGCAATCCAGTTATTTTTCTGCTTCGAAGTGCATGAACTTCATAAGCGGTCTTGGTTATAAAGCTGGAAAGGAAAAATTTCTCAGGCTGGAACGTTATTCGCAGACTGCATACTTGTTCTTCTTTTCCCAAATATTTTCTAAAAGCATAAAGGCAATAAAACAGTATCCACGGAAGGTGTATGCCGGAGACACTGGCTTTTACCATGGGATTACAGGCAGGGAGGATCTGGGGATAACGTTCGAAACGCTTGTGTACCTTGAGCTAAGGAGGCGCCTGAAGCAGGGCAGTGAAATATCATATTTCAAGGACAAAGAAGGGCATGAAGCGGATTTTATAATAAGGAATGGCAACAGCGTTGAGGGGATATTTCAGGCTTCATACTATATAAAAGAGGACAAAACCATGGATAGGGAAGTTGCAGGATCCATCGCAGCCGCAAAAGCTCTTGGCTTAAAAAAAGCCCTAATAATAACAATGGGGGATTCCCATATTAAAGAAAACAGCGGAATAAAACTGGAGTTCGTAAATGCTATAAATTGGATTTTATCAAAATGATACGAAAGGCCGAAGGATGCATATCCATGCTTTGTTCCCTGCCTTATATTATCCTGTTGCCAGAGCTCAACTTAGCAAGCTTTTCTCCGATGACATTCTGATTTTGTTTGCCTTTGGTTTTCGGTTAGTGCAAGCATTGCGATGCTTTTTATAAAAAGGCAAACAAGATGATTTTAATCAAGCTTTAATAATTTCTCAACATTAAGAAAATAGATCACATGGAAAGAATCATAAAAGAAAGCAATTCTCTCATAATAAAAAAGGCAAAGGCCTACGATCCGCATCTAAAGCCGGTATCCGAAGGGCACAGCTTCGTGGAATTCACAGTCATAAACGAAAAAACGAGCTTGGAAATAATAAAAGCTGCCTATATGAACGCCGCATCCTGCTTCGAGGAGAAAAGAAATATAGCGAAAAGCATCGGGGTGGAACTGTTGCTGTTTATTGCGGGTACCGATCAGATAGGCGCAGCGATAAAAGCGCTCAGCCCGAAAGCCGGCGAAGATTTCCTTGTAATATCAAACTCAAAAAAACTCTATGGAAAGATATCCTCGACGCTGAAGGCATCAACGTTCAATCCAAAGCCAATGAGCAGGCATAAGCTTGAAAAAGAATTGGAGAAGATGGTACTGTCAAGGCTCTGATTCCCCATATTTTCCGTTGAGTATCCTGAGTATGCTCTCGGCCTTTTTTTCGCCTATTTTGTCGACTTTTCTTAGCTCCTTGACATCGGCGCAGGATATCGCCTCTATGCTTCCAAAATGTTTTAGCAGAAGCCTTGCGAGCTTAAGCCCTATCCCTGGAACATTCGCAATTACGTTTTCCATATACTCGGCATCTGAGAATGCCCTCCTGCCATTTTTCCGCGTCGGCTCGCGCAGGCCGTTCTGCTCCTGTTTGGCCATGGTCAATATTATCGAAGCGGTATCCTGCGGGCTGTTGGACGTTATAACGGGTATTCCGTACCTTATGTATACAGATATTATCGCTCCGTTTATCACGTTGTGCTTGAGCTTGAATTCCGACGAGTCTCCCTCAAGCACTATTATCGGTAGCTCATAGGCTTTTTTCATCCTCTCTATCTGGTCGAACAGCCTGCCGTCGATTATCGACTTTTCGAAATCGGGAACGGTCTTGCGTTCTATGCAAAGCCGGTCAGATATCAGATAATCCCCTATGTCCAGGGTATCAATGCTCGCTTCTATTCCAAAATCACAAAGCGAATCAAGAAGCTCGACGTTTCTTTCGCGCTGGTCAACTATAACTCTTACGCGATTCATGCTCTCATGCTTTCGAGAATGTTATTCCGCTCACCAGAACTGTTGACGTATTTGCGGCTTCAGACGGTATGAATAATATGGGGTTGGGATTTCCTGCGCTCATGTTCATGTAAAAGCTGTAGTACTTAAGGCTCTTGTTTATCGTAAAGTTTGCTACAAGCCTGTATCCTGTGCTTGTGGCCTCTGCAACCTTCAAAGACGAGCCGTTTACTTCGCCTATTGCATAAAAGCTTACCGATGTGTTGTCTATGCTGTTGTGCTTGGTTGAATTTGTTATGTTGTATATCGGGGCGTAAACCGTTATCGGGCCCGGATACGTAGGCAGAAACATGTTGTAATCGCTTCCGTTGTATGCTATCCTGTATTCGCTCCAGTCTGGGAGATATGGATAGGATATGTAGCTCCTGTTGACTATGGCGTCCTCGGTTGCCCTTGTCGCAAATGCTATGGTATTATTCCCATTATATACTGGTTTTCCGAAGAGTGATGCGAGATAATCCTCCATGCCGAGCAGGTTGCCTGCTCCGAATGCGCTCTTGTCCAAAGTAACCGCAGAAATCTGGTAACTGTACATGGAATACAATGTCTCGTTGGTATAATTTTCATTGACTGGAGAAGTATAATTGAAACCGTTTCCATCCAGAAGGTTTTCTACCTGCACGGTTATGGGTATGTTGTATACTGATAGGAACTGCGTAGCGTTTTCCCTTCCGAAGTAGCCGCCTACGAATGGCTTTTTGGACAGCGCGGCGTAATAGTTTGCAAGCCCCTCGTCAAGCAAAGGCTGCGTGGTGTTCGAATATTCCAATATCGGCAGCGAAAGAACGCTGAAGCTCGAATTGACGCTGCCAAGGCTCTTGTAAAATGTACTATTCGGAACAGGTGTTGACAGTACCGATGCACTGGCCGACGTATGCGGGATTCCGCTGCTGCCAATTATGAAAATTATTGCTGCAATGCCAACCAATGCATATGCGTTCTGCTTCTTGTTTTTCAATATTTTTATCTTGTCTTTCGAAAGGATTTCAGAAAAGCCTATAGCTGCAAGCACGTCCAATCCTATGGTTCCTACGATAAAGAACCTTCCTGGCTCTCTTATCACGTTCAATCCGTGTATCGCATGGTAAATAAGGTATATCGTCGGTATGCTTGTTATCCTGCTGCCTATCTGGACGTAAGGGCCCAGGGAAAGCCACGCGAAGAAAATTGCTATTGCGGCCCACAGCAGATACCTCTTCCTATGTGCCTTTATGTCAAAATATGCCCCTGCAAGCGCAAGCAGCAACGGTATGTAACCAATATAACCTATTCTTTCGGTTGGGTCATACCCGAATGTAGAACTGAAATACGAAGAGCTTGCGCCAGGGTTGAATACCCCGTTGTAATAGCTCGGGACGAAGAAAGAGAGCACGTTGTTGCTCCACTGTTCGTTGTCCGTGACGTTGTTGAGGTACTGCGCCGCGCTTATGCCTCCCTTCTGGGTAAGCGTATGTATTAACGGGAGGAATCCCCATGAGCCCAGCACGAACGCAATAACCACTCCAAGGATTATGGTTATCCAAAGCGCCTTGCTGAATATGAGCTTCTTGCTCTGCTTGTAATAAAGCTCGTATATGAGATAAAGCACTATTACCAAAACTGCAAGCATAATGGACATTATAGCTTTCTCGTAGCCGCCCAGGAATGTTATGAAAACGAAAGATACGCCGATCCCAAGTGCATTTGTCACTATCCCATACTTGCTATTGCTTCCATATATTGCGCGCAGCAGGAAATAGAGCAGCACGGGAATGAAGCCTATGTCTACCCAGTTCATGTGCCCATATGCCTGGGCAACGTGCGCCGCGCTGAATGCATAGAAAAGCCCTGCCAGGAATGCAGCATATCCGTTCTTTGTTATGTACTCGGCAAGCACGAACATGCCGAAGGCGCTTATTAGCATGCCTACAAGCAATGTCACGTTATAGGCTATTATAAGCCCAAACGCCTGGAACGGAAGGGATATTATTCCAGTAAGCGGAGCTATCGTCTGGTAAACCAGATTTGCACCAACTGGCCAGAATATGCTATAAGTGTAATAAAGGCCGGCATGCGATGAGAGCGCATATCCTGTCCACCAAATCTCCCACACGTTAAGGAAAGAATCCCCTCCTGTGCCAGGTACCACTGTGCCTATGTGCGAAAAGACGGGATTGAAAACAAGCAGCGTTATTAGAATATAAAGAACTAACGCAGTAAGCGTCTTCTTGTTGAATGCCTTCTTTGCGATGTTTCTGGCTATTTCGTTGCCTTTGGTCTTGGCATATCCCTTTGCATCATGCCCTGCATGTGCTATCTCTGTATTGCCAACCTTCTGGTCTTCCTGCTTGGCGGTGCTTTCTTCTTCCGCCTTTGTGCTTTCGGCCATTGATACACAGTTTGCGCATATTTTAAAAGCTTAAATCTTCAATATTAGCTTGCCTACACAGTATTTGTTTTCGATAAGAACATTGGTTTTGAAGATGTATGATTATTCCAAGCTAACAATAATAATACCTACCCTTAATGAGGCTAAAAATATAAAGATACTAATAGGGAAGCTTTTACAAATGTATAAGGGGGTACACATAATAGTGGCGGACGACGGCTCGAAGGATGCCACCAAGGCCGAAGCCCTGTCATTTTCAGGTGCCAATGACGTTTTCTTCCTTGATAGGTCCAAGGAGAAGGTGCACGGCCTAACCGCAAGCGTGCTTGACGCGGTGGAAATGGTAAAAACCAGGGACGTAATAGTAATGGATGCCGACTTGCAGCATCCTCCCGAAAAAGTGGCAAAACTTGCAGAAGCTCTCGAAAGCTGCAACCTCGCCATAGGCGTAAGGCAGGAGGTTAAGGACTGGGGCATATACAGGAAAATAGTCTCGAAGTCGGTATCCACATTTTGCAACACCGTTTTCGCGATAAGGGGCAAGAAAACCTCGAGCGACATAATGTCAGGGTTTTTCGCAATCAAGAGCGACCTCTTCAAATCCATAATATCAAAGCACAAGGATTCATACATTGGGACCGGTTACAAGGTGCTTCTGGAAACGCTAAAGTTCATAAACTCAAACGAGAAGGTTGTCGAGGTCCCATACACCGGCTTTCACGAGAGGGTATACGGCAAGTCCAAGGCAGGGGCCAAGCAGCTAAAGGATATAATAAGGGCAACCCTAAGGTAAGTCAATGGAACTTAGCAAGCCTGACAATGAAGAAAGCGCTTTGGATTTGGGGATTAGGACTGCCAACGTTACGAGCTTCGTACTTCTAAGCAAGATAGTCGCATTCCTCTTCGTCGGCATAGCCTTCATACTCATAACAAGGATTCTCGGGCCTTCAGGTTACGGGATATATGTACTGGCTACTGGAGTGGCCGGGGTCTTCAGCTCAATTGGAAACTTCGGCGTAGCAACCGCCCTAAACAGGTTTATAGCTAAGTACAGGGGCAACAGCAGGCAGCAGGCAAAGGTCTTATCTGAGGGATTCCTGCTTATTGCCATAATCGGCATAATAACCACTGCCGTAGCATTCGGGCTCAGTGGCGTAGTAGCTGGTTTCTATCACAACAGCAGCACGAGCACATACACGAACATATTCAGGCTTATATCAATATCCATAGTATTTTCCATGCTCTTCGGGGCTGCGTATTCGTCTCTCGTGGGCCTTGGAAAGGGCATGCATGCAGCAGCCAGCATAACTGCGGAATCCATACTCCAATCCGTAGTCGGAGTCTCGCTCGCAATACTTGGTTTCGGCCCTGTCGCTCCGGTAATGGGGATAATAACCGGATACCTTGCAGGGTTCCTAGTCGGTATATTTCTGATATTTAGGAATGGGTTAAAGTTCACAGTGCCGAAGCTCTCAGGGTTAAAGAAGCTGTTCGCGTTCTCACTGCCCATAGCAGGATCGAACATACTGGGGGCAGCGGTCAACAACGTTGCGCTTCTGCTTCTCGGAATTTTTGCCACCACGTTTGTGCTTGGAAACTTCGGCATTGCATCAAGGGCTAACTATCTTTTCGACATTGTCCTTGGATCTATTGGCATATCGTTGCTTCCGACATTCACGGCAAGCATGCGCAGCAAGAAGACAAAATCCAGGACAGGTGAATTCTATTCGTATTCCGTGTATATGGCTTTCCTGCTTGTGGCCCCGATGATATTCTTTGTGGCTATCTTCGCCAAGCAGTTCTCGTATACTGCATTCAGCTCTGTCTATTCGCTTTCGCCTCTCTACATATCGGTTACGAGCATAGGCCTGCTAATAGGGATAGCGGGAAGCTACGCGAGCACCCTTCTTGTGAGCGCTGGCAAGGTAAAAAAAGTCCTGTATTACAACGGCATCATAGCCATAGTGGAATTCATACTCATGCTTCTGCTGGTGCCGATATTCAAGGGAATAGGCCTAGTGGTGCTGCTTTTCATAGTAAACCCGCTGCTAATAGACGTGCTCTTCATACGCAAGTCAATACAGGTGTTCAAGGCAAAGATAAACTGGAAGAGGATATTTCGCGTTGTGGTGGCAAACCTAATCGTAGGATTCTGTATTTACGGAGCGCTTTACTTCCTAAACGTTTCGTACGCGATAATACTCCTGCTGGCTGCGATAGGCTTCATAGTGCTGTATCCGCCGCTCCTTGGGATTGTGGGCGGAGTAACCACATCGGACATAAACCTCATAAGGAAGGTATCATTGAACATACCCTTGATCGGAAGGATAATAAGCAAGCTATTGGATTACGTGCAGGTATTCGCCAGGCTTTCCGGCAACTAAGATGAAACTTTTCTGTTGTGCTCTACCGCGGCTTTCATGAAAGCCCTGAAAAGTGGCGCCGGATCCTCGGGCCTCGATTTCAGCTCCGGATGAGCCTGCGTTCCTATGCCCAAGCGGGAGCTCCATTCTATGATTTCAACTATGCGCTTGTCTGGCGATGTTCCGCTTATGACAAGGCCGTTGCGCGAAAGAAGCTGCTTGTACTTGTTGTTGAATTCGTACCTGTGCCTGTGCCTTTCGCTTGCCTTCTGGGACCCGTAAGCATCGTAAGCCAGCGTTCCTTTGCTTATCTGGACCGGCCATGCGCCCAGCCTCATCGTGCCTCCTTTGAGCTTCACGCTCTTCTGGTCTTCCATCAATCCTATTATCTCATGCTTGGTCTTTGGGTCGAATTCCGAAGAGTTTGCGTTTTTAAGCTTGCACACGTTGCGTGCGTATTCTATCGCCATGAGCTGCATCCCAAGGCATAAGCCAAGGTAAGCCCTATCGTTTTCCCTTGAAAACTCTATGGCGTTTATCATTCCTTCTATCCCTCTTTTGCCAAAGCCTCCTGGTACTATTATGCCGTCGTAAGAATCCAGGATATTCTTTATCTCGCTGCCGCTTTTGCCTTCAAGCGTTTCGGATTCTATCCAGTCCAAATCAACCTTTGCGTCATTGGCATAGGCAGCATGCGTCACGGCCTCCTTGACGCTTGCATACGAATCCCTTAGCTTAACGTACTTTCCAACTACAGCAACCCTGGCCCTATTTCTTACTCCGTCGTTAAGGAAATTCACGAAGTTCTTCCACGACTTCAGCCCCTTTTTGTCCATCTTCCTGTTTTCGAACCCGAGCTCTTCAAGAAGCATTTTGTCGAAATTCTGCCTCATGAGCTTTATAGGAAGCTCGTATATATTCTTTATCTCGCTGTCATCTATTACCCTCTGCGGCTTTATGCTTGCGAAAAGGGCTATCTTCTCCCTTGTGGATTCTTCCAGGGGCCTCTGCGACCTGCATATTATGAATTTTGGCTGTATGCCCATCTGCATGAGCGACCTCAGCGCTATCTGCGTCGGCTTGGTTTTCTGCTCGCCTACGCCTTCAAGCTCCGGCACGTATGTTAGATTTATGAATGTGACATCCTCCTCGGATGAGAGCTGCCTCATTGCCTCTATAAAATAGCTGTTTTCTATATCCCCTACCGTGCCCCCAACCTCTATGACAAGGACCTCCAGCTTTTTTCGCTCTGCTACATCCTTTATTCTGCTCTTCAAATAATCTGTTATGTGCGGTATTATCTGGACGTCCCTGCCCAAATATTCGCCCCTTCTTTCCCTGCTTATGACTTCGGAAAAAAGTTTTCCTCCGGTTATAGACAGCTCGGAGCTGACGCTTTCGTTGAGGAATCTTTCATAATTTCCGAAATCCATGTCAACTTCTCCCTTGTCATCGAGCACAAAGACTTCCCCGTGCCTGAAGGGATTCATGGTTCCGCAGTCATAATTCAAATATCCGTCGAATTTTATAGGAAGAGACTTGACACCGTAGAGCTTCAAGAGTTTCAAAATCGATGAGGTGACTATTCCTTTTCCAAGCCCGCTCATCAACGAACCTGTCACAACGATATATTTGTGTTTCATCATTACACTAAACGAATATGTGTTTCTACAGATATCTTTATATTTGTTTTGTGGTTTTCTATTCGCATCTTGATTTTTCTAATGCTGCAACACCAACCAGAATGCAGGGAATAAAACTGTAAAATGAGAAATTGTTCTGATATTTTAAATGAAAAACAATACTTCTCTATCACCAACGGAAACGCTTTAAAGTTCCGTATACCTATCGTATTGTGCTTTGGTGCTGGCATGAGGGCTTTCATTGCTTTGTGCATACCAGAACAAATAAGGAAATCTTTATACGCTGAGCTTTCTGGTTTGGCGATAAGGTGCGGAGCCAAGCCGATACCTGAGCAGAATTTGCACATAACGCTTGAGTTTCTCGGCGATATAAGTGAAGACACTGCCAATACAGTTTCTTCTTTAATGAAAAGTTTTGAGGCAAGCAGTTTTGAAGCAAAACTCGGGCCCGTATCCACTTTCGGCAATAAGTCCAGCGTTGCTTTTGTAGGCTTGGAAAAAGGCGCAGAGGATGCAGCATCAATACAGGAAAGGCTGCATTCCGGGCTTCTCAATGTAACTGAATTGCTTGATATCGACAAAAGGGTTTTTGTCCCTCATGTCAGCATAGCTAGGGGCCAATCGAAAAGCCTTAACAAGATGGCTGAGCTCTCAT
Source organism: Candidatus Micrarchaeum sp. (assembly GCF_016806735.1). Taxonomy (GTDB): domain Archaea; phylum Micrarchaeota; class Micrarchaeia; order Micrarchaeales; family Micrarchaeaceae; genus Micrarchaeum_A; species Micrarchaeum_A acidiphilum_A. The sequence goes on along the minus strand of NZ_CP060530.1, from coordinate 962,345 downwards.
CCAAATGCTGGAAGGGCTCAGAGCTTTTCATTGTAAATAGGATGGAATTCAAGAAAAGCATCCTTGGAAAATCCAGCGCCGCATACGAGACTATTTTTGAGAAGGAGCTTCTATGAGTGAGCGCCTGAACTGGTCCATCGTTAGCTTGCTTACGAGCTCCCCGGGCCTGTAGTTTATGTTGTTTACAAGCACGGTAAAGCTCATTCCCTGCTTCGAATCAAAGGCTATGTGCCTAGCCTCGTTCCCGAAAAGGTCAGCTTCAACCAGCGGTATCCTCCGCTTGCTTATAAAATCAGCTATTTGATTCAGCATTGCGGTATCCTGGCCGTTCTGCATTCCTATTAGCCTGGCCTCAATGTTTCCCCTTTTAGCTTTACTGATGAAAGCAGAAAAGCCCTTTATGCAGGCTTCAGGATTCTCGAACACGTTGAATGCGACAAGCCTTGAAGAATTCACGTCGTAAAGGCTGGCAATGAGCGAATAAGTTATGTCCAAAGCGGCTATGTACCTCTCGCTGAATGGCACCTTGAAGTCCGTTTCTCCATTGGAGCCCACCTTTACATATTTTACGTCCTCGTATTGGTCCATCTTGACCTTGGATATATGCCTCCTTTCCCTGTAAGAAAGGTCTACCTTCGCTTTGCTGCCCTGCTCTTTGAGCAGCTTTCCAAGGATTTCCGAAAATGCCACAGGTATTGTGCCGTTCGCTGTTGTCATGCGGTATGCCTCTTTCTGCCTAGCCTCTCCCATAAAACATGCGCCATTGCAATTTGAACCTGTAGCTATTCGGTATCAAACCCTTTTATCCTTTGCCCTGCCGGGTTTGACTTGGTTTCCAAATAACAGCTCTGCTGTGCGCCAATGAAAATTTATAAATATTCGTATGTAATAACTATTCACAGGCCATTTGTGGCTTTGCGCTTGAGCTAATGCGTATTTTTAATGCTCATTGTCTAAAAATTGCGTGACTATATGAATATAAAGGTTCAGGAGAACAACGAAAAGGCTTTCAGGTTCAGCATTAGCGGCATAACGGAGAGCAATGCAAACGTGCTCAGGAGGGCCGCAATAAACTCAGTGAAGACTTTTGCCATAGACTCGGTTACGTTCTACGAAAATACAAGCCCTATGTTCGATGAATACATTGCGCACAGGATAGGCCTGGTGCCAATAATCACTCCCTCTTCTGGATACAAGGATGAAGACGAGATCCTTTTTACTGCAGAAGCAACAGGCCCGATAACCGTTTATTCGAAGGATCTCCAGAGCACAGACAAAGAGGTCAGAGTTGCATCTGAAGGAATCCCGATAATAAAGCTCGGAACCGGCCAGCGCATCAGGATCGAGGGCAAAGCCAGAATGGGGACTGCAGTAAAGCATGCCAAGTTTCAGCCAGGGCTAGTGGCCGTAGAACCGACTGGCGACGACTCGTTCAACTTTTATATTGAATCATTTGGCCAAATGCCACCCAAAGAAATCATTAATAAGGCTTGCGACACAATAAAGGAAAGAATCAAGGAAGTCTCTAAAGTAGCTAAGAAGCTCTAACCCATGCGGGGGTGGCAGAGCATGGCCAAATGCGCAGGACTGAGGAGTTTTGCACAAAACTTAGAACTCCTGTGTCTTTAGTGACTGCGTGAGTTCAAATCTCACCCCCCGCATAAAAATCATGGTGAAATTCATGAAGATAACTCCAGAAAGGAAGGACATACGCGATGCCATTAGCATGCTCTCCGAAATGTCAAAGGGCGAGAATGCGAAGCCAGTTGCAAAGAAGCTCTACAGCCTCATTGCGGTGCCGAAAAGGAGGCGCGTCAGCGTCAACCTGTACAAGATAGACAAGTACACCAAGGAAGGCGACAATGTCATAGTGCCGGGAAAGGTCCTTTCCATAGGCTCGCTGAGCCACAAGGTGAACATTGCAGCACTGGAGTTCTCCGGCAGCGCCCTGGAGAGGATAAGCAAAGCCGGGAGCAGCACTTCAACAATAAAGGAAATGGTAAGCAAGAAAAACGTTCGTATTATAATATGATGGTGCTCTAAATGCCTGAAAGGTTTGATATTGAGAAATGTTTAGTATACGATGCCGACGGGCAGGTTCTGGGAAGGATAGCCAGCATGATAGCAAAGAACCTGCTGGAGGGCAATGACGTAGCAGTCGTAAATGCGGAGAAGGCGATAATAAGCGGGAAGCGCAAGCCCATGGCCGCCAAGTACAGGACAAGGCTTAACCTTCAGGAGAAGGAAAACCCCGAGCACTCGCCGTACTGGTCGAGGAGGCCTGACATGCTGTTCAAGCGCATAGTCAGGGGAATGCTTCCGTACAGAAGGCCTCGCGGAAAAGAAGCCTTCAGGAAGCTCAGGGTTTTCATGGGAGAGCCTGAAGCGCTCAAATCCAAGGAGCGCATAAAGCCAAAGATCAAAGGCGCAAAGGAGATATACGCAGGCTACATAACGCTTAAGGACCTGTCCAACACTCTTGGATATAACATAGACAAATGATGATATTTATGGCAGAAGCAGAAGTTGAAACAAAGCAGGAGCAGAAGGCCGAACAGCAGAAGGAGGAATCCGAAAAGCCCAAGAAGGCTTCAAGGTCCAAGAAGAGGCCGGCAAAGAAAGCTGCCAAAGTTGTCACAGTTAAAAGCAAGAGAAAGCGCAGCATTGCCAGAGGAGTAGGAAAGCCGGGCTCCGGAATAATAAGGATAAACGGCATGAACGCGATGACGATGAAGCCAGAAGAGATAAGGCACGAAATACTAAGGCCTGTATACTTCAATGAGATTACAAAGGGCATAGCTGACGGCCTTGACATAAGCATAAACGTCAAGGGCGGCGGCATAAGCGGAAGGGCCCAGGCTTCAGGAAGCGCCATAGCAAAGCTCATAAGCGAGTTTGCAGGCTCCGACACGGTAAGGAAGGAGTACATGCGCTACGACAGGCATCTGCTGAAGGACGACGCAAGGCGCGTGGAGCCAAAGAAGTTCCTCGGACCAAAGGCAAGGGCCCGCAACCAGACTTCATACAGATGATCGGTTTTCCGGCTTTTGCCGGTTTTTATGCTTAAGATGATAACATGATGATACCTGTGCGCTGTTTCACATGCGGCGCTGTTATAGGAGACAAATGGGAAGAGTACGACAGGCGCGTCAACAAGGAGCACGAGGACGGCGCCAAGGTTCTCGACAGCCTCGGCCTGAAAAGGTATTGCTGCAGGCGCATGATGATAAGCAACGTCGAGCTGATAGACGAATTCGTCGAGAGCGGCAGGAAGTGATAGCAAGGTTATTTATAGGTATTTCGGCAAAATATTCGTGCATGGGGCCGTCTGCTAGCTTGGTAGGCTTCCAGCTTGGGGTGCTGGCGACCCGAGATCCTGTGCACGGGAATTCAAAAGCATTCCAAATGCTGAAAATCTCGGCGGCCCCAAAGGTGTTAAAATGAGCGAAGAAGGATTCATAGTAGATCAGAACGGTTATCTTGAAGCGGGAATACACATAGCCACAAAGGTCAAAAGCCCTGGCATGGAGCGCTTCATATACAAGGTCAGGGACGACGGGCTTTACCTGCTCGACCTCAAGACAATAGACACAAGGATAGCCATAGCGGCCAAGATGCTAGCAAGATACGACCCGAGGGACGTGATAATAACGGCATCGAGGGTCTATGCCATTGCAGCTGCGGAAAAGTTTGCAGAAACCATAAAGGCCAAGTTCATAAAGGGGAGGGTTACACCCGGCATATTCACAAACCCGTTGAGGGAGGACTTTACAGAGCCAAAGCTCATAATGATAAGCGACTCGAGGAACGAGAAGCAGGCGATAAAGGAGGCCAGCAAGATTGGCATACCGATAATAGCCCTGAGCGATACCGACAATTCAATGAAATTCATAGACCTGGTAATTCCTGCAAACAACAGGGGCAGGAAATCGCTGGCATTCATATACTACCTGCTTGCGAGGGAAACGCTCAAGAACAGGGGCGACATAAAGTCCAACGAGGAGTTCACGCTAAAAGTAGAAGACTTCGAAGCGAAGATAGAGGCGCAGAAGGCGCAGTCGTACGCTTCGCAGTAATTTTCTATTTCTCTTTTTATCATTAATTTTCTTTTTCATGGCTAGTAGCAGCAATTTTCAAATGGGCAAGAAGACTAGTCCTGCGATAAGGTAAGCTATTATAGCCAGGGCCATTGCTCCAAGGCTGAGGTTCCTGGAAAGCTTGAAGAAACCTTCCGAATGCCTGCCCAACACATACCCCACAGCAACGTAAGCCAGCATGATGTCTACTGCTGCTATCGGCACGGCATAAGCCAGATTCAGCCTGAAAGGCACGCTGAAGAAGAACATGAACACGCTTATAAGTATGGCTTCTATGTAGAGTATGAATGCAAGCTGCGAGCTGCGCGGCTTGCCTATGTAGAAAACCACGTTCCTTATCCTTCCCGCATGCACGTCGCCATCGTAATCCCTCACCATTCCGTGTATCTCCCTGGCAAGCCCGCTGAGGAAGACAACAAAGGATATGAAGACTATTGTTGCCGAAAGGGCGTAGCTTACTGCGTAATTGCCATATATGAAAGGAATCACCATTGTGAAAGCTATGTACACGTTTCCAAGCAGGGGTATGTGCTTAAGCCTGTAGCTGTAAAGGTATGCCAGTGCAGCGAATATAACTGCTATAACGAATGCAGCCCAATTGACGAATGCCGAAGCCGCTATTCCCAAGAAGAAGACCATTGCGGTTATCCTGAGCGCGCCCTTGGGCTTTATAACGCCTGTGACCAGTGGCCTTTTCTTTCCGTTGGCCCTGTCTATGCTTATGTCAAAATAATCGTTTATCGCGAACGCTCCCATGCTAATTAGTATTGGCGGTATTATTGAAAGAACCAAAAGCCCATAGCCTGGAACCCTGCCAATTGCTATTATTTCGGCTGCTATCACTGCAAGCGCAAGCATTACGCTGTGCTCTGCACGGGTCAGCCTAACAAATGCCGAAACAATGCTTTCGCTTCCCCTTTGCTTGCCCATGCTATGCGCCTGCAATTTAAGCTAGGAGTATTCGGTGAGAAATGATTTTAAATGCTACTACATTAATCTAAACGATGAAAGAGCAGCTCAAACACCTATTTATTAGGGATAATGCACAATCTGCAATAGAAATGCTTAGCGTATACGCTTGGGCGCTTCTCATAATCGCCATATTCGTTGCCTTCATATTCGTGATTTCAGGCCCAAAGGCCCGATCAGTTATCTTCCACCAGTATGCAACATAGAGCCTCTTCTTCCCTGCGTTCAGAGCACGCTGACCAGTGTAAATACTGCGCACAGCATACCAATAAAATACACAGTAGTTTTCCTTGACAGTCTGGGAGTAGGCATGCACCTTCCCGCAAACGCCATAAGCGTAACTCTTACCAATATTGGAAGTACCGGCACGAACGTCTATAACGGGACATGTCTGCCCAGAAATGTTAGTTCAGGTACTAGGGTAATATGTGCTGTTTCCATACCTGGGAGCGTGGAGCCGCCGCTCGGCAGTACTACAACGGCCACTTTCGACCTTCATTATTATACATGCAAATCAGGCGTATGCACAGGACCATATGTAACTGCAGGTGCGTCTACACAATCAATGAGTCCTGCATACGTCCCTTTCTATAATGTTACTCTTTATACAAGTCCAACCAGTGGAGAAATAGTGATAAATGGGGTCATATACCACAACAATATAACAGTGCCATTGGCTTCCGGGACCTATACTCTGTATGCAGTGTCCCCTGCAGGCTACGCATTCGGTTCCTGGGCTATAAGTTCCGGCGCATCCAGTCTAAGTACGCTTGCTGCCGAACCAACTACCTTAATATTGCGTTCCAACGTTTCTATAACTGCAAACTTCAAGGTTTCTGCTACAACAAGCACAATATATACGAGCACAAGTACTTCAACCACTTCCACTTCAACTACAACTTCAACAACAACCTCCACATCCACAACAACCTCTACAACTTCAACTTCCACCTCAACAACCTCCACATCCACAACAACCTCTACATCAACAACCACTTCTACGTCTACTACTTCCACATCCACAACAACCTCTACAACTTCAACTTCCACCTCAACCACATCCACCTCAACTACGACCTCAACTTCAACCACAACCTCCACTTCCACAACAACCTCAACCTCAACCACAACCTCTACAACTTCAACTTCCACCTCAACAACCTCCACTTCCACCACAACCTCTACATCAACAACCACTTCCACTTCAACCACTACTTCAACAAGCACAATAACGCAATTGGACTTTGGGGTGATTGCAGCAGTAAGCCCATCAAATCAGGAAATGTCTTCATACGAAACCAATCCGACATTGCCTAGTGGCTACGGCGTAGAACAGCAGGGACCGTGGACTACTGGCACTACTGGATATGCATATGGCACGAGTGGTTATCAGGGCGATGCATATCAAGGAATGACTGTAGTCGCATTTCCTAGTGATACGTCTGATCTTAATAACAACAACGTTGCTTGTTCTGCACCTTACAATTCGCAACTTTCAATCGCTAACACTACGATAACTCTTCCCCAGTCAGAAACAATAAGCATAGCAATAACAACTGACGACGGAATGGAAGTTTACTACAAACCAACCAGCTCTACTTCATGGTCAAATGTATTCGGCGGCTCTGCATGGAAAGGAGAAGGCGCTACTAATTATGGCCCAGATAGCATATCCCTTTCGAGCGGTAGCTACAACTTCCTTGTTATGTGGGTTAATCAGTGCGGACCTGGGACGCAGGTAATTAGTATTGGCGGGCTTACAGCCTCGGCTTCAACGCCTGCACCTACAATAACTACAACAACTTCCACCACAACTTCCACCACAACCTCATCCACCACATCCACAACAACCTCTACAACTACAACTTCGGCTACAACAACCTCAAAGACAACAACAGCCTCAACAACAAAATCGACAACAGTCAGTTCTGGAGGAGGAAGTTCGGTATATGGCAACATGAATATTACCCTAGCTAACGGGACCGTTATAAAGGCGTATCAGGTGCAACCTGGAATGGTTGTGCTTTCATACAATCTCAGGACGCACGAAGATCAGCCCTCAGTAATATCTGCAGTGTCGAGCTTCAACGCCACAAACAAATACACGTTCAACAAAAATCTGCAGGTTGACGCTGACGAAATAATGCTAATAAATGGCACTTGGCAGAGGGCATACAATGCAAAAGTAGGAGATACACTATTTAATGCTATTACAATGCAGGATGTGACAATTACCTCCATAAACATATCAAGCCACGGCGGCAAGGTTTACGACTTTATAGGGAGCCCTGTTAACGATTACCTTGCAAATAACTTTGTAATAGACAAGGATTCGACCTGCGAGCTAGCTACTTTGTGCTCCAGCTTCCTAGGAAACGAAAGCATAGAGCTCGCAAACGGCACATATATAAACGTAGCCAACGTTAGCGCAGGCAGCTTAGTCATGGGATACAACTTCCAGGAGCGCAAGAATGTGCCAACCGTTATAGTCAGCATAAAGCATGTGCATTCTAGGGGTATGTATCTGATAAACGGCAAACTTGAACTTGATGGCGGCGAATCGGTAATACTTGCAAACGGCACCAACGTTCCTGCAAGTTCAATAAAAGTAGGGGACATGTTATACCTTGAAGGCCATGGAAACACCACAGTACAGAGCGTCGAATTCATTAACGAAACCTACGGCACTTACGATATAAACACTGCGCCTACTGACGACTTTGCGATAAACGGTTATGTGATATCATGAGCGACAGTATTGATGCAAATAATCCTGTTACTGAACAACCGATTGTAGAAAATAACCTTTCTGGACAGGAGTATGTGTCTCCCTCTATTCCCGAATCAAAACCACTTACTGGAAAGCACTTTTTGAAATATATAATTTCAGTAATAGCAATAATCGCAGTTCTTGGAATAATCGCATATTCGTACTTTCATGTAGGTGTAGCCCCAATAGCAACAACTACAATAATCACGACGATACCAAAAACGACTTCCTCGATTGTTCCGTCAGTCACTACAACGATAATTCCTAACCAGACTAATATTACTGATGAAATTATTTTTGGAAGGATATTGAATTCTACAAATATCTTAGGTAACATACCTTTCGCATCCGATTACAATACTTCGATAGAAACATATTCGGATTCATACAAAAATGTAAGTTACTACATTTATAGGAGATTTTATGCTGCAGGTGCTTTGTACAACGTGATGTCCTACAATTCGTTTCCGAACCAGGTTCTATATGTTCCACTGGATAATTTGACTGAGAACGGCATATATCCTACTGCAATAAAGGTTGATATTATGGAACTCAGCGATTCCAGAACTGCAAATTATACATATGCTCTCTATTACTATCCTGTCAACGGAACTGGTTATTTCTACTTCAACAAGAACGGTACGCTAATATACAATTCAACAAACGCCAATAACGTAAATTCAACCATAAAAAATGAATCGTATTATAATACTACAATCATTGGCTCAGCCGCCAGCTTGAACGGCAGCTCCACGCTGAACGGCATGGTTATATCATCTGGACTGTACGGAAAGGTGTTCAAAAATTACGACATGTACCAGGTCTCCGTTCCGCCTTATAAAAATTATATAATAATTCTGGACGCGTATTTCCCTGCGGGAAAGGTGAATGAATCTTATGTAAACAATTTGGCATACAAATTGTATCTAAAACTAAAATCCAACTACGGCCAGCTTAAATAAAGCTTCAAAAGTGAAGGTTATGCATGCACAAGAGAATGGAAAAGCGCCAATTATCACTCTTATCTTTATAATAGCTATGCTTGCTGTCTTAGGCTTGGTATTGGCGTATCATTCCCCTGCTACTGCAAAACATGGGTTTGCCTATTTGAACCTTGTTCCATCAGATATGAATTACGTGGTAAATTCTTCATTATACACTCCCGTGATTGTTAACCGGATTACTGCAATGCCGGCATCATTGCGATCAGCAGGGTATCTGGAGGCTTCCGTATCCCTTTTCAATCTGACTAATGCAAGCCTGAAAACCGAATATCCCGGGGTTATAACATCGGCATTATACCTCATGAGCAACAACAGCACCGCGCAGCAGGCCTTCAGCTCAATGCTATACAGCAATAACCAAAACCAGTCAATAACCGGATATACTTACAAAGGCAGGAAAATAATCAACTATACGTTTTCCGGAAATGCGGTAAAATTATATCTTGTGAAGTCCGTAGCATTGTTCAATGTTAGTCCAAGCCTGGTAAATCTTACCCTTCCGTATTATATGCCGGACTACCAGTATACTACGCTATTCAAGTATATGAACGTAACTGGCAGCGTTATAATAAATTCGTATGTTCCTTCCTCAGAATACGGGAACGATTCCCTAAGCTTAGCGGAACTAATCATAAACAAAATAAACTCTTATTATAGCTAGTGCCGCATATGCGCAGATAGTCGTTCAGCATAATGTCTTTTGCGTATTCGGTGTCATAAGAGCCATTTATCCCATAAGTGTTTATTATTACAAAATAGTTCCCTTTTTTGAAGGCTAGCTGGTATTCTTCGTAATTTCTGTATATCGGCACGAAGCGTATTTCCGAAGCATTTACGCCATATACGCTATCATATCGAGATTCGAAGGTTATATTGATTGTGCCGTTTTCCGAAGCCGTGCCGTTGCTGTCATAGCGTATTGACTTTTCACTTTTGGCGTAAAATTTTTTTGCGAATCCGGAAACATAACTGCTATTCCTGAACTCTATGACATTTATGTTGATCCCGGTGGGGTATGCATAATGCGCATAACTTTCTGGGACTGTTAAGTTGCTTGCAATATTGGCTTCGGAAGTACCGTTGAATACAGGATACATAATGCCAATACTGTAGTAGCACGAAATAGAGTTTAAGGAGCCGTTTTCCTCAAATTGGTTTTCGGAATTGTTATATCCAATATAAGCTGACTGATTCCTTATCCCGAATAGAGCCGAGCCCCTGCTACACAATCCGTAATATTGGGTGCCGCCGAGATTGGGCGCTTCAGTAGGTATGCTATAAGCTGCATAAGCCGCCATTCCGATTGCAACAACTATTAAAATGGCAGCGCAAACATTTTTGTAATTCAAATTCATGCACCACGCCATTTGCTATAAGTTTAATCCTTAGCCTTGGTATTTTGCTTTATATAGCGGATCTGGCGGGATTTCCATGGGTATGCCTTGCATACGTCATTTTGAACCCGCGACCGCCCGGTCCGAAGCCGGGTGCGCTATCCAAACTACGCTACAGATCCACAGAGTTATTTGCGAGCTTTCCTATAAATAGCTTAGTTGCCAAGGAAACTCTACGTTCTTCTGCCTTAAAGAAAGATAATCCGCGTTCTGTCTCTGGCTTAATTAACATGGTTTAAAAAGGTGTTATACTTGCCGACCCAATTGCTTTAGATCATGTGCCTAAACCTGCACCGCATATGCGAATTAAAAACTATTTAAATGCTACTACATCAATCTAAACTATGAAAGAGCAGCTTAGGCACCTATTTATTAGGGATAATGCACAATCTGCAATAGAAATGCTTAGCGTATACGCTTGGGCGCTTCTCATAATCGCCATATTCGTTGCCTTCATATTCGTGATTTCAGGCCCAAAGGCCCCGATCAGTTATCTTCCACCAGTATGCAACATAGAGCCTCTTCTTCCCTGCGTTCAGAGCACGCTGACCAGTGTAAATACTGCGCACAGCATACCAATAAAATACACAGTAGTTTTCCTTGACAGTCTGGGAGTAGGCATGCACCTTCCCGCAAACGCCATAAGCGTAACTCTTACCAATATTGGAAGTACCGGCACGAACGTCTATAACGGGACATGTCTGCCCAGAAATGTTAGTTCAGGTACTAGGGTAATATGTGCTGTTTCCATACCTGGGAGCGTGGAGCCGCCGCTCGGCAGTACTACAACGGCCACTTTCGACCTTCATTATTATACATGCAAATCAGGCGTATGCACAGGACCATATGTAACTGCAGGTGCGTCTACACAATCAATGAGTCCTGCATACGTCCCTTTCTATAATGTTACTCTTTATACAAGTCCAACCAGTGGAGAAATAGTGATAAATGGGGTCATATACCACAACAATATAACAGTGCCATTGGCTTCCGGGACCTATACTCTGTATGCAGTGTCCCCTGCAGGCTACGCATTCGGTTCCTGGGCTATAAGTTCCGGCGCATCCAGTCTAAGTACGCTTGCTGCCGAACCCACGACACTTACGTTGCGTTCCAACGTTTCTATAACTGCAAACTTCAAGGTTTCTGCTACAACAAGCACAATATATACGAGCACAAGCACCTCGACAACTTCAACATCAACTACGACTTCCACTACTACATCCACCTCAACCACAACATCCACAACCTCAACCTCAACCTCTACTACATCAACATCAACAACTACTTCAACTTCCACTACAACTTCAACCTCTACTACATCCACAAGTACAAGCACTACCTCGACTTCTACCTCAACAACATCCACCTCAACCACAACCTCAACATCAACAACCACTTCCACATCGACAACCTCAACATCCACGACAACATCCACAACCTCAACCTCAACCTCTACTACATCAACATCAACTACGACCTCTACATCAACCACAACCTCTACCTCGACCACTACATCCACATCAACAACAACATCCACTACAACCTCGACCACTACATCCACCACAACAAGCACCATATACTACATGTCTTCACAGGGCAACACTGGCGATTCGATAGGCGGAGAAGCCAATGCAACAATGTCAGGTTACAGCACATATTTCTGCGCTGGCGGGGCAGGAAACGGAGGAATCGGGATATCATGGTCAAGCGTTACTGAATCTAATAGCAATTATGCAGATGTTGGCGTTACAACTTCTGGCGTATGCACTATAACAACTGGCAGCCCTGATTTGGCTGTGGCCATATTCGGCGTTAAAGGCGGCCCTGGCTATTCAACTTTCTCTTCGTCGACGACAGGAGATTCAGGTTCGCATTCGCTATCATATTCCGTTTCCACTTCTCCATCCGCAGTTGTAATAATGGTTGGTTGCGGTTGGTTTCAATGCAGCAGTGTGTCTCTTCCATCTGGTTGCAGCCAGATAGAATATACGCATGGCAATGACAGTTACGAAACAGGCTATGCAGCCATATGCAACCAAAATTCTGGTTCATATACAGTCTCTGCAACCTCTTCAAGCTCAGGTGGAATATCGATTGCTGCCTTTGTATACGCTGCAGCACAGATAACTTCTGGACCCCCTGAATGTACTGTTCAAGCATATAACGACCATTCAAACAACTATGGCTTCTGTTACTGGCCCGGAGGAACAATGAATATAAGCTCGGGCGGAGGCAATTCAGGATATGGTGGCATATATGTCGATGGTCCAAATTCATACTCTACGGCCAATACAAATTGGTGTCCTGGTCTGGATACCAGACAGTCGATGAGTGGCGGCTGGTATCATATGCATATAGGGACTGGCGGTGGCGGCGGTTCATGTGGGCCTGGAATAAACGAGATAAATTAGTTTGTATTAAGTGATTGCATGAATATAACAATATACGCGGTCTTGGTTTTCCTTATGGTTTTTGCAATGGCACACGCTTCGCAGTTGTCGTTCGCATCAATAAGCAAGCCATACTTTACTTTCTCTTTAGGCAACTATACCACAATAAACGGTGCCATAGGTGGTTCGGTTGGCATCTCCTCTACGCGCCTTGTTGTAAGTCCAGGCACATACGCGGTCATTAACAATAAAACATACTCTTCATATAATCTTTCACTGATCCTGCTCACTCCTTTCAATGTCAATGTGCCTCCAGGCAATTCAACCATTAGTGGCATAAGCGATGCAATAGCTATAGCAGTTGATGGGAGCACAGGAAGTTCTGTAAAGTTTGTCAGTTCTTCAGGTTCTTACCAGCCTATAAAACTGATAACCGGTGGCCAAGCAATAACTCTTTCTACATGGTCGTGGTCCGGTGGCGTGCTACAAAACTTAAATTACTATGGGGGAAGCTACGTAAAACCTCAAAAATGGCTTACCTATAATTCGAGCTACATATACACAAACTTGACGAATGCTACGTTGCAGGTTCTAGTAATAAAAAATAAGGGAATCCCAAGCACATCGCTTACCACTTCCATAATCCCTACCACAATACCGCAGAATTCATCACATACTACAATACCTTCAACTACTGTTCCGACGACTATACCTCCAAAACCAGTTACGGTCCAGCAGAACAACGAATCAACGCTGTACGCATTAATAGCCGCAGAAACAGCAGCAATAATAATACTTGTAATACTGCTACTTCGCAAGCGCAATTATCGCATGGGGCCCTCTGCAGGCATATGATGTTGCATTGGGAATGGCTCTAACGATTGCCCATAGCATGCGCAACTTTGAACCTATATCCCATTTAGGCGAAGCCCAATGCATCATCTGTGCTGTCTGAATAAACGAAGTTATTCACAAGCTTCCTTATCAATGGCTTAGTTGCTGAAAAAATTAGTTATCTTTGTCTGCTTTATGTTTTCCATTGTCTTCCAGTGCAGCCTCAGATTGCCGTCAAACTTGCCAGTACTGAGGTGTCTCCTCACTGCGTCTATGGTTGTGAAATCCGAAGGATATCCGGAGCCTATCTTTATCTTCAGCTTCTTTTCAAGCTTCCTTATCTCTTCGTCCCTCGTGACCTTGGCTATTATGCTGGCCGCTGACACTACTGGATATCTCACGTCGGCCTTGTGCTCGGCAACGAGCTTTATGGGCTTGTCCTTTAGCTCCTCCCTGCTGGACTTTATCCCTACAACACGCGTGCGCTTGGATGAAAGCATCTTAAGCCTTACTCCGAACCTCTCCGCTATTACATCGGGAGAGTCTATGTAAAAAGATTTTATGTCCGAGCCCATGGAATCGAAAAGCCTTGCGAAATGCACGGCTTCAAGTTCGTTGAGGGATATGCCCTTCTGCATGGCCTCGTTTATTTCTGCCGGACTGATGATGCCGGTCTTTACCTCTGCAGCTATTTTGGTTATAGAATTGAAAAGCTCATATCTGTGCTTGGGAGAAAGGAGCTTCGAGTCGCGGACCCCTATGCGGGATAGCCTATGCTCATATCCCTTTGTTATTGCTACTATGGATATGACAAGGGGCCCGACGAGGGCACCGCGACCAGCTTCGTCGCCCCCGCAGATTATTATACCAACACCCGCGGTTACATAGACTTCCTGTCAATTACTATGTAGTCGTTTACCGCCTGCACTGCGTTGTATGGTATTTTTATCTGCCCGCTGTCTATCTTGAGCTTGTTTGTTATGTTGCTATCCATGTTTGGCTCGACTATGAAGGCGTTTATCTTCCCGGTTATCGGGCTTATGTCTGCGTCGATAAACCTGCCTACGTCAAAACCGTCGTTTGTCACAACTTTTTTCCCTACGAGCTGTCTTCCTATTATGAACTTCACCATTTTTTCACCTTGGCGCCTAAATATATATCATCGGATTAATTTAATAGCCTTACGCTTTTGCATTGAAAGCGGAACTTTTGCTGTCTACGAGGACAACGCGGTTTGTTATGCCGAATCTGGAAACTTTTACAAGCCCGGCATTCTCTAGCTTTCTTACTATCCTGTGCACTTTGACCTTCGAAAAGCCGCTAACAGATACTATGTCTGACTGCAGCATCAAGCCATCCTTAGAGAGCATGCCAAGCACCTTTCTGTCGCCGTCATTGAGCATCTTTCCAGTTACTCTTATTTCGTGATTCCTTGCGCTCCTGCGAACTTCAAGCACACTGTTTTTCTTTATCGAGTTGAATTCTATGTTGAGCAGCGCCATGCCTGCCGCTATGAGTATTATGCCGCCTACGAAAGGTATTGCGAAATCGAAAGCGAAATTTATGACGCCGAAGCTGACGTCGCGTATCGTGTGTATCTGTATGCCGCTGGCGAAGGCCACAAGCATCATTGCTCCCCTTATTATGGATATTATCAGCAGTATTGCCCCTGTAGAAGTCGTGACTATCGCAAGCCTGTCATACCTTTTTCTGATTGACCTTTTTTCCATGCTGTTACCTATGTAGAACCAAAACGCATTACATAAGTTCTAATAATATAAGAACGCAAATGTTTATATAAAATGGTTTTTATATTAAGAATGGTTAAATGGAAGAAAGCTCTATACTTAGGTCCAAGCAGGCTGGAATACTCCTGTGCCTTAACGACCAGTCGAAGGACTGGAGCATAAGCGAGCTTGCCAAGAGCACCGGAACTACCTACGTGCATGTGTGCAACTTCATACGCGATTGCGAAATCAGGGGAATTGTCGAGAGCCAGAAGCACGGAAAGGACAAGATGATAAAGCTGACTGAAAAAGGAAGGCTTCTTACGTCGCATATAAGCGGAATATACGCGCTGCTGGACCAGAAAAATACCGAAGCGAATCAGACGCGCACAACCGCATGAAGATTCCCGAGCCCCAGCTTCGCAAGCACGGCATCTGGATCTGTATAATAATCCCTTACGGTCTCGTTTATGCTCCTTATGTCCCGCCTTCCCAGCTTGTTGAGCTGTGCAAGTATCATGGCCCTGACGTTCTCCTCTGCCAATATATCAGGAGGCGGCACTCCGATAAGCGTCGAAAGCGTATCCCTGTAAGTGACGCTGGGCAGTATTGCAGAGGCCTTGTGCGTTTTGTAGTCGAGCTTGTAAAGATCCGAAAGAAGTATCTGCGTTTCTATGCCTGCCAGCTCGGATATCTGCACTATCTTCCTGTGCGGCACGCCATTCTCGTACACCTGCGACAGCACTATGAGCGCGTCTATAACCGGTATTATGTCCTTGGGCACGTTCATCGGGGAGTGCTGGAGCCTGTTTATTATGTCCCTGGATGAAGAAGCGTGTATGGTGCCCATGGATATCTTTCCTATGTTCATTGCAGTTATCATGTCATTGGCTTCCTCGCCCCTTACTTCTCCGATTATTATCATGTCGGGCCTCATCCTGAGGGCGTTCTTTACAAGCTCAACCATTGGCATGTCCTCGCTTGTTTCCAGCCTGACGCAGTTCTCCTGCGTGGATGTGTCCAATTCGTAGGTTTCCTCTATGGTAACGACGCGCTGCTCGGGCCTCATGAATGAGAACAGGGAGTTCAGCAGCGTAGTCTTTCCTGCAGCTGGCATTCCCGCAATCAGCAGGTTGGCCGGCCTCACTTTGAAGCCGTCCATGTAAAGCCACAGCCTCGCAGCTATGCTGTAATCCAAAGTACCGGAATTGATAAGGTCTATTATGCTAAGGGCCGTCTGCTTGAAGTTTCTTATCGTTATGTCATATCCGAGAGGCGACGAAACTATGTTGGCCCTGCTTCCCGAAGGGGTGTGCACGTCAAGTATGTTGCCCTTGGCGCTCTCGTTGGTTGCGTACAGCTTGAGCTTGTTCACGAATCTGGAGAGCTTCTCCTTGTCTTCAAACCTGTCATTCATCTTCTTTTGCCCTTCCTTGGAGTCGTATACGAAAACACTCTTGGTGTTGTTTATCATTATGTCTTCTATGGATTCGTCCTTCATAAGCACGTCTATGGGGGAAAGGTCGTTTATGTCGCTTATGAGCGTATTTATGTCATCATCACTCATGTCCGGCTGTATGCTTTTCGCAGTCAACTTGATTAGCTCGTTGCGCCTCTCGGTCTTTTCGACGTTCACGAATCGCCCAACCAGCCTGTTTAATATCTCGTCCTCTATCCTGTAGAGCTTTTCATCCATCAAAATCAGAAACTATTCTCAAACAAACATTATAAATGTGTCGCAACGGCCCTAGTTTGGAACAAGGGAGTCAATTATGAAAGAGGGATTGAACTCCATTAACTCTTCATAGCCTTCTCCGGTCCCGAAGAAGAATATCGGCAATCCCGTTACGTCAGAGAGCGATATGGCGTTTCCGCCCTTTGCATCGCAGTCGAGCTTTGTGAGTATTATCCCGTCTATCTTTATGTATTTTAAGAACTCCGCCACTTGCTCCGCAATCCTGTTTCCTGCAGTGCTTTCGCCTACATATATCGTTATGTCCGGCTTGGCCACCCTCTCCATCTTCTTTATCTCGTTAAGCAGGTTCTTGTTCGTTTCCTGCCTGCCTGCGGTGTCTATGAGCACGGTATCCGAGCTATGTGCCTTGGCGTATTCTATTGCGTCAAAAGCTACGCTTGCCGGGTCAGCGCCGTAGCTGCCTTTTATCACAGGCATGCCTATCTTCGATGCGTGAAACGACGTCTGCTCTATTGCCGCGGCCCTGAACGTGTCGCTGGCAGAAAAAACCGAGCTTATGCCGTTTTTCTTGAACATGTATGCTATTTTCGCCATTGTGGTGGTCTTTCCGGTGCCATTGGGTCCCAGAAACATTATCGAAACTGGCTTCATTCCCGCGTCAAGCCTGCCCTTTACTATGTGGAGAAGCTGCTCCTTCGGCATTCCTTCTTTGAGCACCTTGGAAAGCTCGGATCTCACGCAATCGGAAACGCCTTCGCGTATGTTCCTTGATTCGAAAGTCGAGCTTTTCAGGGTTTCCTTGAGCGAATTTATGAATTTGTCAGTTGTCTCATAAGAGACGTCGGACTGCAGCAGTGTTAGCATTAGTTCATCTGTGAAGTTGTCTATGTCAGACTCGCCGAGCTTTACTTCCTTTGAGAAAACGCCTTTAAGCCTCGTAGAAAGGGAAAGCTTCATCTTCTCTTCCTTCTTGGCTTTTTCAATCAATGGTTCGACGGCCGGGCTTTCCGGTTTTTCCTCTTTTGCCGTTTCAGTAACAGTTTCATTCTCTTTTCTTTCTTCAACCGGCAGCTTTTCCTCCTCCTTTTCTGCGCCAGCGGTTTCCACAACTTCTGTGCGTTCCTCTTCCGCTTTCTGCGCGTATGCTGCAGCACCTTCTGCGCTTGCGCCTTCCTCCTCGCGCTCGCTTTTTACGATTGAACCTATGGCATTCGATATTTTTTTGCGCAGCGAATCAAACATATTATGCCTGCTTCAAAATCTTATCCAGCTTCGTCGATATTTCGAACATGGCGTCCTCGGCTTTGCTCCTCGCCTTCATGAGCTCCTGCATGTTCTTTGTGTGCATCTCTATCCTTGAGGAAAGGTATTCTATCGCCTTTGCGATTTCCTTTTCTATCAGGTATCCGCCGCCAACGCCAACCAGGACCTTCGCCTCTTCGGTCGCCTTGGCGCTTATGAAAATGGACGAGCCTATGGGTGAAAGGATATTGGAATTCTTTATCCTCTCAAACTTTTCCATTGACGTCTTGGCAGCATTGAGCTCGTTTATGTAGTCCATGACCGCGTTTATTTCCCTGCTTATGGTGGTGTACTGGTTCTGGTAGACCTGCTGCATGTACTGCAGGTTCTGCACCGCCTCTTCAAGGCTTTCGCCGCTTTCTTGAGAGCTCATCCAAAGACCTTATTTTGCTTCAACGACTTCCTTTATCGCTATCATGCTCTTGCTAAGCCCCTGCTTCGAGCCTATCTTTACGAGCGCACTCTCCGTAGCGTGCTTCTCGCTGTTTGCTTCTATCTCGAGCTCAAATTTTTGCTTCGAGCCCTTTTTTATTGTTCCTCTTACTATGTACTTCATGCTTTCACCTTTTTTTAATCGCCTATGTCCAGAGCGTCAGTTATCCTAGCTATCTCGAATCCCGTGGTCTCGGAGCCTATCACGACCCCCTTGGAATTCGCCAGCACGGAAAGCCCTATGCTGAGCGCACCGGTATTGGCCGTGGTCCTTATGGAATCCATTCCGGTGGCCCTGTCGAGCTCCTCCTTCTCTTCGTCGCTGCACCTGTTGTTTATAAGCAGCCCCTTGTTGGTTAGGACGTTGCTCGCGCCTACTGTTTTGAAGCTTTCCCCGGAATACCTTATTACTTCTACGCCGAGTATGTCGCGTATTTCCCTTATGTCATCATTTCCGTATTCCGGGTTCACTATCGCGATCTTGTCGTTTGCCAAAATGTTGTTGCCTATGGCGTTGAGGTTGCTGCTGATGCAACCGACGTTTATGCCTTCTGCCAGCTCCTTTATCCTTTTTACTTCGCTGTCAGCGGCTATGTTGGACAGGACTATCCCGTTGGAATTCGCCCTGGCGAAAATCCCTACAAGGTCAGACATGCCTACGGTTATAAGAATGCATTCTGAGCCAAGCGCACCGGATACCGCTCTGACTCCTGTAGCATTCAGCGAATTGCCCATGAAAACGTACTTGTCCGTCGCAGTGCCGAATGCACCCACATAGCCGCTTTCGTGTATGGAATATTTTATGATTGGCATGTGGGCACCGTTACTTTGGCTTTCCAAGCATCACTGCTTGGGCTTTGCCTTCGGTTCCGCAGCTTCGGGCTTTTTCTGCTCGGGCTTGGGGGCTTCTTTCTTTTGCTCCTGCTTTCCCTTTCCTGCCTTCTTATCTGCGGCCTTGGGCTCCGCCTTCTGCGTATCAGCTGGCTTTTTGTCGCTATACAATGACACCTTGGCCACTCCGTTGTCTATGTTGACGTTGGCCTTTATCGGCATCATGCTCTTAGTGTAAACCTTTGTCATTGCGCTGTTCATTGCAGTGTCTATCTTAACGTTCTCCTCCGATACTTTCATGTAGTGCGCAATCCTTTCCCTGACGTACCTGCTGAGGCGCTTCTGCCTCACTGACCTGGGCTGCGTTACCAGGTATCTCCTTATGTTTATCGTTATGAGTTTTGCAGGCATTTTCAATCACCCTTAAGGTTCAGCTTGGTCCTCCTCCAGTTCCTGGCGAACAGGTTCTGCTGTATCCTCCTGTGCGTCCTTACCATTGCGAGCACCGGTATTCTCCTGGACCTTTTTATCTGCTTGCCCAAGCGCTCCTTCTTGATCTTGCTCTTCTTTGACATTTTAACACCATAATCGTAAGCTTCATTTGTGCTTGAATTCTATTTTCGGCTCAGGCTTGTACGTGAGCCTGTTGAGCAGCGATATAAGCTGCGCGTCTGTTATCTTTCCGGATACCTGGTTTGACTGCGCAAGCTGCACAATCAGGTTCGACAGCTGCATGTATAGATCGTGGTTCGAGACGCTTATGTTCATTATGCGCTCGTACGCGTCTGGATCCAGCAGCTGCCTGAGCATTGACTTGACTTGCTGTTCGCGCTGCATCTCCCTGTAAACCTTCGCAAGCGCCTTCTTCGCTTCCCTGTCGTCCTGACCTTCATAAGATTCGGACATCATACTGCACCAAAAGCATTCAGTTTGCACTCTGCGACTTGTAGCCGCTTATCTCGTTGGAGAGCTTGTCCAGGAAGGATTTTCCCTTCGGGGTTATTACCCTGCCCTTGCCTGTCTTTTTGACGTAATCCAAGCCTTCAAGCTCCTTGAAAGCGTCGCTTATTATGCTTCCGCTTGCGGGCATGTGGTGGTGCTTGTGTATTACGTGGTCCTTCCTTGAGCCGTATCTTGTTCTAAGCCTAGAAACTCCCACTGGGCCGTTCACATATACCTGCCTCAGTATCGAAGCCGTCCTTATGTACCAGAAATCCGGATCCTCGGGCACGCGCTCCTTTGCGGCTCCGCTCTTCACATAATTGACATAGTCCGGCTTTTTCACCTTGCTCTTGAGCTTTTCAGCTGCCATCTTCACGAGTTCCGATGCATCAACGTCATATACGTTTGCCATTAAACCATCTTTGAGTATTTTATTTAGCTGTTAAACATAAGCCAAGCGCCAACGAACCGCATTGATTGACGCAGCTGGCCGAATAAGGCTCTGACTAACCTTTTTGGCATAATTATTATAAATAGTTTGCGTTGTTCGTGTTTTTATACCTTTGCTGCTCCTATTTCCGTGCCTTGGCCGTCCTTAGCTTGCCAAGCATGTCTGCATTTTCCTTTTCCACTGCGCTTTCCAGTATGCCAAGCCCTTCCTCTATATTGTGCATGGACATGGTTAGTGGGGGTATTATCCTTATGGTCGAGACTCCTGCAGGCAGCATCAGCAGCCCGTCGTAGAAGCACCTTTCCATTATTGAATCCCTTTCCTTTACTGCTGGCTCCTTTGTTTTCCTGTCCTTTACCAATTCTATTGCGAGCATCATGCCCATGCCCCGCACGTCGCCTATTATCTCGTAGCGCTCCTTCATCTTCTCGAGCCTGGATTTCATTATCCTACCTTTTGTATGCACCTGCTCTTCTATGGAGCGCATGTTATTCTTCACGTGCTTTGCCAGCGCGTGCGCTCCCGCAATTACTGCAAGGTTCCCACCGAAAGTATTGGCGTGTGCCCCGGCCGGTATGTCCGGCAGGCTTCTTTTCAGCATTGTAACTCCAAGCGGCAACCCAGCACCGACGGACTTTGCGAACGTGTATATGTCGGCATGCACTCCGAAATTGTCCAGCGCTGCCGGCTTTCCTGCCCTGAAGTATCCAGCCTGTACCTCGTCCGATACGAAAAGCATGCCGTAGCTGTCAGTGAGCCTTTTGAGCTCCTTGAAATAATCCTTCGGCGGAACGATATAGCCGCCCTCTCCCTGTATCGGCTCGGCCACGAAAGCTGCGATTTCCTCTCCGGCCACCTCCTTAGAAAGCGGATAGTCCTTTATGTAATCTATGCATGCGAATCCGCAATCGGGATAGCTCTGGTGCAGCGGGCACCTGTAGCAATAAGGATATGGAACATGGACGGCGTTGACGAATGGCCCCATGTGCTCCCTCTGCACGATCTTCGACGATGTCAATGCCAGCGATCCGTTTGTCCTTCCGTGGAAGGAGTTGTAGAACGCCATTATGCTGCTCCTTTTTGTTATGACCTTTGAAAACTTTATTGCGGCTTCGTTGGCCTCGGTCCCGGAATTGGATAGGAAAAGCTTGCCATACTGCTTCGGGAACATGCTGGTGAATTCCTCTGCAAACTTCACCGGCAGTTCGGCATAGTAGTCGGTAAAGGCAGAATGCATGAGCTTGTCAACCTGCGCCTTTATCGCTTCCCTTACCTTTGCGTTTGCATTAACGCCGAAATTGTATACGGAAATAAAGCTCGAAAAATCTATGAACCTGTTTCCAGATATGTCGTAGGTGAAATCGCCATCACCCCTGTCAGCAACGAACGGATAGCTCTCTCTAGTAGTAGTTACAAAAAGGTTTTTGTCCTTCTTTATCACGTCATTTGCTTTTTTTGATATTTTTATCTTCGGCATTCAAAGACCCCATTCTCTCCCTATACTCAGAATATTTTACCAAAGCGGCAAGCGCCTTGGCAGCATCTTCCGGCGAAGGGTATACTGGGACTCCGGAGCTTTCCATCATGTTGTTGTGCACTTCGGCGTAGTTGCCACCAGGGCTCACTACTACTATTGGTTTCTTCCCTTCAGAACCATATTTTATTATCATCGCCGCTACCCTGGAATCGGCACCGGGAGTCTGAAACAGCGAGATTACCATGAGCGCATCTACGTTCGGGTCCTTGGAGAGAACCTCCATCGCGGCTCCGAACCTCTTGTCGTCTGCATCTCCTGCCATGTCCATCGGCATGCTCATGTTCACTATTGGCGGCATGACCTTCCTGAGTTCCTTCTTTGCATCATCGGAAAGCTCGGCCATTTGCAAGCCGTTCAAGTACAGCGAATCTGCCGCGAGCACTCCGACGCCTCCGCCATTGGTTATTATCGCAATGCGCTTTTTAGTGGACAACGGCTGCGCCTCGAATATCTTCGCGAAATAAAGCATGTCGTCAAGGCTTTTTGCCTGTATGAATCCGTACTGCTCGAATACCGCTTCATATGCTGCATAGCTGCCAGCAAGCGATGCAGTATGCGAATGTGCCGCGCTCGATCCTGCCGGGGTTATTCCTCCCTTTATCATTATGACTGGCTTGAGCTTTGTCACTTCTTTTGCGACCTCGACGAATTCCTTTCCGCGCCTCACTCCTTCTATGTAAAATATTATTACTTTGGTGTCTGGGTCATGCCCCAAGTAGTTTAGTATATCCACTTCGTCAACAACTGCGGCGTTGCCGTAAGATATGAACTTGGAGAGCCCGAAGTTCTCATGCGATATCAGGTCAAGGACGGCACTGCCTACGGCCCCGCTCTGGGAGGCAAAGCTTACGCCCCCTATGCTGGGCTTGTCTATTTTGAATGTCGGCAGGAACATGGTGTCAACCCTCGAGCGCAAATCCATGACTCCGAGGCAGTTGGGCCCGAGCACAGGCAGCGAGTACTTTTTGGCTATCGACACTATCTGCTCCTGCAGCCCGGTATCGCCAACTTCCGAAAAGCCGCTGCTTACGATTATAACGCTTTTCACTTTTGCCTTTCCGCATTCTTCCAGTGACTGAGGAACGAACTTCGCAGGTATGGCTATTACGGCAAGGTCAAGGGGTTTTTTGATGTCGAGCACGCTCTTGTAGGACTTCTTGCCGAGTATGAGCCCTTCAGCGCTGACATTTACCGGATAAAGATCACCGTCATAACCGACGTTGAGGTAGTTCTGCATTATTATGTGGCCCACTTTTTCAGGGCTTTGCGAAGCCCCTATTATGGCAACGCTTTTAGGTTTTAACATGTTGTCGAGATTGTAATATTTTCCTGCCATAAAATCATTCCCCTATAAGCCTCAGGTCAACCGCATCGTACGTCCCGTCGTGCAATATTATCGGATTCAGGTCCAGCTCAGTAATCTTCTGGTTTTTCACAAGGAACTCCGATACTTTGAGCAGCAGGTTTTTCACTATCTTCCCGTTCCTTTCGTCCGCAAGCATTATCTGCTTTGACTTCAGGCTTTCTATCATGGCGTTGGCGTCATATTCGGTTATTGGGCACAGCCTTACCGAGACATCCTTGAACACTTCAACGTATATTCCGCCAAGCCCCAAAAGTATGAGCTTTCCAAACTGCGGGTCTGTGTTGCCTCCTATTATTATCTCAGTTCCATTTGAAACCTGCTCCTGCACCAGTATCTTATAAGGTTTCAATTTCTCTCCGAGCTTTACCAGTTCGGAATAGGCTCCTTCTATCTTTGCATCTCCTGATAGGCTTAGCTTTACGAGCCCGCTCTTTGACTTGTGCAGCGCCTTGTCCGATATGAGCTTCATCACTATCGTTCTTCCCTTCGCAAATCCCACTGCTTCTTTTGCGCTTCCCACATAAGCGGCATCAAGCGCCTTTATACCATATTTGCCCAGCAGTGCGTGGGCGTCCATATAATCCATTAAAGTGCCCATCTTGCATTCACCCAAAGGTTTTCTCATTTAACTATAATATGCCTTTTGCAAAAAGCGCAGCTAGTATTATGATTATTACCACGACTGCAACAACATAATAAATCGTTTTGCTTGGTTTCTTAACCTGCTGGGACGAGAGCTGCTTCTGCATCTCGGCTATCTCTTTGTCCTCTGCCGGATGCTGCATCTGTTCCTGCTGTGCCGCCTGTGGCTGCGCAGTCGCTGCCATTGGAGCCGCAGCAGTATTCGAAGGTGTTGGACCCTGTTGTGGCTGTGGCGCAGTAGTTGGATTCGGTTTTGGAGCCGCAGGAGTTTGCTGCGGCTGCGTTTGAACCGCTGGCTTCGGCTGCTGCTGAGCCTGCGGCTGAGGTTGAGCCTGGGTTGCCTGTTGCGGCATGCCTGCCTTGGCCTGCATGAATCCCTTTTCAGTTAGCGACATGTCCATGACTCCGTTCCTTATGTCAGCTGATAAATACTGCTGTTCCGACAGCTTGTAAAGGTGCATTGCAAGATCCTTGGAACTTATGTTGACTGCAGTGCTCAGGTCAGCCAGATTCCTTTTGCCCGTTGAGAGCTGCGTAAGTATTGCCAGATCAAGTTGGTCGAACGGCATCTTCTCCTTCGAATCCGCTTCCTCAATCAGCTTCTTTCCCATCTCGGTTACGCTTATGGCATTCTGGCCCGGTACGTATGTGGTAAAATCAACCAAGCCTTTGAGCTTTAGGGTTCCAAGGGCATTCGATGCGTCGAAAAATGAGGAATTTATCAGTCCGCCGAACTTTTCAACGGTAGTGTCAGGTTTTATCCTTTTCAAAACTGTCAGGTCCATGAAATTTATTTCGTTGGGCATAAAATCATTGCAAAAATATTGACATTTAATAAAACGTTATGATAACTTAAATATCTTTCCAATTCACCGAATAAGGCCCTGATGACAAATATCAAACAGGGTTCAAGAATAAACAACGTTTTTATAATTTCTTTACGAATCTAAAGCAGCGGTGAGTTCCGCCACAAAGGTATTTTCGATGAAATTAAGCTTCTTTGGCGGGGCACACGAAGTAGGCCGTTCTGCCATATTCCTCCAAGACAAAAGGAATCTGCTGTTCGATTACGGTGTCAAGATTGACGATGTGACCGAATATCCAATAGCGGAGCCCAAGGCCGACGCACTGATACTAAGCCACGCGCATCTAGACCACAGCGGGTCGTCGCCCTCATTGTACAACGAGATGTCAATGCCCACAATAGGAACAAGCCCTACTCTCGGGCTCTCCGAGCTCCTGCTCAACGACACCATAAAGATATCAAGGAAGGAGCACACGAAAATAAATTTCCACAAGAGGCAACTCGATAAATTCTCAAAGCGCTTCATGGAGACCGATTACAAAAGGCCCCTTCACATGGGCAACTTCGACATAGAGCTTTACGATGCAGGGCACATAGCCGGAAGCGCCATAACTCTTGTAGAGCGCACCAATGCCAAGAACAACAAGCGCATAGTCTATACCGGGGATTTCAAGATGTCGCCGCAATTGCTGCACGAAGGCGCCAAGCCCGTAAGGAGCGACGTGCTAATAATAGAGTCAACCTATGCAACAAGGGAGCACCCTGACAGGAACAAGCTAGTTCACGATTTTGTCGAGGGTGTAAAGGAAACGACCGACAATGGCGGCATAGCACTTGTGCCCGCATTTGCAGTCGGGAGAAGCCAGGAGCTCCTCGCAATACTATACAAGAATGGCCTGATAGAGCGCACATACATAGACGGAATGGCAAGAGAGGCAACGGAAATAGTGTTATCCAACAAAAAATTCATAAGAAACGCGGATCTGCTTTCCAAGGCCGCGAACGAATGCAACTGGGTCAACGATTTGGCAGATAGAAAGAGGGCCCTTGAAGGCGGTTCCATTGTCGTGACTACTGCGGGGATGCTTAATGGCGGCCCTGCAATGCACTATATAACAAGGCTCAACAGCGAATCCAAGGTATTCCTCACTGGCTATCAAGTGGAAGGCACAAGGGGAAGGAGGCTCATGAACACTGGCAAGATATACATAGAGGAGGTTGACAAGGAGTTCAACCTTCAGGTAGGTTTTTATGATTTTTCTGCGCATTCTGGCATGAGCGACCTTTACAAGTTTGTAAGGGAAAGCGCCCCAAACATTGTGGTATGCGTGCACGGGAGCCCGGAAAACACCGAGGCTTTCGCAGAAAACCTCAAGGGTGAGGGATTCGAGGCATATGCGCCAAAGGTCGGAGACACCATAGATCTAGGGGAGTGAACGGGTACCATAGCGATTTCGCTGGGAGGAAGCACGCTTACGAAGGAGAACGGAGAATTGGATATCCTTTTTATAAAGAGCTTCGTCGAACTGATAAAGAAGCACGCTTCCAAGGGAACGTCATTCATAATAGTGGTTGGAGGGGGCTTCACAAGCAAAAAATACATAACCGCTGCATCAGAATTCACGGAATCGCAGTACATAAAGGACAACATAGGGATACAGACTACATACCTAAATGCATGGCTGCTGCACTCGGCATTCGGGAATTCATCTGCAGTGTACAGAGGAGATCCGAACGGCATCCGCTCAGAGATCAAAAACAGCAGCATAGTGATTACCGGTGGAATAATACCGGGAATAAGCACTGATACCGTGACCATGCTTCTAGCAGAGTCTGCCGATGCTACGCACGTGATAAATGTCAGCACTCCCAAGGGCATCTACAACGAAAAGGGAAAATTCGTTAATGCCATGGACATAGACGAGCTCCTTGAACTTGCGATGAAGGACGATACAAGGGTCGCGCGCTCGAATTTCGTCTTCGACGTCATAGCCTGCAAAATAGCCAAGCGCTCCAACACCGAGCTTCACTTCCTTGACAAAAGCATAAAGAACATAGAAAGTGCCATCTCGCGCAGGAAGCACGAAGGCACCGTAATAAAGCCAAAGCGCTGAATCATTCTATTCCTAGCGCAGACATCATGAAGGGCAGTATTATCGTAGCATCGCCGTCTATTGTTACATACTTCGCCTTTTCCTTTATCTTTCCCCATGACACTGCTTCGGTGAGCCTTGCACCAGAAAGGCTTCCGTCGAACTGCGTGGCCGTGGTTATGTAAACCGCATAGTCAAGCCCTCCCTTGAACTGGTTCCACCATATTACGTGGTGCTTGCTTATTCCGCCGCCAATCATGAGAGCTCCGGTTACCTTGTTGTCGAAGGATATATTGCTAAGCTCGAGCTCGTCCCTTATGAGGTTGAGCTTGAAGTCGTGATCCTGGGAATATATCGTCAGCTGCGTCCCAAAAGCGCCGTCGAGTATTCCGGGGTTGAATATCTTGACATTGTGCAGGTAGGCCTGCCTTAGTATGGACCCTTCGTCCTTTATGCGCTTTCCGAATTCGTAAAGCAGCTCGCTTGCGCTGTACTCCTTCTTGTAATCCTTTGACGAATATATGTCATCCATTATCTTTTTGAAGCTCTCTTCAACCTTTAGGCCATATTCGTCGTTTTCGATGAATACGTTTCCGAGCCTGTATACCCTGAGTGAATGAAGGTAAGCGTCGTCAGCGTTAAAGGTCCCCAAAGAATATTTGCCGCCGAACGCCCTTGCAAGGTCGTGGTCAACTGTTCCGCCTGTTGTTATTATGGCGTTGAAGTGCTTGGTCATGGATGCAAGCACCCCCCTAAGGCCTGTGGATACAATGTCTGCCGGGAAGGACAGGAAGTTGAAGGATTTCTTGTCCTTTAGCATGTCTTCCATTATGTGTGTGCCTGTTATCATGTGCTGGGCCGAGAATCCGCCTACGTGCTCCATCTCACTGAACAGCCCCTCTACAGTCATGCCTTTCTTGAGCCTTATGTCATGCACTGGTATTGAAGTGAGCTTCTTGCTCTCTTCCTTTTTATTTTTGCCATTTTCAGCCATTGAATCATCCAAATAGAAATTCGGCGCAAGCCGCTGCACAATCGTAATCGAAAAACAAATACTTACGGATTTGCACTGCTCTTTTCCAAGGCAGCCCTTATCCTGAATAATTCTGTAAATAGATTTTTAACCTTTTCAGGAGCATAATAATCAGCGACCGTGATTTCATGAGCGAGTTTACAAGTGTTGACGATGAAGAGATCCTGAGATTTATAGAGGGTGCAAAACCCAAGATATACGTTGTTGGAACAGGCGGAAGCGGCAGCAACACCGTAAACAGGCTTGCTACTCTTGGCATAGAGGGCGCAACGCTAATAGCCATGAATACCGACGCACCACATCTGATAAAGACAAGGGCCGAGAGGAAGCTCCTGCTCGGCAAGAAGGTTACAAAGGGATTGGGTGCAGGAAGCGACATAAAGGTCGGCGAGGAAGCCGCAATGGAGAGCAAGGACGAGATAAAGCACATGCTCTCCGACGCAAATCTGGTTTTCATGACGTGCGGACTCGGAGGAGGCACAGGCACCGGATCAATAAGCACGATAGCGCACGAAGCAAAGGAGAACGGCGCGCTTACTGTTGCAATAGTCACGCTTCCATTCTCGAGCGAGGGAAGGACAAGGATGCACAACGCGCTGGAAGGCCTTTCCAAGCTGAAGAAGATGTGCGACACCGTAATAATAATTCACAACGACAAGCTTCTTTCAGTGGCACCGGATCTGCCGTTAAACATGGCGTTCAGGGTTTCTGACGAGGTGCTTTCCAGCGCCACTAAGGGCATAGTCGAGATGGTCACGAAGCCCGGAATGGTAAACATAGACTTCGCTGACCTCAGGATGGTGTTGAAGGATTCTGGTTATGCTGTCATAGGCTCGGGAGAGGGCATGGCAACCTCCACGCAGTCGAACAGGGCGCTCATAGCGCTTGAAAACGCAATAAAGAGCCCTATGCTAGACGCAGATATGGCAACGGCGAAGAAAGCGCTGATAAACATAATCGGCGGCGAAAGCCTTACGCTAAGGGAAGCAGAAACCATATTCCAGGAGGTCGCGAGCAGGATAAGCAGCGATGCGCTCATAAAGTGGGGCGCCAGGATAGACGACGAGATGGCCAAGGATTCCATACGCATAATGCTTGTAGTCAGCGGAGTGGAATTCCCGGAATACACCGACACAAACATAAAGAAGGAGATTAAGAACTTGGAAAAGGTTGAGCTCGACGACATGTTCTGAGCTCCGCTTTACTTTCTTCTATCTGCTAAAACAAGGCAAAAACAAGTGGCGGGAGGAAGGCCTCCGCGCCAAAACGCACTTTAGATTATTCTAGGAGGCCGTCAAGCTTCTTGTTAGCTTCGTCCCAATTGACGATGTTCCACCATGCGCCTACGTAATCTGCCCTCTTGTTCTTGTACTGCAGGTAGTACGCGTGCTCGAATTCGTCCAGTATCAGGACTATCGGCATCTCTGCGAGGTGGTTCATGAAGTGGTTTTCCACAGTCATTACGTTCAGGTTGCTGTTCTCCTTGTCGTATGTCAGCACCGCCCATCCCGTTCCAGGGTTCGAGTTCGCCGCTTCTGTGAAAATCTTCTTGAACTTTTCATAGCCGCCGTACTGCTGGTCAATCAGGTCGCCAAGCTTTCCTCCGGGCTTGTCTCCTCCCTTGCCTTCGGGGGCCATGTCCTTCCAGTAAAGCGTGTGCAGCTTGTCCCCGTTTATGTTGAATGTGAGGTTTCTCAAAACCCCGTGTATGTCGTAGCTTTTGACCTCTTCTTTTATTATTCCGTTGAGCCTGTCTATAAGCGTGTTCGCCGTGTTGACGTAGCCCTTGTGGTGGCCGTTGTAATGCACGTCCACTATATCCTTGCTTATGTACGGCTCCAGGGCGTCAAGCTTGTATGGCAGCGGTGGCAGCTCGTACTTCCTTAATCCTTTTATCTCTTCCACTTTAATCACCAAACTTAAATAAGGAAAACCTTTTTTTAACCCTTTTGCTAAAATCCTTTTATATTCCTTCAAGAATAATATACTCTGCGTGGTTCATTGGAATTGCTGCCTAAGCTTGACGGCATAAAGGGCAAAAAAGGGCTGTGGATGTATTCCATGCTGCCCTATCAGATAGCCTACGGGCCGATAAGCACTATAATAGCCCTTTTCATACTCGACCTTGGCGGCACTGTAATTGACGTGTCGTACGCCATGGCGGTATTCTACGGCGTTTCGATACCCGCTTCGGTCCTTTGGGGCATGGCAGTAGACAGGTATGGCAGCAGAAAGCCTTTCGTATACATATCCATAGCAAGCTCAGGCCTGGTTCTCTTGGCACTCTCCTTCACAAACAACATAGCCATGGCTATAACCCTTTTCGGGCTCCTCTCGCTTTTCACTGCGGCTCTTGCGACCCCCCTAAGCCTTTTGGTCATGGAAACGATAGAGAAAAAGTTCTGGGCGAGCGGATTCTCCAAGCTGCAGATGCTCTCTAGCATAGGG
The DNA here is from genome assembly GCF_016806735.1 of Candidatus Micrarchaeum sp. Lineage (GTDB taxonomy): Archaea > Micrarchaeota > Micrarchaeia > Micrarchaeales > Micrarchaeaceae > Micrarchaeum_A > Micrarchaeum_A acidiphilum_A. The sequence continues at coordinate 931,579 of NZ_CP060530.1, read as the reverse complement.
GGCTCCATCGGCCTGCTCGCCGCATCTGTGCTCACTGGCTTTCTTCCATTAAGAGTGGTAATGCTGCTGCTCATACCCTTCGTAATAATCAGCATACTTATAGCAATGTCAATAACGGAGCCGGCAAAGAACCTCGAAAGGCGTTCAATAATAAAAAATAGCATGGCGCTCAGGTTCAGGCTGTTGATGCATAATCTCATATTCATAAGGGTTCCAGGGTACAAGTTCATACGCGGGATTATAGGCAGCAAGCACAATCAGCTTTCCAAGCTCACAGTCATCTACATAGGCATGTTCGCTTTCTATCTTGGCAGCGCCATATTCAACACCACCTATGTGCCAGGGCTCAGGGACATAGGCCTTGCAAATGTGTACGTATTCGGCATAATATTTGCAGGATACGCCGTGCAATCCTACGTATTCAACTACTCTGGCCGCTTCACAGAATCAAAGGGAGAAAAGAGCACGCTCAGGAGCTCCCTGGCGATGAGGGCAGCTGGTTATGTGGCAATAGGCTTTGCCTTTATTTTCCTTACCGGATTCGGATCTCTTCTCATAAACGTGATACTCTATGCCCTGACTGCAGGGCTTGCCTATGCTATGTTCTACACGGTTTCAAACACGCTGCTATTCGAGACTGTTGGATCGGAAAAGCCCGGAAGGAAGCTTGGCTTATACAGCAGCGTCGTAGGGATTGCCTACTTCATAGGCTCTCTTGTTGCAGGCTACATGGCCTATTATGTTGGCTATTCCTTCGCCTTCATAGCGTCCGGGTTATTAATATTTCTCTCTCTATTCATATTCTTGGGAATATACAAGCAGAAGAACTGATTTGATGGCGAGAGAGTACAGGTACAGGGAGCCAAAGAGCGTAAAAGAGGCTTGGAAAAGGCTCAAGCACAGGATAATCCCTGCAGTCCTTGCTGGCCTGAACCTAGCCCTTCTGGTCTTCCTTCTAGAATACTTCAACATTGACAAGGCTTACGGCCTCGGCACATCGGCAGTCATATTCACTTCATTCGCTAGCAGCATATACATAATGTTCATAACACCAAACTCGCGCTCAGCCAGGAATTCCAAATTCGTCAAGAGCTACATAATTGCAGGCATAGTGGGCACGCTTGGAGGATTGTCTCTTGCAGTGCTGCCTCTTTATGCCGTAGCAGCGCTCGTCATATTCTCTGTTTCCGTGCTTATGATAATAACCAAGAGCGAGCACCCTCCAGCAGCAGCAATAGCCTTCGCTTTCGTGCTTTTCAGGATAGGCTACATCGGCATTGTAATAATAGCTTCCGGAGTCGTGATAGTGGTGGCACTGCGCTACCTCCTGGAAAAGACTACGTTTGAAATCGAAAGGGAAGCGCTCAAGGTAGAGATCACGAAGAAGGAAAAGAGATTGGACATGCAGTATGCAAAAAAGCCCCGTTACAAAAGGAGGAGCAAAGATGGAAGATGAAATTCTCGTCCTTAAATCGTCTCCGGAAGACTTTATTGTCAAGGAGATAACGCGCTCTTATAATGTTCTAGAGCCGGAAATGCAATATTCCAGGGAAGAGCTCAAATATCCTGAAGGCGACGAATTTACGATATTCGCAATGCAAAAGAGGGAATGGAACACGCTGCAGGCCCTCGGAGCAATAGCAAGCACATGCGGAAAGGGCAAAAAGTCTGTGGGCTTCGCCGGAACCAAGGACAGGCGCGCAGTCTCGGTACAGCTGTGCAGCATAAGGGGAGTTGACCCAAATAAGCTACTCTCGTTGCGAATACCTGGCATAAGGATAAACTTCGCGTGGAAATCTTCCGAGCAGGTAAAGCTTGGTGATTTGGAAGGCAATGCTTTTGAGATAACGGCAAAGCCAAAGATAGAACAGGAAAAAGCAATTGATATCATAAAGTCGAATGAATCTAAGTTCGGCGGACTGTTCCCAAACTATTACGGCACGCAGAGATTTGGCTACAGGAATAACAATGTGAAAGTGGGCCTAAGCATACTTAAGGGCAACCTGGAACAGGCAGCAATGCTCTTTCTAACTGACAGCACGAACGAGGACATGCCGGAAGCCAAGGAAGCCAGGGAAAGGCTTGCTTCAGAGAAAGACTTTAGCAATGCTATAAACTATTTTCCCAAGCACCTGAAATACGAAAGGAAGATAATCTCATACTTGGCAAGCTACGGGCCAAATTACAGAGAAGCGCTGAGGACGCTTCCAAGGCAGCTGCTAATGATGTTCGTGCATTCAGTAGAATCGGAAATATTCAACGGGGTAGTGAAATCGCTATATAAAGAAGGGCATACAAAACCCGAAAGGGGAGAGCTTTCATGCGGCCTTGACAGCTACGGATTCCCGGATTATTCCAAAATATCAAAATATGAAGAAGGGCCAGCAGTCCTGGCTTCAAACATAATAGGCTATGAAACCGAACATATATCGGAATACGAAAAAGCCGCGCTTGAAGAATACGGCCTCACAAGGGAGTCATTCAAATGCAAGAGCATGCCGGAGCTTAGGGCAAAGGGCTCATTCAGGGCGGCATTCGCCCCGTACAAATCATTTACAGTAGAAAGCCATGGTGAAGCGTTCAAGCTTAAGTTCTCCCTTCCCTCAGGGTCGTACGCTACCGTATTAATCTCCGAGCTTCAGAAACAAAGCAATGCCTAATGCCTATAAGGAGCGTCACAACACGCAAAAGCAAAAATAAAAAGCGCCGGGATTGGGATTTGAACCCAAACTTCCCGAAGGAAACCAGATCTCGAGTTTCGCCGCAAAAGCACTGGCGCGTTACCGGTTTCCGCCATCCCGGCATATAAAACCTAATCAAATGGAAGAAATATTATATTTTGCCAGGTAAAGCTCTTTATTTGTGCCTATCTCTGGGCTCGAACGTCATATCTTGAATTGACGAAAGTAATTAAAGCTTTGTTTAAAAATCTTCTTATAAGCCTTTTGGCTTATGGGACCGGCAATAAACAGCGATGCTTAAATGAAGAATAAATTCTTTGGTGACAAGTTCACCCTGCGCATATTGACAGTGGCAATATTCATAGTCCTAGCAATAGCTGGGCTGGCTTTTTCGCTCTATCTTTTCATAATAGCCAAGAATACCTACATGTACATTGTGGCTACGGCATTCGCAACACTATCGGTAGTCTCTGGCTTTTTCAACATATCCGCTTCAATATTATACTACAGGTCTTACTTCTACGGCAAGTATATTTCAAAGATACGCAGGAAGCTCAGGCCCATGCTTTCGTATCCGTCTGTTGCGGTCGTCGTTCCTGTGTACAACGAGGATCCTGCAATGGTAGAGGATACCATAACGAATCTAAGGAAGCTCGAGTACCCCCAAAAGTCGCTAAATTACTACCTTCTGGATGACTCCACCGATGCCGGCATACGCTCAGAAATGATGCGAATAGCAAAGAAAAACAAGTTCGCGTATATGCACAGGGACAATAGGAAGGGCTTTAAGGCAGGGGCGCTTAACAACTTCGTCGGCAGCATGAAAGAGGAGTTTATAGCAATTTTCGATTATGATGAAAGGCTGACAAACCAGAAGTTCCTAAAGGACCTTCTCCCATACTTTCAGGACCCGAACCTGTCATACATACAGACAGAAAAAACACACAGGAAGGCAAATCTGTTTGCGGATTCCATAAACATATTCGATGGGTTCTTCTTCAAGTTCATAGAGCCTGCAAGGGCCTTAAACAACACTGCCATATTTGCCGGCTCGTGCGGGATAATAAGGGTGTCCGCCCTGCGGGACATAGGCGGCTTCCCGGAATACGTTATAGAGGATACGTTCTTCAGCTTCAAGTCGGACCTATACAACTACAAGAGCCTCTATGTGCCAAAAGTGTATGCCCTTGGCAAGCCCATAAAGAAGTTTACTGAGCTGGTCAAGCAGCAGTGGCGCTACAACTACGGCGACACCCAGTTCATAAAATACTTTTTCAAGAACAGGAAGAGCATGAAGGGCTCGCCCATATCAAGCATGGACTACCTCACGCACGGGTTTGGCCTGAATTACATATCCGTAATACTGATAATGTTTACCATAGTCTCAATATTCATAGTGTTCTCGGCAGTGCCATTCGTAAACCTGAACATACACCAGATATTCAACGCCAAGTATGTTGGCTTAGATTTAGAGATATTCGGCTCTATAGCGCTGGTGCTCTCATTCCTTGCCCCGGTCATAATGACCAAGATATACTTTAACTCTGTAAAGAAGGGCTTCATGGTGTTCGCGCTAAACTTTGCGCTTGCTTTCTCAAGGACCAAGGCAGCAATAGCTGCTATAACGCAGAGCAATCCTGGAGTGCATTGGAACAGGAACAACGATCCAGGCAAGAGCAAGCTGGTGTTCTCCATAATGAATACCAGGGTTGAACTGGCATTCGCAACATTCATATTCGCCCTGAGCTTTTTTGCAGCAAAGACAAACCACATATCTGGAGGGCTATGGCTGATGGTATACGGTTTCATGTACCTTTTCGCCACGCTCTTTATGTACAAGTACGGATGATTTTATGATATACGTGAAGATACACGATACGGACGAAGGTACAATAATAGCCATGTGTGACGAATCGCTAATAGGTAAGGTTCTTGAGGAAGGCGACCTTGTCATAGACCTGAAGGACTATTCGGATTTCTATGTTGGCGACCTTGTGGATCCGGAGAGCATAGAGCTTCCAGAGCACCAGAAGTTCAATTCGGCCAATATAGTTGGAAAGGAAGCGGTAGAAACTGCAATAAGGCAAAATCTGATAAAGGCCGAAAACATAAATAAGGTCATGGACGTCCCATACGCCCACGCCTATTGGATGAACCCAGAATAAAGCTTGCTCTATTTCTTGAGCTCCAGTATGGCCTTGGCTATGTCCCCGTTGGAGTCTTCTAAGGCCTTTCTTGCGTCATCCTCGCTTGCGCCCGAGCTCTCCATGACCATTTTCACGTCATCTTCGCTTATCTCTATGCTTACGCTCTTCTCGTTTTCGGTTATCGTTCCAGCTATCTGGAAGCTCTTCGTGCCCTGCGCCTCTATCATAGTTACCTGAGGGTCGGTTATGACTATGTCCTTGTCGGCACAGGATATGACTACCTTGTCTGCATTGAGCTCTGATGATTTTATTCCCATCTTTGCCATCATGCTCTTGAGCGTTCTGGGGTCTATGTTTGGCATCATTCAACCACTATCATATTTTTACCGCAAATAATGTTAATTCTTTCCTGTCGTGCGGGAGCTTCTTCACGCGCATGCCTTCGTATGTTGCGCCGAGAGCCTCCTTCGACTTGGCTATTGCCTGCTCTATCCTGTCATCTGTCATCTTCAGTGTCAGTATCAGGAAAGCTCCTTTCTTAAGCGCTTCGGAGCATACTGCGGCTATTATTGCCGACTCCTGGGCAGGTATGTTTATGTCTATGCACATGATGTCGAACGGGCCAAGCTTTACGAGTTCCGAGATCTTTATGTTCTCGAACAGCTCCTTTATGTGCAGCAGGCCATAACTCTTTGCACTCTCATCAAGCTTTTCCATATCCAGCACGTCAATGCCTTCGGCATCCGCAATCTCGCGCTCCTTGCCAAGCACAACGGCAATCCTGCTGTTTTCTGGCATTGCCGAGTAGTTTATTCTTCCTGCATCAATGGCTACCACGCTTGCGCCATTTTTCATTAGGTATCTGCTCCAGCCACCCGGTGCAGCTCCTATGTCGAGTGCCCTAAAGCCTTTTCCTATCTTAATGTCGAAGTAGCCCATTGCCTCTTGTATCTTGAATTCTGCCCTGCTTATGCCATTCTCCAATATGTCCTTGTCCATGTTCCTGTGCCTGAAATAATCAAGCGTTGCCCCGTAGGCGTTGCTTGAGCCTGCGATTGACACGTAAGCGGTGCCTCCATTAATTATTATGTGGAATACTGCGCTAGGGTTCACCAGGTCTATCTTAGCTCCGTATTTCTCCATACCAGTTCCTATCTCTACCTCTATGCTCTTGGCATTCCTTTCGTCGATAGCGGTTTCCTTGAGGACTTCTGTCTTCGACGATTGATATTTTTTCTCCTTCTGAACGCCAGCAAGCTTCTCTTCAAGGCCTGCATATCCGGAAGAGACATCCACTTCAAAAAGAAGTTCCTCCGCTTTGTAAAGGAACACGGAATCGTATATTGCCTTGAGGTCTGCTTCCTTTTCTCCGGTATCCACTATTATTATCGAATCCGATAAATACTTCGATATCTTGGATTCCCCAGTTATGGATTTCAGCTCGTTTATTGACTGCCGCAAAAACCTTTTATCGAAAAATACAATGTATTGCATATAGTTTGCCACCAGTGACATGGATATTTCTTTCGCAAAAACCTTTATATTGGTGTTTTAAGATTGTCTTACGGTATTGGTGGCAATATGAAAGGCATAAGAGTTGAAGATATAATGGCAGCATCAAAGCCAATGGAAACTTCAATTACGGTTTATTATGGAAAAAGGAAAAGAAGGGTAAATGTGAAAAGGTATGCAGCTGGGCCTATATCGACTCCTTACGGAAAATTCATGCTATACGAATTCAAGCTGAGCGACAGATGGGTAAACTACGAGGTTTTAGCCGCAGCTAATAAGTTCGAAACAAACCTAATGCCTAGATTCAGAGAAAAAGACGAAGTATATCTGAAAACAGATTCTGGATGCAGGAGCGGTGAAATATATCTTGACAATACCTGTACGTGCAGGCAGCAGCTTATTGAATCAATGAAAATCATAAGCAGCCACGGCTCTGGTTTGTTAATAACCATCCCAAAGCAGGAGGGCAGAGGCCACGGATTCGCAAAGAAGTATGCTACGCTGGCCCTGCAGGAATATCTGGGATACGATACATACGAAGCTGCAAAGGCAGTCAACAAGAAAGTTGACATAAGGGATTATTACGGCGTGGTTGCGCTTCTGAAATTCTTCGGTTTGGAAAGAGATCACTCAATAACCGTAATAGCGAACAACCGTTCAAAGCTTAAGGAGCTTGAAGAGAATGGATATAATCCAAAGCTAAGGCCTCTGGAAATAAAAGCAGACAGGCACACAATAAAGCACCTGAAAGCAAAGAAAGAGCATCTTGGCGAAATCGTAAAAGTATAAGCTTGTCGCAATTTCTATTGGGTCTTTAGTTTGCTTAAGCATATTCCGTTACTTTAAATATAATTTTAGCGCCTATCTATTAATTAATAGACTTCGCAAGGCTTACTGGCTTGTAATTTCTATTATCTTATCTTTACTCGCTGCGCCTTTTATTATCCTTATATTTGCTCTTTTCACATTGAAATATGACGAAAGAGTACTTATTACGGCCATATTAGCACGTCCTTCAATCGCCTTTTCTTTAACCTTAAGCTTATAACTTGTAGGGTTTATCTTTTGTAATACCTCGAATTTGGAATTGGGAATCACTTTTACTTTTATTAACATAGCAGCACTTAGAAATGTGGACTCTGCGGGATTCGCACCCGCGACCCCCCGCTTGCAAAGCGGGTGCTCTACTACTGAGCCAAGAGCCCTCAAAAGCAAATAGGATTATGGAAAATCAATATATAAGCCTTGCGAAAACTTCGTTTAGGTTTTTCTCCGCGTAAAACAATGTCGCGATTTCAGCGCTTTCTCTTCTTCTGAGCGTTTTTGTGCTGCGGTTTCTTGGCATTGGGCTTTGCCATTTTCGGCTTTGGCCTTGCCTTAAGCTTAGCCTTTGGCTTGGCCTGTGCCATCTTCTTGGCTGCATGTGCTTTGCCTGCCGGCTTGCTTGCCTTTGCAGCCTTTGCGCTCCTATCTGGCCTCTTGATGACCGTGGTTGTCTTGTTGGAAGTGAAAGATATCATGTTGCTTATGTCGCGCGTGTTTATGTTTTCCGATTCCAGCTTGTTCAGTATGTCGTCCGCGACGGCATTGCTTACTGTTTCCGAATCCTTCGAAGCGTTGGATACGAAAGCGTTCTCTATGTCGCCCTTCTGTATCATTGCTTCTATCTCGCGGAGCCTTTTGAGGTTTTCTACCTCCTTCTTCGAATCCTGCTTCTTTTGCTTCATAACCCCTTCACTGGACGGCTTCAAAAATATTGAATCCGCTCATATTTAAACCGAAGGTTATTTAAAAGCTTTTTGCGCAGAAAAGGCAAAGCGGGTTCGGACCCGCAAGCTATTCATACGTCGAAAGAATCCCCTATGTTTGGCACAGTTACTTCGTACTTCTTTGGCAGCTTCTCCAATTCCGACTTGAGGTATTCGGATTTGCTGCGCTCTCCGTGCACTATGAATATGTGCTTGAGATCAGCTATCTTGCCAGGTATGCTCTCGAGCTGCTTCCTGTCTGCATGTGCCGACATGTGGTAGGTTTCTACTGCCATTTCAACCCTTATCTTCGAGTCGTTTATTGTTATTTCTCTCGCGCCTTCCTGCATGGCCCTTCCCATTGTGCCTTCGGCCTGGTATCCAACGAGTATCATCTTGTTGAGCGAATTTCCTGCCATTTTAGTTAGATAGTACATTATCGGCCCTCCGCTCAGCATTCCGCTTGTTGTCACTATTATGGAGCTTTCGTCGTTCGTGGCTATCCTTGTCCTGGTGTTCTTCTTCTCTACTATGGAAAAATTCTCGCTCTTGAAAGGATCAGCGTCGCTCATGAGTATTCTTCTCTGCAGCTCCTTCCTGCAATATATCACGTTGTGCCTGTGTATCCTCATGGCCTTGTTTATCATTCCGTCCATGTAAATAGGCACCTTCGGTATGACTCCGGAATTCATGTAATCGTCAAGCAGGAACAGTACTTCCTGGGCTCTTCCCACTGCAAAGCTGGGCACTACCACCTTGCCTCCGGCTTTTATTGTTTCTACGGTGCTGTTTATCATGTCCTTGGCGGTTTCCTTCTCATCCTTGAATATGTCGTCCTTGCCTCCGTATGTGCTTTCGGTTATCAGTATGTCTGCCTTGAGCCCCTTTAGGTCAGCGCCGTCAAGCAGCCTGGTCTTCGTCAGGTTTATGTCTCCCGTGTATATGAGCGTCTCCTTTCCGTCGCTCACCTTTATGAGCGCGCTTCCGAGTATATGCCCTGCGGGTATGAAGGTTATCGTGAAGTCTTTTATCTTGAATTCCCTCTTGTACTCGTGCAGCGAGTAGTTCTTGCCCAGCTGCTGCAGCCCTTCCTTGGTTACGTTGCTTGGGTTTGATATGTGCATGTAGTCGTTTATGAGCACATTGGCAAGCTCTGATGTCGGTTTTGTGACATAGGTCTTGTTCCTGTATCCTGCACTGTATATGTGCGGAAGGTATCCGCAATGGTCCAAGTGCGCATGGGATATGACTATCCCGTCTATATCTTTAAGTTTCCCGTCTTCTATCTTCGGGAATTGGTCGTCGGATCCGAGCTTGACTCCTGCATCCAGAAGGATGCTTGTGCTTCCGCTCGAAACCATTATGCAGCTGCGGCCTACTTCGCCAGCAGCTCCAAAAAAAGTAATTTTCAATTATTTCACCTTTTCAAATTCTGTCTTTGTTTCACTGTTTTGTATTTTTTATTTTATTTTTTCTATTTTTTATTTTTGTTTTTCTTTTTGTTTTTTATATTCTTATTTACGCATGCTACCTGCTTTAAAAGGTACTGCACGCGATATCTGCATAAAGGAAAAGATGCAAGGGGGTTATTCCGCCTTGCCTTTCTTCTTTATTACTGCTATGTCTTCCATGTTTATCTCTGGCTGCTGCATCTGCTGGGTCTGCTTTCTTCTTGCAGGTCTCTGCTGCTGATCCATTCCGCGTCCGCCGCGTATTCCCAATGCTTTCCTGACTGCCAGGTAGAGGTCGTCGAGCTTTGTGTCAAGCTCGCGTATCTTCCTGTCAGTCTCGTTGAGCTTTTCAGTATAATTCTTTATGTCATCCTGTATATAGCCTATCTTGCGCTGCAGCCTTACGAACTTAAGCAGTCCCTCGAGCTGCCCGTCTATTTCGGCTATCTTCCTTATTATCCCCTTCTCGTCGTCCAGGGACATTCTGGCTTCGGTCGAGAGCTTGAATTCGAGCCTGTTCTTCTGCCTCTTCAGGTATCCTATCTTCTTGACTTCTACGTTATCCTTCTCGCTTTCCACGAATTTTGATATCGCAATGTTCTCGGCTTCCTTGTACTCAAGCTTTCTGCGGTAGTCCTTTATCTCAGTTATGAGCGCATCCCTTTCCTTTCGGCATTCGTCTATCTGGTTCTTTATATTCAGCACTTCGGGGTTGCTCGATTCCTTTATGAGCAGGCTCAGCGATTTCCTCGCTCCCTGTCCAGTATCGGCAGCCTTTGCGCTGTGCGCCGGTGCTACCGTCTCGTTCACTTGCTGTGGCTGTGCAGTTGCCTCTTCTTTAGCTGCTACGTTTTCATTGCTCTCTTTCAAAAAACCGCCTTTAACCTGTTGTTTTTTCTTTTTGCAGAATCTTCAATTGCCGTCGAATAAGTCTTCAAGAGTCCATCCGTGACTTTTGCTATGGAATACTCTCTGGCAGTTTTTACACACTCTTTATAAGAGGATAAATTATTTATAACCTTTTCTATTTTCATGGCACAATCTCTATAATCTAGCGGCTTGAACTTTTCGCCGTTTTTCCCGTTTATTATGAGATCCTTGAGCGCGAGGTAATCCGCTCCGACTACCGGCTTGCCGGAAGCCATGGCTTCCAGCGAAACTATGCCCTGCGTCTCGAAAGTCGACGGCATGCAGAGCAGGTCCGCCGCGGCATAATACTTCGGAAGCTCCTTTTCGCTTACGAATCCAACAAACTTTACTGTCTTTTCAAGCGCGTTCCTGTGAACATATCTTATGTAATGGTCCATTGCCGGGCCAGTTCCTGCTATGACAAACTTTACCTTTTTCTTTTTCTTTGCCAGTATTTTTGCTGCTGCCAGCATGGTGCCTATGTTCTTCTCCTTGCTCACCCTTCCCATGTAGAGCACAAGAGCCGATTCGTCATTTCCGGTGAGTATGTGCTTAAGCGCTGATCCCTTGACGCTGGGTCTGAAGCGCTTAATGTTAACGCCGTTCGGGACAATGTCTATGCTGTTGCTTACCTTCTGCTTTACGAGAAGATTTTTTATGCTGGCACTGGGCGCTATAACCCTGGTGCAGCTTCCATAGAAGAACCTGGCGTAAGGCCATGCATATTTCAGAAACAGCCTTCTTGCTATTGGGTTGGAAACCCCATATTCCTTTATCACGTTGTTCTTTGTGAAAAGGGTGTGGAAGGATCCTACTGACGGTATTTTTCCCATCTTGGCCACTAGCAGGCCGTACGTCCCTACCGTAAAAGGCGTTTGCATGTGCACTATGTCGGCATCATAAACTCCTATCTTGCTGGCTGCCATGAACGGCATAAGCGCGAAATTGTATTGCGGGTATCTTTTGAACTTGACACTGGGCACTACTATTATATTTTTGTCGTCCTTTACGAGCTCCTTTGTTTTCCTGTTTCCCGAAGCCACTATTACTACGTTGTGGCCCCTGGATTCGAGCTCATCCTTGAATCCTAGCATCGACGTGACTGCACCGTCGACTGCCGGAAGGAAGGTATCCGTATAAAAGAAAATGTTCAAGCGTGATTTCATGTTTTTGCCACTGCAGCTTTGAATGCCGTGGTCCACGGCATGTTGTAAATTATCATTCCTGTTTGCCCAGGGTTATAGCTTCTCCGTTTGCCTTCTTTATCTTCTCCACGGCTTTTTCGGAGAACGCTTCGGCCTTTATCTTGGCCGGAACCTCCAGTGTTCCGTTGCTCAGGACCTTGTAGCCATCGAGCTCTATCTCGCTGGTGTTGGACTTCTTGAGCATTGCGTTTATCGAATACAGGCTTACGCTCTTGAGCTTTCTCGGCATCCACTTGGTGAATCCGGTCTTCCTTATCTCTTCAGGATGCTTGGCTGTTAGGTACGTGAAGTTGTGCTTCTTGTGCGCTGTCCTTCTTCCGACGCCTCCCCTGTCTCCTGCGCCCCTGGCGTTCTTTATGTTTCCTACGCCCCATCTCCTGTTGCCCAGGTATTTCCTGCTTTTCTTCTGATGCCTTACTACCATTAAATCATCCTCTTTATGAGCTTGTTTATGTCGCTGCCCATGTAGCCGAGGTCACCGCCCTGCTTGTAGCCGAGCTTGGTGCTCTTGTATCCGTGCGTTGGAGGATGCAGCCTCACTGGCATGAGCTCCTTGAGCTTTTTCATGTCATATTCGCCGCTGGCTACCTTCTTTGCGTCTGCTTCGGCACCTGCCTTTTTCAGCAGCTTGTCCAGGACTTCCTCGTCGAGCTCCCCGTAAGCAACGTAGTTGTTGCACGTCTTAAGCATGCCTTCGTAATCCTTGCTGACCTTCAGTATCGTGCAGTTGTTGACCCTCTTAAGCCTGAGCCTCTTCAGGGTCTCTGCGGTATCGTGCCTAACGTTGACAGTGCCCCTTATTCGGACTACGCCAACTAGCTTGTTGATAACGGATTTTGACATAGAAATTCGCCTTTAAGCGTCAAGTTTTGCTAATTTAATTGCAAGAAAGAATATTAAAGCTTCTTCAAATGCAATAAGGTTTAGCAGCGTTAAAATATAAAAAGCTGCCTATATTGCAAGAATAAGGAAAACAGGGAAAGCTCAGAGCTTTCCTATGTCCTTTACAACGTCTATGTCGAGCGCCTCCTTGCCCTTTCTCCAGTTTGCAGGTATCGCGCACATGTGGCCCTCCTTTGCAGGGTGGTCCCTAAGGTACTTGAGCCCCAGGAAGGCGTTCAGTATGTGGTCGGCGTCCTTTCCAAGGTTGTTGTTGAAAGCAGCCATGTACTGTATGCTTCCGTCAGGGTCTATTATAACTACAGATCTCCTTGCCTGTCCCGTGCTTGCATTGAGCAGGCCGAACTTTCTCGTTATCTCCTTGTTGAAGTCCTCAATCATTGGTATGGAACTCTTCTGAACCCTTGGGCTTGTCTGCGCCCAGCCCTTGTGCGAGAAAACGCTGTCCGTGCTTATTGCGAATACGTCTGCATCATTCTTCTTGAATTCGTCGTAGAGTCCCATAAAGGCCTCTATGTCCGTGGCGCACACGAACGTGAAATCGCCAGGGTAGAACGTCAGTATGCTCCAACGACCCTTTTCCGGTACCTTGATCTTTTCTATCTTGTCTTCCTTCGGAAAATAAGCGTTTGCCTCCATCTGTTCAAATCTTTCCTCTATTGGCACTCCTTCCATATTATCACTGTTACTATATTGTTTATCCAAATATATAAATATTTTGTTATTTTTATCATATAAATTGATATAAATGACAAAAGATTTGCCAAAAATGCTGGACAAGCTCATAATGGACAGGCTTATAACAAATTCCAAGGTTCCTGTGGAGGAGCTGGCAGCAGCGTACGGCGTAAGCCCAGGAACCATACGCAACAGGATAGCACAGCTCTCCGAATCCAAGGTAATAATAGGCTACAAGGCAAGGGCAAGGCTCAACAGGCTCGGCATGTCCGAAGTCATAGTAGGCTTGGACATAGAGCCCGAGAGCTATATGAAGGCAATGAATTCTATAAAGGAGCTTCAATTCGTCAAGGAGCTTTACAGGTCAAGCGGAGACCATTCAGCCATAGCAATAATAGCCTCCGATTCGGAATCGATAGACTCGGAAATAAATAGGGTTATGTCCATAGAAGGGGTAAGGAAAGTGTATCCCTCTTACATACAGGAAGTAGTCAAATAAGCCTCAAATCCTGCAATCAAGGACGAGTTTTACCGGAACATGATCAGATCCTTTAACATCCTTCAATATGCTGGCGCTTACCGCTTTATCCTTCAGCTTTTTTGATATCAGGAAATAGTCTATGCGCCATCCTATGTTCTTATCCCTGGCCTTGAACATGTATGACCACCATGTGTAATTTCCCGGCTCCTTGCTGAAAATCCTGAACGTGTCGACAAGCCCGGAGCCTATGAACAGATCCATGTCGCTGCGTTCCTCTGCAGTAAATCCAGCGTTGTGCGCATTCTCCTTCGGCCTGGCTATGTCTATATCCTCATGCGCAACATTGAAGTCGCCGCATATGGCTACCGGCTTCTTCCTTTCAAGCTTCTTTATGTAATCAAGCATCCTTGCATTGAACTCGCGCTTTAGGTCCAGCCTTGACAAATCCCTTCTCGAATTCGGGAAGTACGAATTTATGAAATAGAAATCGGAGAATTCCAATGTTTGAACCCTGCCTTCGTTGTCCTCAAAATCGTTGAGGACTGTGAGCGGCTTCTTTTTGGCAAGGCTCATTGTGCCGCTGTAGCCCCTCTTTTCGGCAGGGTTTATCTCGACTTCATAGCCGAGATCGTAGAATTCTTTCGGGATTGTTTTTTCATCAGCCTTTATTTCCTGAAAACCTATTACGTCTGGCTTCTCGCTTTTTATGAGCTTCAGGGCCTCTTCCTTGGCTGCCCTTATGCCATTTACATTCCATAAAATCAGACTTACTGCCATCAAACCATCTAAAGCTTCAGCTCCATCCTTATGCTTACATAGCCGTCCTCTTCCACGCGGCCTGTCTCTACGAACCCTGCCTTGGAATAAAGCTTCATGCTTCGCGTATTGTATTCATAAATTCCGCCAACCTTTAGCTCCTTTAACCCTATCTCTCTAGCGCGTTTTATAAGCAGACTAAGCACCTTTGTCCCAATGCCCCTGCCCCAGTATTCTTCAGCACCTATTGTTATCGGCGTTTTGTCCTTGGTTATGCTCGCGTCTCCTATCGGTTTCCATGAGCCGTTTTCTTTGACCTCTATAACGTAGGCTTCGCCGATTTCGGATAAAGCTTTGTTCATCCTTTCTATCACGTCGGGCCCGTATGGCATTGCCTTTGGCCCCTCCGAATAAAAAAGCACGTCGGGATTGGTATACCACTCCAGAAAAAATCCCATGTCCTCTTTGAGGTCAGCCGGCCTCAATCTTACATCTCCATCTTCAAGCACTGCCATTTAACTACCCCGAAAAGAAATCCTTCATGCTCTTCTGCTGGTTGGCTCTGCTTTTCGGCTCGGGCTCCCTTCCCAAAAGGTCAAGCTCTCCAAAAACTCCGGAATATCCCGGCCTTATCTTTATCCTGTCGTTGCGCACGTTGTCTATGCACTCTGCTATTTCTTCTCCAGCAATTTCACTTATATCGCTTATCTTCGCTTTTGTCAGCACGTCCATTTCGTCGCCAAACCTTTCTATCAATTTCGAATACAAAGTTTTGACTTCCTGCGTGTATCTTGTTTTCTTTTTCGCGTACGATATGACTTCTATGAGCGGCACAGAATGTATGTAAGGTATGTGCACCTTTGGCACGTATCCTACCGGCCTGTCTGCCAGGTCGTCCACCCTGTGCAGCACTCCTATTACCAGCTTCTTGCCGCAGACCTTGCAGACGGTGGACTTGTTCTCTTCGGGGTTTACGGAATATCCGCATTCCCTGTGCCCGTCGTAGTGGTATTTCCCTTCCTCTGGATAGTATTCAACCGTTAACTTGAACCTTTCGGCATCCCTGTCCACTATTGCCTTTATTATGGAATCGTATGACAATTCTTCAAGGTCAAGAACGTTTGTTTCCCTGCCCATGTTCGCAAGCGAATGCATATCGCTGTTGGATATTAGCGTGTATTTGTCCAGTTCCGATATTCTCCAGTTCATTTTTGGATCGGAGCTGAGCCCGCTTTCGTAAGCCCTTATGTCCTTTTCCCTGTCCTCATATGCCTCTTTTATAGAATCGAATCCCGACATGGCTCCGAGCGCTCCGAAATACGGAGTCCACAGATGCGCAGGAAATATGAACGCCTTTTTGTCAACCTCCTTGGCTATGTCGACCAAATGTGCCGCGCTTATCTGCAGCTGCGGCCTTCCGTCGGAATTCATGCTGCCGTATTTGCTGAGCCTTTCGGAAAGTTCCTTTGCTGATTCCAGGCTTGGCAGCAATATGCAGTTGTGTATCTTCTTTATTCCCTTGTCCCTGCCTTCAAATATCGTCGAAACTTCTACGCTGGGAACGAATGCGGTCTTATTGTCGGATCCTTTGAGGGCGTATAAGCCGTTGCCTTCGCTTACCGTGTTCTTTTCAACCTCCTTTAGCCATTCGGGGTGCAGTATGTCTCCAGTCCCAAGGACGTTTATGCCCTTCTCCTTGGCGGTCTCTGCCATTGATTTCGGGTTTATTGCTTCGCTGCATGCCATTGCAAATCTTGAATGTACGTGCAAATCCGCTACTATTTTCATAAACATTGCCTACAAATTTCCATATCTCTCCAAAGCCTTTAGCGCTACTTCCCTCACATTGGGAAAAGTTTCCATTATGCTTATTTCGTCCTTGCTCATCCATCTTATGTCAGTGCTTTCGTCATTCGCCGCAATCTCGCCGCCAATCCTATTTCCAACGTAAACCATGTCGAAATGTATGTGCATTGGCTGCGTCTTGTAAGGCACATTTTCATACAGTATTACGAACGGCTCCGGAAGCGTATGTGCGGCTTCGTCTGTGTGCTTTACGTTGTCGTCGCCAATCAATTCAACGTCGATGCCAGTTTCCTCTTTGGTTTCCCTTATTGCTGCTTCATAAGGAAATTCGTTTTCTTCGACGTGCCCTCCTGGTGGAACCCATATCCCGAGCTTTTTGTGCTTTACCATGAGCATCCTGCCTCCTTCTATAACCATGCATCCGGCAACTATGCATTTTTTTATTGGCATCCTATTCGCTTTTTGCTACTCCGTTTTTAGGGCACATTTCTTTCAGGAAGCAGGAACTGCATTTCGGCACCGTTCCGCATATCTGCTTTCCGTGCTCCTTCAATATGTATGAAATGTTATTCCAGTATTTTTTGTCAACTATCTTTTCCAGGTCTTTTTCTATGATGTCAGGATTCTTGCTCTCGCTTAATCCCATCCTGTATGCAAGCTTTATGACCCATGTGTCTACGGGTATGCCTTCAACTATCCCGTATGCGTTTATCAATATCGTGTTGGCAGTCTTCCTGCCTATGCCAGGGAGCTCGATTAGCTCTTCCATGCTGTCAGGCACCTTTCCGCCATATTTGTCCTCTATTATTCTGCAGGCCTTTATTATGTTGGAAGCCTTGTTCTTGGCGTAGAAGACTCCCTTTACATATTTGAGCAGATCCTCTTCCGTGGAATTTGCATAATCCCTGGCGCTTCTATATCTTTTAAAAAGTGCAGGCGTCAGCGAGTTTACCGTAGTATCTCTGGTCTGGGCCGAGAGTATTGCAGCTACCATAAGCTCTACCGGATTGCTGAAATTCAGGTAATAATGTATGCCTTTGTAATGTGCCTCCAACGCGCTTATTATTTTCTGCGAATCTTTTCCAGAACTTTCATATCCCATATCAACACCAAACAATTTATCCCTCAGAGAGGAACCAGAAATGATCGGCTACAGATTTTTATCTGCGTAATCCTTCCATATTGCAAGTTCTCCTGTGGCGACATAGGGAACCTGTGCCAGTTCTTTCATATTCTTTGCCCCGAGCAGGAACATGACGCTCTTGAGCTCCAGCACGACATTGCTTATAAACTTCTTTACTTCTTCCGGGGATTTTGTTGCTGGCCTCAGCACCGGCAGAGCCATTGCGGTAAGCGATGCTCCCATTGCCAAAGATTTTGCCACATCCATTCCCGTTCTCAAGCCGCCTGAAGATACTACGGGTATCTTCGAGCGCTTCCTTATCATGTAGAGCGAAGCTGCCGTAGGTATTCCCCAATCCCAGAGCAGGTTTCCAAGGTCCACCTTTGAGGCCATGCCCATGGCCTTAGCCCTGTACCATTCTACCGCTGCGTAGCTCGTGCCTCCCATTCCAGCAGTTTCGACGGCCTTTACTCCTGCCTTCTCAAGCTGGCCTACAACATTTGGCGACAGCCCAAAGCCTACTTCCTTGGCTATTACCGGACTGTCGACAGAGGATGCTATGCCCTTTATCCCTTCAAGGACATTCCTGTATTTGGGTTCTCCCTCCGGCTGGACTATCTCCTGCGCAGGGTTCAGGTGCACGTACAAAGCGTCAGCATCAACCATATCTACTAATTTTTTTATGTCGGAAATTTCCATACCTTTGGATATTTGTGCGCCTCCTATGTTCGCGCCTATGAAAGCGTTTGGTGCATTCTTTCTGGCAATCGTATAAGTATCTTCGAGAACTGCGTCATAAAGTGCTGCCCTTTGGCTTCCAAGAGCCATTCCAAGGCCCAGCTCTTCAACAGCCTCTGCTATATTGGCATTTATCTTTTTCGCCATCTCTGCTCCGCCGGTCATGGCTCCCACCATGAAAGGGGCTGAGAACTTTTTTCCAAGGAACGTCGTGCTAGTGTCTATGTCATCAAAGTCTATTTCCGGCAGCGAGTTGTTTATCAGCTTCATGTCGCTGAAAAGGGTCCTCACGCTCTTTGCCTGAACTGGTTGATCCAGGCATATCCTTATGTGCTCCTCCTTTCTTTTCATTATAAGGTCTATCTTGGCCTTTTTGGAATCAGCATTTTCGGTCTTATTTCCGCTCAAACAATTACCTATAACGATGTTTACGTAAAAGTCTAAAAAATGTCAATATAAAGCATACTTATAGCGCTACAAACTATAAATAACTCTGGTGTTGGCTCTGGCAATATCGAAAAAGCCCTTCCTTAGGAAAGTTCTTTACCTGCTAAAGAAAAAATACTCGGAGCAGATGAAAAGCACGCTGGAATATTCGAATGCCTGGGAGCTTCTTGTGGCCACCATGCTTTCAGCCCAGGCACAGGATAAGCAGGTTAACATAGCCACGAAAAGGCTTTTCCATGACCACAGGGAAATTCGCGACTATGCCGATATGGGCTTGAACGAGCTGTACAAATACACCAAATCCATAGGGCTGTACCGCAACAAGTCCAAAAACATAATAAGGGCCGCGAAGGCCATAGAGAAGGATTTTAATGGCAAAGTTCCAAGCGACATCGCATCCCTGCAGGCGCTGCCGGGAGTCGGAAGAAAGACTGCTAACGTAGTACAGTACAACTGGTTCGGCAAGAGCGAAGGCATAGCAATAGATACGCACTGCATAACAGTATGCAACAGGCTCAGGCTGGCCAAAGGCACGAACGCGGAAAAGATAGAAAAGGAGATGATGAAAATAACGCCTAAAGAAGATTGGGGCAACGTAACGCACCTATTCATAGCACTTGGCAGGGACGTTTGCACAGCCCGGGCCAAGCACTGCGAAGCCTGCGTACTGAACAGGATATGCCCTTCAAGCACGGTGAAAAAATGATAGCTGCACTTTTCAGCGGTGGGAAGGATTCCACACTGGCAATACATAAGGCAAGCGAAGCAGGCCTGAAGCCCAAACTCCTAATAACAATGAAGCCCTACAACGAGGACAGCTATATGTTCCACAAGCCAAACATAAAGTACACTTCGCTGCAGGCCAAGGCGATGGGAATAAAGCACGTAATATGGGATACTGAAGGAGAAAAGGAGCTTGAGCTAAACGACCTGGCAGAGGCGCTCAAAGCCAACAATGTGACAAAGCTAATAACCGGGGCAATAGCAAGCAGGTACCAGAAGGACCGCATAGAATCAATATGCAAGGAGCAGGGAATAGAAATGATTTCTCCGCTTTGGGGGATGGACCAGGAGAAAGAGCTTGCTGAAATTGCGGAGAAGTTCGAAGCCATAATAACAAAGGTAGCCGCATACGGCATGGACGAATCTTTCGTAGGCGCTGCCATAAACAAGGAGACCGTAGAAAGGCTTGTCGCACTAAAAAAGAAATACAGGATAAACGTGGCTTTCGAGGGCGGAGAGGCCGAATCATTCGTCCTAAACGCCCCTATGTTCAAGAAAAGGGTAAAAATAACCTCGTACCATATAACCTGGGACGGCACAGTTGGGGAATATATAATAGACGGGGCCGAACTTTCGGACAAGTGATAAAGTGCTGGTAATTGGTTTCAATTGGCCGAACTTCCACGACAACGCAGTAGCTGCAATACTGGACGGCAAGCTGGTATATGCTTCGGAGGAGGAGCGTTACACTAGGAACAAGCACTCTCCGTATGAGCTGCCCGCGAATGCGCTGGAGCACTGCTTCAGATTTCTAAAGAGCAATTATGGGATAAGCCCGGATCATGTTGATGCGTATGCCACTAACTTCGACCCTAAGCTTTACAGTGTCAAATCAAGGGCATGGCATTCGTTCTCGCAGGCTTCGCTGGTCAAGGACTACGCCCTAAGAAACAATATGGCGAGCATGGCCTATTCATCCATAATGCGCACAATAACTAGGTCTGTCACTTCAAGGCTGGATTTTGCATTGTCAGCCAAGCTCTTCATAAAGGAAGTGCTTTTGCACATGGGCTATGCGGTCAACGACAGCGGGATAAGGGTAATTCCAGTGCGGCATCATTTGGCACACGCCGCTTCCGCATACTATTTTTCCGGATTCCGCAGTGCAGCTGCAATAGTTGTAGACGGCCAAGGCGAAACGGATTCTACAACCGCATGGTCTGTAAAGAACGGCTCTTTCGAAAACGTTTTTGAGCAGAGCTGGAATTCGCTTTCCATGGGGTATCTGTACGAATACGTTTCCAAATATCTCGGTTTCTCCAGGCTGGAGGGTCCCGGAAAGGCAATGGGCCTGGCTCCATACGGCAAGGACAATCCAAAGATGATGAAAAGGCTTGAAGCTGCAGTAGAGGGAAGCAATGGCCTATATAAGGTTAAAAAATCTTTATCTCTGCCACTCCAGGACCAGATGTATGATGGGATAGCTGAATACGTTACGGATTCAAGGGCTCCTATAAAGCCCGAGACCAGCACGCAAAAGCTGAATCAGGCTGCATGCGACTATGCGCACACTATCCAATCCTTCTTCGAAAGCTTGCTTCTAAGCATGGCCGAGCGCATAAAGTCAGAGACGGGGCAGAGCAATTTGGTTCTATCCGGCGGCTCGGCCCTGAACGCCAAGGCGAACATGGAGCTACACTATTCAAAAATATTCGGCAATATGTTTGTTTTTCCAGCGGCAAACGATTCCGGAGGGCCAATAGGCGCAGCCGCTTATGCATATTCAGAGCTGGGCGGCGCAATCAAAAGCAGCAGGCTAAATTCAGTCTATCTTGGGGATTCATATTCGGAAGAGGAAGTAAAAGCGAGCGTAATGAAATCTAAACTTAGATCCGAAAAGGTTGGCGATGATGTTTCTGGGGTTTTATCGGCGATAGAGAAAGGAATGATTGTCGGATTCTACAATGGCCGCTCCGAACTTGGCCCAAGAGCCCTGGGCAATAGGAGCATAGTTGCTGATCCACGAAACAGGGATAATTGGGACAGGGTCAATGCAATAAAAGGCAGGGAGTGGTGGAGGCCTTTGGCTCCTTCTCTTTTGGAAAGCTCAATGAAAAAATATTTCGTAGACCCTGTTAAGCACGAATTCATGGTAATGATGTTTCATACTACAAAATCGGCAAAGGAAAATGCTCCCGCAATAAACCATGTAGACATGACTGCACGGCCCCAAACAGTTACTCGCAAAACGAACAGGCTTTGGTATGATCTCATAAGCGGATTCGAATCCGACACCGGAGAGGGCATAGTTGTAAACACCAGCTTCAACAATGCAGGAGAACCTCTCGTAGAGACTCCCACACAGGCGCTCAGGAGTTTTGCATCCAGCGGCCTTGATGCGCTTTACCTTCAGGGCTGGCTCATTACCAAACGGTAACGCTTTATCAAAGTGAGCGGGAAAACCCACACTCTTCAGAGGTGGGATGAGAGCGAACCGCAGAATAGCAAGGCGTATAAAATTTAATTGCGTAGATAACATGGTCATCTTGAAAAAGACATACAGATATAGGGCGTATCCTTCGCAATCGCAGAAGTCGGCACTCAACCGCCAGATGTACCTATCGAAACAAATTTACAATCTCCTTCTTGAGCAATCACAAAAGCACTTCAAGGAAACTGGAAAGACGTTCACGAAATACGACATGAACAAATGGATAACAAAACTCAAGAAAAAGAATCCGGAATTCAACGAACTCTATTCGCAGGTCTGCCAGAACATCGCAGACAGGGTTTCAAAGGCATACCAGAACTTCTTCAGGAGAATAAAGGAAAGAAAACATGGAAAGAAAATCAAGCTCGGTTTTCCAAGATTCAAATCATATATATCCTCGCTGACATACCCGCAATCTGGATTCAAACCAGAAAAGAAGAAGGTTTTCATTTCAAAAATCGGAAGAATAAATTTCGTCAATCACAGGGACATGGAGGGAAAGATAAAAACAATGGCGATAAAACAGACAAAATCGCAGGAATGGTATATCACGTTTTCGGTAGAAAATGAGGAAACACCACTGTTCTCGAACAATAAACCACAGGTAGGGATTGACTTGGGGCTCAAGGAATATGCAACCATGTCGGACGGAACGAAGATTCCAAATCCAAGAATCTCGAATAAATCCATAGATAAACTGAAAATGATTCAGAGAAGGCTCTCGAATAAAAATAAGGGAAGCAAGAACAGGAGAAGGGCAAAGATAAAACTTGCGAGGATTTCAGAACACATCGCAAGGCAGCGGGATGACTTCCTTCACAAGACATCCCATCATCTCGTCAATTCATACTCATTAATTGCATACGAGGAACTGAAGATTGCAAATATGATGAAGAATCATCATCTTGCAAGACAGATTACAGATGTTTCTTGGGGAAACTTCATCCAATACCTCTGCTACAAGGCTGAAAATGCTGGTTGCAGGGTAGTTGGAGTGAATCCAAAGAACACCTCTAGAACGTGCAGTGATTGTGGAAATATACAGGATATTGAATTGAGTGAACGGACATTTCTCTGTCAGAAATGCGGGATGTCAAAGGACAGAGATTTGAATGCCTCAATAAATATCCTGACTACCGCAGGACTTGCGGGAAGTAACGCCTCTGGAGACGTTGTAAGACCTCAGCTACAGGAGGCAGCCGTCGTTGAATCAGGAACTATACTTGGTGGTTCAAGATGACCAATCAAAAAGCCACCATTGGAAGCCCACGACTTCAGTCGTGGGAGGATGTCACCGTTAAATCATTATGCATGCAATTAATATAAGGTGTAATTATGGACGTCTCAATCCTTTCAAAAAGAAGCGCATTCGCACATAATTCAATCCTGGAAGAAGAAAAGGTTGCCGAATCATTGATAAAAAGGGGCATAAAAGTCATAGAAATAAACAGGGGCGATCCACCAGCATATTTCCCTACTCCAAAGTATACCATAGACGCTTACATAAAGGCGCTAAGGGAAAGAAAGACCGGCTATTCAAGGGATTCTGGCGTAATGCCATTGGTAAAAGCCATATCAAACAGGTACAAGAAAAAATACGGGATATCGTTAAAGACTGATGACGTAATCGTGACTGCCGGTGTTTCAGAAGCTCTTCTTTTCATAAACACGGCTACGATAAACCCTGGCGACAACGCGATAATATTCAGGCCATTCTACAATCAGTACCTCACGCAATTGAAGATTTCAGGCGGCGTTCCGGTATACGAAAATTACGACGAAGCTAACGGGTGGGACCTAAATCCGGAGAGCATAAAGAAAACCCTGAAATCCCTAAAGAATTCGGGAAGGCTGAAAAGAACAAAGTACATGCTCATAACCAATCCGAACAACCCTACCGGCACTGTGCTCAGCAGGAAAGTTTTGGAAGAGGTCGTAGACCTTGCAAACGAATACGGGGTTTTTCTCATAAGCGACGAAATTTATGACGAGATATATTACAACAAGGCGAAATTCACGAGCCTTAGCCAGCTCGCGAAGGGGGTGCCGCACATGATACTCAACGGAGCTTCGAAAGACTTCGATTCTACAGGATTCAGGATAGGCTACATGCTGCTCCCCGAAAGCGATAAAACGTCGGAAGAGCTGAAATCCAAGCTGGCGGAGTTTGCAAGCGTAAGGCTTTGCGTCAACACTCCTGCGCAGTACGCATTTGCCGAGTCCATGTCAAACGAGAAAGAGCACAACAAAGAAATAAAGCACATGGTATCGGAGATAGAGTCGCGCGTCAACGCAGCAGTAAAGGTGCTTAAGGAGAATGAAAAGATACGCGTTGTAGAGCCAAACGGCGCATTTTACATACTGCCAAGGGTAGATTTCAAGAGCCTTAAGATAAAAGATGATCGTGAATTTGTCGATAGGTTTCTCAAAGAGGAATACGTGATGCTGAGCAGGGGCTCGGGATTCGGCGCCGATTCCCATGTCAGGGTGGTCGCGCTTCCTCCGAAAGACATATTAGAATATGCGATGGATAAACTAAATCGTTTCTGCGACAAATATTCGAAGTAAAGACCCTTTATTGGGCCCGTAGTCCAGCGGTTAAGATGCGAGCCTTACACGCTTGAGACCGGAGTTCGACTCTCCGCGGGCCCACTAACGCTAACTTGCATGGACTGGCAAGAAAAAGGTTTAGGAATCAGAGTATGTCTCCTATTATGCCGTTTACGCCTCCTTTCAAAGAAGCGGCCTCCAGGTTGCACTTGTTCTTCATGAACCTTATGACAAACTTCGAAGTGCTATCCTGGTAGCCTGCAAATACGTGGTTGTTGAGCTTCTTCATCTGCTTTTCGTCATAATAGATTATCTCCTCAGGAGTGATTCTTACTATCATTTCCTTCGGCACGTCTATTGCCCTGCTTATCACGTCTTCCGGCTCAGATCCTAGCCAGACAAGCTTAGTGTTCTTTTTTCCTATGAGGTCTATTGCCTCCTCCAGGCCAAGCTCCACTATGTCGTTCTTAGGGGTGCTAGAAGTGTTTTGCCCACCTTTTTTAGAACTCTTTTCCCTACCCATTAAAATCACCAACTGGTCAAATCATCTTTGCATTACTAGATTTTTAAACCTATGCCAAAAGCCATATAATAAGACAGTTATAAAACATGGAGTAAAGTATAAATTCTCCATCATTGGAATAAGTCCTGTTGTTGGTTGGAAAAAGATGCAAGTATCCTTCGGCATACGCTACCCTATAAGCAGGCCAAGCATAAGAATAATACATGCAATAAAACAACCGCGATAAAGATGCCATTCGCATGTCAAACGAATACGAATATGTTTATGTGATAATTATTGTACTGCTATTCGTAGCGCTCCGCATGCGAAGCCAGATGAGGGGCAGGATGGCCGACACCCGAAGGATATTTACAAGGCCTGTGCTGTACGCGTTTCTGACGCTGGTTCTTCTGGCTCTGACTCCCAGCATAGAGGTTCTCTCATTTGCTCTGCTTGCCGGCATAATAGGGTATATTATCGGGACAAATCTAGGGATAAAATCCAAGGTTTTCGAAAAGGACGGAGCAATACGCTTTAGGGGCTCCAATGAAATTTTCTTGATATGGACCGCCACCTTCGTAGTCCGTTTGCTCATAGAAATAGTGCTTCCATTGCCAACGGCGTCTGCATCTTCAGTGTTTTTATCATATGCTAATTCTTCAAGCGCATATTTCTGGTACACGGTAGTGGACTTGCTGCTTGCGTTTAGCGCAGGCATGCTGCTTGGAGAGTCCAGGCACATATATCGGATGTACAAAAACTTCAAGGGCAATTCCAAAATCCAGAATCAGGTTTCCTGATTATCTGCCCACTGCTTTCTTTATGAGTTCGGTTATCATTGCTTTTTCCTTGGCAGTCAAACTCTTGATCGCATAGGTAACGGGCCACATATCACCTTCATCCATCATGGCCTTGTCTGAAAACCCCAGGGTAGAATACCTGCTCTTGAACTTGCTGCTGGATTGGAAAAAGCACACTATCTTGTCATTCTTTGCGTAAGCCGGCATGCCATACCATGTCCTTGGCTTAAGCTCAGGAGCTGTCTTCCTTACGATTTCGTGTATCTCCATAGCCATGCTCTTATCTGGTTCAGGCATCTCCTTTATTTTTGCTATGACGGCAGTTTCACCGTCCTCTTTATTGTTGATTTCCTTCAACCGCTCGACCATCGCTTCCTGCTCCTCTTTGGTAAGTCCGACTTTTTTATCTCCCTCCTTTTTTGAAGCCGCCATTCTATCAAACGATATATTCGTGCAAATATAAAAAGAATCGCCCGAGGCGGGAATCGGACCTGCAACCTACTGGTTAACAGCCAGTCGCTCTACCATTGAGCTACTCGGGCATAAAAATTAATCCTTGAAGTTTGGCATAGGAGCCGCAAGGTTAATTATGCGCACATAAATATAAGAATTCTCCGAAAAGCTTCTCGCAGTGCTGATCTTTCCGCTTGAATAATCATACACATAGAAGGATCCGTCGAAGTCCTCAGTCTCTGCGTATACGAATACCTTCTTGTCGTCAGTTATTATCTCGAAAGAGCCGATATAAGTCTTGCCTTCATAGCGGAATTTGTAAACCATGCCTATGCCGTCGCCGTTTATGTTTCCGCTTATGACTGCATTGACTATATCCTCGTATTTCTTTGCCTTTACATAAAGTATGCCCTCAGGTTTTGGTTCCTTGGTCTTGAAATTCTTGTTGTCCAGCTCTATTATCGGAATTCGCGATACGCCCAGGCTTGCATATGCCGTAAGCCTGCCGGTAATTTCGAAGCTTTCAACTCCGTTTTCGTTCTTTGGGCTGTAAACCGCATAGCTTCCAGAAGTTTCTTCTGGAAAGTAGTAAAGCATCCTTGTCTCCCCTATGAACTCTCCCAGGAGAAAAACGGAGCGCTTTCCTCCTATGTCCATTGCGTAAATGGCTTTTACCTCCTGTCCCATGGTATAGGCAAGCCTGCCTATGTCGAGCTTGTCCTCAAGCTGCAGCGGATTCACATATATGGCCTTAGGCTCTTTCTTCTCTTTCTTTTCCAAAAAAACACCATCAGAGTTTTGACAGTAGCCCTATCACGTACATAAGCACGTAGGAAGGCTCGTATATTATCGGAAATATTGGCGAGCCCTGGCCGATTGCGTAATAATCGTCAAGCAGGCTTGGCTTTATGTCAAGATTTATGCCTACTGATTTTCTTACCAGAGGGCTCTCAAGCGAGCTTACATTGACAGTAGGGGTATACCGCCCGGGCGTCCTCGCAAAAATAGCATACTTGAAGGTCTCGCTAGTGTGGTGAAGTGCTATAACGGTTTCTGGCTGAAGCTGCACGCCCTGTATTCCAGAGACGTTTATTATGAACGGGCTGTCTGAGACTCCTGTATTGTTTATCGTTACCGTAATGCTCTTCGGCTCACCGGGGCTGCCATAAACCTTCTCCGGTGCAACGCTCATCCTGAATACATTTGGAGTTATGTTGACGTATGCCACAAAGTTGAGCGAGCCTATCTTGGAATAATTTCCTATGTTGACGGCGCTTAATTCAAGCTTATACGTGCCGTTGGCTGCTTGAGGAGAAGGGGTTATGTCGATTGTGAGCGTGGAGCGGTAGAGAGCCGAATTCTTTACGACCCAGCCCTTGGGGTAGCTGGTAACCACGAGCTTGTTCCATCCCCTGCTGAAGACAGCCCCTGTGCCGTTGGTTGTGAGGGACGATATGGTTACAGAGAACGTCTGCCCTGGGCCTGCTTTTCCAAGGTAAATGCTCCCGTTGCTCGTTACTGTTGCGTTGTACGGCTCCGTAATGTTCACATATGTTCCGGCAGCGAAGCTCACTGCGCCCAATGCAAGCAGCGCAAAAAACATTATTAAAACAACGCTCCTCAACATGCAAAAGCCAACGTGGTCAAGTATATTTCATTGTTACTGATGCAACCTTTATTAAAGTGTGCTGGGAAGGCAATCCACTTGTCGTATAATTTATGAATATGTAGCCAGTAAAACTGTTTCCAAGGGGCTGGGAGTCTATGGCACCATTGGTGGCATAGCAGTACGCGTTGAGGATACCGTAGCCGTCGCTGTATACTATTACGCCGTTGGAAGTGAATGTCCCGGGAGGGTAGCTTCCACTGTCCCCGGAATACCCAAGGATATTTATGTTGCCAGTCTCTGGCAGGTTTTCGTCAGTAGAGTTAGAATTTACAGCGCATGCAACTCCCGTCACGTTTATGGTGCCGCCGGTTGCTTGCGACAGCTTTATTACCATTGCCCCTGTGGTATTTATCCCGTATGAATCGCATACGAATGAAGGCGAAGGTACGCAGTTTTCAGGTATTACTGTAGGGTTGAATATGCCGCTCGTCATTATTATGTAAATTGCAGCGGAGATTATTATGAAGGCTACACCGTAGGATATTATGAAGTCAAGCGACATCTGCGCCCTTATACCCTCGCCAAATCTACCTGCCAGCTTCCGACGCATTTTTTCCCACCTGGAGCCTAACGCCATTCGAATCCCTTGTTATTACTACGTCAAGGTCAGAGCTGCCGAACAGCTTCTGCAGTTCTTCGTAGGTATAAGTGCCTATGTCTCCCTGGCCCTCCGTCTTGCTTTCCAATATTTCGCTGCGCCTCTTCTTAAGGTCGCTTTTGCCTATCTCGTTGTAAACGAGGGAAAGCTTGGGCACCTCTTTGGATTCAAAAAGGCTCTCTATGTCGAGGTCCATCTGCCTGAAGCCTTCATCCTGCAGTATGAAGGGCAGAACAGCCGTAAATTCGGCCTGTATGCCGGAAATTACATCGTTGACATTCTGCTGCATCCCTGCAATTACAAACTGGTCGCTGTTCAAGAAGCCAACAAAAACTCCGCTGCCCGAATTCTTTATTATGTCCTGCAGCAGCTGGGATATGAGCCTTAGTATTACTATGCCGGACTTTTCCCCGAAGCGCTTGGCATATTCTCCGAAGTTGTCTATCCTTATCGTGCCTATGACGTATTGCTCCCCCTCTTTAAGCGAATGCTCTATTTCACGCGATATTCTGTCCTCGTCCGGAAGGTCTATCAGCGGGTCGAACCTTTTGCCTTTCTTTTTCAGAAAGAGGGTCACAAGGCTCCTGAGTTCTATAGGGTCAAAAGGCTTCTTTATGTAATAGTCTGCGCCATTCTTGAGTGCGGTGAACCTGTTGTTGGTGGGGTCCATTGCGCTCACCAATATCACCGTAGTATCCCTGATATCCTTGTCGCTCTTTATCGTATTGCATATATCCTGCCCGTTCATGTGCGGCAGCATAAGGTCAAGTATTACCAAGTCGGGCCTTTTCCCCTTGACAACGCCTATCGCTTCGCCCCCGTCATAGACCTGCATTATCTCGAATCCCTTTCCAAGGGAAAGCGCCATGAGCTTGTTTATATTCTTGTCGTCCTCTACAATGAGCACCTTCCTTAGCTGCTTGTCCTCCTGAAGAACGTAATAGGTCATTATGCCTCCATTGCTCCTTGATGCGATGGCCTTCGTGTTCTCCAGCTCCTTTAGCGAACCGTTCAGCTGCTCGAGCGAGATGCCCATGCCAAAAGATCTGTCCTTCAGCTCGCTGTACGCTATCTGCTGCTTATCGTTTATAATAGACAGAATCTCTTCGGAAAAGTCATGAAATTCATCCATAAAGGTCACCGAATAATAAATCAACAAAAAGTATATTATATCTTGCCAATGGCCATAATCGCCGCCTTTTCTGCGTTGAAAACCCCGCAAAGCAAGCATTAAAAGATTTGCCTTGCAATTCTTAAACATGGCCTCCGGTAATCCAAAACATCACGCCCATCGCAAGACTAACGTCAAGGGCCTTGCGATATACCTAATAATCGCGATAATCATAATAGCCATAGCCCTATACGCATTGACATATAGGGGCGTTCAGGATCTCGGCTCATCCGGCAACGTGACTATAAGCTCCAACGGCACGGTATTCATACTTGGAGGTGTAGAGTATGCGGCATACATGGGTTCCGGCAGCACGCTTTACATATCCAAGCAGCCTTCATTCGTAAATCCGCTCATGGCCGTATCGCTAAGCAAGGATACTACGATACACGCGAATTACATGTCCAAGTACGCGGACATAGGCGTGGAGCTGCTGGCGGTAAACGGCACTTCGGCTCTCGTCCGTTTCATAACGATAAGCCAATCTGCAGCTGTGGCTCCAGACTCCACACTGATAAGGATAGTATCAACAAACTCAAGCGCGACTACGACAAGCACAATATCGCCTACACCTCCAAAAAGCTCAAACTCTACAAAGTCTGGATCAACTACCACTACAACGGTAGCCACGACCATTACCACAACGGCTTCGCAGCCCAACGGCTATTCCAAAGCACTCTCAGCGCTGCAGGCGAGCAAATACTACTCACTAATGGAAAACTATTCGGAGCTCTACCATAACACATCCTATTGCACCTCTTCGCTTTACAACAAGACTTACGAATCCAACAATTACGGTGTTCCTCCATCTGGTCCACAGACATACAAAAACGTGAGCGCGTTCGTGCCATTCAATATGTCCTATGCGCTTAACGACGTTTCGGGCCCAATATACAGGGCAAACTATACTACCATAAGCAAGAGCACAATAACTACCGGGACCGCACTTTCAATGATAATAAACTCTTCGGATGGTGCCATCAGCAACGTTACATATTCAGGGATATTTGCAGGTACTAACGAGAGTACTTTGTATCAGGGATATCTCAGCGCAGTCAGGATTGGAGGCGCGTGCGGCATATACATTCCGTAAAATCGTCAAGCTGCAGCTACTCTTTCTTTCTTCTCTTTCCGTATGAATTTTGGCTTATGGGTATGGTGAAATAGAACCTGCTTCCCTTGCCCTGCGTCGAGTCAAACTTTATGCGCCCCCTGTGCAGGTCAATTATCTCCTTTGTTATCGCAAGGCCGAGTCCGGTACCGGTGCCGTCCGGCTTCAATAGCCCCTTCTTGGAAGCCTGGTAAAATTTCTTGAATATCTTTCTCTTGTCCTCGTCGCTTATGCCTATTCCGGTATCAATGACCTCGCACATCACGCTGCGCTTGCTGTACTTTGACACATGAACCGTTATCTTTCCCGTTTCGGTGAATTTTATGGAATTGCCTATGAGGTTCACGAACACCTGTATGAGCCTGTTCGGGTCTGCCGTTATCGCAGGCACGTCGTAATCGACAGTCCACGAGAATCCCAGCCCCTTGTTCTTGGCGGATTCCTCCATTGCCTTTATGCTCGGGTTGCCAGAGAGCTCTGCAAGGTTGACCTCCTTTATATCGAGCTTTACCTTGTTGGCTTCGAGCTTTGCAGCATCAAGAACCTGCGTTATTATTAGCATGAGCCTATCTGCCTCGTCGAGTATGGTGTCAATGTACTCCTTTTGGTCGGGGTTAAGAGCCCCGAATTCGCCCTCCCTGAGCAATTTGGCGAACCCCTTTATGTTTGTCAGCGGGGTCTTCAGCTCATGGGATATGTTGTATATGAATTGGGACTTGAGGTCGCTTGTCATCTTGAGGCTCTTCGACTGGCCCTCCAGCTTCCTGTTGGACTGCTCGAGGTCGTCTATCCTGCGCTTGGTCTCAAGCTCCTTTACCATTATTGCGTAGAAATACGAATCGCCGTCGAAGAACAGCCTTACCGAATGTGTTGCGGGCAGAAGCTCCGAATTGCTCTTCTTCAGGTTTACGTAGCTTCCGTCGACCTTGCCTCCGCTCTTGACGTATGAAAGGTCCCTGTCCAGAGTGTCCTCTTCGGAGTAAAGGGACCTTATGTCCCTGCCGAGCAGTTGCTCTTTCTGATAGCCGAGCAGTTGTTCTATCGGCATGTTCGCATCAGTTATCGTGCCGTTCTGGTCCACTACGAAGGTTATGTCGGAAGTCACGTCTATGAAGTCCTTGAGGTTGTTGGAAAGTATCCTTACCGATTCCTCGAGCTCTGCGCTCAGCATTATGCACATGTATCCGAACGCAGTTTTCGATAGGGACATGTACGTCTTTTCCCTGTAGCCTCCTATGGAAACGTCGGTCTTTACCATCGCCCTTCCCTTTGATTTCAGCGCGGCACCAAGCGAAGCGTAGTCCGATGCCGGAATCATGTCGCCAAGCTTTAGGCTTTTGATGTTCATTCCGTCTATGCTGTCCCACTTTCCCAGCCTTCCGAAGCCGCCTATTACTTTGAATTCCTTGTCGAGGCTCAGCGCGACTGCCTTGCCTGTGCCGTCTATGCTATCGCTTATGCCGTTGACAAGTTCGTTGTCGCTAACGTCAACGAGCGACACGTAAGCAGTTACCTGGTTTATGCTCGAAGCGTTTACCTCAAAAACGTGCTTCTCCCCGTTCACTTGAATGAGCCTTCTTATCGGTATGTCGGGCTGCATCGCCCTTAGCTCCTTAAACTCCATCCCCAGTATGTTTTTCACGTCAACGCTTTCCGACTGGCTTATCCTAAAGAGCGCCATTGCCTTCTTGTTGGCCTTTATTACCTTGCCGGTCTGTGAAACCAGCATGTTGGCGGATCCGCTGCTGAAAGCGGAGTCGAAATAAGCGGCGAGATTCCTGCTCCTTGAAGCTTCCCCCGAATAGCCGACGGCCAAGCCTATGAAAGCTGCGCCTATTGAAAGGCTGTTGAGGATCTCTTTGCTGAACCTGTTCTCCATCTTCGAAAGCAGCTCAAGAACTCCTATTATCCTGCCTCCAACCATGAGCGGAAGTATGGCACAGCTCGAATAGCCCAGGTTCCTGTAGCCTATCAGCTGCGGGAATTCAGAATAATCGCTGAGCTGGTTGTCTATATAAACCTTCTTTGTGTTGGCCACGTAGCCGTATACTCCTCCGTTTTCCTCTCCGAACGAATCCAGCTTTTTCAAGCTAGCCGTGTCTATCCCGAAGACCTCCTTTACGCTCTTTGCAAAGCCCTCCACGGTGTCCTTTTCGCTGTATTGCGACATCGCAAGCGGCAGCAGGTCATACATGAACTTTTCAAGAACAATGTTCTCAGACATGTCCAAAATCGCCGTTTAATAATTGAATTAGGAAGTTATTTAATCCTGTTTTGAGATTGTGTAATGGTGCATGGCTTGCGCGGTTTGAAACGCGTGCATGCCTGTTCCACGCGGTCGGAATCGGGAAGGGAGCTTTCGAGGCTTAAGAGGGCTTCTATGTACCTGGAAAGGGCCCGGCGCTCTTTCAGGGAGAAGAGGCCAAACGAAGCCAATGCCTTCTATGAGAAGGCGCAGAGGCTTCTGCTCTCGATGTTGCGCAAGAAGGGAATAAAGCGCGGCGTAGAAATGTCCGATCTTTCGGAAGACGAAGTGCAGGAGATAAGGGATGAGTACATAACACAGCTGATAGAAAAGGCGTGGAGAAGCATGGGCACGTGACTGGGTTCGGCAAACGCTATTATCCTTGCTAGTTAAAACACTCTGAGGCATTTTGACGAATTGGTGGTTAATTGGAGCCAAAGGAGATTTTCAATGGAGTATTTTCAATAGGCGGCAAGCTCGCAACGGAAAACATGGTCAGGGGCTCAAAGGCATACAGCGAGGAGCTGGTTACGATAGGTGCCAAGGAGTACAGGCTGTGGAATCCGTACAGGAGCAAGCTATCAGCAGCCATAATGAACGGCATGAAGGAAATGCACATAGGGCCAGGCTCGAAGGTGCTTTACCTTGGCGCAGCCACAGGCACAACCGCCAGCCACGTAAGCGACATAGTTGGGCCCAACGGTTCCGTATACTGCATAGAGCTTTCGGACAGGAACATGCGCCAGCTCATAAGGGTCTGCGAGAAAAGGAAGAACATGCTGCCAATACTGGGCGACGCGGGCGACACGGCGAAATACAAGGATTACGTATCCGAATGCGATGTGATATACCAGGACGTTTCTTCGCGCGACCAGTCTGGCATACTGCTTGAAAATTCAAAGTTCCTCAAGAAGGGGGGATTTGCCTACTTCATAATAAAATCGCAGAGCATAGACGTCGGAAGAAAACCATCTGAAGTCTTCGATTCAGAACTCAAAAAGGTTGCCGAGGCTTACGAGCTGCTGGAAAAGGTGAGCATCGAGCCTTACGACGAGCTGCACATGTTTGCCGTATTGCGCAAAAGATAAATAACCCTTTTGACAATTAGACAGGTATGCAATTAGGGTGATGGTTTTTGAACGTTAAGAACGCCGCTTTGGTGGCATCATATGCTGCGTCTTCCGGCATGCTGATAAAGTGCCCCTACTGCGGCGCCAAGACAATATCCCTGTCGGACCACTGCGTCTGCTCGTGGTGCGAAGCCCTGATACACAAGAAAATTTCGGAAACAAGCAGCGGAGCGCTGTCCCAGGCAGTTTCGGCAATAGGCCAAAGCTATTCATCCAAGGATTATAATGCCGCGGTTTCATCATGCGACAGCGCATATGCTGCATCCAAGAGCGCATGGTTCCTATACTTAAAGGGGATAATACTGCTCAGCGCTTCGAACAACGAGACTTCGCTCATAAGCTACGATAAGCCGGGCTTCATGGAAGAGAACGCAGCACACAGGGCCGCAGCTTCAAAGCTTTATGCCGATTCCAGGCTCTCGCTCTACAAAGCGATAAGCGAAGCTGGCAAGGTGTCTGCAGATTCAAAGGCCCTTGACACTACGTTCCTGCAATTCATAGCCAGCTTCAAGCTCAAGGACAAGGCCGGGGCAAAGCATTATCTCAACGAGCTTTCCGAAATGGGAAACACCCTGGCTTCAAGCTACGCCAAGATGCTTCTTTTCAATCTCAACGGGCTCTATGAGGAGTCGCTCATGCATGCAGAATCCCTGCTCACAAAGAAAAGCTTCTCGGTTGGCGCGCTGTACTACGCGTCTCTTGCGCTTTTCAAGCTTCGCAAAATACCCGATGCAAAGGCGCTCGTTGGAGAGGCAATAAAATACATAAGCACTCCTTCCGCATTGGCATTGCATGACGACATAATGAGCTTCGGCAAAATATGAATCATTTCGTCATGAATATGAGGCTCATCGGTGCTTTGCTGTCCATGGTGGCAAATCCGAATCTTTCGAGCTGGACGACTTCGCCTTTATCTATCTTTAAAGCATAAGGCTCTATTTTTCCTTTTATCTCCTTGAGGCTTTCCGGGTCGAATTCTTCTTCCGAATTTGCAGGATTTCCAGGTATCACTACTGTTGCATCAAGCGAATCATCGGGTATCCACTGTATTGTGTTTACGTAGCCCTTCTTTTCAGCTACACGCTCGGCATAATAAGCATTGTCCTTGTTCTCAATCCTGACAATCCCTATACCTTTAAGCCTTACTTCCTTTCCGGAATAATTCTCCGCATCCTCGCTGTTTATCATCACATGGCTGCCTTTTATGTAATAATCCCTGCTTCCAAGCCCTTCGTTGCTTGGATGCAGCGGTATGCTTACGTTCCCTATGCTGCCATCCTTAAAGTTGAGCTCGGCAGGCTCCGTGACGAAGAAAAGCCTCCTGGCCTTCTCATCTACAAGCTTCTTGTTTTCGTCCAGCAGCATGGACAGCCTCATAGTGCTGTCTACCTTGCTCATGCCCTGCCTGAGTACGAATTCCTTTATTGCTGCGGGCACTATGCCACGCCTTCTCAAAGCGGATATCGTTACCAGCCTTGGGTCGTCGAATCCCGTGATCAAGCCCTTGCCTATCCATTCTACCAGCTTTCTTTTTGAAGTCACGTTGCCCTCTATGTTGAGCCTGGCCTCAAGGTGCAGCCTCGGCAACCTGAGCCCTAGCGCTTTGAGCATCATCCTGTAAAGCTCGTCCCCCAATTCGTACTCCTTGCTCCGTATCACGTCTGTGACTCCGTTAATGGAATCGTTTATCGGAGTATTGAAAGAATAGGTCGGCCATAGGACATACTTGTCGCCCTGCCTGTAGTGCTTTTCCCTCACTATCCTGAATATGTTCGGGTCCCTGAGGGTCGTATTGGCCGCGCTCATGTCTCCCTTGAATCTTATTACCACGTCATCTTTCGTGTAGCTGTTAGCCAATATGCTCTCGAATATTTCAAGGCTTTCATCCGCTGGCCTGTCTCTGTGCGCGCAAGCCCTGCCCTCAAACCTAAGCTTCTTTATCTCCTCTGCGCTGCAAGAGCACGCGTAGGCGTTTCCCTCTCTTATAAGCTTCCTGCATAGGTCGTAAGTCTTGGGCACGCTGTCGCTGGCGTAGTACTCCTTGTCGAATTTAACGCCGAGCCATTCGAGATCCTTCT
This sequence comes from Candidatus Micrarchaeum sp., assembly GCF_016806735.1. Lineage (GTDB taxonomy): Archaea > Micrarchaeota > Micrarchaeia > Micrarchaeales > Micrarchaeaceae > Micrarchaeum_A > Micrarchaeum_A acidiphilum_A. Next base: position 895,476 of record NZ_CP060530.1, on the reverse strand, counting down.
TTATGGCGTCAACGTATTCCTGCTTCTCTTTTTTGGGGTTGGTATCGTCAAAATACAGAAAAAGCTTACCCTTATATATGTCCCTAAATGCCGCTTCGAGAAACAGCGGCTTCGCATGGCCTATATGCAAATATCCGTTGGGCTCTGGAGGAAACCTGGTGGCGAAATCGCCCTCCACGGCGCCTTCGAGAACCATCCTTGGCTTTGCGCTTTTCTCCTTTTTCTCCCTGTCGGCGCTTTCGAATTCCGCGGAATACCCTTCGTAGCTTTTCTCAAGCTCGTCCCTGCTCATCGAATTTACTTCGTTGACCACGGATTCTATTTCGGCCCTGAGCTGCGGTATCGCAACGCCTTCCTTCTTTGCCGATGCTATTGTCTTGTTCAAAACTATGGACGGATCAGCCTTTCCGTAATCCATGGCATTCTTGAGCGCGTGCTTCTTTATCAGCTCATGAAGGCCATCGCTTGCCATTTCAAATCACCTGCGGTCCGGAGCTCAGCCCAGCACCGTTACCTCTGTCTGGTTGGGCAGGAATTGTCCCTTTGAGCTTATGAGTGCAAGTATGTGGACGCTCGCGTTGCTGCCGAGGCTTGGCAGCGGGCTTATTTTGACGGCGTACTCCGAAGTCGGTGCGTTAAGCGTAAAGCCCTGCGTGCCTTCATACATCCTTACGGTTTTAGGCAGCCTTATGTAAACTGTGCCGCTTACTGTGGCATTGCTGCCGAACCTGCTGTAAAGCTCTTCCTGCAGCTCGTATGCGCTCATGCTATTGTTGAGCAGCACGGAGAACTGGTTGCCGCTGGGCGAATAGGTTATTATTGCCCCGTTGTTTTCCAAACTGTTCAGGTAGTTCGTTACCGCGAGCTCGCTGGAGTTGTATGAAGAGCTTGATATGGTTATTGTAGGAGAATCAGTATAATTTGCCACTATGGCATTGGCGGTCCCCGTCATAGGGACTGCCCCGCTATAGTTGTAAGCCACGGTTGTAGTGGTGCTGCTGTTGCTGCTGTTTCCCGACGCCGCGTACGAAGTTATGAACATTATCGCCACTACCAGCGAGCCTAAGAAAAGTATGGTGTTCTTGGCCTCCAGCTTCCTTTTCTGTTCTCCCATAAAATAGACCTTTTGCACAAGCCTTTAGGTAGACTTGTGCTGTTATAATATTAAGTATTATCCTTGAAAGCTTTTTATAGTTATTCGGCATAAATTATTCTGCTAGGTGTAGATATGGCATTCAACGATGGTGATTTCCTAGAGATAGAATACACGGCACGCAACGATTCGGACAACAGCGTGCTTGCGACAACGGACGAGAAGACAGCCAAGGACAACGACATATACAACAAAGACATAAAATACGGTCCCGCCCTGGTTATCCTGGGCTCAGGTGCCGTGGTCAAGGGCTTGGAGCGCGAGCTCAAGGGCATGGAGCTGAACAAAGAGAAATCATTCGTGCTTGAGCCGGCAGACGCTTTCGGCGAGAGGAACGCTGATCTTGTAAAGGTAATGCCTCTTTCACAGTTCAAGGCCCAGAACATTAACCCATACCCCGGCATGAGGCTCAACATGGACAACGTTGCAGTAACTGTGGTGAGCGTTGGCTCGGGCAGGGTAGTCGTGGACGCGAATCACCCGGACGCTGGAAAGAAGATAAAATACGAAGTAAAGGTAGTCAAAAAGGTCGATTCAGATGAGGAAAAGGTGAAGTCCCTTTCAAAGACCTATGATGTAGAGCCATCAAAGATAGATATCAGGAAGGACGAGATAGAAATATTCTATTCCGATGAAGTAAAGAAAAACGCCGATTATTTCGTCAACAGGGCCAGCCTCGTTGCATCGATATTGGCATATATGAAAAGCCTGCAGAAGGTATACATAAGGGAGGAATACGCAAGGCATTCCGAGGAGGAGCACGCCCACAGCCATGAAGAGGACAGCAAAGAAGAAGAGAAAGGCGAGCAGTAAAAATACTGCCTGCCCTTAAAAGTTCAATCCTTTATGTTGAGCGCAAAGACGCTGTTGACCTTTATGTCAAGCTTCTTTGCAATCTCTGACATGTCTGCGTTTAGCACTATCAGGTAGCCGCTCCACCTCCTTGTAAGGTTCGAGTTCCCGCAAAGCGGGCATTTGTCTCCGTGGCTTATTATAAGCCTGCAATTGCTACATACCATTTCTTCCATTGAAATCACTCAATTCTTTGCCTTGCTTTTCTTCTGCCCTTTCTCCTTGTTCTGCATTGCCGAGCTGTACCATTCCGGCTTTCCAAGCCCGTCAGACTTCATCGTAAGCGCTATCTTTGAATCCTTTACGGAATTTTTCATGCTGACCGTTGAAATCTTGGCATATACTACGTCGCCCTTCTTGAGGTTCCTTCCGCTCCTCTTGGAAACGAAAGCGGGTATCTTTTTGTCCAACGAAATGAATTCGTCGGTTATCTGCGAAACGTGGACAAGCCCTTCCATGGGCCCTATGCGCACGAATGCCCCGAAGTCTATGAGCTCCGATACCTCTCCGACCACTATCTCGTCCACTTTTGGCATGTACGTAAGTATGTCGAACGTAACCTCGTGGTGTGTCGCAGGATCTCCGGGGTAAATCATCCCGTCGCTTATGTCCCTGACATTGTAAACTGCTATGATCACGCCAAGGTCCTTGTCTATGGTGCCTTCGTACTTGTTCCTGAGCACTTCGACTGCCACGTCCTCTATATCATCGTCAAAGTACTCCGGAGCCATTTTGAACGTGTCTTTTATCGAATAATTATAGTACATTATTTCACCATCTACTTGAGTATTCCATTTCTTGAAAGCTTGAAGACTGCTATATTTTTGAAGCGCAGCCTATTAAAGAGCTCCGTATCGTTCGTAATAACGCAATAAATGTCGCTTTCTCCCGCCCTTGAGAGTATCCAGCGGTCAACGTTTCCTGTATTACTATCTACTTTAACATTTTTAAGTTTTAGTATTTCAAGGCATGACCTGGCCGTGGCAGCTCTTTTGCCCTTTCCGCTACCTATGCCTGAGAGCTCCTTTATGACTCCCTTGGATATCAATATGCCTTTTCCGGGGTACTTCAGCTCCACGGTGTCTATTGCGCTTTTCCTTGATTCCATTGCGAACAGCATTGAGCTTGTGTCTACGATTACATACATATAGGATACCATGTATTTGTTGTCTGCCAAGCATTTTTAAACATATCCAACCCTATTATATAAACAAATACGCATGTAAAATCTTTGTAAGAATGGTGTGAAAATGGGAAATTGGTCTAAACTGGCTCCATACTGGTTCCTATTGTTTACAATAGGGTTCGGATGGTTCATACTGTCTCCGTTGGTTCCCATATTGGGCAAAGTTTTTGGAGTAAACCTAACGTCAATAATACTTCTGATATCGGCATACGGATATACGATGGTTGTCCTTGGCTTGCTTGCAGGGTACATATCGGCAAAATTCACCGTGAAAGCAGCTCTGTATTCTGCAGCCATAATATCCGTAATAGGGCTCATAGGAAGAGCAATATCTCCTAACTATGTCGCATTTCTAATAACCGGCATAATCGCTGCAATAGCGTATCCGCTTGCAATGGCGCCGGTAGGCACGGTTGCGGATTCCATATTCAAGGAAAAGGCGCACACAGTGATAGGAATAAGCGTAGGTATGCTGTTCCTCGGAATGGCATTTGGCGCATTCCTCGGCCCTGGCATATTTGGGGCATTCGGATTGTCCGGTGCGCTGTGGACTACGGTAGTCCTGGCCATAATAGCTGCGATATGGATAGGAATAGGAATAAAGGGATATCCTACATTCTATAAGGGCAAATCGCTTAAGGGCTCGTTCAAGCCTGGAATGATAAAGAACTGGTACGTGGGTCTCTCCATATCTGCCGTATCTGTTATGTTCGGTGGCGTAGCGTCTACGGTGCTGCTGCTTCACAAGTTCAGCGTGGCAAGCGCACTGTCGTATGGCGGGCTTATGGGTGGGCTTGCATTCCTCGGCTCGGCTCTCGGTGCAATAATACTGCCTCCTCTGTTTGAGAAATACAAGCAGTTCAGGCTCGGCCTGATATCTACGGGAGTGCTGATGTTCGCTGCTACATTGCTCATGGTGCTAGGGCTTTCGTACACTAGCGCCATAGCTGCAATAGCTGCAGGATTCTTCCTGTTCGGCTTCTTCGGAAACGCCTACTGGTCCATGGCAATGACATCGACAACAAACTACGTATCCGATCCCGCGCAGGCAGGATTTGCTACATCGATGTACAGCGTCTTTACGAACCTCGGCGTGGCATTCGTTCCAGTGATACTGGGCGGATACTTCGGCAGCTTTTCGACGATAGCGATTGGCGTGACTGCAGTGCTTGTGCTGGAGTTCATATCAATGATTCTGTCGCCTACACTGCTGGTCCAAAAGGTTGCAGCAAAGGTAAGCTCTGCGGCACGCGGAAGAAAGAGAAAAAGCTGATGAAATACAAAAGGGTGCAATTGCGCCCTTTCTTTTTATTTTTTGTATCCCTGATCCATGCCGCAAGGCTCTCAACGTGCCTCATATATGGACGGTAGAACTTAAAGTATGGCACCGTTCTTTTTAAGCAGTTCCTGCAGTTCCTTTATCGGAACATCTTTTGCTTTGAGCTCCTTGTCTATTGCCATCCTAGCCGCAGATGCAGCAGCCTGTCCCATTGCCATTGCAGTGCCAGTAACTCTTGCGCTTGCTTGGGCGTAGAACTCTGCGCTAAGGCATCTTCCTATGGCGAAAAGGTTGTCTATGTCTTTTACTACTATGGCGCGATAAGGCACTTCATAAAAGGAGCCGTCGCCTCCTTTGAGGTGCGTATAAAGTACTCCTTTGCTCGGATCATGCACTTCTATAGGATGTCCACATCTGGCTATTGCATCTTCAAACCTGGCATTGTTCAGAACGTCGTCCATCTTAAGCACGTATTCTCCTACTGCTCTCCTGGTTTCCCTCAAGCCTATAGACGGCGCCGAATCTATGAGATAAGCGTCTTCGAATCCGCTGACCTCCTTGGTAAAGAACTCAATCGAGGAAAGAACCTGCTTTCTCGCGTCTTCTATCGCTTTCGCCATCTGGTTGCCGTCCGTAAAATCGTTTATGTCTACGTGAGTGGCATTGCATACGAATTCGCCCTTTTTGCTCGTATTGAACATGAATTCGGCATTTGCATAAGGCAGGTAAAGCCCGTATTTTTCCTTTGCTAGCTTAACGAAATCAGGAAGTACCCTGAAGCGCTCGAGTCTTCCTTTCTCGTTAACTTTAACCGATATAAAATTCTGGTGCTCTATGCCGAACAGGATTATCCTCTCCTCATTTATATTGCCTATTCTGAAAGGAAGCGTTGCCTGCTGGTGTATTCCAGAGTTTTCCATTCCTGACATGGTTTTTGCCCCGGAATAAAATGCTATGTCCGCATCTCCCGTAGAATCGACAAAAAACTTTCCCTTGGCTTCGATATTGCTCTTCCCGGAAACATATATGGAAGATATGCGATTTCCGTCCTTCTTCGCACCCTTTACCAAGCTGCCGTAATAAACCGTTATGCCCTTCTTTTCCGCAAGCATATCAAGAGTAAGCTTCATTTCGTCCGGCCTGAACGGGACGAAGTTGCCTGCCTGCCCTTCTGTGCCGCCGTTCCTCTTAAGCTCTTCAATTACCTCGTCAGCTATTCCTCCAACTATCTTGTTTTCGCCGTCATATGTGTACATGCCGAGAACTGAAAGAACGTATCCGTTAGTCCAGTTTCCGCCGAGCATGAAATGCCTTTCTATTATTGCAGTCTTAAGCCCCATGTTTGCAGCGCTAAACGCGGCGCCGATCCCTGCGGGCCCTCCACCACACACTACAACGTCATAATCATCCATAATTACACCGATTCATCTTTTGCATGAAAAAAGCTAAATTATAAAATAAAAAACACCTTTATTTAAATAATCATAGATAAGTAATCGGGATTGAAATGGCAACACAAGACGAAGCCGACAAAACGGCATACGAGATACTTTCCAAATATCACGTGATAGCAGTTGTAGGATGTTCGCGCAACGAGGGAAAGCCGAGCCATGACGTTCCCGAATACATGCAGTCGGCAGGCTACAAGATTGTACCGGTAAACCCCAGTGCAGATACTATACTGGGAGAAAAAGCGTACAAAAGCCTGCTTGACATAAAGTTTCCAGTTGATGTTGTCGACGTATTCAGGCCATCTCCGGAAACGCCGGAAATAGCACGCCAGGCAGTCCAGATAAAGGCAAAGGTGCTGTGGCTGCAGGAGGGCATATTCAACGACGAAGCAAAAAAGATAGCCGAAGACAACGGCCTGCTTTTCATAATGAACAGGTGCATGATGAAGGAGCACTACAAGCTTTTCTGAAGGCTCATTTTGCCTTCTTAATCTGCTCTATGCGCTTGTTGAGCATTTTGAAAAGCACAACGCCGTTGTTGTGCTCCTTGTCGCTGGCAGCATATAGCAGCGTTATGGGATCGGTGCTCAGAGCAATGTCAACAAGCTTCTCGAAAGCGGGATTCTTCTTCAGCTCCTGCTCGTACCTCCTGCGGAACTCCGGCCATTTGTCTTTCTCGTGGGCGAACCACTTGCGCAGGTCGTCGCTAGGGCCGACTTCCTTGAGCCACAGGTCTATATTGGAGGTGCTGCGCCTGACTCCTCTGGGCCAAAGCTTGTCTATAAGTATGCGTGTGCCGTCCCTTATGTCGACCTTGTCATAAACGCGCTTTAAGTATATCATCTAGATAAGAATACAAATACATATTTTTAAATCTTATTCCTTTACTCATATAAATACTTTTCACATGCAGGCACTGGCTGCCTATGCGTTATTGCGCAAATACCTCGTCATATCGCTGCTGGCATTACAGAAAGATTTAAAAGAACTAACATAGAATAGCTACTGAAAGGCGATTAGAGCTATTGATAGGTGACTAAATGGGTTTCTTCGACAAAATGGGCAAGAATCTTGGTACTTCAAAGGAACTGGACATAGAAGAGTATATGAACTCCGAGGAGATGGCAGACGTAGACGTTATGAACGAGCCCGCTGATTTCTACGTAAAGCCAGTTATACTCAAGGAGGAGGCTGACATAGCCCTCATAGAGGCTGAGCTTGACAAGAGAAACATAATAATAGCAGATATCTCAGAGCTCATGAAGAGGGAGAATACGCGCAGGGACCTCATATCGAAGCTGAAGGAATACACTTCAAAGATTAACGGAGACATAGGGCAGCTCGGTGCTGACAAGATAATGATAACCCCTGCAAAGGTCAAGATAATAAAGACAAAGAAGCAGCCTCCGAAGTGAGCCTGCTATTTCTATTTTTTCCTATTTCTGTTCTTTTTTATTCCAAAAGCTACCAGCAGCGTAGCTATCTCGCTCTTGGTCGGCCCTGAACGCTCGACAACGTGCCTGAATGCTCGTTTCACCATATCCTTTTTCCTTATGTTGCCGTTGGATTCTACGAATTTGTCAAAAAGCCTTAGCAGCATTTCTATCTCGCTGCTGCCTGCGTAAACGCCGCCGAAATCTTCCTTTGCAGCCTTGCTGATGTTGCCCTTAAGTGCGTAAAGCAATATTGCCAGGGCGTGCGATATGTTGAGGGTCGGATAAGAATCGCTAGCGCCTATGTAGACTACTGCATCGCAGCCGGACATCTCTTCGCTTGTAAGCCCTGTGGTGTCTCTTCCTATCACCAACGCCATCTTGTTCATCTTTCCTGATCCGAACTTCTTAGAGAAATCGGAAAGCTCGTAAATATTGCTCATGCCGGAATAAGCCTTCTGCCATATTGCAGTGGTTCCAACTACCGAAAAGCCCCTTGTTGCTTCTCCGATGCTCCCGCATATCTTTGCGTTTTCTACCAGGGAATGCGCATGCTTGGAATACTTTATGGCGTTCTTGCCGTTGTACCTGCATTTGGGGTTGACTATCCACAGCCTGTTTACTCCGAAGTTCTTCGCTATTCTGGCCATATAGCCTATGTTTATCTGGTAATGTGGCTCAACTATTACAAGCCTGAACTGCATAATATACACCAAACATATCAAAGGAGCAGTGCCAATATGCCGAGAACATTCACCAGTATGTGCGGTATTATGGTCGAATAAAGCGACCTGGTGCGCTTGAACGCATAGCCTGCTATCAAACCGAATACGAAAGCAGCTATAAACTCAGATATTGATGCATAGCTAAGGAAATGCAGTATGCCGAATATCAGCGCGCTCAGTATTATCCCTATGCGCGGTACCAGGAATCCCCTGAAGAGTATTTCCTCGTCTATCGGCGCTACTATTACCGCGAAGGCAAAGAAATAAGCAGGAAGCCCTCCAAGCAGCTGCCTGACGTTTGTTGGGAGCGATATGTGCGTGGCTGCCTGGAATGCTCCAATGCCCAATTCAAGGAGCAGTATTGCCAGGAATACCGTTATGCCATAAGCTAGCGCCTTCCTGTTCATCGCCCTTCTGGACAATCCCAACTCTATTATTATCTGCTTCAGGTTCTTTCCCTTTGCCATCAGATATGCAAACACAACCAACGGGAAAAAGAACGACAGGCCTATGCTGGAATCTGCATTTGCCGCGTTTATGCCGATTATGCCTTCGGCATACAAGTAAGGGAAAAAGAATATCGAGATTATGGAACCCAGGAGCAGTATGTAGAATGCGTACCTTATTGATGCCCGTTCAGGCATTTCCTTTTTTGGAACTGCCTTCCTTGGTGCTGTTTTGCTTTTTGCATAACTCCGCGGTTTTGCCTTTGTGCTTCTCCTCTTGTTGCTTGAGGCCATCAAGCACCGCTCTTTTTCTGGCTCTTGAATTCGGTATAGCCGCACTTCCCGCAGGAATACCTGTCCGCATGCTCAGCCATTCTTGAGCCGCACTTTGGGCACATCTTGCCAGGCTTGTAAGCCTTCTTGGCCTGCTTTTTCTTTCCTGCTTCATTGCCTTTTTTTTCAGCCATTCAAAACACCATTACTCCTTCTTTTCGCCTTCCTCTGCTTTCTGCCCTTTGCTTTCGGCTTTGGCCCTCCTGTCAAGCTTGTGCTTCTGCTCATTCTGTGTCATCGCGTCTGCTGTCTCGTACGATACTGCGGTGCCGCTGCACATCCTCTCCCCGAAGGCCTGGTAAAGCTCCTTTATCAGCGTAGCGTCAGGGCTGACGTTTAGCTTCTTGCAAAGCTCCTTTTTTACCTGTGCCGCCGAAGGCGTCTTCTCCTCTCCTACAACCAAGAAGCTTATCTCGCGCCTCTTGAAAAGCTTGTTTTCTTTGTCGTTAGATATTTTAATTTCCATAAAAATCACTCGTTGCTACCCAGTATCCTTGAAATTGCCCTCTTTCCCATTGCTTCAAGAACCTCGACCATTGTTCCGGACTCAAGCTTTCCCCTGAGTTCTTCAGGTACGGGAAGGTCGAAAACTTCATAGGTTTCGGGATCCATAAGCTGTGCAGTTGTATCTGTAGCAGATACCACCTGCGACTTTTTCTTCTTTATTACCGGCACTTCGGTATCGCCATCGCTCGGCTTCAGGAGTGTCTTCTTCTGGCCGTCAAATATGCCTATGGCGGTAATGCGCATCTTTGCCGATCCGTGCTTTCCGGGCGAGCTGGTCTCTATATCGACTACCTTGCACGGTATGTCATCGATAACTATGAATCTTCCTACCTTAATCTCCTTCATCGAAGCTCTAAGTATCTCTCCTTCAGTCATCAAAATTACCAATAGTGATTGTACATAGGATTAGTATACAAAAGTTATATAAACGTTAGATAATGCCGTGCCTTAACAAACAAAAAATGTAAAGTACGGGCGCATCAGCGCCCAAAACAAATCAATAAATCCTGTCAACTCCCGAAAGGAATTCTGTGTTGTACTCCGTGCTTGTGCTTTTCGGGATGCTGCCGTTCAGATTTGGCGTCACGCCAGTTACTATTGACATGACTCTTATCTGGTCGTTCATCTCAGGGCTCAGCCTGGAGCCGAATATCACGTTTGCCTTCGCATCCATTCCCTCGGTCACGCCGCGCCCGATTCTGGTTGCTTCATCAATTGTCATTGATGTGCCTCCGGTAACGTGGATCATCGCGTTCTTGCCGTTGGTTATGTCTACGTTCAGCAATGGGTGCGACAGCGTGGACTTTATGGCTTTCTGTACTCTGTCGGTTCCGTTTCCGAATCCGAGGTTTATGACTGCAGTGCCTCCGTCTCTCAGCACAGCCCTCAGGTCGGCGAAGTCTATGTTTATCAGGCTGGGCAGCGTTATGACATCGGTTATCCCCTTTACTGCGTTGTAGGCTATGTTGTCTACCAGCTCAAAGGATTTTTCCACCGGAAGGTTCGGCGCGTAGCTCAAAAGCCTGTCGTTCTCCACTATTATAGTGGTGTCGGCATTCTTCCTGAGCTGCTCCAGCGACCAATCCGCCTTTGTCTTCCTGCTTCTTTCCAGCGAGAACGGGTACGTGACGAAGCCTATGACCAGTGCGCCCTCCTCCTTTGCGAGCTTTGCTATCACTGGCGCTGAGCCTCCTCCTGTTCCTCCGCCCATTCCTGCAGACACGAATACCATGTCATAGCCTTTTATCGCTTCCAGGATTTCGCCCTGACTCGCTTCTGCAGCTTTCATTCCAATTTCCGGGAATCCGCCGGCTCCGAGCCCTCTCGTTATCTCCTTTCCTATGAGCAGCTTCTTGTCTGCCTTTATCATGTTGAGGTGTTTTGCATCGGTGTTTACGGCAATTGTTGCAGCGCTCTTCAATCCATTGTTGTAGAGCCTATTGACAAGGTTGCTGCCCTGTCCTCCTGCTCCTACTACTGCTATCTTTGCCCTGAAAAGGTCTTCATCGTCCATATCAAAGTTGTTCATTTGCCCACCGATTAGCCTATCATCTCCAGGTCAGAGTACGAGCTCTGCCTTTTTTCTTCAAGCTTGCCTACTATGCTGCTGCCCCTTACGCCAGTGACTATCGCCACTATCTCGATCTGGTCATCGTAACCTGGTATCAGCCTCGCGCCCCATTTTATGTTGGCCTTCGGGTCCATCCTGTCGGTTATGATTTCTCCAGCTTTTATCGCATCGCCTATTGTCAGGGACGCGCCTCCGGATATGTGTATAAGGGCTCCCTTAGCGTTTTCGAAGTCTACGTCAAGAAGCTTGTTCTTCAAAACAGACTCTGCAGCTATGTTGACCTTGTCTGTGCCCTTGCCGCTTCCAACTGCAATAAAGCCTACCTGCCCGTTGCCCATTATGGACCTTACGTCTGCGAAGTCTATGTTTATCAGGCTCGGCTGCGTTATTGTCCATACAAGCCCTCCTATTGCCTTCGCAAGAACCTCGTCCGCAAGGGCGAACGCTTCGTTCATCGGAAGGTTTGGCACCAGCTTTACCAGCCTGTTGTTGTCTATGATTATGACGCTGTCGCAGTACTTCCTAAGCTCCTGTATTCCCTCTTCGGCCTTTACCTTTCTTATCCCTTCAAGGTCGAACGGGTACGTTACCATAGAAACTACTATCGCGCCCTGCTCCTTCGCAATCTGCGCAGCCACTTTTATGGATCCTGTTCCTGTTCCTCCGCCCATTCCTGCACATAGGAATGCAAGCTGTGCTCCCTCAAACGCCTTTTCTATCAAAGGCCTGTCGACTTCGGCAGCCTTCGCGCCCAGAAGCGGGTCGCCTCCTGCGCCCAGGCCCCTGGTCAGGGTTTTTCCTATCAGTATCTTGTTGATTCTGTCGTCGATTATCTTGAAATGCTGGTAGTCAGTGTTGAAAGCTATAAATTCGGTTCCCTTAACTCCCGCTTTCACCAGCCTGTTCACTATGTTGTTTCCGCCTCCTCCAAATCCTGCCGTTATTATTTTTATTTGGGAAGACCCCATCTCCTGTGTTTCGCTCGTCGAAGCGTTTCCACCCAGTATGTTGTTAACGAAGTCGCTCATTCAGATCGCCTTTTTTTGGTCGAAAAAATTTCTCTGATAAGCTTTAAAAGCCTTTTGTTAGGCAAAATATTAATTGTAGTCCAGAATCATGTACTCTTCTAAATGCCTGTATTAAAGTAAAATAAAGATATATTGGTAAAAATAGCAATACTTTGGAACAAATAAAAGTATCAGTATAAACGGTTTTTGCTTGACTCTCAGTTTATCGAATCGGTATAATTGCTCGCATTAACCACCGATGTGGCTAGTATTGTCCCGTTGGTTCCCATCGCGGCATACAGGACGTTTGCAGTGTCTGTTGCATTATATTTTATGATCCACGCATCGGTGGAATTTATTCCGACAGAGTAAAGGAACGAGTTTCCGGTCTCGTAATAGCTCGCGTATGCATTGGTGTTGTTGTATCCATGTCCGTCGATATAATTCAATATCGACGCGTTTCCGGATTCGTATGCCCTCGTAATGGCTATGTAAGGCTGCGATATCACGTAGTCCGGAGCATAGCCGAAGCCGTACACCTTGCAATTTGATGCGTAAAGCACCTCGTCGCTCGGCACAAGCGTGACTGCAGGGTAATCAAATCCTTCGGTCATGACTTCTGGGCATGCCTTGGTTGAATTGTAAACTACGTTGAGAACGACGTTCCAGCTGTCAGCTGTTAGGTTTGACCTAGATATGCTTATGACGCTGAACACGGCATTGGGATATTCCTGCTGTATGTCTTTCAGAACCAGCGCTTCTGCCTGTGCAGAAGTCAGCGGCTTAGACACTGGATGATATAATAGCAGCCCTGCTCCGAATATGACGCCTAGAATGAATATTATCACTATCGTGGCGATTGCTATTTTGCCGAAAAGATCCATGATAATACATTCTAGGACAAATTTTATATAATGTGCATTTGCGGCTCATGGCGCTACTGCTGCTTCAATGAGAGGAAAAGCAGCACTGCCTTGGCTATCAGAAGCTTGTTTTTCGCCTGTTCCCAGACTATGCTCCTGGGTCCATCTATGACCTCTGCAGTAATCTCTTCGCCGCGGTGCGCCGGAAGGCAATGCATTACGAGCGCATCCTGGCTGGCATATTCTAGCAGCTTCGAATTCACCTGGTAATCCTTGAACATTTCGCGCCTCTTGTCCGCTTCGCCTTCCTGGCCCATGCTCACAAAGGTATCAGTATACACTATGTTGGCCCCGTCAAGCCCCTCCTTTATGCTGTCGTATACATATACGAGCCCGTGCTCCCTTGCCTTGTTGAAATAGGCGTTGTTCGGCATGTAATCTTTTGGGCCGACCAGGGATATCCTGCTGTTGAGCTTGGTCGCAGCGAGCATCAGCGAATTTGCCGTGTTGGTCGCTATGTCTCCTATAAATGCTATGCTTATGTCCTTGAAGTTCTTTATGTGCGAATTCATCGTATACATGTCCACCAGGGCCTGGGTCGGGTGCTCAAGGTCAGTGAGCGCGTTTATCACCGGGACTGCGGAGTTCTCGGCCATTTCAACGATGTCGTCGTGCTTGTAGAGCCTTGCCGCTATGAAATCGCAGTAGCTGCTCAGCATCTTCCCTATGTCAGAATAGCTTTCGCCCCTGCTCCTCTGCGATGTCGCAGCGTCTATGTATATGCCCTTGCCTCCGAGCTGCGATATGCCCGCTTCAAACGAGGTCCTTGTCCTTGTAGAGGGCTTTTCAAAAAAAAGTGCCAGCGTGGAGTTTTCGCGAAGCGATGCCTGTTCCTTGTTCTCCTTGAGGTTGTCTGCTATATCAAATATCCTCAGCATGTCTTCCTTGGAGAGGTCGTTGATGCTGAGTATATTCATCTACACTACCCGAAAATGGATCCGAATCCGGCGTTCGCACGGTCCTCCTCATCGTGTATTGCCTTTATTACCTTCTGTGAAGTCTCATCGTCGGCCTTGGCGAAGCTTTCGTATTCATCCTTGAGCCTGTCCTCGGCATTTTTCAGGAATTCATCGTTTGCCTTAAGATACAAATAGCATTTGTCCGGATTCAGTCCAAGAGATGCTCCCTCTCTTAGGCTGTATTCCTGCCTCGCAAATATTACGTTGAGGCTTTTGTCGTTTTTGAGCCTGTCCTTCGCATCCTCTATGCGCTTTTGCAGCGCCTCGTACTGCTCTCTCGCCTCGGGGTGCTGCTCCAAGTACTTCTTGTCGTCGAATTCCTTCGGCATGTCCGGGAGCAGGTTCTTGTCCAGGTACGGATCGTAGGAAAGCGCCTTGGAAAGCTTATCCATGGCTGCCTTGTCGAAAGAGTAAACCCTTTCAGACATAAAATCACGATATAAGCTTGGCTATGACAGTGCCTTCCCTTCCGGGCCTGTTCACAACCACTGCCTTGCCCATGTCGGTGTTTATTATCGTGCCCTTGGTTATGATGTTCTGCCTGGCGAAGTTCCTGTTGTCTTTGGACTCCAGCACTCCCTTTATCTCGAGCTTTTTGTAGCCCTCCTTGGTCAGTACGTTAACGCTTTTGGCAGCCTTGAGCCTTACTGTCTCGGAGCCTCCGCGCCTCCTCACGGGCTCGGCTACGTCTCCGGCCGCGAGCTTTGTAGCGCTGAAGTAATTGCCGGCGTTGCTCCTTCTCTTGTCCTTGAACTTTATCTTCCTCTTGCCGTTGCCCGAGCCCTTCGTTTCGGATGGGCCGTGCACCTGCCTGCTAAATTGACTCATAAACTCACTTTTTTATCCTGAAAGCAAAAGAGATGCTTATATGGGTTAATTTGCATATATAAGCTTTTAAAATTTTGTATGCCCTGCTTCAAAGTTCTCAAGATTCGTCTGCCTGTATTCGCTGCCATAAGCGCCGTGATTTCTAAGCATCCTTTCGAGCTCCTCCTTGGCGCTTGCAATTCCGATCTCCATGTTGCTAAGCACTACGTTGGTGGTTATCTGTGCGCGCCTGCCATTTTTGTCAGTGTAACTAAATGGGCTTAGGTAATAAATGTTGAGCGAGGTGCTGTTTCTTGTCCTGCCCTCAAGATAGTCGAAATACTGCGCCCCAGAAAGCTTATAATGCAGCCCGGCATTTTCATCAATATCCATGTCGGCGTACAGCACCGGCACGTTAACTCCGTGCAATGCCTTTCCCTGCGGCTCTTTCGAAGCATATACGCTTAGGGTTGTATTGTCCGAAACCTCATTGTTCATAAGTGCCATCCTTTTTATGGATTCGAGAACGAACCTTCCGGCGTTATTTGATGACATGCAAAGCACGTAGTAGTCGTTGCCATTGCCCGAAGCTTGCATGTCTATGTGATACTTTCCGTCACCGCGATCTGATACCACTCCAACCAAGTCTACCGAAAAGCTGGCAAAATGAGCCTTTTCACCGCTGCGCAGCAGTTCAACCGCAGAGAGCGTGCTAACCTTGTTCGGGTAAATGCCATATTCCCTATACGTGTTGACGTACATAAGAATTATTGCCGCTTCAGAAATATTTATTCCTTTCAGCTGTCTTCCTCAAATCTTTCGAGCTCCTTGAGCTGCTTGTCGCTTAGCTTGCTGAAAACGGGCCCAAGCCCTTCGAGATTCAATTCTTTCAACGGCTTCTCCAGGTCAGAAAGCCTTGGTTCCGATATGCCGAACCTCTTCAAAATCTTTGACGAAGCATCAGGGGCGAAAGGCCACATCAGCACACCCATCCTTCTCACTATCGAAACCATTCCCCCCAGAAGCTCTTTAGCCCTGCCCTCGCTGCCCTGCTTGACGCCATCCTTGCCTATCAGTTCCCAGGGCTTGCTGCTGCTTATCATCTCGTTGCCTATGTCTGCTATTGCCACAAGCTCCCTGAGCGCCTCCCTCATCTTGAGCGCCTCGAAATCTTCTGCATACTTGCGGGTCAGCACTGCGACTTTATCCATGCTTTTTTCGTCCTCGACGAGCTCCGAGGCTTTGAGCCCGGAATTCTTAAGCAGCGTAAGCACCCTGTGCACATAATTGCCTATCTTGCCGTTCATTATCTTGTTCACTATGTCGACAAACAGCGCAATGGTAAAATCCGTGTCAGAGCTTTCCGGGGCAAGGTACATAAGCGCAAACCTCCAATAATCAGAGCCTGCTATCTCAAGCGCATTCCCCATGTTGAGCCCTACCCCCCTGCTCTTTGAGAATTTGAGCCCTTTCGCGGTAAGGTACTCATATGCATATATCGTATGCGGCAGCACATAGCCCAAATCCGAGCCTATCAATATCCCGGGCCACATCATCGTGTGGAATTCTATGTTGTCCTTTCCCATGAATTGTATAAGCTTGGTGTCCTTGCCCTTCCAGTACTGCTCCCACTGGTCGGACCAATCCATGCTTATGCCTATGTAGCCTATCACGGCGTCGAACCATACATAGAATACCTTGTCCTTATACCCCTCCAATGGCACCTCGAATCCCCATTTCATGTCCCTGGTTATCTCCCTTGCCTCAAGCCCCTGCTCCAAATAGCTTATGGTCTTGTTCGCGGCATTTTTGCTCCATGAGCCCATGCGCCCCTTGACGAATTCCAATATCTCAGGCTGCAATTTGTCAAGCGCAATGGCAAGGTTCGTAGTCTTCTTGAATTCTATCTCGTTGTTGTGGCATAGGCCGCAATAAGGTCTTATGAGCTCAGAGGGGTTGAGCAGATGCCCGCAGTTGTCGCACTGGTCGCCGCGTGCGCCCTCGAATCCGCAATACGGGCATACACCCTCAATGTACCTATCGGTCAGGAATCTCTTATCTATGTTGCAATAAGGCATTACAGAGTCCACCTTATTTATGAAGCCGTTTTTGTACAACGCATTAAATATCTCGTAAACTGCCCTCTTGTTGCTGTCCGAATCGGTTTTGCCGTAGTACGTAAAGCTGCATCCGAACCTTTCTAATATGTGCTTAATCTCCTTATGCACTTTATCCGCAAATTCCTTGGGCTCGACGCCTTCCTTGAGCGCCCTTATCTCTATAGGGGTGCCGTGCTGGTCGGAGCCGCATATGAATATGGAGTCGTAGCCCGCCAACTTGGAATACTTGTAGAATACGTCAGCCGGAAGTATCGATCCTACGAAATTACCCAAGTGCGGTATTGCCTCGGAATAAGGAAGCGCTGCCGTTATTATGACCCTTTTTTCCGTGTCCACCATATACATCGTAACCTAACCAACATACAATTGCGCATTAAGCATATATCTTATCGCGCAGCGCTATTAATTATGAAGTTGAATTTTTAAATAAACTCTCTTTAGTCATGAAAGAGTACTAGCCATAAAATACAAATAAATGAAAGATATACATTAATATGCCCTTAATTAACTAGTAAGGTGCTTCCCTAAGAAAGGAGGATAATGGGTGTAGATGCTATTATGAGAAGGGTGGGCAAGCGCATGTTCTTCGGAATCGAATACGTGAAGTTCAGCGGTATTTTAGTGCCTGTGGTAGTGCAGGGAAAAGACACTGATAGGCCTTTTGTATTACAATGCGCATATCGACGACGCGACATTGAGAAAACTGCTCGGGATGTCAGATGCTAAAAAGCTCAACGAATACGCGCGCATTGCCGGCAGCCGTATCGTCAAGAGGATAGCAAAGCCGAGGATTGCCCTGAATATGCAACCATCGCATGGCAAAAAGGCAAAAAGCCCCATACATTTCCAAGCGTAGATTTCCAATGCCCTATGCTTTGGCGCATATGGAAGATTATAAATAATTTAAACAATAATCAATCTTGGGCTGTTTCTAATAAGCTCGGTGCTTTGCTTGGACGATGCTGTAATTGCCGCTATAAAATCAAGATTCGACGACTTCCTGGAGTTATACTACAGAGAAGGCATAGATGACATAATAGTGGGGTTCCCTGACAAGCGCAGCCTTAATGTTGACATAGCTGATTTGGCAAAGTTTGATCCCGACCTGGCAAGCGAGCTCGCAAATAACCCTGACGTTATAATCAAGGCGGCCAACGAATCCCTGAAATATAAGCTTTTGGACCTGCAGCTGGGAATATACGAGCCGCACGTAAGGTTCTATGGGCTAACGATAAACAATCCGTTGGTGCAGGATGTTGGCTCTTCCTATGTTTCGAAGCTCATAGCATTGGACGGCCTAATAGTTAAGAGGTCGGAGATAAGCCCAAAGGTAAAGATTGGCGTTTACGAATGTACATTCTGCGGAGCAAAGCAAACCGTAGAGCTGGACATGGGTGCTGCCCCTGAGATATGCAAGGAGTGCAAGCGCAAATCCATGAAGCAAATACCTGAGGAGTCGCAGCTTATAAATCTGCAGAAGATAGCAATACAGGATCCATTGGAAAAGCTTAAGGGCAATACCCCGACATGGCAGCTTGAGGTATGGCTTCAGGACGACATGGTGAATACCGTAATACCTGGAGACAGGATAGACCTCACTGGCGTATTGAGGATAAGGCCGCGCAGGAACCAGAGAGGAAAAGCGGAAACCAACCTATACACCATGTTCGTAGATTCCGTATCCGTAATATCAAAGCAGAAGGAGTTCGCGGAGCTTTCCATAACGGAAGAGGAAGAGCGCGAGATAAAAGAGCTTTCAAAGGATCCGCAGATATTCGAAAAGATCGCAAAATCCATAGCGTCTTCAATATACGGCCATAACGAGATCAAGAAGGCCGTGGCGCTACAATTGTTCGGCGGCACCACCGGAAAGACAATGGTAGACGGAAGCGCGATAAGGAGCGACATGCACATATTGCTCATAGGCGATCCGGGAAGCGCAAAGACAAGGATCCTGCAAGCGATTTCAGAGCTTGTACCTAAGGGAATATATGTCAGCGGAAAATCGGTTACAGGAGGAGGATTGACCGCAGTTGCAGAGCGCGACGATTTCTCCGAGGGCGGCTGGACATTGAAGGCAGGAGCCATGGTCCTGGGCAGTGGCGGCATAGTGTGCATAGACGAATTCGACAAGATAAGCCAGGACGACAGGGCCGCGCTTCACGAGGCCTTGGAATCGCAGACCATAAGCGTAGCCAAAGCGGGTATAATAGCCACATTCAGTGCAAGGGCTGCTGTGCTTGCTGCTGCGAACCCGAAATTCGGAAGGTTCGATCCCCACCAGTATCCCGCTGAGCAGTTCGACATACCTCCTACGCTATTGTCAAGGTTCGACCTCATATTCCCAATAACCGACGTGATGGACGAGGACACGGATAGGAACATAGCAAAGCACATACTTATGCAGCATGAGGCGGCAGGCGCAAGGCTTGCTGACATAAAAGGGTTTGAGCAAGTCGAAGAGCCTCCTATAGACTCGGATTTGTTAAGGAAATACATTGCATATGCACGCAAGAACGTATCGCCAAGGCTGAGCCAGGAGGCCAGCGAATATTTACAGAAATATTATGTCGACTTGAGAAAGACTGGCCAAAGGCAGGGCGCCGTTCCCATAACCCCGAGGCAGATAGAGGGATTGGTGAGGATGAGCGAGGCGAGCGCGAAGTCAAGGCTTTCTGACGTGGTTGAATTATCCGATTCTGAGACTGCAATAGAGCTTAGCAGGTTCATGCTTAAGTCATTGGCATTGGATACGGGAGGCCGCATAGACATAGATACGATATTGACCGGAATGCCGAGGGAGAAGGTAGACCGCATGAATTCAATACTTAACATAATAAAGAAGCTTGAGGAGTCGGACAGCAACATAAAGATACAAAAAGTGATAGAGGATGCCGAAGCCGCAGGCATAGACTCCACAACCGCAAGCAAATATCTATCGGAGCTTGAGCGCTCTGGCGACATATACAGGCCAAGGCAGGGGATAATAAAGCTTGTCCATCACGAGGCGGATTGACTAAGGTGTATATTTGGAAAAAAGGCTTATAGAGAACAGGCAACTGCTTGGGATATTAGCAATGTTCATGATTGTCCAATTCGGAGGGCTCATGATATCCACGTTGTATTTTAACGGTGCAACCTATTCCGAGGTCGCAAGCGCACAGGTCGCAAACAGCCCGACAAGCGCATTCCTGCTTATAGGCTACATAATCGTCATAGCAATCGCCATGATCATAGTATTCAAGTTCTATCACGGGGCTAAGCTGTTTAGGATAATAGAGGCCGTGATAATATTCATAGCATCATTCTACGTATTCTTCATAATCCTCGCGTATATTACGCAAAGCTCAAATATATCGACAGCAGGAGCTGTGATCATAGCCATAGCTCTTGTAGTCGCAAAGAACAAATGGACGAATCTCAAGAACGTAGCTGCAATATTGGCAAGTATCGGAGTGGGCGTGGTGCTGGGGTTCGGCTTCAGCTTCTTCGTAGCGCTTATCTTCATGGGCCTGCTTGCCATATACGACTTCGTTGCCGTGTTCATAACCAAGCACATGATAACGCTGGCCAATGTGGTTACCGAGAACAATCTGGCCTTCATGGTGGACATGAACGAGGTGGAAGGGCTTCCGAAATCGAGCTTCAGCAAAAAGGAGTTGAGGGAATACAACAAGGAGCTCAAGGAATCTGGCTCAAGAGGCAAAAGGATACTCTCGATAATGAAGAGATCCAATACAAACGGTATGGTGCCGGTATCCGCCAACGTGGCATTGGGCACAGGGGATCTTGCCATACCGCTCATGGTCGCTGTGGCGGCATACAAGCTTACATTGAGCTTTGTCCCGAGCTTCTTCATAGTGTTCGGAGCAATACTGGGGCTTATGATAACAATGTTCATACTTAGAAAATTCAAGAGGGCCCTCCCTGCAATACCTCCGTTGTTCTTAGGAGTTCTTATCGGGCTTGGCCTTTACTACCTTATCTACTACATCATTTAAGTCCCAGAAGAACCTTATTGATTTCATGTAATCCTTAGAGTCCGAGATCTCTATGCTGTTGGATATGGCAGCCATATACATGCGCCACGAATACCTTTTATCCATAAAGACGAGCACAGCCCTGTCCCTCTCGCTCCTTACCGCCCTTCCTGCCGCCTGGACCGAGCGCACTATCGCAGGTATTATGTAAGCGTAATCCATTCCCCTGCCTTCAAAGCGCTTGTCGAGATATGCAATCCTCAGCTTCAATTCAAGGTCAGGCGCAGTTAGCGGTATGCCCACTATGATTATGCCCTTTATCGAGTTGTTTTTGTAATCTATGCCCTCGCTGAAGCTGCCGCCCATGACTGCCATTAGCATCGAGCCGTCGTCCTCTGTAAAGCGCTTCATCAATGCGTCTGTAGCCTGGCTTTGCATCTCCCTTCTCTGCACATATTTTTTCGCAACATTCACGTGCCTTGATATGCCCTCGAGCACGGAAAAGCTCGGGAAGAATACGGCTACGCTCCCAGGCACGCTGTCCTTTATCTCCTCTATCCTTTTTGCCATCTTCATATACTGCTCGTTGGACCTTTGTGAGAATTTTGTCGTAAACTCATTATCTATGAATGCGGCCTTATTGTGCTTTGGGAATGGGGACGCATAGCTTCTCATCTCAGAGTTTGCCACCTTGAACATATCAGAATACATCCTCATGGGCTCCATCGTGGCGCTCATGAATACATTTGCATAGGCCTCCTGCAATATCGGCAGTGCCCTATCGGGGTATAAGCAGCTAACGTTGAGCCTTGCGAGCCCGTTCCTCGCCTTTATTATCCTCGCGGCGGATTCATCCGCATCAAGGAATCCCCTTAGGAACCTTGCTATATGCAGTATGGAAGAGCGCTTGGCGTTTTTTGCCTGTATGTACTCAAGACCCGCCTTCTCAAGATCATCTATCAATTTTTCATACTCGCTTTCCATGAATTCAGACATGTCCGATTTGTCAACCAAGGCCTCGCTCATCCCTTTTGAAAGCTTCTTTGCGGCGAGCTTCTTCATTGCGAACTTCAGGTAATCAAGATCTATGCTGTTGTTTATCGCCTTCAATTCCCTTTCGGCCGCATCTATTCCAAGCTCTGATATCGAAGTGCTTAAATATGAATTCGCTATGTTTATGAGGTTGTGCGCCTCGTCCCATATTATAATCGCATTGTCTATGCTGTGCCCTATCTTCTTCAGGAAAGCGCCGCTGTTGTAAGGATTCAATAAATGCGAATACCCTGCTATTATGACCCTGCAGTTCTTCGCGTACTTGGCTGCTATCTCATAAGCGCATACTCCTTTCCCATAGGAATAGTCTAGAAGCGCATTGTGCCCGTTCTCCATGGCATCTGCAAGCCCTTTATCGTCTGTGCTAAAATTCTTCGATCGCGAGAAATATGTGCATTTTCCTGCCTTGACCAGGCTTTCGCACGAGCCGTAAAAAGCGTCGCTTTCTATGGCGTTTACCTTGTCGTTTATGCATATGTTGCGCTTTCCTACTATGTCGGCGAAGCTGAAGTCGAGCCCAAACTTCCTCTTTATCCCCAATACTGCCTCCATTGCTATCCTGTGCTGCGATATCTTTGGGGTCAAAAAGAATACGTCCAAATCCTTTTTGAGCGCGAATGTCAATGCGGCTCCGAGCGAGGCATCCGTCTTGCCCAATCCCGTAGGAGCATTTATGAATATATCATGCCTATCGGTGAGCGCTTTATATATGTCATTAACCATGGCGCCCTGATTCGGCCTAGGCTTGTCAAACCTGAAAAGATAGTCCATGATATATAATTAGCATATCTGGTATAAAAATGCTTATCTGCGCTTTCTAACATTTTTCTTTCCTGTGCTTTTCTTGCGTGTTGGCTTCTTCTTTCCAGTGCTTCTTTTGCTCTTGCTCTTTGAAGCACTTCTTTGCGTTGCCTTCCCTTTCTTCGAGCCTGCTGCCCTGCTCTTTGCCACTTCGGCCTCCCTAATCACCCTAGCCCTCGCCTTTCCTCTGCCCTTGAAATAAACTGCACTGCCTGCAGCGGCAACTATGGCTATTGCTATTATCGCAGACAAAATATAAACTGTATAATTAGGCTTCGGAGGCTTTGCCACTACTGTTATTATCTTGGCAACCCCTTCATTTATTACCGCTCCTCCTACCTTATTCGATGTAGAATTATCCACCACCTCGAATACGCCCTGCCACTGCATCCCTGAGGTGTTGTTCTTTGAAGGGAGGTATACTGACACTTCAATATGTATCTGCGAATTTGGAGGTATGGTGCCGTAAGACGGGTCAGCAGTAACTACTGGAGGCGTAGAATTCTTTGCGCTTGTCCTGAAGCTTGTCATAATGGTTTTGAAAGGTATCGGAGTAGATCCTTCGTTTATGAACGTGTAATTATAATGGTATGTGCCGCTTATGTTAACATAAAATGTAGGCTCTCCTGCTACTTCGCCGAGCTGTGCGCTGGAAACGTTAAATAATAAAGAAAAAGAGAAAAGTACCAAAAGCGCTGCAACCGCAATGTAATTAAAACGCATTTGGCACACTCCTTATCAGCAGCTGTTTGTTATCGTTATTCTCTGTGTGTATGTCCCTGCTGGTATTGCTCCAGGCACGCTGAGCCCGAAGTATATTGAGTTTGATGTGATCCCATTCGAGACTGTTGGTGAGGGCGCAGGTATGGATATGCCCGTAGGCACAGGCGAATTTGTAAGCTGAGTTGTAGTTAAGAACGTGTTTGACGATGTAGCGCTCCATGTGGTATTAGATACACCAAAGTTGTAAGTTGAACTTGCCCAATCAGTACCTGATACTAATACATTGGCCGCCACATTTCCGTACGGGTCGCTATCAGTTACCAAAACATTGTCAGCATGCGTTGCCGTAGGGTATAAGCTACCAAACGATATCGCATTAGGGCTTAGGCTTATGTAGCACACCCCTTCGACAGCAACATTTGCTGTAACTGTATTCGATGAGCTTGCAAAAGCCACGTTTCCCAATGCCAATGCTATGGTGCCGCTCATAATTAGTAAGCTTGCTAGAATCGCGAGCGATGCCTTTAAATTTCTCTTTAATATATCCAATAAATCACCTTCCGAATATTCTTTTATTAATAAAGCTTAAAAACCTGCCTACTCTTAACAGCTGTTTGTTATCGTTATTCTCTGTGTGTATGTCCCTGCAGGTATTGCTCCCGGCACGCTGAGCCCGAAGTATACTGGGCTTGAGCCATTCTGCAATACTGCTATGGAAGTATTGAAGGCTGTCTTTTCCAACACCTTGCCTCCATATATTGCCAACGCACTACTGCTCCATGTCGTATTTGATACGCCGAATCCGAATGCATTATTAGATCCGTATGTCCAGTTAGTCCCAGATACAAAAACATGCGCCTCTGCGCTTCCTTTGTTATAGTCTGTTACCATTACATTATCTGGATATGTGCTATCAGGCCCTAAAGATCCAAACGATACTGAATTGGAGCTGAGCGATATGGTGCATATTGGGGGCTTAAATATTATGGACGTAGTATTTCCTGCTACTACGCTTCCAGAATACGTAGTTGGCGTATAATTATATCCGTTTATCATTACATTGCCTACGCTAAAGGCATGGCTTCCTGGCACAGTGTCAAAGCTTATCATGTTGCCATTACTCGAATTCCTTATGCTATCGTATGTTATGTTCCAAACCGTCCCCGCAGGCAGCCCGCTCTCCTCGAATTTTGTTATCCCGTTATAGCTTGCCGTTATTGCTCCATTGCCCATTACGGTAAGGTTTGTTGTCTGCGCATATACATTTGCAATGCTCAAATTTGCACTGCTGATTGTCCAATTAGTAAACACGAAGTTATTCGGAGGGTTTGCCGTTATTGTTCCTGTGCCTATTACGTTGGTGGTTTCTCCATTCGAGAATGTTTTCCCATCGGTGGTTATGGTGCCAGCCGCTGGGTTGTCATCCAATGTCAATGAATATGGCGGAAACACATATGCGCCAATTGTTATATAACCTCCCGAGGAAGAAGATGCACTTATTGAATATTGACCCTTTATTTGGGATTGGCATATCGCTATATATGCGGATTCATAGGTATCCCCTCCAGTAATATATGCCTTTTCCGTACATCCGCTTGGTATCACGGGTGCCGAGGATAAGCCAAAATATCCCGAAGAGATCATTATCGCAACGAACGAGTCATTTTTTGTTACGTTATACGTTAAGCTGTCTGTAGCTGTTCCAGTGCTTGTTGCCAATGAATAGGTTGGTGATGCTTTTATGCCTATTATTCCTTCCGTTAAATCAGGCCCTGTAGTAGTTTCTGTACATGTATTAGCTGTCTGGTGCCCTATGTAAGAATATGTATCGGAAGCATCAGTTGTTCCTGTGCTATATGTTATCCCAGCATTACCTGCGCCTCCATCACAAAGATACAAATTATATCCTGAAGGTGCGCTTACGGATAATGTGCCTGTAGTGCCTGTGCTTGCATTTTCAGTAAAGTTCACAGTATAAAGCTTCGGGAGTATCGAGAAGCTTCCTGATTTTGATACAGACGTGTAATTGTTGTTTCCGTTATCATAAAACAATGCGCTGTAATTGCCTACACTTGAAGAAGTAGTATATGTATTTGTGGAATATGTGCTCGCAACTGTGGCATTGTTTACATTAAGAAGCCCTTCCAATTGATTGTTGTATGTCGATATGTTAAACGTTACAGCTCCTCCATTGCCATCATACACATAACTGTTTGGAACTGAAAGGCTCAATTTAGGAATTGCCCTTGTTATGTTAACGCTCTTGCTGATTACATTGCCTGTTGAGGTTACCTCTGCACTTACATTATAAATCCCTGCACCCAATGGCGCATTTGCATTGCACGTGCTGTAAAGATTGCATGATGCGCTTCCGATTCCATCGGCAACCTCAACGCCGGGCAATGAACCCTTCCCTATCAATATCTCTATGTCCTGCGTAGGCAGTGGGGCAGTTGCCGTAACCAAATCAGAAGTATCATATGCGGTCTTGTTAGACTGTATAACCAAAGAAAGTATTCCTTCCTCACTGAATGCTACGCTTGTAACATTTCCTGCAACCAAACTTCCCGATGAAGGCTTCGGTATGTACGTGTTTCCATTATACGTTACGTTCTCTATGGCGAATGCATGGTTTCCGGGAACCGTATCGAACGATACCATATTGCCTGTTGTTGTATTTGTTATCCCGTCATAAACTGCGCTCCATGTCGCACCTGAGGGCAGCCCGCTCTCCTCGAATTTTGTTATCCCGTTATAGCTTGCCGTTATTGCTCCATTGCCCATTACGGTAAGGTTTGTTGTCTGCGCATATACATTTGCAATGCTCAAATTTGCACTGCTGATTGTCCAATTAGTAAACACGAAGTTATTCGGAGGGTTTGCCGTTATTGTTCCTGTGCCTATTACGTTGGTGGTTTCTCCATTCGAGAATGTTTTCCCATCGGTGGTTATGGTGCCAGCCGCTGGGTTGTCATCCAATGTCAATGAATATGGCGGAAACACATATGCGCCAATTGTTATATAACCTCCCGAGGAAGAAGATGCACTTATTGAATATTGACCCTTTATTTGGGATTGGCATATCGCTATATATGCGGATTCATAGGTATCCCCTCCAGTAATATATGCCTTTTCCGTACATCCGCTTGGTATCACGGGTGCCGAGGATAAGCCAAAATATCCCGAAGAGATCATTATCGCAACGAACGAGTCATTTTTTGTTACGTTATACGTTAAGCTGTCTGTAGCTGTTCCAGTGCTTGTTGCCAATGAATAGGTTGGTGATGCTTTTATGCCTATTATTCCTTCCGTTAAATCAGGCCCTGTAGTAGTTTCTGTACATGTATTAGCTGTCTGGTGCCCTATGTAAGAATATGTATCGGAAGCATCAGTTGTTCCTGTGCTATATGTTATCCCAGCATTACCTGCGCCTCCATCACAAAGATACAAATTATATCCTGAAGGTGCGCTTACGGATAATGTGCCTGTAGTGCCTGTGCTTGCATTTTCAGTAAAGTTCACAGTATAAAGCTTCGGGAGTATCGAGAAGCTTCCTGATTTTGATACAGACGTGTAATTGTTGTTTCCGTTATCATAAAACAATGCGCTGTAATTGCCTACACTTGAAGAAGTAGTATATGTATTTGTGGAATATGTGCTCGCAACTGTGGCATTGTTTACATTAAGAAGCCCTTCCAATTGATTGTTGTATGTCGATATGTTAAACGTTACAGCTCCTCCATTGCCATCATACACATAACTGTTTGGAACTGAAAGGCTCAATTTAGGAATTGCCCTTGTTATGTTAACGCTCTTGCTGATTACATTGCCTGTTGAGGTTACCTCTGCACTTACATTATAAATCCCTGCACCCAATGGCGCATTTGCATTGCACGTGCTGTAAAGATTGCATGATGCGCTTCCGATTCCATCGGCAACCTCAACGCCGGGCAATGAACCCTTCCCTATCAATATCTCTATGTCCTGCGTAGGCAGTGGGGCAGTTGCCGTAACCAAATCAGAAGTATCATATGCGGTCTTGTTAGACTGTATAACCAAAGAAAGTATTCCTTCCTCACTGAATGCTACGCTTGTAACATTTCCTGCAACCAAACTTCCCGATGAAGGCTTCGGTATGTACGTGTTTCCATTATACGTTACGTTCTCTATGGCGAATGCATGGTTTCCGGGAACCGTATCGAACGATACCATATTGCCTGTTGTTGTATTTGTTATCCCGTCATAAACTGCGCTCCATGTCGCACCTGAGGGCAGCCCGCTCTCCTCGAATTTTGTTATCCCGTTATAGCTTGCCGTTATTGCTCCATTGCCCATTACGGTAAGGTTTGTTGTCTGCGCATATACATTTGCAATGCTCAAATTTGCACTGCTGACTGTCCAATTGGTAAACACGAAGTTCGTTTTTGGAATTGCAGAAATTTCTCCCCTACCTAATAATAACGCGCTCTGTCCATTACTGTAAGTTTTATTGTTTGCCGATACATAACCTGCTCCTTGTGGATTATCATAAAATATTACGTTTCCTGGCTGGAATACAAAGGCCTCAATGGTAGTCGCCCCAAAATTGCCATTGCTTGCAGATACTGTGTAATTGCCAGGAGCTGCATCTTTACATGTCGCTATATAAGCCGATTCATAACTTGTGGAATTTGTGGTTATCTGCTGTGTTATACACGTGTTTGGTATTGTTGGAAGTCCACTCAATCCGTAATATCCAGAAGCTACTAGTATTGTAACGAAAGAGCCGTTAACATTTACAGGATAATTCAATGTCGTAGCGGCGCTGCTGTTTGCCGCAGCTCCATAAAAGGAATAATGAGTAAGGTTCAAGCCCATCCCTGCAATTGCCAACCCTAAATAATAATCGTTTCTTTTTTTAGTCGGTACAGATGCCTTGCATATATTGCTTGTTTGATATCCTATAGAAGCAGCAGCAGGAGGACTGCTAGGCCCGCTTGCATTCTGCAATGCCACCCAGCTTATCGGGCTTCTCTTGGCGAATGTGTAGTTTGCTCCTGCTGCGCATAAGTAAAGATTATACCCAGTGGGCAATGTCAAACTCAACGGGTTTGCGCTGCTGGTGACACTTCCGGTAGAATACGATATGGCGTAAGTCGAAAGAGAATCAGATCTTCCATCGTAAAAATAAGCCGTTGAATTGTTGCCTATCATTATGGTTGGCATCTGCACCCATGACCCTTTTACATATTTATAAAGGGATACTTGGCCCTCGCTTATATTGTTTTCAATTATCCAGCTTCTGTTGACTGCAAATGTATAATTGGCGTTTTGCACATGCGTGTCGCTTATAGTGCTGTTTACATGAAAGTAATAAGCTGCCGATCTAGGCATTGGCTTCGTGTTATTTGGCGGCGTATGTGTTATCGCTACTACTGTATGGGTGTTTGTATAATTGTAGTTGAGTTTAACAGTAAGATTGATCAATGAAGTGCTTCCATTAATCAATATTGGTGTTTTCAATCCTTTTGGAACATAATTTACCTTGCTGCTTAACCGATGTTCATTCTGCATACTGGACAGGTTCTGCTTTATAATAAGATTAGCTATTGAAATATTGATTAGGTTGTTACTTATAAATGCTGTAATGTTTTTCGGATAAGCTATCGATATGTTTATCGATTTATTGTAACCAATGCCCCTTGATGCTATATTATAATACTCTAAATTCGAAGCAGCCGAGATTAGCAATCTGCGGTTTTTCACCTTAGGGGATAATTTGTTCAAAATACTGGTTAAAGAACCTACGAGCTTACTCTTTAAACCATAACCCTGCGCGCTGGTTATTCCTATATTTGTTATGCCCCTGGTTGTGGCGGCGGTTTTGGAAATGCCATTGCTTGTTATTACGTTTCCATAAAGGATCTGACTAGAGGCCGCAAATGCGGTTTCAATATATGCCATGGAAACAAGCAATACTACTGCCATGCAAAAGCACATAATGGCCAATTCCTTCTTGTTCCCTGCCATTGCATTATCAACTCTTTTTGAAAGCTAAAATCAACTATTCCACTGTATGCAGATTATTGATTAAAGTCTATCGCTTTGAACCAAAAATTCGCTTCTTTCCTGCCTTGTAGCCATAAACCACATCGTTGTCAAGCGGCATTCCTATACGGGAAGATAAATCATCTGCTATCTCATCGATTGCCTTTGAAAACTTGCTTTTCGGGTTAAGCATAACAGCAGGAGTCTTAGCAGCTATGCTTATTGGTACTATGTCATCCTCTGGCAGGAATCCAACCTTACCGTTAAAGTTCTCTATTATTTCTCTGCTGCTTATCTCATGTCTTTTTCCGGCTACCCTGTTTACTACCATGCTGTTGAGTATGCCCTTGGAGCTGAAATATTCCGATATCCTTAACGCACTTATATAACTTGGCATGTCAGGGTTGCTTACTATTATTGTTTCATTTATGCCCTCAGTAACTACGTCATGGACATAGCCAGGTTCCGTGTCTATAACTATTAGGTCGTATCTCGATTTTTTGAGTTCGTCATAGCTCGTCTTTGCCTCTTTATAAGTAAGCATGAAAGCGGCATTGGTTATAGAGCCGCATATTACGGCCAATCCGCTGGGTGCATGCGTTACCACTACGCTCTCCGTGCTTGCCCTTCCACGCACATGGTCAATAAATCCTGCATTGACATAATCAAGCCCCAAATGTATGCCTATCGCTGGATTTGAGGTATCAGCATCAACCAATAAAGTCAGATATCCACGCATCTTCATAGCTATCGCGAGGTTTACTGCAACAGTGGTCTTGCCTACGCCTCCTTTCTGTGCGGATATTCTGACTATATACGGGTTTGTGCGTTGTGATATGCTATTCCGTGTTATTATATTCTTTTTCATTTATTTCTTTCCTATACGTTTTTTCATGCTCTTTATGTACTCCGACCTGCTCCTGTCATAATGTGGCTTATTGATATACCTGTAATAAGATATTGTAATAATTATCGCAATAATTATTACTAAGAGAAGGATAAAATACCTTTGCACTGCGCCCTTTATGGCTTCTGCAGCTGTGCCTATGATATTGGGTGCTATTGTAGTTGTAGTGGTTATTTTAACCGGCCTGCTGTTTATTACCAATGGCACAGTATAATTTATCGCCGCCCCCTTGGCCGTTATTAATAGCTTCTCTATCGAGGTACCTGAAGTATTCCCGGCAGTCTGCTTGAAATAAGCGTACAATAATTGGTTAGGCAAGGCAGGCAGGCTTTGCGATGCGTTATAGATATGCATATATGGCGGCCCCGTAAGCTCCAGATTTACGGAAGAGGGGTATGCGCCCGTGTACAAAAGCTCGACTACCGTGGTCCCGTTTCCTAATGTCTCGAATGATGGAGAATTCACGTAAAGCAAGTGCAGTATGCTTGGTGTTGTAACAGAAGGAGCTAATATATCTGTATGTATGCCGCTAAAAAGGAGCTGGCTAACCTGCTTCCTGACATATATATACGCGTATACGGTTTGCAGTGGCTTAAGCTTGCTTATGTGCCATTCTACGTAATAATAGCCATCGCTCTCCGTTATGTTGTTGGGCATGCCGTAAGCGTCCATGTAGCTTTCGTTCGGTACAAGCCCCTGCGGCAGGTATGTTATCGCTGTCCCGTTGGTTATAGTCACGTTGCTTGGGGTAGATATGCTTATTACCACATAGCCGTCATTTGTGTTATTTTGCAGTTCAACTGCAGTATTAACTACTGGCTCATTAACTCCGCTTGAGGATACGGAAAAAGTCGCATAATCCGTATAGCTGCTTGTCTTATTGTTTATGGTCGCGCTTACATTTATCGGTATGTTGTATACTCCAGAGCTTAGGTTCTTGCCATCAACTAGCACGCTAATTGAGATATTGGAATTTGGGGTCAGTTCTAAGCTGTGCGTTGAAAGCTTGACAATATTGCTAATATATCCAGGCACGCTTAGATTAAGCGTTTCGGTTGAGTTGGATGGATTAGAAATCCCTATGCTTGTTGATATCGTGCTATTCGAGTTCATTGTTATGTACAAAGGCGCAGAGGTTATTGTTATCTTGGGTATCTTAGGTATCGGCACTGCCGGCAATTTTACGGGCTTGGATGGGTGGCTTGGTGCATTTACAATATAAGTAGTGTTAAACGGCGCTGTCGTATAAGTCTTGTTGCTTACCATAGGGTCGGTATATTCCACATAAGCCGAGATTTTGTAGGTGCCGGCGTATAAGGCAAGATTGCTTTCCGATGGTAATGCTATGTCTACAGAAGCCGGGGCGGCCGGTATATTTTTTATGGGAATCGTTAGGTTTTTTATATAGGGCGATGTCAGGTTAAGGAATAATATGACATTGCCGGCGCCGTAATCGCCCTCGCTTTTCAGAATGAGGTGCATGTTTATATTGGATCCCGTGTTTACGGGGCCCACTACTCTAAAGTTTGAGATTACCAGCTTTGCTGCGCTCAGCACCGTGAAATCCACATTCGTGAAATTGCTCGTATGGTTGTTTGCAAAGCTCAGGTTTCCAGAATATTGACCACCCTTTAGGCTGGACGTATTTATTCTTATGGTGTTGGAAGAAGGAACATTCGCACTGAGATTCTCGGAATAAACCATCCTTTTATTATTGTAGAGCCTTAACATCCCATACATGCTGGGCAAGGTACAGTTGACGGTTGGGCTTAGCGAGTAATTAATATTGAAATTACCAACTCCTGCTATAACTCTAGGCACGTTGGCGCTTATTGAAAAGGGGCATCCAGGCACAACAACAACGTTAGCTGTCAACGAAGCATTGTTATATGAAGCGGCAATAGAGTATGACACTAAAAATACGGTGAGGATTAAGAAAACAAAAATAAAACCTGCCAACATTCTCATATACTATTACCTTGTCATCCAAATACCTAAAGCATATTCATCTAATTATAAATAATTAGAACTTTATTACTTGCCTTTCAAAACTATAAATATGGAAATTCAGCGACCATCACGAAGTGCACATGGAAGGTTGGCGTACATTGCGCTCGCCGCAGGATTCATAGCCATGCTTTCGAATTTCTACTACATGCAGTTCCTGTCATATAGCGTAGGAGTGGTCAGGGGAATTACTTCCATTATAACTACATACAACATAACCCCTTCAAACACATTATTGACATCACTCGAGGGCACTTCCGCGCTTGCAATAGCTGTCCATATAACATATGTTATGCTGCCATTCACGCTCATAATGTTCAGCATAGGCGCAATGCTGCTCATAACAAGGCAGAACCTCAAGACATTGAGCGTAGGGATGCTTTTTTCATCTTTGATATTCGGTATGCTGCTTGCCCTGATGGACGCTGACTTCTACATAGGGCCCATAATAACCCT
This sequence comes from Candidatus Micrarchaeum sp., assembly GCF_016806735.1. Lineage (GTDB taxonomy): Archaea > Micrarchaeota > Micrarchaeia > Micrarchaeales > Micrarchaeaceae > Micrarchaeum_A > Micrarchaeum_A acidiphilum_A. The sequence continues at coordinate 862,771 of NZ_CP060530.1, read as the reverse complement.
GGCGCCTTTCATAGGCGTTGCATTGGGCATATACGTAGGCATAAAGGGCATTACTATAGCGAGCAGGTTGCAGGAGGCCCATTCGTTAAGGTCCATAAGCATAGATCCGGAAACCCCATACTCGAACATGCTGTTGCTGTCAAAGGACTTTTTCGCAAGGCTTAAGGGCGACATAAGCATACTGGACATGCATTTCGACAGCAAGGCCATGGAAAACATGCTCGCATTGTTCAATGACAGCGCATCAAACGTCAAAAATGTAAGGATACTGTCTGGGCCTGAAAGGCTCGGAGCGCATTTCGACAGGGGTTATACTGATTTCGAGGAGGAAATGAAAAACAAGTTGCAGAGCGCGACGATTTCTCCGAGGGCGGCTGGACATTGAAGGCAGGAGCCATGGTCCTGGGCAGTGGCGGCATAGTGTGCATAGACGAATTCGACAAGATAAGCCAGGACGACAGGGCCGCGCTTCACGAGGCCTTGGAATCGCAGACCATAAGCGTAGCCAAAGCGGGTATAATAGCCACATTCAGTGCAAGGGCTGCTGTGCTTGCTGCTGCGAACCCGAAATTCGGAAGGTTCGATCCCCACCAGTATCCCGCTGAGCAGTTCGACATACCTCCTACGCTATTGTCAAGGTTCGACCTCATATTCCCAATAACCGACGTGATGGACGAGGACACGGATAGGAACATAGCAAAGCACATACTTATGCAGCATGAGGCGGCAGGCGCAAGGCTTGCTGACATAAAAGGGTTTGAGCAAGTCGAAGAGCCTCCTATAGACTCGGATTTGTTAAGGAAATACATTGCATATGCACGCAAGAACGTATCGCCAAGGCTGAGCCAGGAGGCCAGCGAATATTTACAGAAATATTATGTCGACTTGAGAAAGACTGGCCAAAGGCAGGGCGCCGTTCCCATAACCCCGAGGCAGATAGAGGGATTGGTGAGGATGAGCGAGGCGAGCGCGAAGTCAAGGCTTTCTGACGTGGTTGAATTATCCGATTCTGAGACTGCAATAGAGCTTAGCAGGTTCATGCTTAAGTCATTGGCATTGGATACGGGAGGCCGCATAGACATAGATACGATATTGACCGGAATGCCGAGGGAGAAGGTAGACCGCATGAATTCAATACTTAACATAATAAAGAAGCTTGAGGAGTCGGACAGCAACATAAAGATACAAAAAGTGATAGAGGATGCCGAAGCCGCAGGCATAGACTCCACAACCGCAAGCAAATATCTATCGGAGCTTGAGCGCTCTGGCGACATATACAGGCCAAGGCAGGGGATAATAAAGCTTGTCCATCACGAGGCGGATTGACTAAGGTGTATATTTGGAAAAAAGGCTTATAGAGAACAGGCAACTGCTTGGGATATTAGCAATGTTCATGATTGTCCAATTCGGAGGGCTCATGATATCCACGTTGTATTTTAACGGTGCAACCTATTCCGAGGTCGCAAGCGCACAGGTCGCAAACAGCCCGACAAGCGCATTCCTGCTTATAGGCTACATAATCGTCATAGCAATCGCCATGATCATAGTATTCAAGTTCTATCACGGGGCTAAGCTGTTTAGGATAATAGAGGCCGTGATAATATTCATAGCATCATTCTACGTATTCTTCATAATCCTCGCGTATATTACGCAAAGCTCAAATATATCGACAGCAGGAGCTGTGATCATAGCCATAGCTCTTGTAGTCGCAAAGAACAAATGGACGAATCTCAAGAACGTAGCTGCAATATTGGCAAGTATCGGAGTGGGCGTGGTGCTGGGGTTCGGCTTCAGCTTCTTCGTAGCGCTTATCTTCATGGGCCTGCTTGCCATATACGACTTCGTTGCCGTGTTCATAACCAAGCACATGATAACGCTGGCCAATGTGGTTACCGAGAACAATCTGGCCTTCATGGTGGACATGAACGAGGTGGAAGGGCTTCCGAAATCGAGCTTCAGCAAAAAGGAGTTGAGGGAATACAACAAGGAGCTCAAGGAATCTGGCTCAAGAGGCAAAAGGATACTCTCGATAATGAAGAGATCCAATACAAACGGTATGGTGCCGGTATCCGCCAACGTGGCATTGGGCACAGGGGATCTTGCCATACCGCTCATGGTCGCTGTGGCGGCATACAAGCTTACATTGAGCTTTGTCCCGAGCTTCTTCATAGTGTTCGGAGCAATACTGGGGCTTATGATAACAATGTTCATACTTAGAAAATTCAAGAGGGCCCTCCCTGCAATACCTCCGTTGTTCTTAGGAGTTCTTATCGGGCTTGGCCTTTACTACCTTATCTACTACATCATTTAAGTCCCAGAAGAACCTTATTGATTTCATGTAATCCTTAGAGTCCGAGATCTCTATGCTGTTGGATATGGCAGCCATATACATGCGCCACGAATACCTTTTATCCATAAAGACGAGCACAGCCCTGTCCCTCTCGCTCCTTACCGCCCTTCCTGCCGCCTGGACCGAGCGCACTATCGCAGGTATTATGTAAGCGTAATCCATTCCCCTGCCTTCAAAGCGCTTGTCGAGATATGCAATCCTCAGCTTCAATTCAAGGTCAGGCGCAGTTAGCGGTATGCCCACTATGATTATGCCCTTTATCGAGTTGTTTTTGTAATCTATGCCCTCGCTGAAGCTGCCGCCCATGACTGCCATTAGCATCGAGCCGTCGTCCTCTGTAAAGCGCTTCATCAATGCGTCTGTAGCCTGGCTTTGCATCTCCCTTCTCTGCACATATTTTTTCGCAACATTCACGTGCCTTGATATGCCCTCGAGCACGGAAAAGCTCGGGAAGAATACGGCTACGCTCCCAGGCACGCTGTCCTTTATCTCCTCTATCCTTTTTGCCATCTTCATATACTGCTCGTTGGACCTTTGTGAGAATTTTGTCGTAAACTCATTATCTATGAATGCGGCCTTATTGTGCTTTGGGAATGGGGACGCATAGCTTCTCATCTCAGAGTTTGCCACCTTGAACATATCAGAATACATCCTCATGGGCTCCATCGTGGCGCTCATGAATACATTTGCATAGGCCTCCTGCAATATCGGCAGTGCCCTATCGGGGTATAAGCAGCTAACGTTGAGCCTTGCGAGCCCGTTCCTCGCCTTTATTATCCTCGCGGCGGATTCATCCGCATCAAGGAATCCCCTTAGGAACCTTGCTATATGCAGTATGGAAGAGCGCTTGGCGTTTTTTGCCTGTATGTACTCAAGACCCGCCTTCTCAAGATCATCTATCAATTTTTCATACTCGCTTTCCATGAATTCAGACATGTCCGATTTGTCAACCAAGGCCTCGCTCATCCCTTTTGAAAGCTTCTTTGCGGCGAGCTTCTTCATTGCGAACTTCAGGTAATCAAGATCTATGCTGTTGTTTATCGCCTTCAATTCCCTTTCGGCCGCATCTATTCCAAGCTCTGATATCGAAGTGCTTAAATATGAATTCGCTATGTTTATGAGGTTGTGCGCCTCGTCCCATATTATAATCGCATTGTCTATGCTGTGCCCTATCTTCTTCAGGAAAGCGCCGCTGTTGTAAGGATTCAATAAATGCGAATACCCTGCTATTATGACCCTGCAGTTCTTCGCGTACTTGGCTGCTATCTCATAAGCGCATACTCCTTTCCCATAGGAATAGTCTAGAAGCGCATTGTGCCCGTTCTCCATGGCATCTGCAAGCCCTTTATCGTCTGTGCTAAAATTCTTCGATCGCGAGAAATATGTGCATTTTCCTGCCTTGACCAGGCTTTCGCACGAGCCGTAAAAAGCGTCGCTTTCTATGGCGTTTACCTTGTCGTTTATGCATATGTTGCGCTTTCCAACTATGTCTGCAAAGCTGAAATCAAGCCCGAATTTCTTTTTTATTCCGGAAACCGCTTCCATCGCTATCTTGTGCTGCGATATCTTCGGCGTAAGGAAGAAAACGTCAAGCCCGTTCTTCAGCGCGAACGTGAGAGCAGCTCCAAGAGATGCGTCGGTCTTGCCTATGCCTGTCGGCGCGTTTATGAATATGTCGCGCCTATGTTCAAGCGCGGAATAAACGTCGCCTATCATGGCTTCCTGATTGGGCCTCGGCTTGTCAAACCTGAATAAATAGTCCATAATTTATCTTCTCATGGAAGGGATATAAACGTGAGCATTATCTTTTATTACTGCTGTTTTTCCTCTTCCTGCGTGTGCCTTTTTTCCTGCTCTTTGATGCTTTCTTCCTGCCTGCGGATGAAGGCTTCTTTACTGTAGCTCTGGCCTTTGCCCCAGAAATCTGTGACTTGCCTTTTGCCGTCTTCTTGGACCTTTTCATGTATGCGAATGCTGCAACTACTATGACAATAACCGCTATTGCAAGTATTACTAGAATTTCAGCGGTGTAATTGGGCTTTGGTGCGGTTGCCACTATGGTAACTACTTTTGCAACTCCCTCATCTATTACTGCGCCACCAGTACTGCTAGAAGTAGAATTTACGACTACTTCAAGCACTCCCTGCCATTCCATCCCTGGTGTATTATTCTTGGACGGAAGGTATATGTTTACTCTTACTTTGATCTGAGAGTTTGGAGGTATGGTGCCAGACATCGGGGAAGCTGTGACTATCGGTGCAGTAGCATTTTTTGCTGCAGTCCTGAAATTTGTTATTATGGTCTTAAAAGGTATGGGCGTTGATCCCTGGTTTATGAAGGTGTAATTGTAGCTGTAGGTTCCGCTTATGTTTACATAGAATGTAGGCTCACCAGCAACTTCTCCCAATTGCGCGTGTGCCGTAGTTGAAAGAATAGAAAAAGAAAAAACTGCCAAAAGCGTTGCAATAGCAATTAACTCAAAGAATCGCATTTGGCACACTCCATATTCAGCAGCTGTTTTCTATGACTATTGTCTGTGTGTACGTTCCTGCAGGTATTGCCCCTGGAACATTCAAGCCGAAGTATATGCTGTTCGACGAGCTTGGCCCTATGCTTATTGCTGTGTTTCTTGGGCTTCTTGAAAGCAAATTCGGGCCAAATGAACTCAACGAGGTTATGCTCCATGAAGTATTTGTTGCTCCGAAATTTATTGTCGGATTTGTCCAATTTGTGCCTGATAGCAGAATGTTTGCCGTAGCGTCTCCGCTATTGGTGTCAATAATCTGCACGCTGTCAGGATATATCGTGCCTGGGTCGAGGTTCCCAAAGGATATCGTATTCGTGTTAAGCGATATAGTGCAAACGGGCGGAGTAAATTTTATTATTGTTGTATTTCCTGCGGTCAAAGTGCTGGAATAAACCGATGGTGTATAATTATAGCCGTTTATGAGCACGTTTCCTACTGCATAGCTGTGTGGTCCAGGAACGGTGTCAAAGCTTATGTAATTTCCTGTGCTTGCGTTTTTGAATCCATCATAAGTTAAGTTCCACAGAGTCCCTGAAGGCAATCCCGATTCATAAAATGTGGTTATCCCGTTATAACTTGCAGTCAATATTCCATTTCCCACAACAGTGAGATTCGTAGTCTGCGCATATGCATTCTGCACCGTCAGGTTTGCGTTGCTCACGCTCCAGTTCGTGAATACAAAATTCTTCGGCGGATTCGCAGTTATTGTCCCGGTACCTATTACGTTTGTTGTCTGTCCGTTTGCAAATGTCTTGCCATTAGTGGTTATGGTTCCAGCTACTGGATTGTCATCCATTGTCAAAGCGTATGGCGGAAATACATAAGCCGCCATTGCAAAATTTTCTCCACTAGAAACGCTCTCAGCAATCGAGTATGAGCCTGCTTTCTGGTCCTGGCATATCGCAATGTAGGCTGATTCAAGGCCATCGCTGCCGGATTCTATGCCTTTGCTATAGCAGCCGCTGAGAGCGCTAGGAATTCCTGATATTTCTCCTCCGCCTGAGCTTATTGCAACAACTACGAGCGATCCAGTTTCATTTACTTTGTAATCAAGCGTGCCTCCATAAGTGTATGAGCCTTTATAAAGGGAATAAGAAGGTTTTGCATAGACTCCTGCTGCAGCCTCAGCAAGATCCGGCCCTGTTGTGGTCTCGGTGCACGCATCGGTTGTCTGCTCGCCTATATAAGAGTCATCACCTCCGGAATATTGGCTTACAGTTCCGGTTGTGTACGTAACCGCTGCAGTCCCAGCCCCGCCATCGCATATGTAGGTTAGATAATTTGCATGGGCATAAGCTGTTAATGTGTCAGTGGTGCTCGAATTCAATGCCTCGGTACTGTTCACTGTATACAGTTTTGGGGCGATGGAAAAATTGCCAGTTTTAGATGCACTCGTATAATTCACATTGCCGCTTGTTTTGAACGCAATGCTGTAGTTTCCTACGCTTGCAGATGTTGTGTAAGTATTGCTGGAAAATGTGGAAGCTACGCTTGCATTGTTAACGTAAAGCGTGCCTTGCAATTGATTGTTGTATGAACTTATCCCAAAATCTATGGTTCCTCCGCTTCCATCATAAACATAACTATTAGGCACTGAAAGAGTTAATGAAGGCGAAGCCTTCGTTATGTTTACCTCTTCGCTGATTACGTTCCCTGTGGACGGAAGGTATGCGCTAACGTTGTAGAGTCCTGCAGCCAACGGTACATTTGCATTGCATGTGCTGTAAAGGTTGCACGATGCGCTTCCAGTGCCTGATGAAACAAGAACACCTTTTGCCGTGCCCTGGCCTATCAATATCTCAATGCTTTGCGATGGCAGCGGCGCTCTTGCTGTGACTATGTCTGATATGTCGTATGCTGTTTTATTTGACGATAATACCAAAGACAATACTCCTTCCTCGCTGAATGCTACGCTTGTAACGTTTCCCGCAACAACACTGCCGGAACTGGGTTTTGCGATATATGTTTTGCCGTTGTACGTCACGTTTGCTATTGCGAAAGTGTAACTGCCTGGCGCAGTGTCAAAAGATATAGAACTCAATGCACTGCTGTTTGTTATTCCGTCATAAACAACGCTCCACGGGGCTCCGGAAGGGAGCCCGCTTTCTGAGAAAGTAGTTATTCCGTTGTAACTTGCAGTCAATATTCCGTTTCCGACTACTGTCAGGTTCGTCGTCTGCGCATATGCATTCTGCACCGTCAGGTTTGCGTTGCTCACGCCCCAGTTAGTAAAGACAAAATTCTTCGGCGGATTCGCAGTTATTGTTCCAGTTCCTATAACATTGGTCGTTTGCCCATTGGCAAAGGTCTTTCCATTTGTCGTTATTGTTCCTGCTATTGGGTTGTCATCAAGAACCAGTTGGTAAGGTGAAAATACATAAGCGCCAGCAGTTATATACCCTCCAAGCGTAGAAGAAGAGCTTACTGTATACTGCCCAGCTATCTGCGATTGGCATATTGCTATGTAGCTGCTTTCGTATGTATCGCCTCCAGTATCATAAACCTTTTCTATGCAGCCGCTTGGAACTGTAGGTGCAGAAGAAAGGCCATAATATCCCGAAGACAGCATTATTGCCACAAACGAATCGTTCTTTACTACATTATAAGTAAAGCTGTCGGTTGCGGTTCCTGAAGAATCGTATAAAGTATAAGTATGCAAAGCTTTAACTCCTAGTATTGCCTCGGCAAGATCCGGACCGGTTGTAGTTTCAGTGCACGTATTTGTTGTTTGGTTTCCTATATAAGAATAAGTGTTAGAAAGGTCTATGGTTCCTGTAGTATAAGTTAGCGTACCATAGCTTGTTCCACCATCGCATAAATAAATATCATAACCTGTTGAAGTGCTAACGGAAAGAGTATCGGTTGTCCCAACTGCTCCTGCAGAAGTATAATTTACAGTATAAAGCTTTGGGTATATGCTGAATTTTCCCGTTCTCGATGCACTCGTATAATTCACATTGCCGCTTGTTTTGAACGCAATGCTGTAGTTTCCTACGCTTGCAGATGTTGTGTAAGTATTGCTGGAAAATGTGGAAGCTACGCTTGCATTGTTAACGTAAAGCGTGCCTTGCAATTGATTGTTGTATGAACTTATCCCAAAATCTATGGTTCCTCCGCTTCCATCATAAACATAACTATTAGGCACTGAAAGAGTTAATGAAGGCGAAGCCTTCGTTATGTTTACCTCTTCGCTGATTACGTTCCCTGTGGACGGAAGGTATGCGCTAACGTTGTAGAGTCCTGCAGCCAACGGTACATTTGCATTGCATGTGCTGTAAAGGTTGCACGATGCGCTTCCAGTGCCTGATGAAACAAGAACGCCTTTTGCAGTGCCCTGGCCTATCAATATCTCAATGCTTTGCGATGGCAGAGGCGCAGTTGCAGTTACTATATCTGATGTGTCATATGCAGTCCTGTTAGACGATACTACTAAAGACAATACTCCTTCCTCGCTGAATGCTACGCTTGTAACGTTTCCCGCAACAACACTGCCAGAACTCGGCTTTGCGATATATGTTTTGCCGTTGTACGTCACGTTTGCTATTGCGAAAGTGTGGCTGCCTGGCACAGTGTCAAAAGATATAGAACTCAATGCGCTGCTGTTGGTTATTCCGTCATAAACAACGCTCCACGTGGCTCCGGAAGGCAGCCCGCTTTCTGAGAAAGTGGTTATTCCGTTGTAATTTGCAGTCAATATTCCGTTTCCGACTACTGTCAGGTTCGTAGTCTGCGCATATGCATTCTGCACCGTCAGGTTCGCATTGCTAACGCTCCAGTTAGTGAATACAAAGTTGTTCGCAGGCTTTGCAGATATCTCTCCTTTTCCTAAGAGCAAGCTGTTCTGCCCATTAGTATAAGTCTTATTGTTAGTAAATATGCTTCCTGCTCCAGTCGGGTTGTCATCCAATATTACATTGCCTGGCGGGAATACAAAAGATCCTATTACTGTTGCCCCTCCATCGCCGTTGCTTGCAGTTGCGTTATAGCTTCCTTTTTGGACGTTATTGCAGGTTGATATGTAAGCAGATTCATAGCTTGTAGCATTTGTAGTTATCTGCTGAATACTGCAACCGCTTGGGACCGTGGGCAAGCCTGTCAATCCGTAATAACCAGAAGCTACAAGTATGGCAACAAAAGAGCCATTAACTGTGACTGGATACGTCAAGCTTGCGGTTGTGCTGCTGTTGGCCGATGCGCCATAAAAATTGTAATTTGTTATATTTAGGCCAATGCCTGCTACTGCAAGGCCTACTGTATAAGCATTCCTGCGCCCCTTTATTGCCGGGGTGTATGCTGTACATACATTGTTTGTCTGATAACCTACTGAAGCTGCCGGCGGCGGGCTTGAAGGGGAAGTAGCATTTTGAAGAGCAGTCCAGCTGTTTGCCGCTGTCGTTGAGAAAGTGTAGTTCGCGCCTGCATCACATAGGTAAAGCTTGTAGCCTGCGGGCAATGTAACACTCAGCGGATTCGCGCTGCCCGTTGCGCTGCCTGTAGAATATGAGATTACGTAATCGGATAGGGAATCAGATTCACCATCGTAAAAATACGCAGTGGAATTGTTGCCTATCAGCAAGGTTGGCATTTCCATCCATTTGCCACCCACATACTTATATAGGGCAACCTGCCCTGGGCTTATATTCTGGGAATTTATCCAGCTTTTGTTTACTGCAAAAGTGTAATTTGCATCTATGACATTCGTGTCGTTTATCGAGCTATTTACATGAATGTAATAATATGGGGTTCCGCTGAACCGGCTTTCTAAGTTCGGCGGGGGTGTTTTGCTCAATACTATGTCTGTTATCTCATTTTTATATGATGAATCGAGTTTTACAGAAAGGTTCAAGAGCAGATTGCTTCCATTGTATATTATAGGCACCTTAATCATGCTCGGTATGTAAGCAGAGTTGGATTTCAGGATAACACTTCCGTCACTCCCAACTATTGGCTTTATTATTCTCAGGCTAAAAGTTTCGTTTCCTATGCTATTTATATCTCCGTTTTTTGGATACACTGCGTTTATTTTATAAACGTATGAGCCGTTCTGAAAACTCTGGCCTATGCCATAAGCTACCAAATTTTTGGAAATATTGGCAAGAAAATGGCTGTTTATGCCCTTTATCATGCTCTTGTTGAACAAATTGGAATACATTGATGAAAGCTCATTTTCAGGATATGCTAACCCGTTCGGATAAGTATTGCCTATTCCGTTTTGGTTTTGATTGTTCGCTTGCGATGGTACTATCGAATTATAATTTGCTGTTCCTAAAGCCTGTGCCGATGAGATTGAAAGGGCCATAATAAAAATGCATATTGTGATTAGGTATCCCTTCATTTCCATCTCCCATTTGCATAATATTCATGAATTGCATACGGCAAAATACAAATTCAATGATCCTTGCAATAAATGCAATATTTCTATTTTTTGCGGCCTGCGCCTGGCTTATGCTTGTCAGTTTTTGTGATATATGCAGAATCGCCAGCTTTCGGGATTCCGGATTCCTCTATCAACTTTTCAGCAAGATCTAAAATCGCTTTGCTGAACCTGTTTTTTGGGCTAAGCAAGAAAGCCGGTATCTTGGAGGCTATACTCACAGGTACTATTTCGTCTTCAGGCACTATTGCTGCTATTTCCCCTTCGTAGGTTTCCCTTATTTCCTTTATGTTTATCTCATATTTTTTATTGCTTACCCTGTTCACAAGCAGCATGTTTGGGACTTTCCTGCTAGAAAAATACTCGGAAAGCCTCAATGCACTCATGTAGCTAGGCATGTCCGGATTTGTTACTATAAGCGTATGGTCTATCTTCCTTGTTATTACATCAGGGAAATATCCCGGTTGCGTGTCGACTATTACGATGTCATAATCCGATTTCTTGAGGGTATTGTACGCGACTTCCACTTCATGCTCATTCATTCCGAAGGCCTGCATGCTTATGGGGCTGCATATTACTGCAAGCCCTGTGGGCCCGTGCGTAATTACGGTATATTCTAAATTAGCCTTTCCCTTCAAGAGGTCTATGAATCCTCCTGTAGAATTTTCGAGCCCAAGATGAAGCCCTACGGATGGATTCGACGCGTCTGCATCCACTAACAATACGGAATAGCCTTTCAATTTCAGCGCGACAGAAAGGTTCACTGCTATGGTTGTCTTGCCCACACCTCCTTTCTGGGCAGATATCCTAAGTATGTAAGGCCTATCGCTTACTATAAAATTGCTATCGCTTTTCATCCAAATTCCTTTTTATCTGTTTCTTTATACTTTCTATCCTATCTATCCTATCCCTCTTATAGTGCGATTTATTATTGTAAGAATAATAAGCAAGGCTTAATATTATTGCCAGAGCTACAATTATTAAAACAATAAAATACTTACGTGCTACATTGCCTATGGAATTCAACGCGGTTGCAAGCGCGTTTGGCTTTATTGTAGTGGTTGTTGTGGTGTTGACTGGGCTTGGCATCACTATAAGTGCTACCGAGTAGTTAAGCGCTGCGTTCGGCGCAGTTATATAGAGTTTCTCATTCGAAGTGCCGGCTATTCCTCCCGCATGCTGGTTGAAGTAAATATACAGTACTTGGTTTGGAACCGCAAGCACTGTCTGAGAAGAGTTGTGTATTGTCATATAATATGGCCCTGTGAGGCCGAATGTAATGTTTTCTGCGTATGATCCAGTATACAACAATTCCACTTCGGTTGTTCCATTGCCGTAAGTCCTGAAAGTCGGGGAATCAACATAAAGCAGCCTCAATATGCTAGCAGTGCTCGATGTCGGAACGAATATATTGGTGGTTATGCCGCTCATCAGGAGCTGGCTGCTGGGCCTCTTCACGTATACGTATGCGTATATGTTCTGGTTAGGGCCAAGCTTGCTTATATGCCATTCTATGTAATAATAGCCGTTGCTTTCAGTTATGTTGTTTGGTACGCCGTACGCGTCCATGTAGCTCTCGTTTGGTATTAGCCCCTGCGGCAAATAGGTTATTGCCGTGCCGTTGGTTATGGTCACGTTGCTTGGGGTGCTTATGCTAACGACTATGTATCCATCGTTAGTGTTGTTGAGCAGCTCAACTGCCGTGTTTATAACCGGTTTGTTGGGTTCCTTCCCTGAGACCGAATAAGTAACGTAATCGGTATAAACGCTAGTCCTGTTGTTGAGAGTAGCAGTTACATTTATCGGTATGTTATAGATGCCAGAGCTGAGGTTTCTGCTGTTTATTTGCAAATTTACCGAAACGGTTCCACCAGCGCTCAAGGCGATGCTATTCTCTGAAAGCTTTACGATATTGCTTAGATATGACGGAACGGTGAAGTTTATGGTCTCTGTGGAATTTGACGGGTTTGATATGCCTATGCTGGTGCCTATTGTCGCATTCGGCACACTAGTTAAGTATAATGGTACCGTTGTGAGATTTGCCTTGGGTATCTTCGGTATCGGAGTTGGCGGTACTGTTATCGGATGGGGTGCAGAATGGCTTGGTAAGTTTACCGTATATGTGAAGTTCAATACGTTGCTCTTGGTGTAGTTTCTTCCATGGGCCGACTTTTTATATTCTGCATAAGCGTATGCAGTATAAGTGCCTGGCTTACCTGCAAATCCATACTCAGTAAGTGTTACATTCTCTGTGGAGGGATAAGCAGTTATGTTTTTTACATCATTTGTAATTATCCTAGCACCTGGAGCGGTAGAGTTGATAAATAGTTCTATGTCACTGGGGCTATAATTGCCAATGTTCGAAAGCTCAATATAAAAGTTTACAGGCGATCCGATAGTCACTGAGCTGCTGACAGTGAAGTTCTTAAGCACGATACTTACTGGGGCCAAAACGGTGAAAGCCGAAGTTATTGAATTTTCAGTCTGATTGTTTTTAAAGCCAAGGGAAGCGTTGTAATTACCAATTTCCAATTCCGACGCATTAAACCCAACCGTGCCGTTTACTAAGGAATTGAACGACTTAACGCTGGCACTTTCCGATTCGGCTATGCTTCCATTGCTTGATTCTATTAGCAATTTTCCATCCATTCCGGGAACCCTGCAGTTTACCAAGGGCTTCAATTCATAACTAATTAGGTAATTGCCATATTCAGGTATAACGGTAAGGCTGTTGCTTGGCAAGTCCATGCTTAATGAGAAAGGGCATCCAACCACTACATTGGCACTGAGCGTGGAGCTTGAGTTGCTGCTTGCGAAAGAATAAGACGGGAGTATTGCAATACTGGCAAAAATTACAAATGACATAAGCATTGCATGCAAGTTCATGGCATATTACCCCGGAACATTCCGGACGATATTTAAATTATTATCCAATAGTGGTTTTGAATGCTATTTATAATAAACTTACATACACTCCTATTCTAAATATGGCTGATGTTACTAGCAAAAATTACTTATAGAATAATATACGCTTATATAAAAAGGACAAACCTATATAATTTTTCTTTGCGCATAAAGCTTACGGTATTGTTTGCAGCCTAAATACGCTTGGGGCGATGAAAGAGCCCGCGCTATTTAAATCTGAATTATTGGTAATGCATATGCAGGATAATCTGTCCAAGGGATCAAATCACGCAATCCTAGCGTATTCGGCTCTTCTTGCAGGATTCATAGCGATGCTTTCTGACTTCTACTACATGCAAATCCTGTCATATTCTGTGGGCTTGGTAAAGGGCATAACTTCAATGATAACGGAATACAACATTACCCCGTCCAACACCCTCCTCGCATCACTGTCAGAATCTTCTGCAGTAGTCATAGCAGTGCACATCACATACGTGATGCTGCCATTTGCATTGATAATGTTCGCAATAGGCGCGATATGGCTATTGGGAAAGCAAAGCTATAGGGTGCTTGGCATCGGCCTTATCTTCTCTTCTGTTGTATTCGGGATGCTGCTCGGGGTGTTAAACACCGACTTCTACCTCGGCCCGATACGGGGCCTTGGCCCGTTCCTTGGCGTTGCACTGGGAATAATAGCTGGCTCTCTAGAGCTTTCATATTCAAGCAGGAGGCATTCTACGCATTCAGCAAGGCCGATAAACATAAACCCGGATACACCGTATTCCAATATGTTAGTGCTCTCCAGGAAGTTCTTTGCAAAGCTCTCAGGAGACATGAGCATACTCGACATGCACTTTGACAACAAGGCAGTGGAAAACCTTCTTCTGCTGCTGAACGGCAACGAACAGGGCCACAGCTTGGTAAGGGTGCTGACAAGCGCAAACAGGCTAGGTTCCCACTTTGAAAGGAGCTATTTCGATTTCAAAGAGGAGTTGTCCAACAAGGGAGTTTCACTAGAGCTCAGGGTTATGTCGGATACGGACGCGCAGCAGCAGCACGAAAGGCTTATAATAGACTCGCAGAGTGCGTACAAGATACCTCCAATAAACATAATAAACAAGAAGAGCGAGCACATAGTCTCGATAAACAGGTCTGAGGCTCTTTCCAGATTCGAAGAGATATGGCAGCGCTCAACAAAATACGAGAACTACAACAAAAAACCTCAAAAATAAAAACAAAAATAAAAATAAACCGCAAGCTTTATTACGATTGGCTTTCCTAAAAAGTAAAGGGCTGTAATTTTAAGGCGATCGCACTTTTCGATGCCCAAAAACGCAAACAAAGGTAATGAATGTGGGGATGCAAAACCGCGCAATGCTTCTGGCAATACTGCCAATACTGCTGGCAACGATGTCTTTTGCCGGCTTCGTAGGGAACGCAACGATACATGCGCCAGCGGTAATATTGCAGACAAACAATGGCACCCTTACTATAATAAAGCTAAATGTGACCACTGGAACAGGCATAGTAAACATAACCGGGCCCTTGAGCGTGGGCCAATCTACAATAAATTCATCTGAGGCTGCAGCCATTGTCGCATCTTCGAAGCTCGGGCTCAACTACAAGAATTACAATTTCCACTATCAAATAAATGACAACTTTGCCAACGTATCCGGCCCGAGCGCTGGAACGGCTATGACCCTTCTTGCGCTTTCCGCTCTTTCGCACAAAAGCCTGCTAGACAATTTTACCGTTACCGGAGTAATAAACTATAACGGCACGATAGGCGAAATAGGCGGAGTATACGACAAGATAGAAGCCGCAAAAGCGCGCGGGATGAGCTTCATAATGGTCCCATTCGCAGGAAACAATTCGCTGGAAACCGAAATATACTACCTTGCTTCAAGGTATTTTGGCATGCGTGTCATCCCGATAAATAATGTAAGCCAGGCGTTCTTGTATGCCACGGGCAGCGTTCCAGTTTCTGGCTTAAATGTCAGCTTCAACGTTTCGGACAACTATAATATATCCGGAATACCACAGGCAAATCTCTCATGCTCGAACCAGTGCAACCAAACCGCATTGGCAGAGCTTGCAAGTTTTACGCTAAATTTCACCAATGCTTCAATAAGCAATGTCTCGGCTTTCAGCAGGTTCGCGCCAATAGCCAGAAACCTGTCCATAAACGCGTTGGAAGCATCGCAGCTGGCACAGAAGGGCTATTATTACACTTCTGCTGACGTTGCATTCATAGATTTCATAAACAGCTTCATGTTTCAGAATCCAAACTTGAGCATATCGCGCGGCCAGGCCCTGCTGAATTCCGTGAGCTACTACTGCAGCTCCCTGAATCCTCCGCCTCTCACCCGTTCAAACTATAACGACGTGCTGAACGGGGAGCTCAGGCAGCTCTGGGGAAACGTCACAATAAACGCGCTGCTCAGCCAGTACAATTCGACCGCGATAGACTCCGACGGGGTTCTCAGGAACGTATACTCTGCAGCAGAGGCATACGCGTGGTGCAAGGCCGCCAGCCAGATATACTCCGAAAGCTCGCCTTCGGGCAGCTATCAGGCAGTTAACGTGAGCAACCAGCTAAAGCCCGTTGCCCAGTCGGCAATATCCTCTGCATTGTCATCCCCCTCTTCATCTTCGGTCCCGAGCGTTTATATAATAGGGGCAAAGGTTGCCTTGGACCAGGGAAACTACGCACTGGCACTCCTCGATTCTGATTACATGGTCTCTGACGAGCACAGCATACCGTCAAACGTTTCGGAAGGCGGAATATACAACGCTACGGCTTCCCTTATAAACTCGTCGCGCTTCGGCGCGTGGGCCACGCAGTTTGCCGATGAAGCGCTCTTCTACATGAACGAATCGTCGCTCGTGTCCCCGCAGAGATCTGCCTCAATGCTTTCCAGCGGCTATTACGCTGCGCTCCTCGGCAGCGAAATTAGCAATTCCACGAAGGAGATATATAGCATGCTAACTACTGCCCCGGTATCAAAGCCATCGACTACCCAGCCATCGAGCCCTAGCCATGCCCTGCCGTCAACGATAAATATAATAATTATTCTGCTGCTAATCATAATCGCGCTTTTGCTTGCCACTCTGGTGGTTGCATTCATTACCCTTAGCGAGCTCAGGAACGAGCTTAGGGGCGGAAATCAAAGGGGCAAGCGGGCAAGGTGACAATTTATGGCAAACGATTTACCAGGAAAAGTGTGCGTTTCATGCGGCAGGCTGACTCATGAATACAGCGAATTCAAGTGCCCCAGCTGCGGCGAAACCAACATAGTCAGGTGCTCCCACTGCAGGGAGATAGCAAACACATATAAGTGCAGCAACTGCGGATTTGAGGGACCATAATGGCAAAAGTAGGAGTAGTATTCAACGTATACGCAGAGGAAGGCAGATTTGACGAGGTTTCTCAAAACATAAAAGCAAGCCTTAGCCCTGCAAGCATGGATTCGCAGGAGGTCGCTTTCGGCATAAAGGTGCTCAAGGTGTTCTTCACCTTCGATGACGAGAAAAACAGCTCGTCCAAGATCGAGGAGCAGCTCAAGGCGATATCCGGAGTGAGCCAGGTCGACGTTTCTGAGGAAAGCCTCATATAAGGCGTTCTTGTCCTAAAAGCAGCCCATTCGCTTAATGTCGATTCTACACAAAAGGCTTAATATATAAGGCAATGGACATTATACCACATGCATAAAGAGGTGCTAAGATGTTCAAGAGCATATCGACATTCGAGATTGACAGCAAGTCAAGGCTGGTTACGCAGTTGCCCCTATCAGTCCAAAGCGACGAACAAGCGGTATCTGCCAGGGAAGCAGTAAGGAAGATTGCGGAAGATGTACTGGGCGGAATTCCCAAAGCTAAAATCTCTGTCAGCAATGACGTTTCAGATCCGTCTAGCCTGGTAAGGGTAGACAAGTATGAATTCGTAATAAACAGCCTCAGTGAGGGGCGCAAAGTCCTGACGATGAGGGCACACTGCGAAGACCCATACGATCCAAAGGAAATCGACGAATTCGTTTCGATAATGGAAGCGGCAAAGAATTACCTCAAAGCGGAGAGATAAGCCGCACCGCCCGCCAGCACAAAGCTTGGCGGCGCTTCCAACGTTTTTTGCACATTGCATAAAAACCTTAAATCCTAATCCTAGTTGTCAGGGTTGCATATATGATAAAATCCATAAAACTAACCAACTGGAAGACCCATGATAACACAAAAATAGAATTCCAGAAGGGAACCAACGTTATAGTCGGCCTAATGGGTGCCGGAAAAAGCTCCATGATGGACGCAATGTCGTTTGCGCTTTTCGGAACTTTTCCAGCACTGGAGCACAGGCGTTACAAGGTAGAAGACATAATAATGAACAGGCCAAGCAGGAAAAGCACGGCCGGTGTCGAGCTGGAGCTGGTTCTCGGCAGCGACACATATACAATAACCAGGACCATAGGCAGGAGCAAGAAGGCAGAAGCCAAAATAGAGAAGAATGGGCAGTATCTACAGACGCAGTCAGAGCGTGTAAACGAAGAGATAGAATCCATACTCAAAATAAATTATGAAGTCTTTTCGCGCGCCATATACGCGGAACAGAACAGGCTGGATTATTTCCTAGAGCTCAGGAAGGGAGAGCGCAAGAAGCAGATAGACGAGATGCTTGGCCTTGACAGGTTCGCTCTTGCTGAGGAGAACGCGACATCATTGATTAATGCGCTCAAGTCATATATACAGGAAGACGAAAAGCTGATAGAGAGCGCAGACCTGAAGTCAATGCAGGACAGGTCCGAGGCCCTGCGCAAAGAGCAGAAGGAGGAAAAAGCAAAGGCGGAAGAGCTCTCAAAGGCTGCAAAGTCGCTGCGCGAAGAGCTCTTGCTCATGAAGCAGGAATATCAAAAAATGAAGGAGCAGTCAGATGCAAAGGCAGCTCTTTCTAAGGATATTGCAAGCATAGAAAGCAGGCTTTCCACTCTTTCATCACAGCTGGAAAAAATAAAGCTCCCAGAGAATACCAAACAGGAACTGGAATCGGAGGGCTCAAAAATCGCAGAGGAACTCAGGTCAGCGGACAAGGAAATAGAGTCGCTCCTAACTAAGGAGAAAGAAGCCATAAAGAAGCGCTCCACGGTAGATGCACAGCTGAGGCAGTGCATTTCGGATGCGGAAAAAGAATCAAAGATAAAAAACGAGATAGGAAAATCGGACTTGGAAGAGATAAAATCTTCGATAAATTCCAAGGACAGCGAGGTAAAGGCAGCGGTTTCAGGCCTTGCCGATTCGAGAAGCAGGCTTGCAGAGGCCCAGAAATGGCTTGACGAGCTCAGGAAGCACGAAAGCAATTGCCCGATATGCGAAAGGCCGCTCAGCAAAGAGCTCAAGAAGCGCCTCCTCGAGGAAAGGGATTCCCTAATCAAAAAGCTCAAAGAAGAAATATCCGCCAACGAGCAGAAGGTAACCTCAACAGAAAAGGAGCTTTCTGCGCTGAATGCAAAGTTCAACGAGATAAACGCCTTGATTGCAAAGCTTGCGTCTTACAAGGGTTCGTCTGAAAAAGCCAAAATCCTGCGTGCCGAAATGGTTTCTGCCGAAGCGCATGTTGCTGAACTCGAGAAGGCAGCCGAAGCGATCAAGCCAAAACGCGATGCCTTGGCCGAAAAGTCCGAAAAGAACAGGTCAGAAATAGAAGCCATAAATCGTGCCGATTCGATAAAATCAGAGATAGAATCTTCAAAAAAGGCTTTGGACGAGGCGAATTCCAGAATATCAAAAATAAAGGTTACGGACAAGGAATTGGAAGAGCTGCGCGAGAACTACAACGCAAAGAACGCAGAATACGCAAAGACAAATGCGGAACTAAAGGCGTCTTCAGAAGCTTCATCGAAGCTTCAGCTCCAGCTGGAGGAAATAATAAAGTCAATAGCAAGGCTCAACGAAATAGAGCAAAAGGTATCAGAAAGGCGCAGGATTTCAGCCGAAATTATGCGCTTCAAGAATGCGCTTATAGATACAGAAGCCCAGCTTAGGACAAGGCTTGTATCTTCGATAAACGAGCTGCTAGAGCAGCTGTGGATTGGTCTATATCCGTACGGGGACTATTCCAGCATAGCGCTCAGGGCATATCCTGACGACTATTCTCTTGAAGCTGCGGTAACTATAGACGGGGAACAGACATGGGTTCAAGTAGACGGAGTCTCAAGCGGCGGCGAGCGCAGCATAGCGTGCCTTGCGCTACGCATAGCCATGTCAATGGTTATAGTTCCGAATCTCAAATGGCTCATACTGGATGAGCCTACGCACAATCTTGACGCACAGGGAATAGCAAAGATGATAGAGGTATTTAGCAATTCCTTGCCAAGCATAGTCGAGCAGATATTCGTCATAACGCATGACGACGCGCTCAAGCAGGTTCACAACGCAAGAATATACGAATTCAGCAGGGACAAGTCAATAAACGAGCCCACAAAAATAGATACGGGCTAACTCTCTAGATTAAGGTGTGTAAAATGGAAGAACAGAAAAAAGAATCAATAAGTTTTGAAAACGGGAAATGGATAACTCCGGATCACCCAACCATACCCCTCGTATACGGCGACGGAATAGGCCCGGAAATAACAGCGGCTTCGGTATCGATAATAGATGCTGCTGTTGCAAAGGCATACAACGGCTCAAAGGGCATAAACTGGCTGCGTGTGGAAGCAGGCGAGGAGGCACAGAAGAAATACAATACGGGCCTCCCGGAAGAGACCTTGGACACAATAAAAGCATATAAGATAGTCTACAAGGGGCCGCTAACTACCCCGGTTGGCTCAGGGTTCAGGTCTTTGAACGTCACGCTCAGGATAATGCTGGACCTTTATGCAAACATAAGGCCAGTAAAATACATAGAAGGCCTGGACAGCCCGCTCAAATATCCGGAAAGGGTCGACATGGTCATATTCAGGGAAAATACTGACGACATATACACCGGAATAGAGTGGCCGTACAACAGCGCCGAAGCGGAGAAGGTCAGGGAGTTCCTCAAAACTTCGATGAACGTCAACATAGATCCGGATGCCGGCATCGGCATAAAGCCGATAGGCAAGGCGAAGACGCAGAGGATAACGAGGATGGCGATAAAATACGCCATAGAAAACGGGAGGAAATCCATAACGGTAATGCACAAGGGCAACATAATGAAATATACTGAGGGCGCATTCAAGGACTGGGCGTATGAAGTAGCGCAGAAGGAATTCGGGGACAAAATAGTTACCGAAGAAGAATTGTACTCAAAATACGAAGGCAAGATCCCGCAGGGAAAGATACTTTTCAACGACAGGATAGCGGACAACATGTTCCAGCAGATAATAACCAAGCCGGAGCTGTACGACGTGATACTGGCTCCGAACCTCAACGGCGATTACGTATCCGATGCGTGCGGTGCGCTAATAGGAGATATAGGCGTGCTCGGCGGCGCAAACGTTGGCGCAGAAGGTGGCATGTTTGAAGCTGCGCACGGGACCGCTCCTAAATATGCCAACAAGAACGTAGCAAATCCGATGGGCATACTTAAGGCCGGCGAGCTCATGCTGACTTTCATGGGGTGGACTGAAGCCGCAGGGCTCATATCAAAGGCCGTAGAAAAGGCCATGAAGGAGCGCAAGGTCACTCCTGACATAGCAAGGTTCATGGGTGTCGAAGCGCTAGGGACAAAGGAATTTGCGCAGTATCTTGTGGACGCGATAAAATCAGCATGAGCGCAAGCTCATGCCGCGTCCTCTGCTGACGCCATTACGTAGTTCAGGAAAACATCTTCCGGCTGCGCGCCTTCAAAAGAGTATTTGTCGTTTATGACTATCTTAGGCACTCCCATTACTGCATATTTCTTCGCCAAGTCCATGAATTCTGAAGCCTCTATCATGCTGCTCCTGACGAACTTGCTCTCCATCGCAAACTGGTGCGCTATTCTGACTGCTTTCGGGCACCACGGGCATGTCGGAGTCACGAATACCTTTATGTCCACGTGCTTCTTGAGCCCACTAAGCTTCTTCTTCGTGTTTTCCGAAAGGGTTGTCGAATTCCTCGATGCGTCTATTATGTCGCCAATCAAAGAAGCGAATTCATGCCCTGCTGGTATGCCCTTGTAAATCACTCCGTAAATGCGCTTTCCACCGATTACTGTAGACGGCGTGGCATCAACTCCAAGGAACTTTGCCTCGCTCCGGTGCTCGTTTATGTCGTATACCGTGAGCTTTATCCTGCTGTCTATGGAGCTAAGCTCCTCAAGCAGCTTCAGGTTTTCCCCGCAGTATTCGCATCTGTCCTTGGAATCCGTGAAATACATTACAGAGACGTCATCCGACATCTCCTTCTTGAAAGTTTCTTCTAGCGCTTTCCTGTCTCCGTCGTTCAGCATGCTCATTAAATCACTAAAATTTCATTGTGCCGGAAAATATATTTAAATCATTCATATTTCATCTATGCCATAGCTCCTCTTTTCGTTGCTTGGCCCGAACTCGCTGCTTTCAGAGCTTCCGAGTATCGATGGGCTTTTCACTCCGGTGAATATGGCTATGAGCTCTATCTTGCCGTTGTATGCGGGGTCGACCCTGGCTCCCCACAGTATGTTGGCATTCTGGGATATGTGCTCCGTCAGCTTCCTGCCTATCTCGTTTGCTTCTCCCAACGTAAGGTCGTCGCCTCCGGTTATGTGCATTAGCACTCCGGTAGCTCCGTCATAATCCACGTCAAGAAGCTTGTTCTTCAGCGTGTCTTCGACGGCTTCCTCGACCTTGTTGGTGCCCTTGCCTTCGCCTATGCTTATCATTGCAAGGCCGCCGCTGTTCATCACTGCTTTGACGTCTGCGAAATCTAGGTTTATGAAGCTTGGAGTATTGACGGTTTCGGTAATCCCCTTTACTGCCCTATACGCCACTTCGTCGGCAACCCTGAACGCCTGCTCAAGTGCAAGGTTCTGGTACAGGCTGACCAGCCTCTGGTTGTCTATGACTATGAGCGTGTCGACGTTCTTTCTTAGGTCCTGTATGCTCTTCATTGCAACCTGCAGCCTTACCTTCTCCAGCCTGAACGGGAATGTGACTATGCCTATAACTATGGCTCCGTTTTCCTTGGCTATGCCTGCAGCTACTGGAGCTGCGCCACCTCCTGTTCCTCCGCCCATTCCGGCGCATACGAACACCAGGTTATAGCCATCTAAAGCCTTCTTGAGGTCGCCCCTTGAGTATTCAGCGGCCCTAGCACCCATTTCAGGGAAGCCTCCTGCTCCCAGGCCCTTTGTCAGCGGCCCGCCGATAAGTATCCTGTTTATTGACGGATCCAGGCTGTTGAGGTGCTTGGAGTCCGTATTGACTGCTATGAAGCTGGCGCTCTTTATGCCCTGCTTTACCATCCTCTGTATCGTGTTGCTGCCCCCGCCGCCAAGTCCGCATACTGCAATCTTGGCCTTGAAAAGCGTGTCGTCAAAATCATTGTTGTTCAAAGCGTTGTCCAAGAGCTCCATGGTGTCACCTGCAAAACATACTCAATTAAAGTTTAAATGTATAATCCTAAATACCTGAGCAGGGATTTCCAAATCTTTTTATAGGTTTTTATGCTAAACTATTATCGCTAATCTCTTTTCTCAGGAGCATTAGATTTTTTTAGGAGTGTTTATAATGACAAGGCTAAGACCGGCAAGGACTTTTAGGTATATATTTTCGCAGGCATGGGCGAGGTACTCGCAGAAGAAGCCCAGAAAGAACTACATAAGGGCTAAGCCGCACACGAGCCTGCTGGTGTTCAACATGGGCGTAGACAAGCCAGATTTCGACACGGTCCTTACGCTAACGACAAAGCAGGCCATACAGCTTCGCTCAAACTCGATAGAATCGGCAAGGCAGATGATAAACAAGCACATGGAGCTCATGGCCCCTGGCGATTTCTACTTCAAGGTTCTTGTGTACCCACACATGATAATAAGGGAGCACAGGATGGCAACTGGCGCAGGAGCAGACCGTATATCGCAGGGAATGAGCCACGCTTTCGGCAAGCCGGTGAGCGTAGCTGCAAGGCTCAGGGAGGGCCAGCCTGTCTTCATGGTCAAGACAAGGGCAAAGAACGTGCCCCATGTCAGGGAAGCCTTCAGGAGGGCATCATCAAAGCTCTCAGGGCTTTACAAGCTCAACATAGAGCAGGCCCAGCAGGCCAAGAACTGAGCAATTCTGCAACCGTGCATTTTATGCCTGCAAAAAGGCCAACAGGCATAAATATTACTTTTTTTAAATGCTAAATCAGTGTTTCCAATGCGCATACTCATACAGTTTCCCGAAGGGCTAAAGCAGAAAGCTCTGGAATATGCCGAAAGCCTTGAAAAGGAAGGCAACGAGGTATTCATATCTGCTTCTCCCAACTTTGGCGCGTGCGACCTCGCTTTGGACGAAGCTAGGAACCTTAAGGTCGACAAGCTAATACACTACGGCCATGCAGAATTCAACAAGGTCGACTTCAACGTGGAATATGTCCCATACGAGATAGATGCCCCTTTGGATCTTCTGCCTAAATCGTTGGAGTACCTCAAGGATTTCAACAGGATAAGCGTGGTCACTACAGTACAGCACCTACACCAACTTGACAGCATAAAAGAATTCTACGAGAAAAACGGCAAAGAGGTCTTTATAGGAAGGCCATACGGCTTCGCCAAGCACCCGGGCCAGATACTGGGCTGCGACATAGGCAGCGCGGCTTCGGTGGACAGCAAGGTCGACGCTCACGTATATTTCGGCGGCGGCATATTCCATCCATTGGGAGCGCTTCTTAACACAAAAAAACCATTCCTGGTCATAGAGCCGTTTGACAACAAGGTGGAATTCATAGACAGCTTAAGGGATACCTATCAAAGGAGAAGCAAGGGCAAGGTTCTGGCCTCGCTTGATGCGAAGTCCATAGCGATACTGGTAAGCACAAAGAACGGCCAGCATAACCTGAAGCTTGCAGAGATACTCAAAAAGAAAATAGAATCCGAAGGGATCAAATCCGCAATCCTGGTATCAAACACGTTCGACTTCGATTCCATAAACAACATGATGGAGTTTGATGCATTCGTCAATACTGCATGCCCGCGCATAGCGATAGACGATACTGACAGATTGAGAAAGCCACTACTCAGCGCCAACGAGCTAATGCAGGTGCTTTCAATGAAGAAGGAGCTCATTGAGCTGAGACAAGGAAAACAGTAATCGTTTCCTCTTTTTCGCATAGCAACTCAAGATAAAGAATAGCTGCCGCTATGCTAAAAAAATCAAATTAAAAAAGAAAAAGAAAAAAAGAAAAGCTGAACTGATCAGCTTTCCTTCAGTGTTGTAGTTGCTATCTGCGACAACAATCCACTTGCGCTCGGCGTGTTATATACTACCCAAATAGTTCCGCTTGCCGATGTTCCTGGTGCTGTTGAGAAGTCTGCTCCTGTTGGTTGACTCGTTCCGTTGAGTGTAAAGTCTGCAGATACTGTTTGTCCGCTTGACAGGTCAGTTGTGGACGGCGACAAACTCGCTATAACATAATTGGCCGACGTTACTTGTGCTGCCGTTGTTGGATCTGCTACTCCTGATGGTACAAAGAAGAAGCTCACTCCAGTCCAAGATGTGCCTGTGCTCTGTCCAAGTGTTACATGCAATGTTCCGCTAGTCCAAACAGGGGAGCTGCACAAGAATCCGGAGCTTGCTATGCAAGTCGTTCCTGTGAAGGAGCTGCTGCTGAAGATTCCCAGTGAGAAAAGTGCCGCCAGCACTATCGCAATAATCAGTATTGCCCAACCGTATGTCATTAGGTATTCCATAGCGCTTTGCGCTTTTTGGTTTTTCATTCCCATGTACTAACACCTTTAAGTGCTAATAAATACTTCAATGCACAATATATATAAAGCTTACTTTAATACTGGAACATTTCTTCCCTTGCGTATTCCTAATCTATGAATTAGCCCAAAGCAGTTTTTATGAAGACAAAAATTCTTTTTCTTTAACGGAAAATTTTCATTTCATAAAACAAATTTTATTCGTGTAATTATGCTATGCCAAAGACGTTTATATAGATTGCTGGAAAAATAAATGAGGGGCAATCGCTCCTAATCGCAATAGGTGTAAAAATGGCAGAAGAACTGAATCCTTTCAAGATAGCACAACAGCAGCTGGACGAAGCTGCGGAGGTAATGGGTCTGGATGAGCAGGCACATGCAATACTTAGAGAACCAATGCGAACGCTGATAGTTAACATACCTGTGAAAATGCATGACGGCAAAGTCAAAGTTTTCCAGGGCTTTAGGGTGCAGTACAATGATGCAAGGGGCCCTACAAAAGGCGGCATAAGATTTCACCCGAAGGAGAGCATCGACACCGTGAAGGCGCTTTCAGCATGGATGACGTGGAAGGTTTCGCTTGCAAACGTACCGTTCGGCGGCTCTAAGGGCGGCGTAATCTGCGATACGAAAAGCATGACACCGCAAGAGCTTGAAGCTCTTTCCCGAGGATACATAAGGGCAATAGGAAAATACATAGGCCCGCAAGTTGACATACCTGCACCGGACGTCTATACTACCCCGCAGATAATGGCGTGGATGATGGATGAATACAGCAACATAGTGAGGCACAATGAGTTCGGTACAATAACCGGAAAGCCTTTGGAAGTCTGGGGAAGCGAAGGAAGAAACGATTCTACAGCGATGGGAGGGCTTTTCGTAATGAGGGAAGCAGCTAAGACGCTTGGCATAGACCTCAAGAAGGCGAAAATCGCAGTGCAGGGATTCGGCAATGCCGGAATGTATGCATACACGCTTTCAAAGAAGCTCTATGGCTCCAACGTCGTGGCAATAAGCGATTCCAACGGCGCCATATACGACCCGAATGGCCTGGATCTTGCCAAGCTTGAAAAGGCCAAGAAGGAAACAGGCAGCGTAACCGGCTACGAGGGCGGAGAAAAGATGACAAACGAGCAGCTGCTAGAGAGCGACGTTGACATACTCATACCGGCAGCAATAGAGAACCAGATAACGGGCTCAAACGCCGACAAGATAAAGGCCAAGCTTGTGCTTGAGCTTGCAAACGGGCCAGTAACACCAGATGCGGACAAGATTCTGCACGAGCGCAACATCTTCGACGTGCCAGACTTCCTTGTAAATTCCGGAGGGGTAATAGGCTCCTACTTCGAATGGGTGCAGAACATAGGCGGATACTACTGGAGCGCCGAAGAGGTATACTCCAAGCTTGACAAAATAATAACAAAGTCATACACGGACATGATGGCAACGAAGAAGGAGTACAATGACAAAGGAAAGAATATAACTCCGAGGACTGCAGCTTACATAATAGCGGTTTCCAGAGTCGCAGCGGCCATGAAAGCCAGAGGCTGGTACTGAAGGTGTTCATGGATGAAAGGCAAGAATGCTGAATTCGGGGTAATAGGAGGCTCGGGAGTTTACTCCCTTTTCGACAACCCCGAAGAGCTTGATATAAATACTGAATATGGCAAGCCAAGCGACAAGGTCTCGCTAGGAACGATAAATGGGAGGAGCGTTGCCTTCATTCCAAGGCACGGCAAGGACCATACGATTCCACCGCACAAGATAAACTACAGGGCAAATATTGCAGCTCTTGACTCTCTCGGGGTAAAAAGGCTCATATCGATAACTGCTGTAGGCTCTCTAAGGATGGATTTTGTACCTGGGGATTTCGCTTTGCCTACCCAGTTCATAAATATGACGAGCGGAAGGGCTGACACATTCTATGACGGGCCGCAAGTTACACACGTGAGCACCGCTTTCCCCTACTGCCCGGAAATGCACAAAATGGCCGTGCGCGTAAGCGACTATGACGACATAAAATATCACGAGAACGCAACCATAATAGCAATAAACGGGCCAAGATTTTCCACAATGGCAGAATCAAAGATGTTCAAAAATATGGGTGCCGACATAATAAACATGACCCAATATCCTGAAGTGACTCTTGCCAGGGAACGGGCGATGTGCTATTCTACCATAGCAGTAGTTACTGACTATGACGCAGGCATAGAAGAAGACCAGCACATACAGCCGGTATCATTCGAGGATGTCGGAAAGAGGTTTGCTTCAAGCATAGAGAAGGTTAAGAAAATGGTTACAGACCTGATAAACGAAATACCGAAAGAACGTTCATGCACGTGTGCCACAGCACTCGACAACGCGGTAGTAAAGAAATAGCAACCAAACGTGCAAGTCCAACTGCTAGAAAGCTTTTAATATATTAATCGTCAAAATAAAGTATATTTGAGGTGTTTGAAATAAAGATCAAAGACATAAGGGCAATGCAGGAGAATGCACTCAAGACCAAGGTAGGGGAACTCAACCTCGAACTTGCGATAGAAAAGAGAAAGGTTGCAGCAACAGGAGTTTCCAGCAAGGTCGTAAAGATACGCGAGATGAAAAAGACCATAGCTAGGATAAAGACTGTGCTTAACGAAAGAGGTGCAGAGAAGAAATGAGCGACATATGTCCCAAGTGCGGATTGCCGAAAGAACTCTGCGTGTGCGATGTTTTAGATAAGGAAGTTGAAAGCAGGATAAAGGTTTATACCAAGAAAGCCAAGTTCAACAAAGTGGTTACAATAGTCGAAGGATTGAATTCCGGAGACCTGGAAAATGCCTTGAAGAACCTAAAGAGGACGCTTGCCTGTGGCGGCACTTCAAAGGACAACATGATAGAGCTTCAGGGAAACCACAAATCGAAGGTCAAGAACGTATTAGTGAACATGGGCTACAAGGATGCAAGCATAGACGTTGCGTCCTGACCTGTTTTTATTTCTTGTTTTCCATAATAAGCTTAGCGCGAGCGTGTCATAAATGGCAGTACTGGGAATAGAAAGCAGCGCACACACCTTTGGCGTGGGCATATCCGATAAGGGGAAAATACTTGCCAATTCCAAAGAGATGTACAAGATAACCGACAAGGGGATGATACCCTCGCGCGTAGCCGAGTTTCACGCCAGCAATGCCAGGGGCGTCATACAAAGGGCGATCTCAGAATCAGGAATTCGGTTGTCCGAGATAGAAGCGATAAGCTATACGAAAGGACCAGGCCTGGGCCCCTGCCTTAGGGTGGGCCAGCTTGCAGCAATGACGCTGTCAGAAACTCTTTCGGTGCCACTATATCCTGTGAACCATGCCATAGGCCACATACAGATAACTACTCATTTATCGGGCTTCAAGGACCCTCTCGCAGTATACGTAAGCGGAGGCAACTCCCAGATACTTGGGATAACCGACAAGGGCTTCAGGCATTATGCAATATACGGAGAGACTCTCGACATAGGGGTGGGCAACATGATAGACAACTTTGCCAGGGCTGCAAGGCTCAACCCTGCATGGGGCTCTACAGTGGCAAAGGTCGCTGAGAACGGCCATTATATGCAGATGCCATACACCGTCAAGGGAATGGATTTTACGTTTACCGGATTGCTCACAAATGCCGTGAAAGCGCTTTCCTCCCATAAAGTTGAGGATGTTGCATATTCATTGCAGGAGACTGCCTTCAGTATGATAGCAGAAGCGTCAGAGAGGGCGTTGCTGCTCTCAGGAAAACAAGGTGTAATACTATGCGGAGGCGTGGCGCAGAGCAAAAGGCTTCAGGAAATACTTGCTGCAATGTCAAAATCCCATGGCGTCGGCTTCTACACTGCGCCGAATGAGTATAACGCAGACAACGGCGCCATGATAGCTTATGTCGGGGAGCTGATGCACAGGGGTGGAGCCAAACCAAGGAGCGGCGATTATACCATAGAGCAGAGATACAGGATAGACGGGGTGGAACTCAAATGGCTCTGACGAAAATCTCCGAAGGCGCAGAAGCAGACATATACGAGCTTGAACTTCTCGGCATAAAGGCGGTGATGAAGTACAGGAGGCCCAAGCCTTATCTGGTCAAAGACATAGAGGAATCTCTCAGGGGTCAGCGCACGAAAACGGAAGCAAGGATTCTTTCGAAGGCTTCGTCGCTGATAAGCGCGCCTAAGCCTCTTTTTGTCACCAAATATGCCATAATAATGAAGAAGCTGGAAGGGATCCAAGCGTTAAAGAGGCCCAGCCTTGGCAGGCCAGGTGCCCTGGCATCAGGCAAGGCAATGGCCGCGCTGCATTCATCGGGCATAATACACGGGGATTTTACCACTGCCAACATACTAATCAAAAGCGATGGAATATCCGTCATAGACTTTGGGCTTTCCTATTATTCAAGTTCTGTCGAGGACATGGCCTTCGACGTGCTGCTCTTCAAGAGGTCGGTGAGCGAAGAAGATTTTCATGCGTTCGAAAGGGCATATGAAAGCGGCTTTGCCAAGGCTCGCGAAGTGCTGAAAAAGCTTGCAGAGATAGAAATGCGCGGCAGGTACCAGAACCGAAGCCTGGAAACCGCATGATCTTCCGCAATCCCAAAATAATAAATATTAACCTGACCCCAGCAATTAGCGTGCTCGGATGAACTCAACAGCCAATGCGAAGCTTGAAGATTACTCGATCGAATTTGCAGATCTAATGCGCTATGCCAAGAAGTCAATAGATTCGTTCGCTTACGGCCACGAAGGCACGCTCAGGCTAAAGCTTTGGTCCGGGGAAAAGGAATTCAAGGTAATGCGCGAATGCCTGAACGGGGACGGCTACATAATACGTTTTGATGGAAATCTGTTCATAATGCTTTCAACCGAGCTGAATTCGCGCGACGAAAAGATAACGCTCGCGCATGAAGCGGCGCATCTTCTCAGGGTAGACAGCAGCACGCTCAGACACCAAAACCATGCTGTCGAAATAGGCGCGGAGAAGCTGGCAAGAGAAATAATAATGCCGAAATGGGGCTTGGCCGAATACAAGGAAATGGAGCATTCGATGGCTTCAGCAAGAAAGATAGCCGATGAGAACTCAATACCTGTTGGTTCCGTGCTTGCCAGGCTTACGTACGATACAAATACGTGGAATGATATAGGATTTGGGATTTATACTACCTATGGCAGCCAGAACAGCTACAAGTCATTCATAACATCTCCATATCCTCTGGAGGATTTGTATTATTCGCGCAATCGCGAAGCAGGATACATCGGCGCGTTTTTCAACAAGCCAAACGCTTCCTCATTCGAATTTCCCGAAGTTATACATATAAGCGCAGGAACAGGTGCAAGATACGAGCTGCATTCCGGAAAAGAGGTGCAGTTAAAAGAGCCTGTTGCCAAGCTGATACGCAAAGCTACGCGCAATTTCCCAACAGTAGTTTCGGGAGCAGACCAGTCGGCCGTGGCTTCTGGCATAATTGCAACCGCAGGCTTTGAGCCCTCCAGGTCAAACGCTAGAAATGTCAACGGTATGCCAATGAAAACACGTCTGGGCAATACTCTAATAACTCTTTCTAGAGAGGACTAGAACCTGCCTACGTTTGCAAACTGGACTTCGGAATTATCCTGCTCATTGGTGCTTTTCTCCTCAACCGCTTCAACGCTGCGCGAACCAACCAGGGAATATGCCTGCATTATGAGCGCTATAAGCGCCACCGCGGCTATTATGGCTGCATACAATATGCCGTAAGCCGCAAACCCGTAGGCGAACATTATTATCGTAAGCAATGCGGCTATGGGTCCAATTGCAAGCGCAGCCTTGGTATGCAGCATTATCAGGAACCCTGCTATGAAAGCCAGCAGCGACACGGCGCTTTCAAGCACAAGCAGCAGTTCCTCAAGCTTGGCGCTTGAAAGGAAAGTGAAGAAGCCAACGCTGTTCGAATAGCTTATCACGCTGGAAAGCTGCGTGCTTGCAAAGAGTATGAAAAGAAGGAATACAGCCACGTACATTATCCCGGATATTGCACCAACGTTCACATAGTTAAGCTTCCCTGACACTTCGCTTATAGCGCTTTCAGTGCCTACCTTGTCTATGTCTTCCAAGCAGTAATAATGTCCGTTCTGTTCGACTATGTCCTCGAAGCAGAAAGGCCTGTGGCAGTAGTTGCATATCGCGTATGCCGGCCTCCACGGGTGCCATACGCATGACAGTCCCTCTGCAGCTTCCTCGCTCTCCTCCTCGGAGCGTGTCTTGCCCTTCTTCTTTGCAGACATCTGCGACATGTCGCCTCCTGCTGCCTCTACTGCTTCCTCTATGACAGCGTTGGATACTTTGGGGCTCACGAATATGGGAGTTTCAGTCTGTTCCTTGAAATTCGCTGCCGGCCTCCTGCTTTCCGCAGGCGGCACGAACCTTGGCTTTTGCTGCGGAGCTTGCGCTGCCGCTTTGGGTTGGGTCTTTGCGCTTGCCTGTGCCTGTTCCGGCTGCTGCCTTGTCTGCTGGGCTGGCGTAGCCTGAGATATCTGCTGCGGCGCCATCCTCATATTTGGATTCATGTGCCGCATCCTGAATATCAGCATATCGTCAGGATCTACTGGCATTCACATCATTTTCTTCGATCTTTCTATTGCCTTGCGCTTTTTCTGCTCGAAGATTCCCCTGTGCTTTGCACAGCTTATGCAGTAATAGACCTTCCTGCGCTCGAAGAAGCGCACGTCGTTTGCCGTCTTCAGGTCGGTGCTGAAGCTGATCGATTTCTCGAAAATTACGGCCTTGTTCCTGGGGACCTTCCTTCCGCATGACTCGCAGATTACTAGTGTATCCTTTCCTCGCAATTAAACACCTTGTTATTGTTATTGCAGGTTAATTAATAAATATTAGCCATATAATAAGATTAACTGTCTTTACTTCATTCGGCTTAAAATCCCCAAAAAGGTGCATGAAATTGAAATTCTACATCTCATCTTCGGATCCCAGCGCAGCGATCAAGCTGTCAAACGCCATAAGCAGGATGGGCGACAATCCGATAATATCGGAAGCCGACTCTTCCGCTCCGGAATCCGTAATATCCGACATAAGCAGCAACATAGACGACAACACCATAGCCATAGTCGTATGCCCAAACCCGATAAAGCTGGCTCTAATGGCAAACAAGAGCGGCTACTTCAACGCCGTGGCGTGCAGCACTTCAAATGACTTCGGGACTGCGCTCGAAGAGGGCGCCAACCTGATAGCGGTGCAGGACGAATCCGACGTTATATCTGATATAGCTTCTACGCTGGGCTCATCGCCAGTTCAGCAGCCCCAAAGGCCAGCGATACAAAAGAAACAGCAGAGGCCGGCAGCCCAAAAACCTGTACAAAAGCAAAAGCCAGCATTCGGTTTCGGGCTTTCAAAAAGCCAGCCAAAACCGCAAGCCCAAGACGATGCCAAGCCAGTCTGGGAAAAGAACAAGGGAATAAAAAAGAACCTCAAGGACCTATTCGGGATAGAGTGATTGACATGCAGATGCTGTGCGAAAAGCTTGCAAAATTTTCAATACCTGCAGTAAGAATAGCGGTATCGGACACGCTCTATGGCAATTACAAGTTCTCGCAGGAGACAATAGCCTCCAAGCTGGGCGTCGCCCAGCCCGCGGTGTACAAATACCTTAGGGGCAAATATTCGGAGCGGGTGTCCATGGTCACCAATTTCATAAAATCAAACGGCATCCACGAGCCCATAGCAAAAGCCATAATCTCCGGCTCAGATACGCTAAAGGTGCAGGAAATGATAGAAAGGCTGGCATCAAGCAGGAAAGTATCAGCATACTGCAATTCCCTCATCAAATCCGGAAAGTGAGTTATTTTCTAATCTTTGTCCTGCTTCTGTAATCCCTTAGGGACTGCTCTATGTCCTTTGTCTGCCATCTCCTCAATCCCTCAGTCAAGGCCTCGCCGACTTTTTCATCCTTCAACGAAGCCTCAAAAAGCAGCCCGATTGCAGATATCAGGTTGTGCACCAGCGAGTTGTATTCCTTCTCATTGTTTGCCTTAATAGAGCTGGCAGCAACAGCAAGTTCCTCTATAGAGCCGTTTATTATCCTATGGAATGCACTTTCATTACCCTGTGCATATTCCCTAAGCTCGCTTATGCGTTCCGCCACAACCTCGCTGCAGTCGTGCTTCGCATCAAGCACTGCGGGCTTCAAACTGCTCCGGAATTCGCCCATTGAAGACAGTATTTTCTGCATTGTAGCACATAGCACAATGTGCAATAACAAATTATAATGCTGGCGTGTCCAACGTCAATTGGCTAAAACGGCTAGAAGCGCCCAAAATGCAGCAGCTCTGCGTTGCAGCTCTCGACCAGGACCCTTGCGACGTCCTGCTTGCGCCTGAACCCCGGAAGCACGTGCTCCTGATAGCGTATCCCTGCGCACGCATCATACATGTCCTGCATCGCATTGGCGTAATTCCTCGCCCTTGCCACCTCGTTTTTAGAAAGGGATTCGAAAACTTCCCTCTTAAGTTCTCCTATTGCATCCATCATGCCTAGCAGGTAAGCCCTGTCTCCTACTCCTGTTTCAGCTGAATCTGGGACTCTGCCCTCCGACATCGTGGCGTAAAATATGAAAGCTTCGGCATACTCCTGCAATGAATGGAGCTTCATGTTTTCATTGGCTTCGCCCATTCCTATAAGGGAGCCGGCGACAGCCCTTGCTGCTTCCAATTCCTGTTTCGTTCCATCCTGCCTTCTGTGTATGTTTGTTATGAGAATGCCGCAAGCCCTGACGAGCTGCCTTGCAAGCCCTTCCGCCTCATCGAGCCTGGCCTCCAAGCTTCTTAGGCTGCCATCTATCCTTTCTATCTCCATGAATATGTCGGTCATAAAAGCACCATACTTACTATTTTAATTATTTGCCGATTAATAAATATTGCTTGTCTGATATTTGAGGTGTATGGCTGTGCGTATTTTTGCTGCGATAATGCTATTGTCAATTATTGCGCTAGCATATACTTCATTCGGTGCCACAGTGAGCCTTACCGGCCTGTGCACATACTCTAGTGTATCTTCAAATACTGTCAACGTGTCATTCTCGCTGCAGAACAGCGGGGATTTCCCGGCAACCGGCGTATCCCTTATACCTAAAGGCCTCGGACCCCTTGCATCTGCAAACATAAGCGCATACAGCATAGGCTCCATATATCCAAATGCAACTAGGGGAGCCACATTTAATCTCAGCAATCTGCCGATGCCTGGCAGCTACATACTGGAGGTTATAGTTTCATATTTCCAGGGCTCGTCCAACTTCTTTGCAGCATTTCCATGCAGGTTCAATTACGATTCCGGGAATCTCACGGACTACCTTGCTCCAATCTCGGCTGGCTACAGCGACGGCAAGCTTAACATCGGGCTATTCAACATAGGGTCAAAGCCGATAAATACGACCATAAACATAATCGCACCGCCGCAGGTGCGCTATTCTCCCCCAAACAGGACCGCTACGATAGACCCACAGTCCGACTACAACACGAGCTTCAACGTATCTGTCGGCAAATTGTCCGGACTTGCAAACGCATCGCTCGGCGTCTCAATGGTTGCGGGATACGTGTATGACGGCAAATACTATTCCACGCTGGAAAACCTATACCTGTCATCATCAAGCTCAACTACGACTTCGATATCGAGCAGCCTTTTGATAGTTGGCGCATTCGTGGCGGTATTCGTTATCCTTATAGGGCTTATAATATTCTCTGTAATGCGAAAAAGGAAAAGGTCGCGACAAGGTCAATAAGAAATATGCGGTTACTCCATGCAAAAGCCATATGTGAGCATAATAATACCAACACTTAACGAAGCCAAGAACCTGCGCAGCCTTTTGCCGTCAATAAAAAGCACCCTTAAGGATTACAGGTACGAAATAATAATAGTGGACAAAAACTCGACTGACGGCACTGCTGAAGTTGCAAAAAGCAACGGCGCCAAGGTGCTGTACGACAGCAATGGCAAAGGCAGCGCGCTCATAAAAGGCTTCAAGGAAGCGAAAGGTTCGATAATAATATCTATGGACGCGGATCTTTCGCACAGGCCGATGGAGCTCAAGCTTCTCATAACTGCAATAGAAGCCGGCTACGACGTATGCATGGGCTCCAGGTTCCTTACTGGCGGAGGTTCGGACGACATGCCCGCCTTCCGAAGATTCGGCAATAAGGTCTTTGTCTACATGGTCAACGCGCTTTACAATGCGCACTATTCCGACCTCTGCTACGGGTACAGGAGCTTCAGCAGATCAGCGACAAAGAAGCTCGGCTTGAGGTCAGTCGGGTTTGGCATAGAAACGGAAATAAGCATAAAAGCCCGTAAAAAGCACCTGAAGGTTATAGAGATCCCGAGCTTCGAAAAGAAACGCGGGACAGGGACGGGCAAGCTGCACTCGTTCAGGGACGGCTACATAATACTTAAGACGATACTTAAAAACATCTTGGATTGAAGCAGTTCAGCTCGAATTGTAGCCTGTTATGCGATAAAACCCATACTCGAAATTGTCGGGAAGATAAGTCGCAGTAGCTATCGGCGAAGTTTTGTATTCGGAAAATGCCTGCTGGCATATGTTGTCAGGCGTTCCGCACCAATATCCATAATCTATCACCAAGCATTTGTATTCGGCGCTCGCCCTGCCCATGAAGCTCTGGTTGTATATGTAATAATACTGGACCGAATTCTTTCCAACGATGTTGAACAGGGTTGGATCATAGCTGAAAACGAGGCAGCTGTTCGGTATTTTGCTGCTGCTGTTGTATACAAAATTCTCATAAAACCTTGCGCCTCCGGCCTGGGCTATCTTTGACGGCTTTATTGCGAGCTCGTGCACCTGCAGCAAAAACGAGTAGAACAATACGGCGAGCATTGCAATAATAACTACGGCATATGCCGCCTTTCGTGCAGTAATCTTATCTTTCAAATCCACCACCAAAAAACATCGAAGCAGTCTTGGCTATCCCGTAAATGCCATATCCTCCAAGTATGGCAGCTGGCGCGGCCAGCGAAAGCATGAATCTCCAGTCTACTCCGTAAAGTACGCCGCCAGCATAGAATGAAGTATACAGCACGAAGAACAGCCCGAACCAGACTGCGATGGCGAGAAGCTGCCTCCTGTAACCTGCTGCCAGCATGAACGCCACGCCTATTATGGCAAAAGCCGTGAAGGCAAGCGGCTGTATTATGTCTATGCTTGCGTAAGAGTTCAGCCAATAATCGACATTAGAGCACAGGTTGGCCTCGAAATTCTGCAGATCTATGGGTCTGCTCGCTATTACACTGGGTTGGTTTACCATACAAGTCTGCTGCACGTATGCGCCCTGGTATCCGAAACTTCCGAAAACGAGTTCGTTTGCGGCAAACCCTACCTCGGGAGCTATGGCAAGCACGAACACAAGGATTACCAAAAGGAACCTTGTATCAAGCCAGTATTCTCTAACG
This sequence comes from Candidatus Micrarchaeum sp., assembly GCF_016806735.1. Taxonomy (GTDB): domain Archaea; phylum Micrarchaeota; class Micrarchaeia; order Micrarchaeales; family Micrarchaeaceae; genus Micrarchaeum_A; species Micrarchaeum_A acidiphilum_A. The sequence goes on along the minus strand of NZ_CP060530.1, from coordinate 826,330 downwards.
CGCTTCATATTGTTCATTATGGACTGCCTTAGGCTGCCATCGGAAACTATGACGTACAGCAGAGGTATCGCAATGAGATAAACGACTCCGTCTATCTTCATGTATGTAAGGAGCGACAGGGCCATCAAGGCCGTGAACAAAGTAGCCATGCTGCGCCTTTCTAGGAAAACCAGCATCATCGCAATGGCAATAAGCGAAAAAGCCAGCATGGGCATGTCTGAAGTCGTCGGATAAGCCCATACCAGCAAAACGGGGGTAAGCGCCATTATGAACTCAGAGAATATGGCAACCTTGAATTTTTTGCTGAGGAGCAGAGCCACTACGAACGTCATGAATACGGAAACCGCAGCCATGAAAAACATTGTGCCATAAGCGGTCGTCCTGCTGAGCCCGAATCCCGCGAATCCGATCGCAAGAAGAAAGGCGGTCCCTATCGGCTCGTGAAATGTGCTGCCTATGATGCACGAGCTCGCGGTTCCGTAAGTGCACATCCAGGCCTGTCCCATGTGCAGCAGGTTAATTGCCATGTCCTGATAAATAGTGTCGTCGAAAAACAGCTGCTGCGTCGGTTTGACTATGAGCGCCTCAGCAGAAACGAATACGAGAACGATGGCAAAAGAGAGCAGAAGCTTCTTTGAATCTATGCCTCTTTCCTTGAATATGCCCCTTATCTGCCTGCGGGAAAAATATACGCCAATGAGCATGCCGATGAAGGATACAAGCACGCCCATGGTAAAAAGGTATTGCTCCATCCCTGCGGATGTAAGAAACATCAAACGCCCCTCTTATTCGTTACAGTGACCCCGTTTATAAACATGTATTTGGTCTTCGTGGCCTTCATTGTCGCTATCGCATCCTCTGGGGTCATTACTATTGGCATGCCGTGAAGGTTGAAGCTCGTGTTCAGGACAAGCCCGTAGCCTGTGAGCTTCCTCATGTTGTCGAGCAATTCCCTGTAATTCGGATTCTCCTGCCCGACGGCTTGTGGCCTTGCCGAATAATCAACATTGACTACAGACTTTGTTGCATCCCTGGCCGAATCCTTTACGCTGTAAGCCATGGTCATGTACCTGTCATATCCCTTGTTGTCATAATCGACTACGCGCGCCAGATCCTCTTCGAGCATTGAAGGGGCGAATGGCTGGAACCATTCCCTCCTCTTCACGTAAAGGTTGAGCTTTTCCTTAACGCTTTCGGAATCCGGAGGTGCCAGTATGCTCCTGTCTCCGAGGGCCCTTGGTCCATATTCCATTCTGCCCTGGAACCAGAACACGTAGTTGCCGTTGCTTATCAGCTCGGCCGCGTGCCTTGCCTGCTCCGCATGGCTCTCTTTTGCGGTTTCAAGGGATCTGTCCTTCTTGAGCGCCTGCATAGTGGTTTCAGCATCGTAATCATTGCCCAAATAGGCGGAAAAATCATGGCTTGTACTGCCGTTAAGCTCATAATCCGTGTAAAGCGCGCTGCCAAGCGCTATGCCTCCGTCGCCCATGTGCGGGAAAACGTACCAGTGCTTGACATTCTCCAGCTTCCTTATCTTCATGTTCGCCTTTATGTTCGAGAAAAGCCCTCCGGCCAGCACCACGTCGCCTATGCTGAATCTGTCCACAACGTTGCTAACGAACTTTACAACTATGTTTTCAAGCAGCTGCTGGGCCATGTACGAGAACTGCTCCCTTGGCATCTGCCAGCCTATGCTCTGCAGCTTGGCGAACTGCTTTCTGGCATTGTACTTTGCGCTTATTATCGTGCCCTCGACCCTGAACATGTCCTTGAGCTTGTTGCTGTCGAAGTCGAACGGATATGAGTAATCGGCCATTGCCATAACCTTTCCCTCGTCCTCAAGCTCCCTCATGCCTATTATGTTCGTTATCTGCTCGAAGAATATGCCGAGCGAGTCCCTTGCAGGTATCGATATGTGCCTTTCGAGCTTGCCGTTGTCGAATGTGCTTACAGAGCCTGAAAGCCCGTCGCCAAGCCCGTCAAGCGTTATTACCAGGGATTTTTTGAAACCGGAGGTAAACGCCGCTGTGGCTGCATGCGCGGTATGGTGCTCCACTACCCTCAATTTGAAGTTCTTGAACCCCATGTGCCTGAGCTGCCTGGATATTATTGAAGAGCTAACGGTATTGCACAGGGGAAGTATTCCGACTCCTGTCATGCTGTACTTTAAGTTGTGCATGAATCCCTCAAATCTCGGTTTGGGGATCTTCCTGCGCCTGAACAAGTAGTATCTCTCTTTCATTCCGGGGTATATGCGCTCAAGCGTTTTTGTGAATTCGGTTGTAGTATAAGTTATATTCTCTATATCCGTGGGCTTTATCTGGGCATAGTCCAATGCTGCCCTTATTGAATTGTATGGAAACTTCATCTCCAGCTTTCTTTTGGTGAAGCGCTCCTCGTTCGCAGCATAGACTATGTTGCCATCCTCAAGCAGCGCAGCACCTGCATCGTGCCCATCCCACAAGCCTAAAACATACATGTAATCACAGCATCAAGAGCAAAATGTGCATGTTAATCATATTGCGCCAATAAAACCAGGCACCATGGTTTTTGTATCTATTTAAAATGTTAATTCTTTATGTGTTAGCATCTTATGCGCTAGCATATGCAGCATAAACCGATAATAACGCCAATCCGGATTCTAGTTGGCACACTCAATGCAAAATAAACCCTACTGGGTAATGCAGCAATTATCAGATGATAGAAAACTATTTAAATTATTCAATCATATAAAAGTAAGTCAATATATCTGATCGGGTGCCAAAATGCCTATAGAAACAAAAACATTAAGTTTAATGAAGATAGTACAGTCCCGCGTGTTCAAACTTGTACTTATGCTGCTCCCATTTCTTACTCTAGCTACTGCTTCGGCACAATCTAGCATACAAGTAACTATAAGCAGCGTAATATGCCCCATATATGTGGCCGTAAACACAGGCATATTCATACTCGGATTGACCCTTATGATACTGGGCGGAGCCCTATATGCGGCTGCGCACATAATGCCCGCACAGAGCAAGGGTTCAATACAGGGATATGGAATGAGCATGATAATAGGCGGGGTTATAGGCGTGATAATAGCCGAGCTTGCACCATACATACTGGGGCTGCTAACGAGCACGTCATCCTCGACCATATCCTCTTATTGCTGAAGCCAAAAGCGGCTTCGGCATGCTTTCTATTTCTTTCTTTTTTACCTCTTTTTTGATTTCGTTTTCCAGGGACGCTTAGCATGCGCAATTCCTGCGCATACCGAAATCTATTTATTGTGTTAAACTTCTAATAATCTGAACTTGCGGTCATTTGCAATCATAAACGTGGTAAACCGATGGCTAACATAATTGAGGTCTCATTCAGCACCTACAAAAAAAATTTGAAGCTGATACTGCTTTTCTCGATAGCGTTCGTAATCGCCCTTCTGATACCGGTGTTCGCTCCATTTCCTACGTACAACGACCTCGGCTCAATATTCATTCGGACCGGAAGCATATACCTGAACCTGAATTTCATAGACGCGATAATAATAGTGGCCTCTACGATGTTTTCGCTTCTATTCCTTAGCTTTGCCATAGTCGCAATAAATGTCATAGTAAAGCACAGCCATACTGCGACCAGGATCAGGAAAGAGGTAATAGACGGATTGGAGAAATACACTGCCAATGTTTTCGTGGTGCTTCTTCTCTTTACCGCGCTTCTGGTGCTAGTAAGCTTCCTTACGTATTATACCGGGTATTCTGGCATAGCCACGCTCATCACTGCGATCGTTCTCATACCATTCCTGTTCTATGCCCCTACGTCCATAGTGATAGACGACACCAGGACAATGAGGGCCATTGGGCACAGCCTCGGCTTCATGAAAAACCACTTCAAGTATTTCCTGCTGTGGGTACTTGCATCTTTCGTGCTTCTTAGCGTTGTTGACTTAATACCCATAATAGGCTCAGGCTCGTACGTCTCTATGTACGCATCGCTTGTCATAGATTCCTTCATAGTGCTTCCATTCCTGATAGTGCTGCAAAGCGAATCCTACATAAGGAGATTCAAGATACTTAGCCATACCTAAAAAGCCCATGCATAATTGCCCCTTTTCAAGCTATTGGCACCAAGGACAACGGCACATGTGCACGACTGTCACACAACTAAATACTTATCCTTGAAAATAATATTATGCGAAGCGCTGCACTTTTGCTGTTAGCAATAGCCGTTGTCTCATTGATTGGCTATTCCAACGCATCTAGCACAGACATAACGTGCGCGCTTACGGGTCAGAGCGTGCCAATAACGCAAGCTGGTGTCTGCATAGAAAGCGCAATACCTCTTGCCGTAATCGGCCTTCTTGTCTCATTCGCCATGGTTGCCGTGGCGTTCATGTTTGGCAATGTTTTCAACCTTCCATCGCTTAAGAACTGGTACAAAGGCGAGCTATGGGAAACAACAAAAACGATAATATTGATAGTGCTGATTTTTGCAGTCCTGATAATACTTGGGGGCTTGGCCCTGGGCCTTACGGGAAGCAGCATACCTGTTTCCTACATACCAGGGTCGCAATCCGGAATAACCAGTGCGGTTGGAGAAAATCTAAACGCGCTTTACTCATCAGTCTTGGCCAGCTACGTGAATCCGGATATGCTGATGGTAAATGAATCCTACTACGGCCTGGAAGGATTAGCAACAGGGACCGGAGACCTAAAAAAAGCGTCAATAACTGAATGGATACCCATACCTCTGCCTTTTGTCGGTGCAATCCAGTTTGGTTCATCCAATGCGGCTCTGCTTGCAAGTTCCGTAATAGAGTCTGACACCGCGCTTCCAGGGTTCTCGTTCATAAAGGACATAATAACCATAGTGCTGGTTCCAGTATACATAGTCTTCAGCGTCCTTAGCGTGGATCTTTATTCAATAGTGATTGCCGGATTGACACTGTTCATACCCATAGGCATAGTGTTCAGGGCATTTCCATTCCTCAGGGGCTTGGGCGGCTCATTCATAGCCATAGGCATAGCAATAGCGCTCATCTTCCCTGCCCTATTAATAATGTTCAACCTTCCCATACAGAACTTCATATTGCCTCTTATATTCAGCCAGAGCGCCAGCTATGCACCGGCGCAATCATGCAATTACATAACTTTCAACTTTTTTGAGGACATAGCCTGCGGCCCGGCAAGTTTGGCTTTCAGCCTCTCTTCCGGTTACCTGATAAGTGAGCAAATAACAAGTGGGCAAACATATAGCTCTATCTACACTGCTGTATTCAACAACGGGCAGGATTCGGCCCTGGCAACATTGTTTAATAATGACGGCGGTTCAATATATCCTTCAATAAACTTCATAAACTTCTATACGTACGGAGTGTTGCTGCAATTGATACTTTTCATATTTGACATAGTCATAACGATAGTGATTGCGGGAGCCCTTGCCCAGATGCTCGGCGGAAAGCTAAGCCTGGGCGTAGGCAAATTCAAGATAGCGTGAGTATAATGTTCATTTTAGCTGCTACAACAACGGCAATAAACTACTGCCAGCTCTTCGGGGGCCCTGCCTCTCCGTATATAAGCGGCTGGCTGCCACTCACATATCTGGTTGTAGCACTCGGTTTCCTGATAGTGGCCATACTGTACATGGTCAGCAGGCTTACGCCGCCATCGGTAAGCAGCAGGCTCAGGGAGGTGACAAAGTCGGAGATTACGCAGATATTCATCGGCGTATTCATAATACTCATACTGCTTTCCATGACCACGGCCGCATGCAACCTATCGAGTAGCCTCGGCTCACAAGTGCTTGCCAGCGCCGGAGTTTCCAATGCCAATGGGCTCAGCCCGTTCCAGTATGCCGATTACTACATAGGAACGCTGGCTCTCAACCACGGAATAAACCTGCTGGGATACATATACTCAACATCCATAGGCTATGCCATAGAAGCTAGGGTCATAACTGCGCTTTCCCAGGATTTGGGTTTCAGTACCGGCGGGGACTCTGCACTGTCGTTCGGCATCACCTACGAGCATGACCTCGGCTCCCTCTACGGTGCGCTTTCAGACGTCTATTTCGATGCCCTGTCGCCAATATTGGTGATAACCATAGGCATGCTTTATCTGCAATACCTGGCGCTGCCCCTTCTGGAATATACTGCGTTTACCGTAATACTGCCGGTTGCCATACTGATAAGGCTGATACCCTATGGCGGCAACGGTCTAAAATCCGCATCAAACGCAATACTTGCCATAGCAATCGCAGCGTATATAATATACCCGCTGATGATAGCCTTTGACAGCTATATCGTCTACTGGATATACAGCCCGGCGCTGAATCCGGCATATGGCTGCACCAACTGCCTGAGCACCGCATATACCCTGCCCAGTCTTCCATCTTCGTCCTTCCTCAGCACAAGCGTGACAAGCAGCAGCAGCAACGCTTTGGGCGGCATAACCGGTGCGCTCGGCATATCCACACCGGCGGTCAATAACGTACTTTCATCTTCGTTCTATTCTTCGCTTACAATAGATCCAGAGCCTGCTGCGGCATACATAACGCAGCAGATGTCGCAGTTCATATTCGTTGCAGTGTTCCTTTTCGGACTTAACCTTGCAGTCACCATCGGCTTTGCGATGGGGCTTGCAAGAGGGCTCAACGTCGGCATAGAAGGGCCTGCATCGTTCTGGGAGAGCTTATGATGGATTTGTCGCTTCTGTTTCCGCTGCTTCAAATCACCAGCTACAGCTCCATATCAACGGAGATGTTTCCAATAATAGCAATAGCGATATTCATAGACGCTGCCATAGTTGCGCTGTGGTATTTCGCAGGAGCTGTTCTTAACAACAACAAGATAAAATCCACTGCAATGGGCGAATTCTACCAGGTTTTCGGCACCGCGCTGCTGGTGGCAGTGCTCGCCGGAATATTGGTAATCTTCGCAAACACCTTCTATTCAGCCACTTCATCCACATCGCTGATGTCTCCATCGGCAATATTCAACATGTGCAAGGGCATAAACTCCACGTCAATGCTTACGCTTCTGAATTCATCGCTGTCCCCTACTGGTTCCTCGCTGCTTTATTCTTCGAGTGCCAGCGGCTTCCCAGGCCTGTGCGCCCTGGTAAAGCAAAACAACAAGCAGACGTTTACCGAGAAGGTTGACTATCCGCTTGCGGCTACGGGTGTCATAATAGCCAACGTTACAAACCAGACGGCGACAAACCTGAATTCGTTCTTCATATTCGATTCCTATGTCGGCTTCCTGGAAAAGCTATCGCCCTCGCTAAACATATGCATATCGCCGGGAGATCCCCCTATTCCAATAATACCGGAATGCGTGCTTCCGCTCCCGGATCCACCGGAGCTGCTGATACACTATTCAATTACTCCGTTCGCAGGATACTCGTTGATATATAAATCATTGGCAGCGCTTGGAGACCTTCTGACCGCAGCTCTGGAATCCTTCATAGCCCAGCTGACGCTTCTGTCAATATTCCTATACGCATGGCCTTACTTCCTGTTCGTTGGGATAATACTAAGGGCGACTCCGTTCACAAGAAAAATAGGCGGGCTCCTGCTTGCTATAGCTGTGGCAGGCGTGATATTCTTCCCTCTGATATTTTCAATAGAATACCTTTCGCTGGCTCACGGGCTTGGCCCATCCCTGGGATATGTGCCTCCATCTGGCTCTTCAGGCGCCATAACTCCAGGTTCATATTCTGCAAACGACATAGGCAGCTATTACGGGTTCGGAAATATATTCACGAACAGCACGTACTTCATTCCAAACAGCACCGGGGAGCCGTATGTGACGAATTTCTACATAATGCCTAACATAAGCGCAATAGCAATATATGGCGGCTGCTGGCCGCACAACGGGAACCTTTTTGAGACGGAACAGGCAGATACGCAGGATCTCTTGATACCGTATGCCAACGGCGGAGTTATATTCAGTTCCATAATAGCGTTTGCAAACCATAACCCGACTCCGCCAACCGGCACACTCGGGATAACGTATGCCTGCAACAGATCCCAGGCGCTGAATACAAACTACCTGGTGGCAAGATCTTACGGCGTATTCGGGATAAGTGCATACTTCCTTCCAATAATAAACATAATAATAGTTTTGACCGCAATAATCGGGGTGTCCGGCCTGCTGGGCGGTGACACATCCCTTGCGGGCTTGTCGAGGTTGGTATGATGGCATCTGGAAGATTTGGAATGACTGCAAGGGGCATGCCTGTGCTGGCATTGCTATTGCTACTTCTGGTTGTGCTCCCTGCCTCGGCCCATGCCGGCTATTCAGGCGAAGCTTCTTCGTTCTGCGTCGGGACTACGAATGCCAACGGGGTTGTGACGTCTAATGGGATAATACCATCATCTACAGAAATAACTTCTGGGAACGCGCTTTCCAGCGGAGTTTTCACGATATCAATATCCATAATAGCGCTTATCTTCGCCATAGTCGGAATGGCGTGGGCGATAGGGTACGCCCTCGGGATAAACCTGCTTGTCAATTTTTCAAAAACGGAGATGGGCGAAATAGCCATATCGCTCATAATACTGCTGGTCCTGCTTGGCTCAATGGCTGCCATAACCGGAGGCACTTCTCCGGGAAGGATATTCTCCAACTACAATTTCTACGGGATTTTCAGCCATGACTGCTATACTATGACGCTTACCGCGCTTAATACGACTTCGGATTTCAGGTCTCTTACCATAATACAGGACTATTACAGCATCGTTTCGCATACGACCATAAACGTAGCGCCAAACTATTTCGGGTTCTCATTCCTTCCTTATGTGGGACTTACTGTCGTCAACCAGATAATAAAAATGATGATGGAATTCACAGGCATAATAATAGCGTTGTTTTTCGGCCTATCGGTTTTTCTTGCCATAATATACGGCCTGTTTCCAATATTCCTCTATGTTGGGATTGTACTAAGAACAATACCATGGACACGTGCGGCAGGCGGGGCTTTCATAGGGCTTTTCATAGGCTTTTACATACTGCTTCCGCTTCTACTCGGCTTCGTCACAAGCGTATCCTTCTCTAACGTGCCGGTTACTACGTTCGACACCTCGATATTCAGCCTGTCGTCGTTCTCCGGGAACCCGGTATCAAGCCTGTCTTACCTTGCCAACTTTATAAGCGGTGACATGCTCATAAGTTTCATAGAGGGTGTCGTGGCACCCAGCATATACGTAATAATCGGAGTGGTGATATCGATAATGCTTTCGCTTGACTTCGCCGAGACTATGGGCGATTATCTTGGCGCGCCGAGCCTTTCAAGCGGGAATGCACTCAAGGGTCTGGTGTGACAATGAAAATATCTATGCTTGCGGTCATTGTGCTTCTCTTGGCAGCGCTCGCCCCGCTTGCCGGTGCTTCAGGAACCGGTTCAGGTGCTTTTGTTCAGAACGGCCTGCAGACATATATATTGTCGCATCCAGGCATCTTGGCCCAGATAAAAGCATTCCCAATAATGCTCACCAGCATAACTCCTCCTGTAGTCAGCATGGGCCTCGCAATAATAGTGGTCCTGATAGTAATAACAATCTCGGCATTTATTTACATAATCGCGAGCGTAATCAACAGCTCAAACGCCAAAAACTGGGCGAAGATACAGATATACGAAGCTCTGCTTTCCATAGTGCTGCTGCTTATATTCCTGGGGCTTTTCTACCTGTTCTTGATAAATCCCTCAACCTACTACAATTCCGTGGGCTTGCTCCCAAAAGAGTGCAGCACTCCAAGCATAAACACACTGTTCAACCTGTCGGCATGCGACATAGGCACATTTTCCAACAATGCGCTTGGGTATTTTGACCTTGTTTCCGTAATAGGCTTAGCCTCAGGCTCATCTCCGGGAATCGAATTCGGCTTTGAGCCTATCGAAGGATTTGGGATATCCTCCTCGCTTACGAGCGTCATGCCCGACGGGCTTGAAGGCATGCTGGGCTCCGGAATGTCTGCCCTGATATTCTTCTTAGTGCTAAACAACCTGCAGCTAATATTGATATCCGGATCTATACTGTTCCTGATATTTTTCATAACGCTCGGAGTGTTTGCAAGGCTCTTCGGCATAACGAGGACATTCGGAGGCGCGATGATAGCGTTCGGCCTGGGCCTCGGCGTAATATACCCTCTTCTGATAAGCATAACATACGGGTTCATAGACGCGAACATGATATCCGCCACCGGGGCCTTCGCGCTTCTTCCATCTGCGATAGTGGACTTCATAACGTTCGCTTATGGCAGTACTCTGCCTCTGCTTCCAAGCGGGCTTATACTTGGGCTCGGGTACGTCATAGCTGGACTGACATTCATACCATTCATAAACTTCATAATACTGGACGCTTTCATAGTTGATTTTTCGAAGGCGATAGGCGAAAAGGTAAGCTTTATGGCTTTGCTTTCAAATTTCATATAGGTGCAAGTTTTGCAAAACGAAAAGAGATTAATGGCATTCGTCCTATACGCGGTAATTATAGCCGTTGCCTTGGCCTATGCATCGTACTTCTATGCGCCTCATAACGTCCAGCACCAGCAGCCAGTCGGTGCAATCAACTCAACATCCGGATACGCATATGCAGGCACTTCCGATTCCACTTTAAGCACATTAAGCATACCGATAATGACGCAATACAGCAATTGCGACGAATGCGGGACAGAGGTCAGCTGTCCAATAGGCGACTGCAAGGTCGAGCATTTCGACTGTCCTGGAACAACAAGCAGGGCCTTAGTATGTGTAACAACTACTACCTCAACTTCTACAACTACTGTAAAAACTACCTCGTCGTCAATAACAACAACGTCAACAACAACATCTACTTCCACAACTTCCACCTCGACAACTTCTACGTCTACAACAACCACATCCACAACAACGACTGCTTTTTATTCGTGCAATGAATGCCTTCCGTCAACTGTTGGAAGTTCTTGCCCGTCCAATTGCCAGTATCAGAGCAGCGGCCCAACCAACGGTTGTCCCTCGGGATACATCGCTTGCTCTCCCTCTTCAACGCCGCCCAAGATAGAGTGCGGCTTCCTTCCACCAAGCCTGGCAAAGAGCCTGGGCTCGAACGAGCCATGGTACTGCCCGATAAACCAATCGCTGTACCTATCCTGGCAGAAAGACATACCGATAGCATTCATAGTCGTTATGATAGCCTTCCTCATAGCAGGGGGCATATTCATGGTCGGAGCCGGAATCAAAAACAACAAGATACGCAACTTCGGCATAGGCGAACTATACGAAGCAGTGGCAAGTGCCATAATCGTAGCATTTTTCGTTTATCTTAGCGCCGTGATATTCGGCCTTATTCCCGGGGTTTTCGTCGGTGCGATAAATCCCTACGCTACTTCTCTGCATCTTATAACTACTACAATAAATTCGGCAGAGAACGTATACACCGGCCTGTTCCACGCCTACGACTACGACATGTACCTAAGCACCTTGTCCGTAGACTTAAGCGTGCCTGCTGTGCCGCAGCTCAACCTGACAGGCACTGTGGTAAAATATTCGCTGCTTCCGCTTGACATATATTTCATAGAGCCCACAGCGGTAGTTTCCGGCTTCATATACGACGGGATACTGGCGCTGTACGCCGAATACTATCTAATAGTATTTTTCGCAATTGCAGCCATACCCGTTTTCCTGATACCGGGAGTCATATTAAGGGTTCTGCTTCCAACGAGGTCGCTCGGAGGCATACTTATAGCCCTTGCCGCCGGATTCTATTTTGTAATGCCCCTCCTATTTGCGGTTGCCTTCTATTTCACTGCTCCGCATCTCGCTACACAGATGAACAACGTTGCGGCTTTGCTCAACAGGTACAGCGTAGGCAAAGGCGCAGTCAATAACGCTGTGACGCCTTCAAGCCCGCTCGTCATTACCCTTTCAGGCATAAGCAGCTCACTGAACAGCTTCTGGCTGCTGATACTGTTCTATCCTGCACTGATAAGCGCGGTCACGTACGCCTTCGTCGTGCAACTTGCGAATTTCATAGGCGGAGCCGCACGCATGAGCGGAAGGGCGCGCGCCAAGTTTATATAAGCAATGAAAATATGTACTGTGGATATATATAGGTAAATTTATTAACCTTTAAAGCAATATGGTAGTGATTCGATGGCAAGTTACGTGGGGATGTTCGTAGGTTTAATCCTGGCATCTGCGGTGTTAATGGGCATAGTGATGTTTGTCCCTTCTCTGCTGCTTCCCTCATACATAAAAATAATATTATTCTTTATCTCTCTCGTATTGGACGCAATGGCATTTACCTCCAGATATTACTCATACTTGATTGGTCCGCTGCTTAAACACAGAAAGAAGCACGTAATACTTAGCAACGAGAATCCATACTGGCTTGCCCAGTCTGGAGATACGATACTGCGCAAGTCCGGAGAAAATTTTATAGCTACTGTCTACATATCGATACCGTTGTACAGGTCAGCCACAGAAATGGAGGATGACGAAAAACTAGACTTTTCACAGCAAATAAGCAGGCTTGTCGGCCTCTCAAAAGATCCGGTAAGGTATACCTCGGAGCTCTACGTGATGAACAAGGACTCCTATATACAGAAGCTCAAGGAAAGGATAACGATGACTGAGAACGAGGAGGCAGACCTTCAGTCCAAGGACGCGCCGAAGAACGAACTGGACAGAGTCCGTGGCAAGCTGGCCATGTGGCGCAACATGCTGGACAGCATAGGCAAGGGCTTTTCCTTCGAGCTAAGCACCTATATGACAGTGTCTGCAACCGGTGTCAAGGAATATGAAGCATCGAGCCTGGCCCAGCAGAAAGCCAAGGAGCTGATGTCCGGAGTGGGATCCATATTCGGAGTCCCGCCTAGCATAATAACCGGTGCGGACTTGCTTAGGTTTGTCGAGCCCGAATACCTCCTGCCGATTTCGACGGTAACGGAACAGATAAGCAAAAACATACAGGAACAGGTAATATAATGGACGAAACAAAGCTCGTATTCCTCCTCTTTTCGCTTATAATAGTGCTTTTCGGATTCCTGGCATTGCATGAGCTCGGCAAGGGGATATTATACTACATAGGCGTGTTGCTATTGCTTATAACTACCCTTTTCATACTTGCGATGAACTGGATAGACGCGAAGCTTTTCTCTGCAATAACCTCAATACTTGGAATAACCTTCCAGCCTGCGAAGGATTACACGATCAACAAGCACCAGAACGCCGTTATAAAGGAAGTGAACGGCATATTCTACGCAACCGGCTATATCACCGCCAACCTCTTCGCCTATACTTTCAGGGAGGAATCCGCTCCGGAAGATGACGAGGAGAAGATGATAAGCGCGCCGGAGCTTTGGGAGCGCATAGTGATGAACATAAACTTCCCTTTCAAGTTCCATGTCCTTGCCTCAGGCCTTGACGTCCAGGGCATAAGGGACGAGCTCGAGGGCAAGCGCTCTTACCAGGAATTTCAGCTGTCGAGGGCAATGCAGAACAATTCGAACGAGGTCACGTTAACGGACATAAGAAGGAGAATGAACATGATACAGGCCAAGATAAACAGGATATCCCAGGGCGAGAAGCCAATAGCCACAGTCATGTACATAGAAACCACTGCGATAGGGGTAAGCGAGAAGGCCGCTCTTGACGCGCTTGACGCGCAGGTAAACCAATTAAGGCTGTCGTTCAGTTCTATGGACGTAGAAACCTCAAGGATAATCGGCCGCGAGCTTTATTCGCTTTTCAACTTCAATTTCTCGCTCCCCACGGGCATGAAGGAGCTTTCGACGATGTTCGATAACCAGAGCTGAGGTCGTAAAAATGAGCATACTGAAATTGCAGAATATAATGAGCAACGAGGTGGGCAAAAGGGCCTTCCTGTCGAGGCCGCCGGAGCCGCCGGCAAACATACTGATAAACGACCCGTTCCAGGCAATATTCATAGGCAACACCAAGCTTTTCAAGGTCCCGTTCAGCTGGTCGTTCACCAACCTTACAAATCCGCACATAGCGGTTGTGGGAATAACCGGAGCGGGAAAGAGCTACTTTGTCAAGACATTCCTGATAAGGGCCAGCTATATATGGAACACCAATGCCGTTATAATAGACTGGGCAGCAGAATACCGCGCCTGGGTCAAGCAGAGCGATGGCATAATAGTATCGCTGGGCAAGGGCGACTACCTAAACATAATGGACCTTTCCGGCATGAAGCCGCTGGACAGGGTCAAGCAGATACTTTCGTCATTCGAGATACTTACCGACATAGCCTCGTATCCGGAGCAGCGCAGGCTTACCGAGGAAGCAATAGAGCAATCGTACACCAATGCAGGCTTTGTTCTTGCCGAACCTGCGCCGGAGGACAAGGAAGCGCCAACGCTAAAGGACGCGATATCGATACTTGAAGAGCAGCTGCAGGAGGGCACCTACGAATATCCTGCCGAACTCGAAAATGCGATATACAGGCTAAGGCAGTTCGCACGAGAGGGAGAGGACTACTTCGCAAGGAAAAGCACTGTCAACCTCGAAAAGCTCGCGAACTCGGGGCTTGTCGACATAGACCTGTCTGGCCTTCCTGACGAGAGGTTCAGGGCTCTTGCCGCCCTTTTCATACTTCAGACGCTCAAGGAACGCATGCGCTTCGAGGGCTGGAACGAGGCAAAAGGGCTTAAGACCCTTGTCGTTCTCGACGAGGCATGGAAGATAGCGGGAGATGAGAAGAGCGACGCGGTCATGATAGTCAGGGAGGGCAGAAAATACCAGTTCGGCCTAATAGTGGCATCGCAGAATCCAACGGACATAAACGAAGCCATATTTTCCAACGTAGGCACAACTTTCATACTAAGGATAAGGTTCGAAAAGTTCCTCGATTACATACAGGGATCCATAAACTTCTCCGACTTCATACGCTCCGAGATAAGCAAGTTCGGCGTGGGCCAGGCTGCTGTCAACATGGCATTCCAGACATCGCTGCGCTTCCCGGAGATATTTGTGCTTGACAGGGTGCGCGGAGAGGAACCGTTATACGTGTACACGCTAGACATAACCGACATACTGACACAGAGCGAGCTTTCCGCCGGCATAATACAGAAGGACTACCAGTTCGAGGAGGAGGAGCTCAAGAACAAGTTCATAGAATACAACGTAAGCACAGAAGCCATAAATTCGATATTCAAGGTCCTCAACGACCAGAACAGGTCCTCAAAGATACTAGACTTCATACGCCTGCTTATGTCAAACGGCATAACTACCGAGGACGTAGTCCAGTTCCTCAAGAACCTGAGCATAGAGGACCTATTGATAACCAGAATAATGTCATCCGTGGGTGCTGTGAATGGCTAAGGACACATTTACGATAAGCAGGCAGGAGCTGAGGCGCATACTCACCATATACAAGGTGGACGAATCGAGCATGGCCAAGCTCTTCTCGGACATGGAGAAGGCCCACAGGCACATAAACGCAATAGCGTTTGCAGGCATGCTGGAGAAAATAAACCTGAAGAGGGACGCAATCGTAAACGTGCTCAGGAGGCTTGGCATGGACGACGTAACGATAAACAGCACCATAGACAGCATGGACGAGCAGAAGCTCCTTGCAGAATCCGGGAGGATTTTTGAGGCTACGATAAATTTTAGCTGATTATGATGAAAAAGGAGACAAGATGCATAATATGCGGAAAGGAGCTCAACGGGCTCGAAGTGAAAGACGACTATGTTATAAAATCGCTGCGCTGGTTCAAGCACAACGTTACGCACAATGAGAAGAACTACAGGCTAGTAGTATGCAAGGATTGCTACGTGAAATACAAGAAAGCCAGGGATTCGTACAACTCGAAAACCGTATCGTACCTGGCAATAGGGGTCATATTCGCGGCGCTGCTAATAATAACCGGGAGAAGCCTAGGCGCGGTTGCAGCCGGCATCGCAATAATAATATTGATGTACGCCCTGTCGCTGCTCAGCTACATGCCCGGGCTGAAGCAGCAGGGCAGGGGCGCATCCAAAAGCACAGGGCAACAAATATAAGAATAAACTTTTAATTTATGTTGTAGATAACCTAAAGGTCTTCCGATGGCTGAAACAGGATTGATAGAACCAAAAATAGCAGAGTTCTCGCTCAAGGCCACGCTAACTGGCGATTTCCCAAGCATAGCCCAAAGATTCTCCACCTTGCAGATGTTCTCCGTCAAGCTCGAGCAGGACAACAGCCTGGTTCTGCTGAGCGTGGAGAGCAGGGACATGCAGAAAAATCCTTTCCTTTTCTTCATAATAACGCTAAAGCCGGATTCCATAGATGTGCAGTATTCAATAGCCCTGGACACTAGCGAAAAGATGAGGAAGCTTTACGTGGTGAAGAACCTGCTCGGCGTGCTTTCGCTTATAACCGACCTGTACTATGCCGACCCTGCCGGATTATACCAGTACGTCGATTCCACAATAGATGATGTACTGGGCTCGCTCTCGCAGAATTACAGCGCCCTGTTCAACAACTACGATTCCCTATTCAACGAGTACAGGGAGCTCAAGCGCCTCAACATAGAGCTCACCGCTTCGAACAAGAACCTTACCGTTCAGGCCACGCAGGCAGTTTCGGAGAACAGGGAGCTAAAGGAAAGGCTGAAGCAGCTGGAGACCTATTCGGACGAATCGCTCATGGTGATGCTGGAGGACTGGATAGACGCGCACAACAGTACCATCGACATAATTGAATTCTCCAAATCTTACAAGATACCGGCGCCAAGGATAGAACAGATGCTCAACAAGATGGTCACCACGGGCTACATAGAACTCAAGGGTTAAACTATGAAATACATAGCCAGGGTCAACAAGCGTGTCAGGTACATAAGGGTCTACGGAATAGTGAAGAGGGTTGGCCCAAAGCAGAACTTCCTGTCGCGCCTTTTTACCAAGGCGCTTACCAAGAAAGAGGAAAAATGACGGTGCATCAACATTGGCAAATTTCAAAAAACTTGTGATAATCATTGCCGCAATATTCATCATTGCGATGGTAGCCAGCGGCCTATACCTATCCTCGGAGCTAAGCCACATAAAAATAACTCCACCTGCGCCGCCAGTGGTCCTGCCTACTTCGCTAAGCACGTATGTGAGCTACCAGGCCCTGCTTGACAGCAACGAATCGCAGTTTGTCATTCCATACGCGGAACTTTCGTATTCTACTTCCAACATTACAAAACTCTACGTAAACGTGTCCCTTCTCAAATCCAACTTCCCTGCAAAAGTGTACATGCTTAACGCATCGCAGTCAGGGTGTGTAAACTGCGGAGATTTCCAGGCTTTCGAGGACGTTGTGCAATCCGACCTTGCGCTCTACGGACTCACTTCCGAAGTCGGAAACCTAACTGTAATAAACGAATCAGATCTCCCAACAATTTCAAACAATTCCATCCTTATAATACCGAACGGGCTAATGCCGCAGGCAATGCTTAGCAATTACGGCTCGAGCAACATAACGCTGATGCACTACCTTCTTGACAGGGGGACTAGCGTAATATATATAGGGCAGGCATTCTCAAGGGTCGTGCTGCAGAACGGTGTGATAGTCCCTAATTCCCGCATACCCTCCTACATGTTTACAACGTCCTCGGTATCATCAAACAGCATATTCGCATTCAACAATCCTACATTTTCGTTTTCCGGCGGGCGCAGCTATGGCGACATATCATACGTCAATGCTTTCAATGGCAGCATAGTGGCGTTCTCTAATTACCTAAATTCTTGGCCGTCTCCATCATTGGCTTCGGAAGACATGGCAAAAGCAATTTCGAGCGCCTTCTGGCTTCCGCGCTACGCGCACGGATTGGAAACGATTGCGCTAAACGCATCCAGGACCGAGTCGGGCTCGGCCGGAATAGCAATGCCAAGCCCCAAGATAAATTATACTGTTCAGAATGTCGCAGCCCTTGAGTCGGGATGGCTTTACGCTGAAATATACACAAATTCCAGCTATGGCAATTCCGGCAAATCAATATACAGGTACATAAGCGAGCCATCAAGCTACATAAGCAGCGGCACGGTTTCGCTGCCTTCTACTATTGTACTCGGAAGCTCCCAGTCGATAACGATGCAGATATATACGCATTCGAGCGTTCCGATACAGATACAGCCCCATCTTTCAATATACACTGAGAACATGGTCAAGGTTTCAACCATACCTTTGTCCTCCATATCCGCAACCGGAAATTTCACCTTTGTAAAGCTAATAAAATCGTCATTTGTCCCGGGCAGCTATATAATCCAGCTCAAGGGCTTTTCCGACAACCTCTATGCCAGCGCGCTCTTCGGAGTGCCTCCGGTAAACGTTACTGAGGTATATTCCAACTACACGTCAAATTCATTCAGGTTCTACATAAGCTCCGACGGCGCTCCGCTGACAGGGCTCGACTATACAATGACGCTTAACGGCAAATACCCTCTGAACGGCACGCTGACAAACGGCACGATACTTTATTCGCTTCCTAAGGGAATAGGCGAGCAGTTCGGAACGCTGAATTTCACGGCAAAGATACTCTCGCAGAAATTCTCCTACGTGGCAAGCAATCCCGCTCCGGTCATAAAGATAACTTCGAAGGACATAGCGCTGATAGTTGCGATAGTGCTGATGCTCCTCATGGTAACGATGGTGAGGTCGCCGAACAGGGACGATTTCTTCATAGACGTGCCGCACATGCCGAAACAGCAGCGCACATTTATAACCCTCAATGCACAAGACGTGATGCTTGTTTTCCAGAAGCTCAACACGTATTACCACTGGCGCTATATGCCTCTGTCGATAAGCGAGTTCAAGCTCGCCATAGCCAGCAACATAAGGTACAACGGGATTCCGGTCAACCTTACCCCTTCAAACGTCGAAGTGCTTCTAGACCAGCTGATTGCAAACGGGCTCGTCATATCGGCTGATGACCTGTATGCGCCAAAGGGCTGGATAGACGAGAGCAAGCACGACATAGAATACCTTGCGGTGTTCAAGAAGCTCAGGATATACATGGTGACCCATGCCTACGTGTTCACCGATCTCGACACTAGCCAGACCGCAGACATGAACGTGGTCGTTGGCGGAGAGAGGCACAACGTAGTGATATACGCTCCTTCAAGCAAGTTCAAGAACATACCCGTAAGCGCCAATTCCAAGACATTCATAGCGTTCATGAACGACGACAGGCTCGAAGACTTCAAGGACCGCTTATATTCGATTTCCGATGCGGGTGCGGAGCAGCTCAAGCTCTACATATCGGCAGGATACGTAAAACTGATATCGATGGAGAATCCGGCAAACATATTCGACTGATAAAGTGTTATTCGTTTTCGCCTTTTTCTTCTTCCGATGAACTCTCGACTATTTCAAGCGTACTCTCGTCCTCGTCTTTTGTTTCCTCTTCCTCTTTTACTTTCGGGTAATGCTCGGTAACCAGCTCTTCAAGCTTGCCGCGTATTACTGCTTTGTCGGTTCCGGTAAGGCTTCCCAAATCTTTCGAAAGCTGCGAAACGTATCTCATTATGGTCTTGTACTTGTTTTTCTCAACGTTTACCTGCTGCTTCCCGTGCATGTATCTCTGTATGTTCCTGGCAGCCTCTTGCAGCGCAAGCTTTATCTCGTCTATTATCTCGTCTTCCTGGGCTATGGCCTCTTTCCCGACTCCGGAATAAGGCACGTACACCGAAGATATGTTCACCAGTACGCTCACCGGCTGGTTGTCCATGTCTATGCCGTAGCGCTTCCACTGTATGTCCCTTACTGCCTGGGTTATGGCGCAGCTTCCGGTATCGAAAAGCAGAGGCACCTTGTTTGCAAATCTAAGTATGCTTCCCGTATACTCTTCGTTTCCGACCTTTTTTCCTGAGCCTCCTCCGTAGGAGATTGCCGCTTCGACAATGAACGGTATGCCTCCCTTGAAAACCTGGGGCTTCCTTTCTATTACGTGCATGTATTCCGGGTTAAGTATGCTGCGCACTGCCAGCCTGACCCTATCTGCGCCTATGGGTCTTATCACGCTTGCGTCGGGAGCCAGCCATTTCACCTGCTTGAACGCCTTTACGAGCTCCTCCGAATCGTTCCAGGTCATTTCCTTTGGCTTTTTTGAGAAATCAACGCCGGTGGCAATCTCCTTCAGCTCCTTTACCTTTCCCTGGCTGACTCTGGAAAAGCTTGCCATGAGGAAAGAGGCTACGCTGCTTTCCTGGCTCTTCTTTGCGAAGTCGAGAATGTCCATTATCGAGAGCCCAAGCGGGTGCGGAAGTGTCTGTTTCGGCAATTCCGGAACCGCATCCGAGGATCTGACGAAAGTATACTCCTTGCCTTCGGGGTCCCTGAACCTTATCTGCGCATGCGGATTTGCCAACGCCGTCCTCTTCAGGTATTCGTATACCCCGTGCTCGCTGTTCTCATATTTTACCTCGGCGAATTCTGCCCTTATGATGGTCCCTGTTATTCCTTCGGGGTTTTCAAGCTCTTTGGTTTCGGTTATTACCGGCTTGTTTCCCATCGTGTCTATGGCTATGCTGCACGAGTAAGCCTCGCCATCCTTGGTGAAAGCCCTCATGCCCACCGGCTTTCCAGTTGTTATCTGCGAAAAAAGCGTGCATCCTGCGGCTCCTATTCCCTGCTGTCCCCTCTGCTGTATGTACCTGTGGAATTTCGTCCCCGCAAGTATGGTCGCAAGGGCCTTGCCCGCGAACTTTTTGGGTATTCCCGGCCCGTTGTCGCCCACCTCCACTATATATCTGTTCTCGCCGCTTTGCGATATCGAAACGCTTATGTCGGGAAGAATCCCAGCTTCTTCGCAGGCGTCCAGCGAATTGGTCACATATTCGTGCACTACCGTTACAAGGGATCTCACCAATCCCGCGTAGCCAAGCATCTGCTTGTTCTTCTTGAAGAACTCCGCTATCGAATGCTCCTTGAACTCTTTGAATATCTCATTGGCTTTTCTTTCCGCCATGCAAGCACCTAAAATTTGACTAAGACCTGTGTTTCCTGTGCGAGGCTTCCATCTTGGTGTAAGCCAGCCTGTGCGAGCTGCCCTTCATTATTGTGCGTGCTGCAGCTTCGGCCTCTTCTATCGCTTCCGAGCTGCCTATGAAGCTTACCGTATCTCCGTATACCGCGATCATGGCCCCGCTGACGCTCTCCATATACCTTTTGGCTTTTCCATCGCTGCCTATGAGCCTTGATTTCATTTTCCTTATCCTGTTCTTGTTTCCGGTTATGTCACGCATGCTTATGCTCGAAAAGTAATACCCGTCCTTTAGCAGCAGTTCAGCAATCCTCATGCCGAATCCCCTGCCGTAAGCCTGGATTACTCCTCTGGCAGTGAACTCGCCGTAGCCATCTCCTTCTATCCTTATGCAGTTGGGCTCCTCCAAGCTTATCTTGCAATTGCACAGCTCGCCCAGCCTTTTAAGCATTCCTGGTTTCTGCCTGAGCATCTTGCTCCTCTCCTGCGGTATGTATATCTCTTCCATAAATTCACTCTAAGCGGTTAGGGTCGCACTAGCTACTGCGATTTTAAGATTTATAAGGTTTGCCGCTTGGCTTTATCAAAACATGGGCTCGAGCAGGCAATGTCCATTGCAAATGCCTTTCCTGCGCACCTTTTCAGACATACCAACATTTTAAATACTTCACACACTAGAAATTGTATAAAGAAACGTTGTAGATATTTACT
This sequence comes from Candidatus Micrarchaeum sp., assembly GCF_016806735.1. Classification (GTDB taxonomy): domain Archaea; phylum Micrarchaeota; class Micrarchaeia; order Micrarchaeales; family Micrarchaeaceae; genus Micrarchaeum_A; species Micrarchaeum_A acidiphilum_A. Next base: position 804,690 of record NZ_CP060530.1, on the reverse strand, counting down.
ATATATAGCAATATTTACAAATCGATTACACAAGAAAATGTTGTGATATATTTGGGAAAAGCGCAATCCGCACTGGAATACCTCATAACATACGGCTGGGCAATACTAATTATTGCAGTGGTCATATCCCTGCTTTACCTGTACGTCGCAGTCCCAAAGATAATAGTTCCATCAACATGCAGCTTTCTCACAGGCGCAGTATGCCAGGACATGATTTTCGGCACAAATGCCACAACCCATGCAACCACCATGGGCCTCTTCATAACCAACTCCCGGAAATATCCCATATACGATCCTGAACTTTATGCCAGCGTAAATGGAAAAAACACGACTGCCGTGCAATGCAAACCCTCTTTCGTTCTTCCCGGAGGTTCTGTCATATGTGTGCTAGAGATCCCAGGCGTATCCTCTACACTAGGGCAGTTCTTCTCCGGAAGCATATATCTTAATGCATCATATTGCGGCCTTGCCCCTAAACCATCTTCTCCCTCTTCGTGCTCTACAGTCCCTAAGGAGACTTACAAAGGCATCTACAGCGCGCACGCTGAGCCTCTCGTTTCACCAAGTTACACGCTTTCGCTTTCGGTAGTCAATTCAACCAACCCTGCCAACAACGCAAAAGACGAACTAATTGCAAGGGTTGACCTTCTGGGATATCCGCAGAGCGGCGCAACAGTGAACTTGACTGCAACATTTACAAAGAACGGGACAAATGCTGTTCCACCTTATTCGCTGCAGAGCCAGTTCGTAACAACTGGAACCAACGGCCAGGCGATTGACTACATTTGGGGTACAACAGTTTCGAATGTTACGGTAAATGCCAATTATGCAGGCCTTAATGCGACAAAAACAATAAATTTCGTTGCAGTAGTCCCGATATTCTTCAACATATCAAACATACCGACGTCGCTGCAAAGCAATCCTTCAGGCATTGCAACCATAGACGGCGTTTCATATTCATATTCGCAGCTCACAAAGAAGCCAACGAATTTCGACTGGGGCTGCAACACTACGCACACGTACAGCTTTGACCCAATAATATACAACTCATCCGGAACCAGATTCGTTTTCAAGAGCGTAACCATAGACGGGTTCACTTCCGACAGCAATTCAGGCAGCGCAACGGTGTCGACCTGCAAAAGCCAGAACGTCACCGTATCTTATGCAGAACAATATGAGCTTTATGACATCGCTTCGCCTTCCATAGGGGGAACAGTTTCTCCTGCTACTTCATGGTACGCACCATCCAGCAGCGTTACCATATCAGAAACGCCAAACACTACAGGGCATTACGTTTTCATAGATTGGACGTGCACGGGCACAGGATGCTATTCCGGAACTGCAACATCCACTTCGGTAACGCTTAACAATCCGATAAATGAAACTGCAGTATTCCAGAGCACTACTACCTCTACATCAACAACATCGACATCAACAACAACTTCAACCACATCAACGAGTACAACCACATCAACAACGTCCACATCCACAAGCACAACATCAACATCTACTACGACGTCAACGAGCACTACGACATCGACATCTACGACTTCGACATCAACAACCTCAACGTCCACAACAACGTCGACAACATCCACCAGCACCAGCACAACATCGACATCGACAACCACTTCTACTTCGACAACAACATCGACCTCTACTACAACATCGACTTCGACAACAACTTCAACATCTACAACCACAAGCTCCAGCACAATACCGTTCTACGGAACATGTACTACTAACAGCAGCAGCGCCACGACATTCAGTCCGTCATGTAGCAATAACAACGGTGTTTTCAGCGAATGCGTTGCTGCAATATACCAATCAATGTCAAGCGTAGATTGGAACATAAATTCAGAAGGAGGTGGAACATGCCAGTACTGCTCCACAAATATAGGGTACATTACAAATGGCAACGCATGCAGCGCAACGGCCGATTCATCATCATCCGGTGCAATTGCAATAGGTGGGAACCCTGCCACAAATTATCAGCTGTGGGCAACAAACGGATCAAATTACAATAGCGGCGTTCAACCTGTGTTCTGGGTAAACCACGGCTCAATACCAAGTTCGCTGGTGATTCTTACTTACGCAACTTCAGGAGGACAGGAAGGCATACTTAATTCAACCACCGAGCCTGGCACTTCAGCCATAATGTATGATGGTGGTTCATTCCCAACATATGGTTGCAGCGTTACAGAGAACCTGGAGCAGACTACTCCGTTGTTCTCTTCAACCCACTACAACGACGTTTATATACTGGCATGTGGCAACATACCTTACGACGGAACCGGCGGCTGGATTGGCCCAGAGCTGATGACTGGAAGCTCAACGAGCTTCAGCTATGCAGTCTACGTATTCAATCCAGATTCCACATATACATTCAACAAGAATAGTTAGGCATGATATCATGACTGAATTAAATGCAGAACAGGACGCCAAAGGTGCGATACTTGCTCAAGAGCCCGCTAACAATAACTACAATAATACTGCCATAAAAAGGGGCAGGAAATCAACAATAGCGCTGGGCATAATAATCGTAATTATACTAGCAGGCATAATAATCACATTGCATTCCTATGTGCCGCATAATGCGTCTACATCAACGATCAGTACTATATCTGTGGCAAATAATTCAACAACTCCGACAAGTCCGAGAATCGGTAAAATCTTTGAGCCGGTTACCTATTTGGCTGCCAATGCCTTCATAAGTAACTATAGCTTCAGCTCGCCACTCAAATACTCATTCAGGACCGTTTTCAAGCCATATTCCACAAACGCAAACTGCACTGGCCTGGAAGGCATACTCGGATATATGCAAAATCAGACAATGATATCCACTGCATATAATCTGTCCAAATTGAACAGGGCCCAGCCGATTGCGGAATACGCTGCCGTGGAGGGCATAAATCCATCAAATGCAGCAGGTTATAACGCTTTGTTCGAATCCAACGGAGGTTTTTGCAGGCCATCTATGTCTTTGGTAATGTCTGAATCCTCTGTTTCGAAATCTAAATATACCCATGACAATATTACTGTGTACTTCTTCGGAATTTCAAACATGAGTGCAAATGCCACTGAACAGTTCGGCAGTTATCTCGGCCCAAAACCAAACATGACCGTGTATATGGCCGAAGCCATGTATGGCAACTATATAATAAAGGCTACCAGCGCCGGCTTCAGTCCAGATGTTGGTGCGCTAAATCTTATCTCCTATACTAAGAATGTAGAAAACGCAACCATAAACGCGTTCGAGAGCTATATAGCGGACCATCCAAACGCTACGGGATAAAACACGAGCAGGCCCCATTGCCAAAACAATGGCGTTTTACTGGGTAAAAAGTTAAAGCCTAAATATATAAAAAATCCAATTTTTATACATAAAATTCCAGGGCCAAGGCAAAATCAAGGTTCTGTAGAAGCGCGTATGTTGCAACTTGCAAAATCTGTAAAAAAGTAAAGTTTTGTTGCGATACCCTTTAAAAGGCTTTTGTGCGCTTAAAAACTATAGATTTAGGTGAATGAATGGACGTATTGGGAAGTGGCGATAACATAGGAGAAATGTCAGCACAGAGCGCTAGTGAAGTTTCTGTGCAGCTGGATCTGGAGAAGACCATGGAAGAAGAAACTGTGGACCAGAACCTTATCTCCAACATAAACAACGTGAGGCCAGAGACTGCGGACAGCACTGACGCGCAGGCAAAGGTGGACCCTATCCTGGCGCCTTATCATAGGACAATAGAAGAAATAGAAAAGATGCCGGTAATAGAAACTACAAAGACAGTATGCCCTGAGTGCAAGCTCATAATAGACGGAACAATATACAAGGACGGCGACAACGTCATGATAAGGAAGAACTGCCCTGAGCATGGCTGGACCATAGAGAAATACTGGGAAGACTATGACATGTACATGAAGATGCGCAGGTACAATTACTACGGCAGGGGATTCGACAACCCAAACTACATAACTGAAACGAAAGGGGCAAACTGCCCGTTCGACTGCGGAATGTGCGAAAGGCACAAATCACACACTGGATTGGCAAACGTCGTAGTGACTAACAGGTGCCACCTTTCGTGCTGGTACTGCTTCTTCTATGCCAAGGAGGGAGAGGCCATATACGAGCCGAGCCTTCCGGAGATAGAAAAGATATTCAACAACTTGAGGAACCAGAAGCCGATACCGGCCAACGCCATACAGATAACAGGTGGAGAGCCTACCATGCACCCCCACATAGTGGAAATAATACAGATGGCAAAGAAGGCCGGCTTCGACCAGATACAGCTCAACACAACTGGCATAAACCTTGCTCTGAACCCGGACCTCGGGCCTAAGCTTAGGCACGCTGGAGTGAGCACGCTATACATGAGCTACGACGGAGTGAGCAAGAGGGCCAATCCTAAGAACCACTGGGAGATACCTGCAACGCTAGATGCTGCTAGAAAGGCAGGGATAAACATAGTGCTGGTTCCAACGGTCATAAGGACAGTAAACGACCATGAGCTCGGAGCAATGATAAACTTCGCACTGAACAACTCAGACATAATAAGGGCAGTCAACTTCCAGCCTGTTTCGCTGGTAGGAAGGATGCCTTCAAGGCTGAGGGAGAAGCAGCGCATTTCGATACCGGGAGCGATAAAGCTAATCGAGCAGCAGACAAACGGAGTTGTATCAAAAGAGGACTGGTTCTCGGTCCCTTACATAGGCGGGATAAACAAGTTCATAGAAGCCTTGACAGGGGAATACAAGTACGACATGTCAATACACTTCGCATGCGGCGCGGGCACATACGTGTTCCTGGACAGCGACAACAAGATAATACCTATAACAAGATTCGTCGATGCCGCAGGGCTTATCGAGCACCTGCAGAGAACCGTGGACGAAATGGAAGGCAAGAGCAAGCTGGAGCGCAAGATGATTGCCGTCAAGGCACTGCTTGGCTTCAACAAGTTCATTGACAAATCCAAGCAGCCAAAGAGCGTGAACTTCTCTAAGCTGCTCATGTCAGTGCTCATGAAGCACGATTTCGCCACAATGGGCAAGTTCCAGATGAAGTCGATATTCCTCGGAATGATGCACTTCCAGGACGAGTACACCTACGACATACACAGGGTGGAAAAGTGCGACATACACTATGCGATGCCTGATGGAGAAGTCCTGCCTTTCTGCACGTTCAACGTGTTCCCTGAAGTATACAGGGACAAGGTGCAGAAGCAGTACAGCATACCTTCGAAGGAATGGCAGCAGACGCACAGCGACTGGAACTACTCAAAGGACAAGTATGTCAGGAACATAAAGCAGCTTGAAGCCACTCCTGCGTACCGCAAGACGTACGGGCAGATGATAGACTACTTCGCCCTGCCTGTCAACGGAGGCAAGCCAGTAGCAAACTTCGCAAACGAGGCATTCAGCTGAATGCCTTATTTTTTTGTTTAATCTTTTGTTTTCAGCCCGCTCATGATGCGGGCATATAAAACCTTATGAAAAATGGTGCAGCACAATGGACAAGTCAGAGAAGCAGCCAAAGATGAGCGAGTATCAGCAGGACCTCATAAACAACGCCAATATAGACGACGAGAAGATAAAAAAGCAGTACATAGTGGAGAACGGCAACCTCTACAGGGTTCCGTACAGGATTGTGGCCAAGGTAGTGTTCAGCAACGTAGACAAGGCTTACTTCAAGGATCCGGAGCACGCTGCAAGGCTGCAGTACAGGCTTATGCTCAACGACGCAATACTCAAGGCCAGGGTGCATTACATAAGGGGCAATATAACCATAATATACAATCCCCCAAATGCCGACAACCTGAAGGAGAAAATAAGCATAGACGAGATAATAAAATTCCTGGACAGCGAAGGGGTCAAGGTTAGCAGGGACCACATGGTAAACGAGGATTACGATTATTACAAAAATTTCTATTCCTACGCTTTCAATTCCCCGTCAATAAGGGAGCACGCTCCATACGGCTATACCATACAGGAATGGAAGAAGATGAAGCCGCAGTGGGAGAAAAAGAAGGCAGAATACAAGCTCAAGAACGAGGAGAAATTCCACAACTTCCAAATGCAGTACCTAAAGGAACATCCTGAGCTGGCAAAGGAGTACGGCATAGAAATAAAGGAGGAGAAGCTTACTATAAAGGACAAGCTTTTCGGCAGAAAGAAGAAGTGAAGCCGCTTTCCTTCGCTGTGCCTGCGTATGCGGCAAACACTCTTGCGATCAACTAGCAAATAAGCGCGAACTTTTTCTTTTCAGTCGGGCTTCGTAGTGGCTATTATTCCGTCTATGACTCCGTTTACTCCTACTCCTCCGCTGCTCCTCACCACTATCCTATGGCTGAGAACTGGCCTTGCAAGGTACTTTATGTCGTCTATCGAAACCTCGTTTCTTCCTTCTATAAGCGCTTTGGCCTTTCCGCAGCTCATGAAGCTTATCTCGGACCTTGGGCTTCCGCCCATGACTACGTGTATGTCCTTCCTGGTAGCATTGACCACTTTTGTTATGTAGTTTATTACGTTGTCGGGGACCTTTACGCCTTTGGCAAGCTTCTGCAGCTCAAGTATGTCTTCTATCCCCATTACCCTTTTTACGGTTATGTTTTCCTCAGACTCCTTTATCCTGAGCATCTGCTGCTCTGCCTCTATCGAAGCGTAATCGACGGCTATGCGCATGAGGAACCTGTCGGCCAAAACCTTCGGGAGCATTGTAGTGCCCTCTATGTTAAGCGGGTTCTGAGTTGCGAGCGCTATGAACGGCTTCTCCAACGGCATGGTCTCATTTCCAAGGGTTACCTGCCTTTCTTCCAGTGCCTCGAGCAAAGCCGTGGTTGTCTTGGGCGGCGCCCTGTTGAGCTCGTCTATGAGCAGCATGTTGGTGAATATTGGCCCCTTCTTGAGCTCAACGTTTTTGGTCTTGTCATCCAGATATGCGTATCCTACTATGTCCTTGAATTCCAGGTCCGGCGTTCCCTGAATCCTTCCGAAATCGGCCTGTATTGCGTCGCATACGGCTTTTGACATTGTCGTCTTTGCCACTCCGGGGACTCCCTCAAGGAGAACGTGGCCGTTTGCCACTATGGCTATGAAAATGAGCTTTATTATTGCGTCGTTGCCTGCCACCTTCTTCCTGACCTCGGCAAGCACCGCGTCGAACTGGGCTTTGGCATCCACCATTATAAATCATCCTAAACGATTTTGGCTCAGTAAATTCAGCCATATTGGTTTCAACAAAAAGGTATATAAACATGCTAAGGGAATATGAAAGCATGGCGCTACGCACGGTAAGTGAAATGCCATGGGTTAGAGCCTATGCTCAGCGGTTTTTTAGTAACCTATTTATTACTTTCTGTGTAAATATAATACTGCCCGTAGCTAGGTATAGTGCTGCTTGTTGGTGAGCCATTGGTTTTTGGAGAAGACTTATTAGTAAAACATGAGCTGTTGAGCGAAAGCGAGGCGAAAGCCGTAGCAAAGAAATTCGGCACCGCACTCGATAAATTCCCTAAGATATCGATATCCGATCCTCAGGCGAAGAAGCTCAATGCACAGCCGGGAGACCTCATAGCGATACACCGCGAGGACCCGAACAGCAGCTACATCTATTACCGCTACGTGACCAAGGAGGTCTGAAGTTTGTAAAAGCCCGCCCCAAAAGGGCGTGCCCTAAGTGGTAAAATGAGCGCAACACACGAGGTAATGGAATCATATCTGAAAACTACTTCTATCTCACAGCAGCAGATAGACAGCTACAACAGGTTCATAACTACAGGCTTGAACAAGATAGTGGAGGCGCAGAGCCTCATAGAGCCTGACGTATCCAATTTCGCAATAAAGCTCGGGAGCATAAGGCTTGAGCAGCCCATAATAATAGAATCGGACAGCTCCACCAAGAGAATTCTCCCCAACGAAGCATTGGCCAGGAACCTCACATATGCGGCTCCCATGTACCTCACTTACGTGCCTGTGATAAGCGGCATAGAGAAGGCCGACGCAATGGGCGAGGCTTATGTGGGCGAGCTCCCGGTGATGGTAAAGAGCAACCTATGCTACACAAAGAACATGACTGAGCAGCAGCTCGTGAAGGAGGGCGAGGACCCGGACGACCCAGGAGGCTATTTCATAATAAAGGGCACGGAGCGCGTTCTCGTAGGCATAGAGGACCTTGCGCCCAACAGGATGATAACGACAAAGGAGAAAGTGGGCATAGTGGTCAAGGTTTTCTCTACCACTGTCAACTTTAGGGCCCGCTGCAGCATAACCAGAGACGACTACGGCATGTACACGGTTCTGTTCCCGACGCTGAACAAGGGCATAAGCCTTTCGCTCATACTAAGGTCGCTTGGAATGGACCAGAAGTCGGTTCTGGCTCTTACCGAGGACAATTTTGCACGCAACGACCTGATGCTGAACATGGAAGTAGGAAAGAACTACATGGAGATGCAGCCGAAAGATGCCATAATAGAGCTGGGCAGGATAACGGCGCCAAACCAGGCTATGGCCTATCAGGAAAAGAGAGCAGAGACACAGCTGGATACATACATACTGCCGCATCTCGGCACGTCTCCGGAAGTCAGGAAGGAAAAAGCGGCGTATCTGATAAGGATGGCGTCGCGCACGTCAATGGTGGCGAACGGCACGGTCAAGCCTGACGACAAGGACCACTACGCCAACAAGCGCGTGAAGCTTGCCGGGGACCTTTTGGAGGAGCTTTTCAACACTGCCTTCAAGGCGTTCATAAAGGACATAAAGTACCACGTCGAAAGGACTACCGCCAGAGGACGCAGGCTTACGGTAAAGACCAACATAAACCCAGATACGCTTACAGAAAAGATACTTTATTCCATGAGCACCGGCTCATGGCCAGCAGGGCAAACCGGGGTATCGCAGGTTCTCGACAGAGTCAACTACATGAGCTCCGTGGCGCACCTGCGCAGGGTCAAGTCTCCGCTGGCAAAGAAGCACCCCCACCTGAAAGCGAGGGACGTACACGGCACACACATAGGCAAGATATGCCCGAGCGAAACGCCCGAAGGAACTGAGGTAGGGCTTACAAGGTATCTTGCTCTCATGTCAAAGGTAACCGTTGGCGCCGAACATTCGATGCTGGAAAAGAAGCTAAAGGAGCTAAAGCTCATAAAATAACGTTTTGGTGATGTTTTGTCTGAAGAGAAATGCAGAGTATATCTTGACGGAAGGGAAATAGGAACAGTGGCAGACGGAAAGGAGTTCGCCGCTGAGATAAGGTCAAACAGAAGGAAGGGCCTGATATCCGGAGAGATAAACGTAGCCTACATTAAGAGCATAAACGAAGTCCACATAAATGCCGACAAGGGAAGGGTAAGGAAGCCATACATAATCGTAGAAGACGGGCAGTCTAAGCTTACTCCAGATATAATGGAGAAGCTCAAGGCCGGAGAAATAGACTTCAACTTCCTTGTAAGGAGGGGCATAATAGAATACCTGGATGCCGAAGAGGAAGAGAACATACTGGCTGCCATGGACCCTTCGGAAATAACAAAGAAAACCACCCATCTCGAAGCGGATCCCGCATCGTTCTTCGGGCTTACGGTAAACAACAGCGTATTCCCGGAATTCAACAGCATGGGAAGGCACCCGATAGCATGGAACTTCATGAAGCAAGCCCAGGGGCTATATACTACAAACTTCAACAGCAGGTATGATGCAAGGGCATTCCTGCTTTACTATCCACAGGTTCCGATAGTCAACAGCGTTACGTACAGGACCTTGAACATGAAGAGGCACGCCAACGGGCAGAACTTCGTGGTTGCGCTTTCAACCTATTACGGCTACAACATGCAGGATGCAGTAGTGCTCAACAAGGCTGCAGTTGACAGGGGCCTGGGGAGGAGCGTATTCTACAGGTCGTACATGGACGAGGAGCGCAGATATCCCGGAGGCCAGCAGGACAGCTTCAAGCTGCCTCCGCCTACGATAGAAGGCTACAAGGGAGAGCACGCATATTCAAAGCTTGGGGAAGACGGCATAGTTGAGCCGGAGCTTGAAGTCAACGAGGGCGAAGTAATAATAGGAAAGGTATCGCCGCCAAGGTTCCTCGAGGAGCAGACAAGCTTTGGAGTCGGCGAAGAGCGCAGCAGGGACAACTCCGTGACGCTGCGTTCCGGGGAAACCGGAGCTGTAGACAGCGTGATGTTCAGCGAGACTACCGGTGCTACAAGGATAATAAAGGTAAGGATAAGGAGCATAAAGGTGCCGGAAGTCGGCGACAAGTTTGCAAGCAGGCAGAGCCAGAAGGGAGTAACCGCGCTCATAGTGCCGCAGGAAGATATGCCTTACACCAAGGAGGGAATAGTTCCGGATTTGCTTCTCAACCCAATAGGATTGCCTAACAGGATGACTTACGGGCACATACTCGAGATGCTCGGCGCCAAGGCGGCATCGCTTGACGGCAAAACCGTGGACGGAACCCCGTTCTCAAGGCACGGAAAAGAGGTCATAGACGATTATGCGGGAACACTTGAAAAGTACGGCTTCGAAAAGTTCGGAGACGAGGTTTTCTACGACGGAAGGACCGGCAAGAAGTTCTCCGCCACGCTGTTCAACGGAGTGGTATATTATCACAGGCTGTGGCACATGGTGAGCCTCAAGCTTCAGGTCAGGAGCAGGGGCCCTGTGCAGATACTTACGAGGCAGCCTACGGAAGGAAAGCCAAGGAAGGGAGGCCTCAAGTTCGGAGAGATGGAACGCGACGCACTGGTCGGGCACGGCGCAAGCCTGCTCATAAAGGAGCGCATGCTGGACCAGAGCGACAAGGCTCCGGTATGGATATGCAAGACCTGCGGGGACATAGGATACTACGATTACATAAAGAACACTCCGGTGTGCCCGACGTGCGGAGGCAACAAACTGGAGGAGGTTGAGATAAGCTACGCATTCAAGCTGCTGCTGGACGAGCTCAAGTCCATGCACATACTGGCTAGGCTTAGGCTCAAGAGCGACTGAGGTGTGCACATGGTTCAGGCTGAAATAATAGACCACATAAGGTTCACGGCGATAAGCCCTGATGAGATCAAAAGAATGAGCGTGGCTAAGCTCATAGTCCCAGATACGTACAACGAGGACGGATATCCGATAGACGGAGGGCTTGTAGACCAGAGGCTCGGAGTCATAGACCCCGGGCTAAAGTGCAAGACCTGCGGAGGAAGGGCTAAGAGCTGCGTTGGCCACTTCGGCCACATAGAGCTCGTGAGGCCTGTCGTGCACCCGGAGTTCTCAAAATCCATATACCTGCTTCTGCAGTCCACATGCGAGAGCTGCCACAGGATTCTCCTAGACGAAGAGCAGATATCCGAGCTCAGGCCTGCTATAAAAAGCTTCATAAGCGTGGAAGAGGACGTCGTGGAAACGCTTCCGGAGACATCATCGCTTGCCACTCTTACAAAGAAGCTCAAATCCGTAAAGAAGTGCCCGCACTGCGGCACTATGCAGCAGAAGCTCAAGTTCGAGAGGCCTACTTTCTTCTACCTAGGGCCGAACAAGATGAAGCCGGACGAGATAAGGGACTGGCTCTCAAACATAAGCAACGACGACCTTTCGCTGCTCGGAATAGACGGCACCGCGACAAGGCCGGAATGGTTCATACTTACTGCATTGCTGGTTCCTCCTGTAAACGTCAGGCCTTCGATAACCCTGGAATCGGGAGAAAGGAGCGAGGACGACCTGACGCACAAGCTCGTAGAAGTCATGAGGATAAACCAGAGGCTTGAGCAGGACATAGATGCCGGAGCGCCTCAGATAATAATAGACGACCTCTGGGAGCTTTTGCAATACCACGTTACTACTTATTTCAACAACGAGACCCCGGGAGTTCCTGTGTCAAGGCACAGAAGCACCAGGCCTTTGAAGACGCTCGCGCAGAGGCTCAAGGGCAAGGAGGGAAGGCTCAGGTACAACCTTTCCGGAAAGAGGGTCAACTTCTCCGCTAGAACCGTAATATCTTCGGATGCAAGCCTTACGATAAACCAGGTAGGAATACCTATGCGCATAGCGGAAAACATGACTGTGCCGTTCTACGTTACCAAATGGAACATAGAGAAGGGCAGGGAATTCCTCAAGAATCCGGCATACCCTACTGTGATAAACGTAATAGGCAAGGACGGGCTGAGGAAGCGCGTCACGGAAACGAACAGGGAGGAGCTGCTCTCGGTACTCGAGCCAGGAGCCGTGCTTGAGCGCCAGCTGATAGACAACGACATAGTGCTATTCAACAGGCAGCCAACGCTTCACAGGGTATCGATAATGGCGCACAGGGTAAAGGTGCTCCCTGGCAAGACCATGCGCATGAACGTCTCGATAGCAATGCCTTACAACGCAGACTTTGACGGAGACGAAATGAACCTGCACGTTCCGCAGAGCATAGAGTCGCAGGCAGAGGCGAGATACCTCATGCAGCCAAAGAATATAGTGCTTGGAGCGAAGGACGGGAGGCCTATAGCGTTCATAATAGAAGATGAAATAGCAGGTGCATACCTGCTCACTAAGGACGACGCAATGTTCGACAAGCAGGAAGCAATGGTGATGATGTCGAACATAGGCATATACGAGCTGCCGGAGCCCCAGCGCAACGGCATGTACTCTGGCAAGAGCCTGTTCTCAATGCTGCTTCCAAAGAATTTCAGCTTCGAATACAGCAACAAGTCCAACAAGGTCGTAATAAAGAACGGCGAGCTGAAATCCGGCATAATGGACAGCAAACTCGTGGGCTCTGGCGCAGTGCTGATAGCAAAGCTTTTCGTGCACTACGGGCCTGAAGTCGTCGAGCAGTTCATACTGAAGCTTACGAAGCTTACTCTGCGCGTTTCATACATGTACGGCCTTACGGTTGGAATAAAGGACTACTACAACTCCGAGAAGCAGATAAAGGAGAGGGAGGAAATAGTGGGCCAGACTAAGGAGAAGGCTGCGGAGCTTGCCGAAAGCTACAAGAAGAAAAAGCTCGAAGCGCTTCCGGGATATACCCGCAAGGAAACATTCGAAATGCTGCTGCTTGCACAGCTTGAAGAGGCCAGGACAAAGGCGGCAAAGCTTATATCGTCAACAACGGACGAAAGCAACGGCGCTTATATGCTTGCGACAGTAGGAGCACGTGGAAGCGTACTCAACATGCTCATGATAAAGCTGCTGCTGGGTCAGCAGCAGGTAAGGGGTAAGCGCCTGTCCAGGGGCTATTCCGGAAGGGTTCTTCCGTATTTCAAGAAGAACAGCAAGGATCCGGAATACAAAGGATTTGTTACAAACGGCTACCAGGACGGCCTCACACCAATACAGATGTATATGCATGCAATGGGTTCGAGGGACTCGTCAATGACAAAGTCGCTTGTAACTGCTGTCAGCGGATATCTGCAGCGCAGGTTCATAAACGCATTGCAGGACTTCTATGTTGAGACAAACCTCAGCGTTAAAGACGCAAGCGGCGCGCTAATACAGACGATCTACGGCGGCGACGGAATCGACCCGACCATGGAAATGGTAACAAGCCAAAAGCTGTGAGTGGTTATTATGTCAGAATCAAAAAGCGAAAAAGAATACAAAAAAGAAAAACCTGAAGTGTCATACGGCGAGCCCGTAGGAGTCGTGGCTGCGCAGTCCCTGGGAGAGCCTGCAACACAGATGGTCCTGAAGTCGTTCCATACTGCAGGAGTTTCGTCCGTTGTCACTACTACAGGGCTTCCAAGGGTAATAGAAATAATAGATGCAAGGAAGCGCGTCAAGCTGCCGGTCATGAGGATAAGGGCGGAAAAATCCATAGCCAAGGACTACGAAAAGGTAAAGCAGCTCAAGCAGAAGATAGAAGAGATAAAGCTCAAGTCGCTGCTAACCAACTACGAAGAAGACATAAAGTCCGGAACCATAAAGTTCAACTTCAACAGGGAAAGGCTTTCGGAGAACAGCCTCACGGTTTCCCAGGTGGCTTCAAAGATATCAAAACACTTCGAAGGCATAGAGCTGTCTACCGAATCCGGAGCCATAACCGTAAAATACAAGAGCAAGCGCGACGCAAAGAACATGCGCACCGCTTTCGTGCACATACTTAATTTTGCGGTTGCGGGAATAGCTGGAATATCCAAAGCCGTAGTGCAGCAGAGCGAAGACGGCGCATTCTACATAGTTACGAGCGGCAGCAACATGGCCAAGGTCATAGAGATAGAAGGAGTCGACAAGGATCGCATATACTCCAACGACATATTTGAAGTGCTCAAAGTCTACGGGATAGAGGCCACGAGGAACCTCATAGCTTCAGAGATACAGAAGACGCTTTTGGATGAAGGCTTCGGCATAGGCTTCAGGCATATAAGCCTGGTAGCCGATACGATGACCTATACCGGCATAATAAGGAGCATAGGCAGGCACGGGATTGCGGGAGACAAGGCATCGGTGCTCGCAAGAGCTGCATACGAAGAAACCGTCAAGCACTTCGTGAATGCCAGCGTTTTCGGCGAACGCGACCTGCTGAAGGGAGTTGCCGAGAACATACTGATAGGCAAGCAGATAGCGGTAGGCACAGGAAGGATAAAGCTTGCCGTAAGGAAGGAAGATCTCAAGAAAATAAAGAGCAGCTATTCCGAGAAGTGAACGGCTGCCTTGGCGCTTTACATGCCTGGAAGCGAAACCACGCTCCTGTGGCTCAACCACAGGGACATGATGCACAAAATGTCTGGAGGCGCAGAGCGCTCGATAGCTGAGATAGGCTCAAGGCTTTCAGGAATGGGCTTCTCGGTAAACCTATATTCCGTAAACGACGGAACGCTCAAGGATTCTGATTATTTCAACGGCATAAAAATAACGCGCGCTAGTTCGAACATCACTGCGCACGTGTCCGTCCCAAAGCTCATAAAGAAAGTCAAGCCGGACGTCATAATCGACGACATGGCTCACGCAGTCCCATGGCTCTCAAGCTTCTTCTCAAACGTTCCTGTGGTTGTGTATTTCAGGCACATGCACGCAAGGACAATATCCGGGCAGCTTCCGTTCCCTCAAGCCTCGGCCATAAAGCTCATCGAGAAAGCTTATGGAATAATATACAGAAATTCGACTTTCGTTACCGAATCCCATTCTTCGGAATCGGATCTCGTAAGCTTGGGCATACCGAAAGAGCGCATACGCATAATACTTCCCGGAGTCGACCATAAGCATTTCCATCCTTCTGCAAAATCAAAAATCCCGTCAATGATTTACTTCTCTGGGATGAGAGACTACAAAAGGCCCTGGCTCGCGCTAAGCGCTTTGGCCGAAGCCAGAAAGAAAAATGCAAATGCAGAGCTCAATGTCGTCGGAAAAGGCCCTTCTACGCAGAAAGTAATGGAATCAGCTTGGGAAGGAAAAATGAAAGGAGTCAAGTTCTGCGGAAAGGTTCCAGAAAAGAGCCTGCCGAAATTGATATCAAAGTCGTGGGTGAACCTGAACTTTTCCGTTGCCGAGGGATTCGGGTATTCTATACTGGAAGCGGCTTCCTGCGGTACTCCTACAATAGCGCTAGACGCGCACGGAGTTACGGAAACGGTAGAAAAATACGGTTTCGGAAAAGCAATAAAAGAAATCGGAGAGTTCGGCGAAGCTTATGCCTCAATAACTGAAAACATAAGCAAAGTTTCCAAAGATGTCAGGAAGCGCTCGATGAAATTCGATTGGGACAAATGCGCAAAAGAATGGGCAACACTGCTCAAAAGCGCTGCGCGCGAGGATACTAAAGAAATAAATAAGAAAGTGTTTTAAAGCTTAAGAATAAACTTAATAGTATATTTTTTGGTGTATATATGTCACAGGAAAGGCCATTCGATCTTTTGAACAAGGTAATCGGGCAGCAGGTACTCATAAAGCTGAAGGGAGGCGCAAGCATAAGGGGCAAGGTAACCTCTTTCGACGCACACATGAACATAGTGCTCGATGCCGCTGAAGAGCTTAATGACGGAGAGCTCAAGGCCAAGCTCGGCACCATACTCCTGAGAGGGGGAAACATACTCTGGATATCGCCTGTTTAAGCTTATTCTCGTGGGCTTCTGGCACAACGGTAGCGCGCCTGTCTGGCAGGCAGGAGGTTGCGGGTTCGAAACATACGCGAAAATCCCGCGAAGTCCACATTAATATTCTTGCAATAGCGCGAGCTCAAAAAGGCCGGAATTGCTTATGTTTGCTTGCATCCTGCAGGGCAATACACAAGCTTTATAGATGTTGTTTTTAAAATAATCCTTAAAGATAGACTGTCATAGTTAGTGGTTATAATGATAGGAAAAAAGGTCGAGGACAAGGGCGTTGCAACGCTCTACGATGTCTACGAAGTGCTTAAGGAGCGCAAGAAGAGCTCGAAGCCGTTCACTTATGAGCAGCAACTTGCGTTCGATTACGTTGAAAAGTTCAGGCCGCAGAAGAAGTCCCAGCTTGAGAAGCTGCAGAAGGAGCTTGAGGAGCTGGGCCTGAGCAAATACGCAGTGGCAAAGCTCATAGAGGTAATGCCAAAGAATGCGCCGATGGCAAAGGCAATACTGATGAAGGAGAACGGTATTAACGAAGAGAAGGTAAGCAAGGTAGTCGCAATACTAAACGGGAAAGGAAGCTGAATGCAAGTCATTAAAGCGGATGAAGGGTTGTACACATGGAGAAGGACAATGAGAGAAGGGAGGAATATGCACTCGTGCTCGATTTTCTCTCTACTGGCAAGTCTTTTTCTTCAAGGTCTGAGCCAGTCGCACAGCTGATGGGCGAGGAATGGTTTACTCTTCTCGAAGCTACGCCAAAGCCCGGAGTTACGCTAACTACTGCAGAGCGCGTCTACATAGGCAAGGACGAGCGCGACAAGATAGCGCTCATAAAGTTCAGGATAAGCTACTCCGAGCTTACGCAGACAGCCCAGGGCAATCTCAGGAACATAATACTAAGCATAATAAAGTCAAACCCGCAGAGGTTCGTAAATTTCTTCAACAATTCCGGCTCGTTGAACATAAGGGAGCATTCGCTTGAGCTTCTCCCTGGGATAGGCAAGAAGCATCTTCAGGCAATACTCAAGGCCAGGACCGAAAAGAAGTTCGAGAGCTTCGAAGACATAACTACAAGGGTGGCGCTTCTCCAGGATCCTGCTGAAATGATAGCACAGAGGATACTGCAAGAGCTTGAGGGCAACGAGCGCTTCTACATATTCACAAAGCCCTACTTCAAGAGGGAACAGCCGCAGCGCAGGTATTGAGCCTTTGGCATCGCAACCGGCCGGCGCGCATGTTTTTTATGCGCTAATTATTCAAAGCTCGCGCTATTGCTCAAAACAAAAAATAAAGGCATCAAGCCTTGTCCAGGTGTATCGCAGGCACTATCAGGGTCCTTTTCGCCTTCATTATTGTCACTTCGACAACGTATGCGGTGCCTCTCTTCTCCTTTATGACTCCGATCCTGCCCTTATACCTCGGGTGCGGTATGTTCTTCACGCTGCCCTTTGGTATTATGGCTACCTTGTCTCCAACTTCGTAATCCTTTATGTAAGTGCGTACGCTCTGCTTTGAAGGCATGTGGTGCCTTGCCATGTTCCTCGTCTTTCCCGAGAATAAACCTGCCGATCTCTTTGTCATTTCAAAAACCCGAAAAAAATTGCGCAAAAGCCGCGCTCTTGCAAGTGGACTATTAAGCGCATATATATTTATGCCTTAAGGCTTAAAAATCTTCTAGGTGTTCTTGATGGCAAAGTCCCAATCTCACGATTCAGCTCTAGGGAAGCATATTGTGCTTCATCCGACGTACAGGGTTGTCAACATGGTCGCAAGCGCTGACCTCAGCATAGAGCTGGATCTCTACGGCCTTGCAAGGCTGTCCTACGACGTCGACTATGAGCCCGAGCAGTTTCCAGGGGCAATTCTCAAAATACACGAGCCCAAGTCTGCGCTGCTTCTATTCAAGAACGGCAAGATAATATGCACTGGTGCCAGGACCGAGGCCGACGTGAAGCGCTCCATAGACCAGGCAATAGACCTCATAAAGAAGTACAAGAAGCAGAGCGGAAAGGCCAAGTAAGGCAATAAAATGGCGGAATACGCAAAACTCACAAAAGAGGAGGAGCGCGTAATACTGCACAAGGGCACGGAAGCTCCATTCACCGGAGAATACGACGATTTTTTCAAGCCAGGAACTTATGTATGCAAAAGATGCGGGGCTCCACTGTACCGTTCCAAGGACAAGTTCGACTCCGGATGCGGATGGCCGGCATTCGACGACGAAATTCCTGGAGCAATTAAGCGAATCCTTGACGCTGACGGCATAAGGACTGAAATAGAGTGCGCCAGGTGCGGCGCCCATCTGGGCCACGTATTTACCGGCGAGCAACTTACAAAGAAGAACGTAAGGCACTGCGTCAATTCCATATCTATAAAGTTTATTCCTGATTCCTCAAATATGGATTCAAAGCAAGGTTAGTCAAATGGACAACGTATCCGCAAGTTCAAAGCTGGCAAGGTCATACATGGCAATAGCCTTTGCCTATCTGCTAATCGGCACGATACTGCTGGCGCTCGATCTAACAGGGGTTATTTTGATAAAGCACGATCCAATATTCATATTGGAGCTTTACGGCTTTGTCACTATGATGGTATTTGGGCTTTCCTATATTTTCGCACCCGGGCTTTCCCATGCGACTTTTGCAAACTACAAGTCAGTAGCAGTTGAGCTCGCAGCAATGAACATGGGGATAATATTGTTGTTCTTATCCATGATAGGGCTTTTTGGAAGCGCCACTACTGCGCTGCTGCCTTTGGGCCTAGCGCTTCTTGTGCTGGCAATACTTATACATGTGGCAAACATCTGGCACATAATGGCTTCTGGAAAGAGCATAAAGCCTGTAATACAGAAAAAAGAGCCAGTACAAGCTCAAAACGGTGTTCAAAACAATGGGAAAAATCTATGAATTCATGTCCGGGGAGCATCACGAAGAGTACGAACTGCTCGAACAGTTCAAGCTTTCGGAATCGCCAGAATACTTCGAAAACTTTGTTTCAGGGATATCAAGGCATATGGAATTTGAGGAAAAAATACTTTTTCCGATTGTGGAATCGCATACCGGCGAAACAGAAAACCTTCTGCTCGAAGAGATATCACTGCAGCATTCCAGGATAAGGTCCCTGATTCAGGAAATAAGGCTGGCAATAAAGAATCCTAGTGCAAATAAAACAATCCCTGGATTTGTGTCAGAGCTTGAACAGCTGCTCACTTCCCATGATTCCATGGAAGAGTCTGACTTCTATCCATGGATAGACGAATACGCGAATTCGGACGAGATAAAAAAAGCGTTTGAAAAGCTCGATTCCATGAAACGAAACATTTAAATATTTATATAACTAACTATATCAGTAGTGATATAATATGAGATACGAAATGAACGAAAATGGAAACGACTGCGGTTGCGGATGCGGCCACGGAAACATGAATGGTGGCATGCGCGGAGGTATGCGCGGACGAATGGGGATGCACATGCACGGAATGGGAACGAGCTCTGACATGGACAGCATGGATGAAATGGGCCCCCTACACAAGGAAAGGCTCATAGAAAAGCTCAAACTCTACAAGGAGGACTTGGAAGAGCAGGCAAAATTCATAGCAAAGCGCATAGACGAGATCCAGAAAGGCTCAAGCGAAACCGAAGCCAAGGATGAATGAAATGCCAAGAGGCTATTGCAACTGCGGACCTTTCAGGGTAGACATAGTGCCAAAGGGGCTGCTCAAGCCCCTGGTGCTGAAGCTGCTCTCTGAAAGGCCCATGCACGGCTTCGAGCTCATGGAGCAGATATTCGAAAAGACAAACGGCATGTGGAGGCCCGGCCCGGCAGCAATATATCCAACCCTGGAATGGCTTGAGGCGAACGGCTACATAAAGTCAGACGAAACCGAAAAGAGGTCCGAAAAGACAAGAAGGCAGTACTCCATAACGAAGAAGGGGACCGAAGCTCTGGAGGATTACGAAAAATCCGCACAGGAAATCAAAAAAAGAATGCAGGAATTCGGGACTATATACGGCAGGATATGACCGGAATAAAAAGAAGCTTTTATCCTAACTCTACTAGATAAGTTAAGAAGCAATCTAGTCTATGGCTTTCAATACGCTCCTAGGAAATACTTCAGTTATAAGTATAAAAAGTTTGTCGCCTTCGATGCTATAGTTTCTGGATATCACGTTTTCATCGGCGTACAAGTCGATGATATGCCTATTTTGGGTTATATGCATGGCTTTCACTGCCTGGCCGATACCCATATTCTTTTCCCTGATGATTGCAATAAACTGGTCAGAATTCATGCTGATTGGTATTACCGACTCGGCAAAATAGACAGTAGGATGCCTGCCATCTGCTCGCTCGGCATAAATCCGCACCTGGCGCACAATAACATCTGACAGTTCGTGCTGTGCAATAACCTCAACTTTTACGGGTACTTTTAAGATATTCGACACTTCGGTCTGAGTCATCTCCTCGTTGAGAAGTATCTCTTTCTCTACGGGGGTGAGTTCTGAAGACAAGCTGCCAAGAAGTTTTTCGGAGTTTGAATTGGTAAATTTCGCCATGTTATCGTCTTAGGTAATTCCATAAAAACCTATTAAAGATTTGCATAGATATCCTATGCGATCAAGCCAGCCAAGGTTTATTGACTAAATTCTCATGCAATTAACCATTATTGTTTACAACAAGGGCGTCTAGCTTATTTTGAGTTTCTTGCTATGTACTTTTTTATTATATTCTCTGGGCCTTTATCAATTACGATGCTTATGGCTCTGTTGTATTCCTTACCAGCGTCTTCGGATTTCCAGTTATCGTATTCGAAAAAGCCACTGAGCCCGTCAGAAAACAGCATTCTGTTAAGTTCGTATAATATTGCACCTTCTATTACATGGTATTTTGTGGCGGTGCTCTCATTCCTGAAATCCTCAAAAAGTTTTTTGTATCGTATGTGCTTCTCATTCTGGAATAAAATATTGTGCACA
The DNA here is from genome assembly GCF_016806735.1 of Candidatus Micrarchaeum sp. Taxonomy (GTDB): domain Archaea; phylum Micrarchaeota; class Micrarchaeia; order Micrarchaeales; family Micrarchaeaceae; genus Micrarchaeum_A; species Micrarchaeum_A acidiphilum_A. The sequence continues at coordinate 783,707 of NZ_CP060530.1, read as the reverse complement.
AGCTCATGCACTAATATTGCAGTGCTTACCTTTACGTCTTTGTAAATCTTTATGGTCAGAGGCACAGATAGCGAATTAGGGGCATATTTGGATATATAAACGTCTATCAACTGCTTCTGCCATTTAAGCCCTGAGATATTTGAAATGTCCTTAAGCACACGTTTAGAGTATTTTGAGAATTCCTTGCTGACAATCTTTATGTATCTCTCAGCTTCTGCCTGCATTTTGTTGCTATATTCTTTGCCTGACAATTCTGCCAAGGTGCTGTCGTATATATAGGAGTAAATGAAATCTAGCTTTGGAAGTATTATGTCCATTGCAAGCACCATATCGCTATTTTAGTGCAAACGCTTAAATCCTAATCGCAGCATGCGTAAACCTATGGCCCAGCGGACTCAAACAACTTATGGGAATAATTAATAGATTATAAAGCCATCCTAAAGTAAAAAAGGTTTTACTATGGAAGAAAAAAGGGTTCAGGAAGTTGAAAAGAGGGCCTTATTGAACGGTTCTGAATATGAAGCGGTTAAAAATAAGCTCATAACGCTTGGAGCTTCGAATGAAGGAGTTGTTAACATTAATGATACCTATTTCTGCAGGAAAGATACGAAATCTTTTTCAGAAATCGAAATGAAAGAGGTTGGATCGTTCAGTTTAAGGCTGCGCGAACAGTCGGCAGCGGATAAGCCAAAAGAGACGATGATGAACGTCAAGGTAATAACCAGGCAAAATGACCACAATTCTTGGGAAGAACACGAAATCTTAGTCGGATCGATGGATGAAGCTACGGCTATCCTAAAAGCCATAGGGTTCAAGCCTTTCTGCACTATAAAGAAAAAACGATTAGCGTATACACTTGAAGGCGTTAGCATATCCCTAGAAAATATCGAAGATTTTGGCCTGGGGATCGAAGCAGAGATAATGGCAACCAAGGACAAAGAGGATTCGGCAAAAGCAAAAATAGATGAGGTATTGTCAGAAATAGGAATTGGCAGTTCTAAGGTAGTGGAAAAAAGCATAACCAATATTATAATGCGCGAGAAGGCAAAATTTTAGATAGGTTATGATTTTACGGTAATATTTATCGCAAAGTGTGCCGATGAAGTATTGAACAGAGCATTCTTCAGATAGTCTAAATGGCTTGGTGATCACCAAAACGCTGTCCCGGATGTCGCAGCTGGCTGTACATTTTATTCAAGGCTTCGCTCCTTTAGTCTATCTTGCTCTTAAAGTGTTAAATCTGCTTCTAAGGTAAGATTAGGAGCACACTTTTAGAGCCAAGCCTGCCATACAAATAGGTATAAATATCTGGATTAATAGAGTGACTTTGTGGTATTATGACAACATCGTCAACAACGACGTCAAACCCGTCAAACGAAACTTCTAAACAAAAAACAACTAAAACAAACGGTTCTGTTTTTGTTTCTATGTTGGAACAAGCCGTTCGTCTGATTGATGAGGGTAGAAGCCCAAGTTCTGTTTGTGACGCATTAGGTTCTTCTCTTGCACATTCCTTCAGAAATATGGATGGTGAAAATCGTACTCAAACGAGTGATTTTCTAAAAACTGTGCCAAATACTGCTAAAATATTTGGCTATTATTTGCAACAAGAGATTGATTGTATTGATGATTCGAGAGAGGACGCAATACGCATGTTAAGGAATTCCCGTTACCCTAAGCTGTCAGAGCAAGTACCACAAGAAATTTCTGATGATGTGCGCAAGGAAATAAAAAATCTTGAAGAAAAAAATGAAAATGTAAAGCGTGGAATGGCAGAAGGCAAACGTGATATGTACAAAGATTCTTTTAGATAATAGCAGGCCCTGAAAAGGACCTAATCACGCCTTTTTCAGTTGTCTATAAGAGATATTAATTTTATGATATCAGGCGTATAGCCCCCAGAGGCGCACTATTGTCGAAAAGCTGTCCCTGAAGCTATCATCTGTATGTAAATTTCAATAATTAAATAAAAATAGTTATGTTTGACAACTTCAAAGCAGGGCCAGCCTGCCTCGGTTATGTTGAATTTTTCATCAATGTATCCGGTGTCCCTTAACTCGCGCAGGTGCTGGTATATCATGCCTCTGGTCTTCTTCAGCTCCTTTGCTATCTGCGCCACGCTCCTTTTCTCGCTCTGCGCTATTTTCTCCAGCACTGACCTCTTGGCTTCTGTAAGGTTGTAGCTCAGCTTTTGCAGTTTGTTTGTGGTATTTGCTATTTTCATCGGTTTTTAAGTCCAAATTTTATCTTTACTGCCTTAATCAATTTTGAGTACAGCTTTTTATCATATAAGGAGTTTATTTCTAGAACAGAAGCAATTTGACCACTAATTGCGTCATCGATGCCGGTGCGCATGCGATAAGGTTTTACTAGGACATTTTTATATGCCAAGCCCTTATTCAGTTCTTTTCCTATTTGCTCTGTGGTAAAATGTTTTGAATAGAATTTAAGCGAATATTCCAAAAAATAGTTTTCTATTTCTCTCTTGCCAAGTCCGAACCAATAATGCAGTACATACCACATGACTTTTGGCGGCCTTATATTATCACAAAAAACCGTCACTGAACCATTGGCCAATTTTAGCAATGGCTTGGTAAACTCTATGTTCTGAGCAGTTGTCAAAGATCTTTCCTCAAGCAGTATGGTTGTATTCCGCTTTACTTTACTCTCTAGATATTTTGAAATGGTGCTTGCCTCGGATTCCAAGGGTCTTCTAGGGTTTGTGTGTCCCCCGGAAAGTACAACAACTTCAATATCGTTTTTATTGACAAAAGAAGCAAAATTATCCAAGTATCTCTTATAATTCATATTTGAACGATCAAATAGCCCATACCCAAGCAATACTGCATATTTTACCAAATTAACACCGCACACGTAACGCTTGCATTTAAATTATTTAAATCGTTCTTCAGATTAGTGCTATATAATATTAAACTGGTGCTGACACAAATCTAATTCAAAGCAGGGCCAGCCTGCCTGCCTCGGTTATGTTGAATTTTTCATCAATGTATCCGGTGTCCCTTAACTCGCGGAGATGCTGGTATATCATGCCCCTGGTCTTCTTCAGCTCCTTTGCTATCTGCGCCACGCTCTTTTTCTCGCTCTGCGCCATTTTCTCCAGCACTGACCTCTTGGCTTCTGTGAGGTTGTAGCTCAGCTTTGGCAGCTTCAGGAGTCCGTTTCCCGGAATGCTGTTTGTGACTATCTCGTGCACTCTTTGGCTAAAGAGTATATCATTTGTCTTACGAAATCTTGTGGTCGTAGCTCTATCTTAACTCAAATTTTGTAAAACTATATAAAGAAGTAGCATGGCAAAGTCAATTAGCCCACAAAACAAGGGTACTTGTCACTAACTGAAATCTGCTCATATACAAAATACTTCTCAATATTGCCTATCAAACAAATACAATTAAAAAACCTTCTTACTAATAGTCAAATAGGGTAGGGGGTTCTATTATGGCAAAAAGCGTATCTAAGCCTAAGACCGGATTTTACGTAGTAATAGGCATATTGCTCGTTTTGGTAGCGGTCTTTGCAGTGCTGTATGCACAAACGTTAAGCTCTTATGCACAAACACAAGGCTCCTATTCCTCTGTGAAGTATAACTATAGCGTGTTGCAATCAAATTATAATACTCTCAAATACAACTATATTACAGAAAAGGTCAATTTTAGCAGCCTGCAGGCCGCTTACAATAATTTATCTAAAAAGTATAACATAACAGAATATAATTTGACACATCCTTACATTAAGATTTTAGCAAACAAGCAGGTTGTAAGTATACCGCCAGAAACATACAATTATACAACTGGATTGTATGTGGCATCTTCATACAACTTTTCGTTCTCTGCTCCTTATCCTGGGTATTTAGTAGTAAATTATACCGTTTCACCTATCAATAACAATTTAGATAACGGTACATTTTTCATATATGTTTCGACCCAAAAGCCATATTACAGTGGCGGAGTATTAGATACAAATGAATATATTGCTCCTGTTGATTCCTATGCCGGGCCTAATGGTCAAACTGCAATATTACCTATAGTTAATGGAACAAACTATATGCTATTGTCTAACTTCTATTATAATCAAACAGTAACTGCAGAATTTTCAATCAAATACTTCGGCTTTCATACATCATAAACTTATTGATGATGCTGTTTGACTTTCTACTAAGTTTAGCGTCATCTTTGATAAAAAATAATAAGAAACAATATTTAGATAAAGCATAATAGTCTTATCTCTTACTCGTAACCTTCTCTTCACTCAAGACTTCATTCAAACGATGTAAAGAAACCATAAGTAAAGCTTGCTTACCTTAAAATTTTCCAAAACAGGACGTTGAACTTAAAAGATTAATCTTTTACTACTTAGTACTTAATACAGAATGGTGTGAATATGCTATCTACAAATCTAGTAAAAGGTATGGATGGAATAAAAATAAGATTCGATGGATGGGTGCCATTTGATGATATATTAGATTATGCGGATAAAAAAGCAGGTGTTTATGAAATAAGGATGAAAGACGGCAGGAAATTTGGAAGAGTAAGGGGAGAATCTGATATAGTTTACATAGGCAGCACTACTAAAAGCTTTAAAAGCCGCTTTAGAGGCTATATGAAACCTGGCAGAGATCAGCCAACAAACCAGCACGTTAAATGGTTCTCTAAAAAATACGAGATTGAGGTTGCATTCTTACTGATAGGAAAGCCAAGACTTTACGAAAGTTTATTGATTGACACATACATCGCTGATCACGATGAATTACCTCCATTAAATCATCAAAGCATCAATAAATTTCATTTTAAGCACTAATTTGAAATATATCGCGCGGCTAGCCGAGCGGGCGAGCGATGGCGGAGCGAGCCCGCGAGCCAAGCCCTTACTTAGCCGAGCGCCACGTCTTGTACTCAAATATCGTGGCCGTAAGCACTGCCTGCAGCACAAGGGTCGGCATCTCCGGCATAAGCGCAAAAACCGCCAAAACCATCAGGGGCAATAGCGTTTCACATAATAATTTGCTGCGACATTCCTTGTCATAAGCTTTTTAGGGTAAAAACTACACCTGCAAGATTAGAAATGGTCTTTTAGTCATCTTTTGCGTATCTCAAGCTTATTGCCTAGCTTTAATTGCAGGAGCTTCTCTGCATCAGTAAAATTAGTTAATATTTTCATTTTGTGGTTTTTATTTTCAATTACTAAATTTATTTTTTCAGGTGCGTCGAAAACTGCACTTTTTACATCTGACCACTTTATGAACAAAGCGTCTTTTTCTTTCTTCAAATCTCCGAAAGCCAATTTATCCCATTTGGTTATTTTTGGCGAGCTTATCGCAGCATCAAGGATCATAGTTACTATAAAACCCACAATAACACCTCCTACAACTCCACCTATTCCTATAAAAAGCCAGAATAAAATGAAAGCTATTAAGAACACTCCCCAAGAAAATTTTCTTGAATAAGTAGTTAACTTTATTAGCCCGGGCTCAGAAATATAATAGACTGAATATTCGTTTTCCTTCGCACGCATCAAAGCCATATTTTTGAATTATCTATATAACTATTTATGCTTTATCCTGTTAGGGGCTTTGTAGTTTAATAAGATTTCTTAGTTTTATTCGGCTTCTTATAGTTTTATTATTGACGAAGGTATAGCTAAGGTGTATAAATCCCGAATTGATACATTATGCAAGTAATTTTATGGCAAAATACAAAGTAACTTGGAAACACAGGGATTTGGGGGACGTAGAGTTCGTAGAGACAGAGGAAGTAAGTGTAGATACTATACTAGATGCCTATGCGAGACTAAAGCAGACAAAGCCAGGATACGTAATCATCAGCAAAGTAGAAAAGATATAGGGCTATTGAATAAAGTTAGGCTTTATCGCAAACTCAAACATAGCACTTATCAGCACACAGATATTATAGCCTAATATCTTTAGTAGCACTAGTTAATCTACGCAGTCTTATACCTGTTCCTTACAAAGGGAGTTGAGTATAAATCTGAAATCTTATTTAAGATAGTGACTCTAAAACGGTTAGAAGTTTTTTTGCTAATTTTTCTGCAGCTTGTCTATTATATTTACTCACTTTATCCTCTCTTTCATCTCCATGATACGCTGGAATTCTACCATACTCATAAATTCTTCCTAAGTCATCTATTAATTCTTTTTTATTTTTATACCCTTTTAATGATACAAATAGTTTCTCAAATATAGGCCAATTATCATTCCTATTCATAACTGTTATGCATTCCCCAAAGCCAGCCTTTGCCCAGATCCCTCCAGGAGTTTTTTCTTTTGCCTTTTTTAATAAATTTTCATATTTTGTGCGATCTACGCCCCTTGTTTGCAACCAATTTTTATTTATCGCGCTTAATTTATCATTTATTAAATTACGTAATTTTTTTTCTAAAATTGCAAATATACTCTTTGATTCATTACTTGGTAAAAGTTTAAGTCCGTCTTGGCGTCCCTCATCTATAATAATCTCGTTAACTTCATTTATCAAATTATTTATAAATTCCTCTTTAGTTGTTTTGTTTCCAAGGGTTTTTGACAACTCTTTCTTTAAATTTTTACCTTTGTAAAATTCACTATTATCAAGGTCCTTAACTAATATTTCGATATATTCCTTAACTTTATCTTCATCTCCATCGTATGCATTAGTAAATGTTTTTAATAACGGCAATATTGTTTGGATTCCTACACTAGAGCTAAAGAAATTAGCATACTCAATGTTCTTCTCATTAATATATTCAAAGTATGTGTTAATGATTCTGAAAGCTTTATTAACCTCTTCTTCATCTCTCTTACTACTTATCATCTCATTGAATATCTGTTTATTTTCCTTTATAGCTCGCCCAATTTTCGAAATTGTAAGTTGGCCTTTATCTTTTTTTATAGAGGAACTAGGGATATAAATCTTACCTTTAAAATAACCATCTCCTACATTCATTTTCTTTATTAATTTTGATATAAAACCCTCTAATTTTGATTCATTATAAATAGAGTATAGATCCCAAATATAATCTGCAGACAAGGATGTTTGCGTTGTATTTATATCCATAAATAATTCTCCTTGTAATTTAGTGTCTAGTCCTACAACAAAAGATACCGGGATTTTCCAATTGGTTTTTTCTTTATTATTTTTTTCTCTATCACTCCTATTTGAATTCAGTTTCTCTTCTGCTTTTGCATATCCATATAATCTATGCTGTCCATCTATTATCCATAATGGCTCTGTGGTTTTTTCGATAGTTAATTCTCCTATCTCCTGTCTATCTTCCAATGCTTTTGACGGAGTAAATTTTATCCTATCTCTATCATTTATTGCAACTATAACATTATTGTAGAACTGCTTTCTGTTGTGATTAATATAATATTCAATCTGATTAATCTTGTTTTCACTAATCATTCTTTGGTAAAAGGCTTGGTCTCCTCTTTCTCTTCGGGCAACATATGATATCTTTAATAAATCTAACGGATTTACACTTGCTATATAATAATTTATTCCCAAATCCGTTCCAAAAAAACCATTAGGTTTTATTGCAGGTACATCTCTAAGTGTTAGTTCTTCCGGGAAATTAATTTCCCTAAGCAATTCATATTTTGCATACTTCCCTATTTTCTTTTTTAAATCTTTATAATACTCAAAGAATTGCTCATTCCAAATATATACTTTTGGATTGTTACCTGCAGCAAGATTTCTATCCTGCTCATTTAATCTTATTCTTTTGGTTGCAATAACTAAACGTACATCATTATATTTTTTTAAAATATCCTCTTCCTCTAATCCATTCTTAAAAATCTCATAATTTCCGCGCCATTCCTCTATTTTAGATTTTATGTTGCCCCTATCTCCAATCTCTTGCGAAAGTACACAATCTATTATAATATATATGTTTCCAAATCCGCCCGCAGCGGCAACTTGCTTACCACCTATTTTAAAAGTAGTACCTCCTTGTGGGTTTTCAAAACCCATATCACCCATAAACCCTTTTACTTCATCCACAAATTCTTTTGCCATGTCATTTACTGCCCTTCTAGCCATAATAATCATCTATAACTAATTTAATCAGTACAACTTAATATCAAGTTCAATAATATTAAACCCTTTGTTTTCTATATCAGGCCTTTTTTCTTGATAAAACTTCTTGTTAGAGGCTTTGTTGAAAAAGTCAAATTTTGTTGATAAAGTAGAATTTAAGCTTTTAGCACGAGAGAGCTTTGTTTAAAAACTCCGAATCTATCTAAAAACTCACCATTTTGTCTATAAAGTGTCTAAAAACTATTTACAGTGTTATTAGCCTGTATTTTATGCCTCTCTTCTCGCACCATTCTTTGGCTGCTTTTTGCTTACGCTTGATTATTTCAGTGAGATTATTTTTGCCCTTTATTTCTATTAGTTCCTGTGTTCCATCTTCATATTCAACAATAAAATCAGGATTATAATGAGCTACTTTACTGTCTATATTTACATAAGGTATTCTAATCCCATGATTTTTTGTCCATTTCTTAACCTCCGGGTCTTTCTCAAGCTCTTCCATGAACTCCCTTTCAAACTCACTATCGTATATCTCACACGAGTAGGGGCTTTTTTTAGGTGACTTATATACTCCTTCACTCATCCAATGCACCATCTTCTATTATCCCTTTTACGACAGGCAGCGTAAATGCGTCTGCTATGTTTTCTAAATTATTGAAGATTAATATCCTATCTTTTGGCGTTGATTGCGATAACGGCTTGGAACTTAAGAACCTTTTAGAAATCATATCAAGGAGAACTTTATAAAATCTACCCTTGTCCATTTCACTTACATTGTTCTTTTCTAGGATGTATTCTACTATTGAAAGTATCTGCTTCTTTAAATCATCAGCACTTATATCTTGAATATCTTCAGCCTCGCTAAATGTACTAACATCATAGTCTACCTCTTCCCCAAATTTCTTACCTATATATTTTTTGCGTATGCTCTCCAATTTTAGTTTTGTTATAGAATACTTGGTTGTATCATAAGTAAAGTTATTCAAAGTTTTTCTCCATTCTTTATCGGGCTGTGCATCACTAAGGCTATCTTTTAATCTGTTTAATCTCTCCTCAAATTCTTTATCAGAATATGGTTTGATTGATATAAGGTTTTCTGGATGTTCAAGGCGTGGTATATGGTCTTCGCTTCTTGGTAGTTTTGGTATTTTTATCTCCTCATTTGGCATAACATCATTTATTGTCTTTGTTACTCTCATTTTTTTCCAAAGCCAATCATGTTGAAGCTGCGGGTGGTCTACAACAGAAAGAGTTTCCCTTTCTAAACTTGTTTTATTTATCTTTCTAAGCCCTCTTCCTATTATTTGTTGACCGAAGACAGGTGATATTATTCTCCTAAGCAACAATATAACTGATACTTCTGGAACGTCCCATCCCTCTCTTAACATGAATACGCTTACTACTGCTTTATAAGGACTATCTGTACTACCTAGGCTTCTTGCAGATTCTCTGTCTTTATCCCCTGACTCTTCTGTCACTAATAATGTTTTTATTCCCCTTCTATTTTCTAGAAACTGTTGAACTTTCTTTGCTTCGTCTATTCCCATAGTTACTACAAACAATATTGGTTTATAGTCTCCATTTGCTTTCGCCTCCTTCTCTTTTTCTTTCAATCTATCCAAAGAAATGTCTGTCAATAGGTCCAATGGTGCATCATCCATAATCCAATTAAATGGTTTAAGTCTTTTCTCGGCCTCCTCAAATTCGGGTTCAAGTTCGTCAATCTTCTTTTTTACGCCTGTTGTGGCATTAATATATGTTATCTCCAATAGTTTTGTATCTGGTCTGTACACTACGATATCTTTTATTATTGGTCTGTCTGCTGTCAATGCACTGTCAATATCAAAGTCATATATTAAGTTTGAATTTGGATAAGTCCCATCCGCTCTTTCAGGGGTTGCTGTAGTATCAAGTCTCAATATTGTTTTATCATTTAGTAATTTCAGTATGTGATCAAATTCAGCAGCGTTTGTGTTATGTGCTTCGTCATTGAATATTGCCAGAGTATCAAAGTTTTTGAGTATGTAGTTTAAATTGCTTGCCGTATTTGTATTACGGGTATATAACTCCTGAATATTTGAAATTATTATGTCAACTTCCAGCATCCTTTGAGGTGTAGAACCGCTTTCTAATACTGCTGCGCTTAGCCTGCTGTTTAAGTTTTTATCTGGGGTTATATCCCAAGTCTCAAATACTGTATTCTTCTTTTCTGCGGTTCTTATAAAGTCATATTCCAATCTGTCTCTTACTATCAAATTTGGGACAAGTATTAATATCTTATGAACGTCTTCTGAGTGTGCATAAAAGAGCCATCCTATTATTGCAGATATTATTATGGTTTTACCACCACCCGTAACTATTTTTAACAAGTACCTGTTCTGCAAATCTCCTTTCTTAATCTCGTACAGGTATATTACTCTTAGTATTGCCTCCTTTTGATGTGCCCATAGCTGTTTCTCTGTCCTATGTAGTAAATGTGTTATGAATTCTAATGTTTCTGTTGTACATCCATTATAGCCGCTATTCTTCCACTCTTCGTAATCTCTTTCGTATTTAACAAAAAGATTTGGCATTGTTACTTGTTTCATTATTCCACTTCCTTGACAACTAGTTTTTCGCCACCGTGATCATCTTCTACTCTGAAGGCTATTTTTTTCTTTCCTATTAAATTAAATTTGTATTTGAGAATCATAGTATTCGGATTGAATATGTATCCTTCTGATGGTGCAAATTTCCCGTCAAAATCGAAGTCTGCTTGTATATTAATTATTTTTCCATTGTTAAGAGATACAGAATCTGAAAAGTCAAAACTAAATTCTCCGTTTTCTTTAGTTACATGCAGTACTACTTCTGGAGGAAAGACAAACCTAAATACATTCTTATATTCTTTGTTTTTGGTTATAACATCCTCTATAAACTCATACGAACCTATTCTTACTGTCTTTATCTTTACAAAGTCTATCTCTGCTCCTATGTTCGCAAGTGCCTCTTGTGCCTTTATTGCACTATCCGCAAATCCCCATGCAAGTATGGTGCCTGCCTTATGAAGTTCGTAATTTTCCTGTATATATTTAGCAAATTCTAATACCTCTTTTTTAGTGATTTGATTTCTGCGGTTTTTATTCCCAACGAGGAGTGGTATTCCATTTTTAGAACCGCTAGTATACTCATTTGAAGTAGGCCTACCACCATAAGCCCTAACTATAAAATCCCTAAATTCTTCATCACTTATATCTTGCAGTTTATCTGCATCATAAAAACCCCAAGACCATACTTCTATGTTAGGGACTTTGGCAAAGTTTGTCTGAGTGCCTTTCTCACTTTTCAATAATCTTAATATACGTCCCTTTGTCACTTCAACCGCTATCCTTGATATATCACTTGCTATCCAGTGTCTACCAAGTCTTTGAGCAACTGCCGGAGTAGTCCCTCCACCACAGAAGAAATCCGCCACAATTCCATTTGGTGGACAAGATGTCCTTAATAACAATTCTATCAGTGCTTCTGGTTTTTGTGTATCATACCCTACCCTCTCTTTATTGGTGGATGCTAAGATTGGCATTTCTATTACATCATTTATTCTTTTCCCATCCTTTTTAGGATAAGTTTTTCCATAATAAATAGATCCATCTGTATGACGTCTTTTTATTAAGGCATACCTTTCTCCTTTCTCATCAGTTTTATTATAGCGTTTCATATCTGGGTCCTTATAACTTTGATATTGTTGATTCCAATAGTAGTTATTAGATTTTGTATACACAAGAACAGTCTGATGTGCTCGTTGATACTGTGCCTTTGCTTCAGTGCCCCTAAATCCATGATACCAAATTATTTCATTTAAAAATCTATCATATCCAAATATCTTGTCCATCTCAATTTTAACATAATGTACGGCGTGCCAGTCAAGATGCACATATATAGAACCTGTAGGTTTGAGTAATCTCTTCATCTCTATAAGTCTTGCATTGAGCCATATCTGGTAAGTTGGAAGCCCTCCATCCCATATATCCTCAAATGTCATTACCTCGTTTTGGTCTTGGAATATCATATTGTAATTCCTACTAGAAAAGAAAGGAGGGTCTATATAAATAAGGTCTATGGATTCAGAACGCAATGTCCTCATTATATGGAGATTGTCTCCCCAATATAATTTATTGGGTTCTCCTTTTCTACTAAATCTAATGGTTTCTAATCTTTGAGTTGGTAATTTTACGTGTGGGTAAAGATGCTCATATCCTCCCTTTCCCCATCCCAAGGGCTTCTCTGATACATCAGGTATTGTACCAAACCTTTTAGGCATCTTGAAAAATGCCTCTTGTTGTGGTAGTTCTACTGCTTCTATTTCTTCTTCATCATTTACGGTCTCTTCGATATGATCTGCTAATTTTGTTGATTTAGAATCTTCTTTATTTTTCGCCATATAATATCACCAACCCCGCACAGCATCCGCTAACAAATACGTTCTTAATTTACTACCTCCACCCAGAAACAATCGGCTTATTTGTATAGCGTTAGCCGCGCATTTTGTAATACTTTTATTATAATATAAATTTATATACTTTTGTATAAACATAATGTCACACTACCTATGGTAAAATACCTAAAATATGCTATTAAACCTTTCTATATTTTACATGTGGTAGACTTTTCTCAAAAAAAGGTTATCGTATGCCCTAAAGGGGCATCTAACTTTAAGACAAAAGCCCTGAGAGGGAATTGAACCCTCAACCTCCTGTTATCTTGGTTCTTGATTAAACTTCTTTTCAAGAAGTTTACAAGACAGGCGCTCTGCCATTGAGCTACCAGGGCACCTTTCGCTCTTTTATTTACCTGTTAAACCTATAAATTATTTCCTTTTTAGCCTATGAAAAAGCCAATGTACCTTATGGCTATTGAAGCCGGCTTCTTCAGCTGCCTTATCTTGGACATTGACTCTGCTATGAAATCCAGATTCCTCTTCTCTATCGCCTTTGTAACTGCAAGCATTGGCGGATATAGGAGCAATGCAACTATTATGTTTACCAGCACTGCCGCTCTGCTGTAATGCATTGCAATGGTCAACGCGAAAAGAACAACGAAAAGCATAATTGCAGATAGTGTCAGCCTTCCGAGCCTTTTCCACTCCATTCTTATGGAAAACTGGCTGCGCAGGGCCTTTATGTAGAGCAGATCCATCAATATCGGGCCAACGGCGAATACTGCAATAAGCGCTCCTGCAACCTTTTCATATGGCACAAGTATTGCCAGAAGGGCTACTTCTGCAAGCACTACTACGAGCTGGTATTTCATGAACCTCTTTGTATCGCCGTTGCCTATTATGAGCTGGCCCGCAAAGCTGCCTATAAGCCCTATTACTGTGCCTACCGATATGAAGGCGAAGTACAAAGGCGCTCCGACGTATGCGCTTCCGAAAAGAAGCCTTGTCAAGGGCTTTGTTGTTGCTACAGCATAAGCGAGTATTGGCAGGAGGAAGATGAAAGCGTAGAAAACGCTGTTGTTGTAGATTCCCGCAATCCTTTTGCTTATGGATTCGTTGGTTAGAGTATAGGAGAATGCGGGAAGTATCACGAATGTCATGGAAGTCATTATGAGCTCAAAGAACCTTCCAAGCTTGTATGCCGCCCCATAGCTTCCAACCACTGCAGTAGTGGCGAACACTCCAAGCAGCAATATCGCAAGGCTTGTTGTTCCGGATATGGCTATGTTTGAAGTGACTACGGGTATTGAAAATGAAGCCAATTCTCTGGATATTGCCTTTTTGAATCTAGGCACGAAAGTGCCTATATTTCCATAAATGTGAAGGATTGCATAAACAAAGCCTATCAGAAGGCTTATTGCCAGGCCTGCGACAGCTCCAAGCACCCCGTAGCCCAAAAGAACCAGTGCGACAACGAATATTGCCTGCGACAGTGCATAGACTATGTTTGCAATTGATGAGTGCCTTGTTGAGCCCAAGCCTACGAGCACTGCAACCGAAAGGTTGAAAAGAACCGAAAGCAGCACGCACACTGCTGCTACTATTATTGGGTAATACATGCTCGTATTGTGGTATACTGCGCTGGCAAGCACTCCGCTTATTGCTATGCCAATTATCATTATAACCAATGATATGATTCCTGCGATTGCGAACCCGTTTGACACTAGCTCCTTCTTTCTTTCCCTGCCTACCTCCTTTTCTGACAGTTTTTTCCTGAGCGCAGTGCCCATGCCGAAGTTGCCCCCCATGCCAAGGAGCGTGTAAAGCGCTATTACTATAGTGTATATTCCGTAATCAACAGGCTTCAGGTATCTGGCCAGGAAAATCAGCAATAGCAGAGTGACCACTGCGCTGATTATCTTGCTTGAAATGAAAAAGCTGCCGCTCCTCAAAGCCTTAGAGCCAAGTTCGCGCACTTCTGAAGTCCCTTCCTGATACTCCATTCCAATCTATGTTTAGGATTTCAAAAACTAAAGCTAAATAACAGATGCAAAAAGAAAAATTAAAAAGAAAAAGAAAAGCCCAATTACTTTCCGAAATACTCTTTGACTTCAGGCCTTGTGAAGTACCATAATATTACTATGCCTATTATGGTGCCTATGGGTATGTCTATAAGATCAAGCACTCCGCCAATCATTATGAGTATGCGCGCCCAATTCTTGCCTGTGAAAAGCGCCAGACCGGTTATAAGCGCAAAAAGCCCAAACGGTATGAATAGCACGCCTAATATCCCAACCAACGCCCCCGCTACTAGCCCTATGGCCAAATATGCTATTCCTGCAAGTATCTGCAATACTGCCAGTATTGTTACGCCAGTTGGCCTATTGCCTCTTCCTGCGCTGGGTTTGCTCGCCTGCGCTTGCGTACTTCCCATCCCTGTGTTATTGTCTGCCATTGACATTAATTCACCGTTCAGGATTGAGAAGCAAGATTTAAAAATAGTGTTGCAATTCCTTTACAGAACAAAATAGAAAAAATCAAAAAGGAAAAGCAAGACTATTCATATTCGTTCGGAACTTCCAGCTCTTTGTGCTCTGCCTCTTCAAGCTTTACGTTTTCTATCTGCGCGTTGCCCTCCTTGTAAGCATAGTGCACTCCCTGCTTCTCGTTCTGCACCTTCATATGCGTTCCGTCGCAGAACGGCTTGTGCTTGGACAGCCCGCATGCGCACATGTGGAGCTCGAAATTCTTCAGCTTCTCGTCGCTGGTCAGGTTCGCGAATCCCGACACTTCGCCAAGCTTCACCACAAACGGATGGTTCCTGTCATGCCTTATGTATCTGCTCATCTCTTTCACCAATATAACTTAAACAATAATACTATTTAAATACCTGGAAATTATTCCAATACTCGCTTAAATCTAAGCTTTTGTCTTTATTTTTATATAACCATTTCTTTTCCTTTTCATTCGGGTATATAAAAATGTTAAATATATTATTATTTTTTTGTTTATGCGCTATCTTGCCTTCTTTTATCCACGTTTCCAGCTTTTTAGATGGTATAACTATATAATTTAGTTTTTTACCCATTAATCTATGCCTTTCCGGTATCCAACATACAAATACGTATATTACATCCGAAGAATAAACCATCTTAGATCCGTACAAGTCAAACCAAAAATATTTCCCTTTCTGAAATTTTGAAGTTTTTATCTGTAATCTATAAAACTTTTTATCTGTTTTTAAGCCAAAATCCAACCCTTTATCCTTAAAAGGTATCCAAACAGGAAATTTTTTACCTAATAAATTTATGACCTCAAGTTCACCCAAAGTTCCAATATCCATATTTATCTTTATTGCTGAAAGTCTAAAAACTCTTAGTCAGAATTTTAAACAAATTCCATACAAAAGCAAAAAATCCACATATATAAAGCAAGAATGCTGAGTCATAAATAAAATGCCTGCTTATTGCGACTATCTTATACGTTGGCACTAACGCCTTATAAAACAATAAAATTTAAAATAAGAAAGAACCAGAAAGCCGAAGGAGCTCATATGTTGCTCCTGTCAGCGTTGAACATTTTGTATCTTTTCGGCTTGATCTTGCTTATTATGTACCTGAAAGCCACTTCCGGGTTGCTTGCCTCGCCGCATGAGTATATGTCAAGAGTGGCGTAGCTGCTCTCTGGCCATGTGTGAAGGGCTATGTGGCTCTCCTCTATGAGCGCTATTACTGAAACTCCTCCCTCTACTCCATTATATGGGGAGAACTTCTTTGTAACGAGCTCTACTATGTGCATGTTGCCTATCTTCGCCGAATCTACAACAAGCTTTGTCAGGTAGTCCAAATTTGCTATGTATCTCTCGTCGAGCTCGTACATGTTGCCGTAAACGTGCTTCCCAACTATTCTTGGGACCTGCTTCTGCAATATCTGTGTTCCTGCTATCTTTGCCATCTTTTCTTCACCTGCAACCTTTTAAAGTCACAGAAATTTTGACGCTTTATTAAGATACCCAAACGCTTAAAAAGATTATTCCGCAGTTTTTAAAAACTGCAATTAAAAAGTTTACTATTATAAACATTTTTGCTTTTTACGTTAAAATCTGTCGCCGAAAATTCGCCAGCCCTGGAAAACTGCAGAATTACCGGCGTAAGCCAAAATCCAAAATCTGAAATTCTGTCGAGGAGCACAGTTTTTAAAAAGTTTCAAAAAGCGCCTGTCCGATTTTTGGCATGGCTGCAAATTTTTGCATTTCCGGCAAAACTCATGCCAGGATTGGCATATGTGGCCAATATTATGGAAGCATCCAACGCGAGCATTGCCAGGCAAATCTTTAATAATATTATAACCGCAATAAAAGGGTATTCTGAAGCACTGCCGGGTATCTCCTGAGTGCAAAGTGTTATATTTTTGCGGCAGACGCCGCTCATAAGATATATATCTGAAGGAAACAAAGAAAAGGAAAAATCAAGGTGTTATATAATGGGAAAATTTCCACTTGCAGACGCGGAACTGACTAAGATATGGATATGCAGAAGGTGCAAGGCCAGGAACAGGGCCGGAAGCAAGATGTGCCGCAAGTGCGGATACAAGGTGCTGAGGCCAAAGCGCAAGGACGCGAGAGTCAAAAAGTGAGCGATTAGCTTAAGGTGTTACAATGGCTGAGCTTACAACAATAGAACAAGCAATACTGAAGGCCCTGGAAGATCTGGGAGCCACGAACGAAAAGTCGATAAAGACTGCAGACGACATAATGAAAAAGGCCAACAGGCCGAAGGGGCTGGTTACCAACACTCTGGTTGAGCTGGCAAAGAAGGGCTCAATAAAAAGGGTGGCAAGGGAAAAGGCCGCCGGATACTACGTTATCAAGCAATGATTGGTGGTTCGAGTGGAAGAGGATAAACCTGAAGAATTTGTAGACTTCTCCGCAAAGTACAAGGAGTGGGTTGCAGTAAAAAGGCTCAGGATAACGCCGCAGACGAAGCCTGAGGAGATTGCGTACCACCTTGCAGGAATAAGGTCTACGATAGATTCTAAGATGTTCAGGGTTCTTGGCATAGACGTAGATTCGATCGACGAAAGGATAAAGCAAGTGCCGAAATCAGGGAAGGGCGCTCCGGCAGTATCGCAAGCCCTTACGGAGCTGGAAAAGCCGGAATTCAAGAGAGCCATTGCCGATGCGTGCTCAAGCCAGGTACTGCTTCCGTTTGCGAAGACCTATGCGCTAAACAAGATGATAAATGAAAGCGGAACTGAAACTTCGCTGAGCCAGCTCGCACTTTCAAAGGTGTTCAAGGAGCTCAAGCCCCCGAAAGCACCGGGAAGGCTCTCAAAGGGGCTCAAGCCAAAGGCATAATTTCCATATTGGGCCTTTGGCCTTCTTTTCTTCTTTTATTGGATTTCGTGCTCAATGGCAAGCCAATTTGATGGATCATAGCCTTGGCTTAATCACACTCCTCTGTCCATCCTCTACGAATTCGGCTTCCCACGTGCCGTCTACATTGCGCCTCCTTATAAGGAATCCTTCCGGCAGCTTTCCCCTGAGCATCTCTGCATCCATGTCTATCAAGCTCTTTCCTTCCCCTATCATCGACCTTTTTGCGTCTCCCAATATGAGCTTTTCATGCAATGGCTCGTAGTCCTGCGCTTCCAGCGGCAGCTCCTCTTTTCTTTCCATTCCTATAACAAGATTCCTGGCTATGGATTCCTGAGTTGCGGTTATTTCCATCTGGTAAGCGAGCGCCACCATTCCGCTGCCGAAGAAAGCGCATGCGCCAGTGTCTCCGGGATAAACCTTGCCATTCTTGAGCAGGCTCGCTATTGCGACAACCGTTGAGCCGGTATACGAGTTGCCGACCTGCGACGGCAGAGCGAGTGCATCCCTTATGTGCATCTCATCCAGGAACTTTTCGAACTCCGGCTGCTTCCTGAGCTTTCCAAGCCATTCCCAGTATGCGTTTATGTCCCTGTCGGATTCTATGTAAGCCACTATGTCGGTGTCGTGCTCGCCCCTGAATCCTGTGAGCTTTCCAGTAAAAAGCTCGGCCAGGCTTTTGTCGCCCAGCGGGCTCTTTCCAAGGGACTCCCTTTGCTGCATCGCGTTGAACGTGTCTCTTTCATAGTTTTTGAGATAGTGCTCGAAGAGGAAGCTCGCGAAATATATCGCTTGCTTGGGAAAAGGGACATGGCTGATGAAGAACTTCATGTTCTCCCTGTATTCGCTGCTGTCCATGATTTTGTTGAGCTTCATGCTCCTGTACGTGTCGGCATCAGGATTCATGCCTGCATAATCCTCTTCGAAAACCATCCTCTTTTGCATGGCAAGCTTGCTCTCCATATTGCCGAGGGCCATAGCCACAGCATATACGTAGCCCTTCTCGGAAAACTTGCCGTGAACGAATGGAGTATCGACTCCGAATTTTGTGAAATCGGGGAAAGGAACGTTGAACCTTCCGTAAGAGCCTTTGTAGTTTATGCTCACCAGCTCCGGATCGGTAGTTATCCACATTAGCGTAGCTGCGCTCCCCTGCGTAGTCTCTGCGTCCGGTGCCCTTTTGCTGTCGTAAACCGCAGTGTCTGCTGAGATTATGACGGCAGAGCTGCCCATGCCAAAGCTTGAGTTTGAATATATCTCGCTAAGAGCGCTCGAAAGCGCAAGCCCTGCTCCTGCGCATGCGAAAGTGTTCTGCTGCAGCCCGGTATTCTTCAGCGCTTCTACGTAGGGCCTGTATCTCTTCTCGTCTTCCTTGAGGAGCCTGGAGTACACAAGGCCAAGGGCTATCTCAGCCTCCGGCCTGCTGAAGTCCGGATTGCTCTCCGTTGCGTAGTATATGCTCACGGGCTTTTCAGAGAAAAACTTTTCCCTGTCGTACGGATTTGAATCTATGTTTTTTATGAAAGCGTATACTGCATTTGCAGCCATGGTGACATTTGACTGGGAGTATGTGGGTAGCCTGGCCTTCTCTATGCCAAGCCCGTCCTTTATCTTGCCAGGCTCAACCTTTCTGCCTTTGGTGTCCTTGGCGTTAAGCGCGTTTGCAAGCTCGACGTAGCTGAAATATGTCTGCGGCGCCTCCACTATGAGCTTGCTTATGCCTATCTTGGGGTCTATCCTTACGCGCATAGCTTCGCTTTCGCTTTCCAATTGTTCCAAAGTGCTCTTGTAAGCCATCATGCAAATCGTAGACGATTGCAAGTTGCATCTTAAAAAGACGAAGTTGAGGTTAGACAATAAGCAATCATGCCTGGCTAGCGCTTTTTCCTGTTCTTATCCTTCATTTCAGGTATTGTGTGCTTGTTCCAGAAAATCTTGTAGAGCTTGAGCTTGTCAGGTATGTCCCTGAGCCCTGGTATGAACGGGAAGAAGATAAGCAGCGCAAAGGCTACAAGCGCAACAAGCCCGTTTTCCAAGTCATCCCACCATGGTATGCCTGCAGTGAGTATCTCCATGTAGTTGTAAGGGGCAGTCCAATAGCTGCCTATCTGCCACCATGCGCTTCCGGCTTTGAGCATGCCCCATTGCGAGGTCCTGAGCCCGTATTTAGTTCCATACGAATCCAGCGCCTTTGAATCTGCGAGAAACCTTATCTCGTACGTCTCGTTGAGCGGATTCTGTATGCTTCCGGAAAGTTCATCCTGATACAGGCCAGTCTGGGCCATGTGTGTGAGCTGGGAGAAAAGGACAATGGCCGGATTCGAAGAGTTGAGCCCTTCAGATATCGAGCCGTTGGATTCGAAGTATGAATAAGCAGAAGCAAGGCTGGAATTAAGCGCAGAGGGCGATTCATTGAGCAGCGTGCTTTCGTAGTCCTTTGAGCCCGTGACCTCAAGATATCGCGAGTAGGGTTCTGTCACGTAAGCGTTTCTTGTGCTGAATGTGTAAGGGTCTATAGTGTCAAGATAAGTGGCAGTGCCTGAGCTGTAGTTGAATTCGCTTATCAGGGTAATGGCCATTACGTTCGGAGTTGTATTTGCAACCTGCTGTATTGTAATTGGCGCAATGTACGGCGACCTGAGGAATACGGCAAATAAAAGGATTATTATTAGGACGTAAACCATGCGCCTGTACATGGTCTTGTGGTTTGCCGGGACCATGCTGTAAGGTATGTCCTTGCGGTAGGGCTTGCTCAGTCCCTTCTGCTTGACAAGCATGTAATGCCCGAACATGAGTATTGCGAGCAGTATCGGCACTATTGCTATGTGCCAGCTTAGCACCGCAGCCATGTTCAGCGGGTTTATCCAGTAGCCGAGCCCCATGCCGTTCCAGAGGTCGGCTCCGGCCTTTGCGTTCCACTGGGAGACAAAGCCGCCTTGTACTCCTATGCCGAATGCGTATTCTAGGAATACCAGGAAAAGCATAAGGCTTCCCAGCACCCATACGAGCTTCTTCTTTTTGAAAGACGACGTGGCGAACTGCACGAAGAGGTGCACGAATATCAGGGTTACGAACGCCTCTGCAGCCCAGAGGTGTATGCTCCTGAAGAAAGTTCCGACAGCTGTAAGGTTCCACCAATAGGGCCCGAATATGACCATAACTATGCCGGTTACCGCCAGCACCCCGAACAGCTCGAGCAGGTATATGCCTATTGTGAAAAAGAAATTGTTTCCGTATGACGGGACATCCTTTATGTAGAAGAATTCTACAAGGGATTTGACGCTGTCAAGCATTCCCCGAAGGCCTTTGCCTTCGCTTTCGCCATCAGCATCTTGGTAATCCTGGCTTGTAGTATCAATGCTGCCGGGCAATGAAGGCACCTATACAACAGATAAGCTTCGTAAAAATCTAAAAACGATAGCTTGAATTGCTGCAAGCAGGTATAATGCAGTATATCATGTTGCAAAGCTTCAAATGCCATCTCAAAAGGAAAATATGCAAAAATGCGGCATAACATATACCATTAAATAAATGCGATTGGATTTCGTATTGGATTAATGGGATGGTGAAATGGTTTTCATTGACGACTTGGCATTGGAGCTCTTCATGCTCGCGCTCGCGGGCATAGTATCTTTGTACACTACGGCTTCTGCTTACAGGTACTATAAGGCCAACGGGGTCAAGGGCATAAAAGAATCAATGAGGCCCGGGGCAGTGCCTCTAGGGCTTCTGGGCATAATGATGCTCATACTGGGCCTATTCGGAGAAATGACATGGCCGCTCCCCGGAAGCTACAACACTCTTTTCTACGATCCTTTTCTGCTGATAGGCATAGCAATAACCGGCATATCAATAGCTTTGTGGTTTAGGCAGAACATGCAGTACGTTGGCATATTCGCCCTATTCTCAGGGCTTCTTGCAATATACTACGGCTTCAGCGCTTACTTCATAAAGATGACATCCAGCCCTATTGCCATGCTCGGGCTTTACATAGGTTTCGGCTTGGCTGGCGTGTTTACGTATCCGGCAACGCTCATATACGACAGGCTGCCAGCCAAGAGCAAGGCATCCAACACCTACACTACATTGCTAATGCTGTTCTGGATATTCCTCCTGCTCGCTTCGCTTCTTGCGATAGTAGTGGGAGTAGCGGCAGTCCCGCAGCACTTGCTCTCGCCCCCGTGATTCGGTTTGCCTTTTTGGCCGCACGAGCTCTAATGGCAGAGCCTTACTGGTGCCGCTCAACTAAAACAAGTTTTCTAAAATAAAGTTCAGGTTGCTCTGAAAAATTTCATCGCTGCCTACTCTTGCGTATAAGCTGGCCCTCGCCGCAACCTCGCTTTTCTTTAAACTATAAATTTTTATACAGCTTTTTATGTCTTCTATGTCGGCTTCATCGCACCTGCTGATTTTCGAACAAACTATATCGACAGGGTTCAATACCTTAATTCTTATATTTTCGAAATTGGACTTGTAATCGCTTGCAATGCTTAAGTAATCTTCGGGCAAGACTTCTGTAAAAACGGTGTTGTTTGGGTAATAATCGATTGCCACTCCTGGGCTTATCGCCTTGTACAACCTTACAAATTCTTCGTAATCCTTCTTTTCCGGTATGTTGAAATCTATGTCTTTTGTAGAAGCCTTTATGCCTAGCATGGTCATGGCAGTGCCTCCAACTGCGACAAGCAGTATTTTATGAGGCAACCGCTCATCGAACACGTACAAAATCGACAATAAGCCAGTTTTCGAAACTCTTGTCATCGAATCAACAGTATTGCTCAATGTACTTTTTAATAAGGTTCTTATCATAAATCCTTGGCTTCTTATCCTGTATTGTCTTTACAAGCATTTCAATTCCCTGCCAATCCCTGCTAATGTAAAAATCTTTTAGGGATTCAAGCATGCCTTTCAATGTGCCTAGCTCATCATGCCTCTTGAATAGGTAATATAAGTAAGAGGTATTCAGCCGACTGCAATTCTTGTACAGCAGAACTATCGCTCCGTATCTAATCCTCGCTTCTTCGCTTGCGGACATCAGGAATATAACATCTTCAAGTGCGATTTTAGTTCCAGATTCAATATCCTCATATAATGCGTATCCGAACCTGTTATAATTGTAAGCGAGCTGCGCCCTCGTCAATTTCTCAGGGAATCTTTCCTGATTTATTCGATTTCCGTCGAGCTTGTACTTTCTGACAATTTCCCAAAAGCCCTCGCTATTGTAAAATATGCTCTTATCCCCTATAAGCTCCTTAATTCTGTTCAATTCGTTGCCCTCAAGCATTGACGAAAGTTCAAGCGGAGTAAGTACTATCTGGTCTATCTTGGAATTATGCATAGATTCCACGCTTGATATTGCAGCAGCAAGCTTTCCGTCCTGATCGTGCGATCCGGCAACGATTAAAATTTCCATTCTGCCTATTTTGATATATTCCTTGTATCTCAATATGCAAATGGTTATGATATCGAATCCCAAAGCAAGCTCCAAGAGCGCATTGGCTATTTCACTGCCAATATCCGTGCCCGAGGCCTTCATGCTTTCTGCCTCGCCAATGTAATAAATTGAGAAGGGATTATCAAGCGCCAGCCTTACCAATCGATTGTTGCCTTCTTTGATTATCGACACCACTCCCTTCTTTTCCAATCCCATTATGGCATTATATACGTTCGGATAATAAGTGTTCCCGTATTTTTTGCCCATGGCGTTCACCATGCTAAGTATATTGCCTCCGTAGCCAAGCTCTTCGGAAAGATAGCTCAATACCTTTCTTTCTTCATTGTTCATCGTGATTCCATTTATATATATTTTACTATAATATTATAGTAATTTAAATATATATAGCTTTAGTTTGCTGTCTTAATCAAGCACTTGCTCAGGAGCAATTGTACTGTATTAAAAACAAGTGCGATCGCCGGGATTTGAACCCGGGTTTTTGCCTTGGAGGGGCAAAGTCCTACCAGGCTAGACTACGATCGCCTATTTACAATAGGGCATTCAAGAATAAGTTTTATTGATAAGCTTAAAATGGCTTTCTGTAAAACGCAAAAAAAGAGAAAACAAAAAATAATAAACAAAGCTGAAATGATGAGGGTGAATGGTGCCGCAATCGCGGCACCGTATTTGCTAGCTCAGATTCATTCCTTTGCAGCTATTACGACTGCGGCTGGGCCGAATCTAATCTGCTTTTTCTTCCTTATCGCGTTCGCCTTTTTCACCATGCGTATTGTGCTCTGCGCTATCGCGTTGGATATCGCTGCTTTTGTATTCTGGTCCGGTTCCTCTTTTATTATTGCTGCAATCATGGCCCCAAGGTCCACGGTTGCCTGCAGTTCGCTTGCAAAGGACTGCTCCAGTTGCTGCTCGTCGCATATTTCATCTGCGAGCTGTTTTATGCTATCCCCCAGTTCTTGTACCCCACGTTTTTGTTTGGACTCCATATGGAATCAACTTCGCTTCTCGCTACATAATTATTTGGATTTTGTTATATTTATTGGTTTTGTGGAACTTTCTAATAAGAATTTAGAAATAATGCCAAAATCCGTTGGAAAAATTCGAAACTCAATTATTTTGTCGAGGAAAAACAAAAAGGAAAGCAAAAACGCCTAGCTTATCGTTATTATGGCGTTGGCGCTGTAGCCGTCAAAGGATGCGGTAACCTTTACGGTTCCTGCATGTGCCGCATAAATGGTGTCAGTGGCGTTGCCGGAAGAGCCAGTGAAACCCTTGGCGTTTTCAAGCCTGGCGTCGGTATTGTTTAGCGTATAGTTTATGGTTATGTCATGGGTAGGTACTCCTGCAAAATAAAAAGTGCTGTTTATGCTGTAATCCTGCCCTACTGCAACGGTTGCCGCAGCCGGGCTTATTTCCATCTTTGTAGGCCTGACTGTTATGTTTTGGTCGAATGTGTCGTATATCGCCCCCTTGTAAATCTGCATTGGGGGATCGGCGCACGTTCCGTTGAATTCTCCATACTTGCTCAATCCGCAGTTATACTCTTTTATATAGACATTTGCCTTGAGGTGGTTGCCGAAACTGTCTGGCATCTGGGCTGAGCATACATAAGTAGCTCCAGGATTGACGAACGAGGGCGAGCATGCCGAACTGTAATTGCTAGTGCCTACTCCGACGACCATCACAGGATCCTCTATTGGGTAGTACTCAGGATTTTCAAGCATAAGGCTTACATTTGCGGTATTCTTCGAAGCAGGGCTAATCGCAACGTTATAGTTCGAGCATGATACTCCTACTATGAAATCGCAATTGTTTGGAGGCACTGACATGGGCACTATGAGGTAAAAATAAAGCATTCCGACCGCTGCTACTATTATGAGTATTGCCCAACCGTAAGTTATCAGATATTCCAATGCGCTTTGACCCTTATAATTGGGTCCATGCCCACCACCCACTGCACCACCATTATAAACATTTCTTTTTTCAGATATATTAACCTTTTGCCGGTACGCCATAAATACAAGAGGCAAACAAGTTTATTATGCTTTATGTAGATTCCCGATAAGGCTTAATTGCCGGCTTTGTGCCATAACTCTTCGAAATGCCTTCGGAGTTCTCTTATCTCCTTCCCGTCATCTATTAAGCTTATCCTTTCGGTATTCTTGTGCATGCCGGAATAGGTAAGGTTTGCGCTGCCGGTTATTGCCATAGAATCGGATATGTAAACCTTTTCGTGCACGAAGTTGCCCCTTACGACCCTGACGTGCATCCTGCTCTTCTTGTGCCTGCTTGGCATACTTATAGTATAAAACATGCACCATGCGGCCATTGCATCCAGAAAAATAAGTGCGGCTATATATTCGCTTACCAGATACGCTGCAGCAAACATTGCAAGCACTATGGCGGCATGAGCCACCTTCGGCCTTCCGAATTTATAAGATCCGGATATTTCTATTGATTTCTTGAACGCGGCTTCGCTTGTTATCAAATAGACATTCTTTCTCGATGATATTCTCTTCAGGACTTTTAGGTAATACGTGCTGACGAACGGGGATATGACGTAAAGATTCCTGTCTTTGGAAAAAAGAAGCTTCTCGACGCTTTTATAGGAACTTTCCGTGCTCATCGCACGCATTCTCACATCCCTGGCTTTTTGATCGCGATCCTGAGCTTTGCATCCATAAGCTCGAGCGGAACCTGCTTCAGCGATTCCGGTATTTCCGGAACGAACTCCACCTTTTTCGCGTTTATGTCCTTGGCAAACTGCTCGTAGAACTTTCTTATCGTTGAAACCGTGTCATCGTCAGCACTTATGTAAGCCTCTATTTTGTCCGACCTCTTCAGGCCTTCCGCCTTGCGCTCCATCTGTATCCTGCGCTCAAGCTCCCTTAAGAACGCCTCATCGGCCAGCTCGCTGCTTATCTCGCTGTCTACCTTTGCGTATCCGTATTTGAATTTCTTCATTCCTTCGCTGGTGTTGAATTCCGATATGATTACGTGTTCCGGGCCTATATCAAAGACTCCCTTCTCCGTATGCACTGCGTATTTTCCTCCGGAATCCAATGCCGCCTTTATCTCTTCGGGATTCGCTTCTGTTATGGATTTTGCTATAAATGAAGCGTTCTGCTTGAACTCCGGCCCTATGCGCTGGAATTGCGGCTTCGCTTCGAGGCCTACGCTGCTGACCTTCTTGACCAATACCTCCTTGGAATTGGTATAATCTCCTATTATGTCTGACATCCTGGAAAGGGTGTTGTAAACCTCGTCGCTCGTAGTCTCTATGAGCGCCTGCTTTACCGGCCATCTGAGCGGCACCTTCGCGGCTTCCCTGTTGTTCAGCAAAGCGCTTATCGATTCCTTTACCATGTCGAAAGTGCTCTCGAGCTCTTTGTTTATGAGCTCAGGCTTGGGCTTTGGCCATTTCTGCATGGAAACGCTGTCGTCAACGCTCTTCAGCATGCGCAGAGCTATATAATCCGAAGTAAAGGGAATAACCGGAGAAGCAAGCGTCAATACTGTGTTGAGGCAATAGCTAACCACGTTGAGGACCTTTTTCTGCATGCCCTTGTCGTAGCCAAGCAGCTTCTTCTTCGCAACCTTTAAGTAAAACCTGCTGAAATCGTCGCTTATGAATTCTTTCAGCGCATTGACTGCGTTGTGGGCCTCGTAGTTCTCCAACGCCTCAGTAACTTTTTCTATCAGGCTCTGCACTCTCGAGAGTATCCACAGCTCTTCCCTTTCGAGGCCTTCGGCCTTAGGAAGCGTCCACTTGGGCTTTGCGCCTATGAGCTTGCTGTATTCGTCTATCAGGTTGGCTGCGTTATAAAGCACGTTTATCGTCCTTTCTGAATCCCTTATCTCGCTCCTGTTGAACGAAAGGTCGAGCCATGGCGTATGCCCTGAGCTCCATATCCTGAAAGAGTCCGCATTGGTTATCTTAAGCAGGTCGGCCACGGCTATGTAGTTGCCGAGCTTCTTGTGCATCTCGCGCCCGTCCTCGCTCAGGAGCATGCCGTCTACGCCTACGTTCTTGAACGGCCTTTTGCCATAAGCAAGCACGCTTATCTTCAGCAGCCCGGAGAACCATCCCCTGAGCTGGTCCTTGCCCTCTATTATGTAATCTATCGGGAATAGCCTTTCGAATTCCTTTTCGGAATCTATGCTAGCCCTTGAGGCTATGCTGGAATCGAACCATACGTCGGTTACGTCCTTGACCCTGCGCATCGAGCCTCCGCATTTTTCGCATTTGAGCTCTATATCGTCTATGTACGGCCTGTGAAGGTCGTCCAGGTGCTCTACCTTCTCCTTGCTGGTTGCATGCCTGGCAAGCTCTTCCACCGAGCCTATAACCTTGGTGTCCCCGCATTTTTCGCATTCCCATATCGGTATCGGTATGCCCCAATACCTCTGCCTTGATATGCACCAGTCCGGCGAGCTTTTGAGCACGTCGGCCTGCCACTGCATAGCCTCGGCAGGATGCCACGAAACCTTTGAATTTTCCGAAAGCAGCTTCTTTTTTACTTTGGATATGTTGAAAAACCACTGTGGCGTGGCTATGAAAATAAGCTTGGAATCGCACCTCCAGCAGTGTGGATAGCTGTGCGTTATGCTGCCCTTGTAAAGAAGAACGCCCATGGACTTCAAATCTTCCATAACTGCCTTGTTCGCCTCTTCGGGCACCTTCATTCCCTCGTATTTGCCGGCATCCTTTGTATATTCTGCTTTTCCGTCTACCGGGCAGAATATCGGCAGCCCGAGCTTCTTGCCCAAGTTATAATCCTCAAGCCCGTGCCCAGGCGCTATGTGCACAAGGCCGGTTCCGTCGTCCATTGTGACGAGCTCTCCTGAAAGTATGACCTTGTGGTATTTTCTGAGCTCCTTCTGCTTTGGCGAATTCTCCTCAAGAGGATTTGCATACGCCATGCCTTCGAGCTCAGAGCCGTAGAATTCTTCCAGCACAACCGGGCTCGCGTCGAGCATCGCAGCGGTGTCATCAAGCCTCTTCTTTGCCACTATAAGGTTTTTGTCTCCGAACTTTGCAAGAACGTAAAGCTCCTTGGGGTTTACCGCTATAGCTACGTTCGCAGGAAGCGTCCACGGTGTGGTCGTCCATATAAGAAGGGAATAATCTCCATCTGCGAGGCTTATCCTTGCCTTGGAATCGTTCTTTACGACTTTGAATGGGACGGCTATTGAAGGATCGTTGTCCTGCATATATTCCGCTTCCATAGTGCCCTGCGAGACAGAGGTCTGGCAGTGCGGGCAGTAAAGCGTCGCCTTTGTGTCCCTGTATAAGAGCCCTTTGTCGCTTATCTGCTTGAATATGTTCCATCCTGTCTCTATGTACTGCTTGTTGAACGGTATATACGGATGCGCGAAATCCAGGGTTATTCCGAAGCGCTCGAAGTCGCTGTCCATCCTTCCTATGCCAGCTTCTACATAAGCCCTGCACTGCTTTATGAACTCTCCGACACCTATTTTGTCCTCTATGTCCTGCTTGGACTTAAGCTCCAGCTTCTTCTCAACCTTATTCTCTATCGGCAGGCCGTGGACGTCGTATCCGGGTATGTCCCTGACGTCGTATCCCTTCATTCTCCTGTATCTTAGCGTTATGTCCTTTACGGTCTTTACCCACATCTGCCCAGGGTGGAGGTCTCCAGTAGTATAAGGGGGCCCGTCCAGAAAATAGAAGGGCTTTCTGCCCTTGTTCCTTGCCCTGAGCCTTCCTAGGACATCGGTTTCCTTCCAGTAATTGAGCATTTCAAGTTCGTTAGCGTTTAGGTCCAACACAGCCAGCACCAGAAGGATTTTGGATTAATCCTATAAAAAGGCTATGTGCAATTCATTTCTGCTGCTGAGCGACAACTAGCTTCTTTGACTTGTAAGCCTTGCGCTTTGGCATGTTGCTCCAGCAGTCCTTGCATATGGTCATTTTAAGTATCTTGGTGGCTGTCTGCGAGCTCTTTATGCAGCTGCTGCATATGGTCCTGCCGCAATAATCGCACTTATACTGCCTGTATATCTCCTTTTTGCATCTTTCGCAATATGTAACCATTTTATCTTACCTTCTAAGCCAATGCACATCGATGATGTACATTAAGAATCATAGCATGTATTTAGGCATGGCAAATAATAAATAGGTTCTCTAAGCTTCTGGGCTTCGGCCTCTGCTTTCAAAGCCCTTTCGCATTGAGGCATATTCCTCATACTCTCTGAGCGAAGTTTCGGCTCGGCGTATCTAATATACTTTAAATTTTTTGTTGTGCACTCCATATGCCCATATTACACGATAATCCACGGTGCCATAATAATAGACTTCGTAATAGTCTCGTATTTCCTTTTCTCGAAACATTCGAAAATACACACACCGCTGTCCTAGGCAGAAGGCGCACAATGATTCCTTTCACGGGAAATACTCAAGCGCATCGCTAAAGGTAGACGTTACCAGAGACATGGCAATCAAGCTTTCATATCTTTACAACATTTCAAAGAAATATGACACTACGTGCTAGATTGCCAATGCAAACGTGCCTGGCAGTCTCGGGACTCTATTTTTGGCAAGAAGACAATAGGCACAATAATAAAGGCTTAGCATATTCTTTTCAGGTGCGTTATTGGCCTAGCTTGGAAAACAAATAACTTTCCGCGAGCAATGCCCCATTCTATGTCCATTGGCATATTATATATTGTTTCAATATGCATTGCAAGCGCGGCAACTTCTCTTACAGTTTCCCTCAGCATACAAGCTTCTACTCCCGAAGGAACCCATTCTGAAATAAAATTAAAGTTGGATCTATCTAACTTCACATTACAAGGTTTTGTTTTACCTGAGACCAGTGCTTCACCCTGCCCAACAACATATTCTATCGTCATACTTCCTGTTTTGCCAATCGGCGAAATGGTGAATGCCACACCAGCAAAGTCTGTATTAATCATTTCTTGAACAACAACTGCCATTCTGGCCTCAATTAGGTTCATGCTTTCAGCATATGATATAGCTGCATTATTGTAGAGCGAGGCATAAACATCAAGTATTGCGCTCTGTATGTTCTGCGGTTCAACATTCACTATCGTCTTGAATTGCCCAGCAAAGCTTTTTTCCTTCGAATCTTCTACGTTGGCTGAACTTCTGACTATTAATTTATCTTTGTTTAGTCCAGTGTGCCTAAGTGCATAATGTATGCTATTCATGACCTCTTCTGGAAGTTTTGAATTGATGATAAACTTTTTGAGCTGAACAACTAGGCTCCTATCTAGTTCCCCTTTTACTATAGCATTTCGCAACTTTATACCTACACTGCTTGAATCTAAGAAAAGTTCAAAGGACTCTGTAGGAATAATGAAGCCGTTTGCAACGTTTATACCCTCCTTATCAAGCCTTAGTAGGGATTCACCCTTTCCGCCAGGGTTATTGGCGTTGTAAGGAATGTGTAATACATTGATTTTATGCCGCTCTAGATTTGCCATATAATCCCTATATTTTTTGATTCAGCTTATTCCTTCAATTATCTGGCTTGCCAGCTCTACCACTTTTCTTTCGTTTTCATCAAGGCTTCCACCTGGTCTAACCGGCTTAAAAGAATGATCTGCATTTTCTATTATGTTTATTTTATACGCAGACAATATCGGAGGAGCGTTCTTTATATCCCATGAAGGATCGGAATCGCCTATTATAAACTCTACCTGCAATCTTGCCATTTGCATATGAGCCTGGGATAAACCCTCAAGTAATTCTTGAGGCTTCCCAGGTTTATGAAGAGGGTACCCCAGAGCTATTACTTTCTTTATGCCTAGGTTAGGATTACCTGCCAAAAGCGTTGACACATATCCTCCAAATGATTTTCCTATAAGAACTATGTCTTTTGCACCCATATACTCTATACATTTCTTAAGTTCGGCAGTACTCCTAAGCACTGCAGATCCGTCGCTTATATTCCTAATATCTATACCTGTATCTGCAAACGAAAAATTGAACCTTAATGTCGAATATTTGTTTCTAAAATCGTCGAATAATTTTTGAATCAGGCTGTTATTCATGTTGTTGTTGCCTCCGTGCGCAAGCACTACGTTTAACCTAGACTCTGGCTTTCTCTCTACTTCTACTTCGATGCTATATCCATCCATTTGTATCTCATCATTCATCCTTACACCCATTTGGCCATTATACTAATGTAAACTAATAATTCTGATAATTGTTTATTTTCCGATCTATCTCGTTTAAGCCTAGTTTCTTGGTTAACATAGTGATTCTATGTATTGCGTAATCTATTTTAGTTGCAAAGGGCTCATACCTTATTGCTCTACCTCCTATTTCTTTGCTTCTATCGTCCAAAAGCTTCATTGACAAATCTTCTATATCAGGAACTAAAGTGCAGTAGTCTGGATCTACTAAACCCCGCTTATTTAATTCGGTACCTAGATAACCTCTCAGAAAAGCATCGGCAAGCGATGAAAGGCGTTTCCTATGTAATAAGCTGTAATAGTTGTCAAAGTTTATAAGGTCTAATATGGCACTTATTTCTTCATCAACATTTACATAAGCGGGTTTGTTCTGTTTCTCTAAATAGCCTTGCGGTATCCCATTAATGAAGTCATTGGAAATCCTAATAAGTGCGAGCCTTTCAGAACCAAGGTGATAAAGATCTAAAAGCTCTTTGAACTTTCTCTGCTTGACTTCTTTATCCTGTTCTACACAGTATGCGATATGCATTCTTCTGTACTCTGACATTCCAGACTCGTGCGCCAATGAAAGTATAGACATATAATCTCTTGTAGATAGATGCCTTTCGTATTTTATTCGTTCCATATTTGCATAAGCTATTGGCTTGAAGTTTATAGACAGCGGAATATTCAGCCTGTACACATTTATACTAAAACGCATTATTTCTTTAAATATTCCAAGCTCTTCTACAGATAAGTCATTGAACTTTTTCCCAAATATAGAAACTGCAAATTTTTGCACTTCATTATTATAAATACTGTCTTTTATTTTTATCAGCTCCAAATATGCATCTCTGTATAATATGAGCCCTTCTTTGCTATTACATTTTAACTTTAGCAGGTTTCCACTATCTTTCACCCCATATAATATATTATAATTTTTGAGCGCTCGTTTAACAAAATCTTCAACAACTGCATCAGGATTATTACTCGTATCAATAAACATTTTTGCAAGCTTTATTCTTGAAATATCCGTATCATTAATTAATGCATATTTATTCTCTTTTGATATATTGCCCATAATATCACTTCACTAAAATTCTACCAAAGCTTTTATTTCGTCTTCCAGATCAATAGTCTTTATTGTTACTTTAGTTCCGTTCTTTATTTTATCAACTGGTATTTCAGACACTGCCAATATGCCACGTTCTCTGGCTATTACAGCTATATGTGCCAGCTCGCCACCAGTTTTCATTATTATTGCATCTGAGGCGTAAAATATATCTGGATTAAGCTCTGCTTCGTGTATTGTTCCATCCTCTACTAATAGTATCAATGGCTTTGGAATTGTAACAGGAATATATTTAGTTTCTGGAGTCAAATGCATAGCGATTCCGCACATAGTGTCTGCTTTGCCATAAGACACGACTCTACCCTCTAACTTCTGTTGATTCTCTTTTCTCAACAGAACTCTACCAGTTGTTTCTTTGTCCTTACTATCATTTTTACTCATATTTCATCACCTAATTTAACGCTATCGCCCGACTTTCTTTCTTTATTATACTTTTTGTATTCATCCATGCAGATTGCAGCTTTGTCCTTCAGGTAATTGATATATCCGTCAAGTTCTTCTACCGGCACGCGTACCGACGTATTTGGCCCATCCCTGATCACAACATATTCCCCCTCTGCAGGCTTCGAGAGTTCATCCAGAAGCCTGTCCTTGTCGAAATGCTTCAAATACCACATTTTGAGGCTCATCTTGCGCACCTCTTGAAGTTTATGTAGCTGACAAGAGTCCCGTAGTCCTTTGAAACATTCTTCTCTATGTATTGCGCTACCTGCTCCGGCTCTTTTTCTCCGTCGAATCTTGCCTTTACCATGAATCCTATGGTTCCTTCGGTGGCGTAAACCTCCAATACGTCAGGAAGTGCTGCAAGATCGTTCGCAAGCATGTTGAGGTCCATTCCCTGCTTCGGCTTTATTAAAAAGAACTTGTGGTACGTCTTTCCATTCCTTTTCACAACGAAGAACTTCTTCGGATCCCTAACGCGCTGTTTCGCAGCGCTTCCGCTCCCTTTTTGTTTTTGACTCATTTCCCCACCTATTAGCGTTATTATTCGTCTGCCCAGACGAACCTGTAAACGTTCTCTGATATCTGGACCATCTTTACTGGCCTGTTGTCGTTGTTATCTGCAACAACAACTTCATTCTTCCTTTTATTCCATCCAAACATATTCCCACCTATTAACATGAAGCAGTATGTGGGGAAATAGTACATGGGTGGAAAACAAGAGGCATAGCGAAAAGCATTATCCCACTGTTCTTCATTATCCTCAACCCCCACATATTGCTTGAGTAAGATTATGGGCTTTTCTTTATAAATAAAATTTGCCTTTTCACTGCCCTTACGTCCAAACCATACTTTTAAAAAATCGCATTTTTTAAAAGATTTTTTAATATTTTAGATTTGTATACCCATAGGAACCAATAAATAACTTGAACGCGGAAATATAATTAAAATAAATAAAATCGGCCTTTGCATGGCGGAAGCTCCCATAAAGATAAAAGAGGTCTTCGATGAGCTCAAAAAGTCTTACGGCGGGCATATAGAGCTGAAATTCTTAAACAAAAGATTCTGCGTATTTGAGGCCACGAGCAAATGGGACAGCAAAAGAAAAAAGCCGGTAAAGATAACTCATTATATAGGATGGATAACCGATAACGGCGTAGTAATACCTGCAAAGCCAAAACAGAGCGAAGCAAGGCTTAAGGCCCTGGAATTCGAATACAATAAAATGATTGAACACCAGAGGGAACTTGAGGAAAAAAGGAAAGCCGCTTCTGAAAGAACGCTTGACGAGGCTCTTGGCAACGAAGACATTCTGCTGCTGGAAGCATTAAGCATGAACTCGAGGCTTCCCCATGCAAGGATTTCCTCAATTACGGGAATACCGCTGCATGTGCTGGAATACAGGATAAAAAGGCTGGAAAGAATCCTGGGGATAAAGTACACGCTCGAGCTTAACATGAACAACCTTGGCTTTTCCGAGTACATGATTCTCGCAAAATTCATAAGCGACAAGCCAAGCCACGAAGCAGTAAGGGCAGCACTGGAAAAGAACCCAAGAGTGCAGCTTGCCCTTGCTGCCAAGGGTACATACGATCTTGCTATTTTCTGTGTTGCGGAAAACAACAACGTGGTTGCAGATGTCCTAGACAGCATAAGGACAGCAGCAGTGCTTAAGGGCATAGAGTCAGAGTGGTACATAACTCCAATTGCGACGGATTATGGATTTGTACCATTACGCCAAGAGTTTTTCGATGTTCTAAAAGAGAAGGTCTGGCGTCGGAAGAAGCACGGAGAAAAACCCGGTGCATCTAGCTTGATGTACAGGGAATACGCCATTCTCTGTGAATTGAACGAAGACAGTACCAAAAGTTTTGCATCGATAGACAGAAAATATAATCTTCCAATAGGCAGTGCAAAAAGGGCTTATGAAGATTTAATGAACGAAGAAGGAAAGAGCGCAATATTAAGGTCTACGCTTACAGTAACCACTATAAACAAAAGATATGATGCCATAATACTTGAAAATATAACGAATAAGGAAAAATTTATAAATTCTAAATATAACCATCACAAGTATATAATAAATGAACCAAATAAAGCAATAAGCAGGTTCTCTTATATATGCGACATGGAAACCCCAGACGGGATATTTTACCTATTCCCAGTATTAAAAGAGGAAGACATCGAAAAAATAAAAGGCGAACTTTCCGAAACAATAAAAGGAGTTAAATTTGATTCGCTGATCATAGAGAGAATGATAATAGGAAATATATGCTACAGGAAGTTCGACAATCTTTATAGTGATCAATACTTGGCATTGGTAAAAAAGAAACTTATATCGGCACAGAAAAGAACGTTATATATTACTAAATCAAATAATAATTAAAATACCTAATAAATCGACATAATAAAATCTAAACTTAATTAGAACAAAAGAGAATAAAATTCCTTATCTTCCGCCGTTTGGTCCTCCCTTCATTTTTTCACCCAATATCCTATATTTCAAAGCAAAATGGAACAGCAGTCTTTAAATACGTTTCTGCGTTTTGGGGTATAACCTTGTAAAAGGCGAATCCTAACCTACGACATTGAAACCCCTGACGGAATATTCCATATATCTCCTGTATTAAAAGAGAGTGATACTGAGGCCATAGAAAACGATCTTTTTAAGGTAATAAAAGGCGTAAAATCTGATTCTTTAATCCTAAAAACTATAATAATAAATATCTGCAGGAAGTTCGACAATCTTTACAGTGATCAATACCTTAGCCTTGTAAAGAGAAAATCCATACAACCGCAGAAAAGAACATTATACAAATAGAACTAACAATAAAAATATCTGATAGAAAAAGTAAAAGAAATATTTAGATTATCCTCCGTGTGGTCCTCCAACGATTCCGCTGTGTGGTCCTCCTATGATTTTCCCGCCGTTTGTTCCTCCCTTCATTTTTTCACCCAATATTTTATATTTCAAAGCAAAATGGAACAGCAGTCTTTAAATATATTTCTGCGTTTTGTGCATATAGTCCTGTAAAAGCTTAAATTGTGGCCAAACTACTAATCAGAAGAACGTTTCCTTTCATAAGTGTTTTAGCTTTTTACGGCTATTAATAATCAATAACAACCAATACCTATGGTGCGTTTTTGAAGGTATACATAGAGACGTACGGATGCACTTTCAACCAGGCCGACAGCGAGCTCATAGCCAGCGCAATGGGTGGCGCAGGTATAAAGACCTGCTCCAGTGAGGCCGACGCGGACGTTGTCCTGCTCAATACGTGCACCGTGAAAGGCGCAACCCAGAACAGGATAACGTACAGGCTCTCAAAGCTTGAGGAAAGCGGCAAGAAGATTCTCGTCACTGGGTGCATGGCAGGCGCCAACAGCGACATAATAAGCAGGTATGCCCCAAGCGCAAGCATAGCCAAGATACAGAACATAGCTGGAATGCCCCAAGCAGTAATGGATACGGCTTCGGGGAAAAGAGTCATGCTGATGGGCGAGAGCAGGTACGACAGGATAGGGCTCTACGTGCCTGGCAAATCGATAATAGCCAAGATACCGCTAAGCGACGGATGCCTGAGCTCGTGCTCGTTCTGCGAAACGAAATTCGCAAGGGGCAGACTCAACAGCTTTTCCGAGGCCGGAATACTCAATGCAATATCCTACAGCATAAGGAACGGGGCAAAGGAGCTCGAGCTCACGGCGCAAGATACCGGGGCTTACGGCATAGACAAGGGCACCAACATAGCCGAGCTTGTCGGAAAGGCATGCTCTTTCGAAGGAGATTTTAGGATAAGGATCGGAATGCTGAATCCAGAGCATCTGCACAGGTATTATGCCGAGCTGATAGATGCAATGCAAAACGAGCACGTATACAAGTTCCTGCATCTACCTCTGCAGTCAGGAAGCAATTCCGTCCTGGAATCGATGCGCAGGGGCTATACTGTTGAAAAGTACCTCGAAATTGTAAAAGAGATAAGGCAAAAAGTGAAGAACATAACGATAGAGACGGATATAATAGTGGGCTTCCCCGGGGAAACCGAAGCCGACTTTGACGCAACGCTGGAAGCCCTCAAGGAATTCAAGCCTGAAGTCACGAACATATCAAAGTTCACAAAAAGGCCGCACGCTGCCGCATCAAGAATGAAGCAGCTTGATGACAATGTTATAAAAGAGAGAAGCGCGGAGCTTTCCAGGGAGGTCAGGGCCATGCAGGCGTCCAAGAACGCAGGCGCAATAGGAGCCGAAGAAAGCGTGCTTCTTACAGAAAGCAATGCCTCTTCCGTTAATGGAAGGGACGACAGCTACAGGCAGATAGTAATTCCTAGGGCTGCAAGCGCTTCCGGCCTTTCCCTTGGCTCAAGGATTACGGCAAGGATTTATAATGCAACATCCAATGCATTGTATGCTGAGCCTGTTAAAGTTTGAACTGGTGCAAAAAGAGAATGTACGGAAAGAAAATAACCGAGTTCCTCAAGTCTAACGGCATAGAGTTTGGGGACATAATAAAGGTGGAAGCCGAAGGCATAAGCGAAGAAGGAGAGCTGATGCCAAGCACCGAAGCGAATTCCGAAGAGATCATAATCTTAAAGATGAAAAATGGCTACAACGCAGGGCTCAGGTTTGATGGCGCAAAGATAACAAAAATAAGGAAGGGCGTGCCGGTTCACGAATTTCCACATTCAAAAATAACACAGAAAAGCTCCCTGCCAAAGGTTACGCTCATATACACAGGGGGCACGATAGGGAGCAAGCTCGACTACAAAACCGGCGGGGTCTACATGCTTCTCAAGCCAGAAGAGCTGCTCTACGAGGTGCCGGAACTTGCCAACGTGGCGGAATTGAAAGTAGATCCGCTCTTCAGCATATCAAGCGAGGACATGTCATACCTGGAATGGCAAAAGATAGCTAAGCAGGTATACGAGGCCGAGAAGGAAGGCTCTCGCGGTGTCGTAGTTACGATAGGGACTGACACTATGCACTATGCATCTGCGGCTCTTTCATTCATGCTTAATGGCATAAACATACCCGTGGTGCTTACCGGCGCGCAAAGGAGCAGCGACAGGGGCTCATCGGACGCTTTCATGAACCTTTTCTGCTCGGTGGTGCTGGCCGCGCGCTCTGAAATAAAAGGCGTAGGCATATGCATGCACAAGACCTCTTCGGATGACGAATGCGGATTCATAAGGGGCACCAGGGCCAGGAAGATGCACACCTCAAGAAGGAACGCTTTCAGGCCCATAAACGAAGGGTATATCGCTACAGTTTCGTATTCAGGCGAGATAAATTACCTTTCAAAGGATGCCGAACATGCAAAGCATGACAAGAAAAGCAAGGAGCCGATGGTTGGCTTTGAGAAAAATGTTGCGCTTGTCAAGGCTTATCCAAATTCCGACCCAGGGATAATAGATTATTACGTGGCCAAGGGCTACAAGGGCATAATAATAGAGGGCACTGGGCTGGGCCATACTCCTGTATCGACGCAGCACGAGAATTACTCATGGCTTCCAAACATCAAAAAAGCAGTAGACAAAGGAGTCATTGTCGGAATGACCTCGCAATGCCTTTACGGAAGGGTAAACCCAAACGTATACAGGAACCTAAGGCTTCTCTCCGGAGCAGGCGTTATCTACTGCGAGGACATGACCCCGGAAACCGCATACGTCAAGCTTGCATGGCTGCTTGGCAACTACGATGCAATAACCGCAAAGAAAATGCTGAACTCCAATTTAACGGGAGAGATAAATTCCAGAAGTGACTATGAGGATTTTCTTGTATGAGCGATAAAATGCATGACGAAGCATACTACAAAAGCCTGGGCTTCATGTGCGGGCTAGAGATACATCAAAGGCTAGCAACGGCAGAAAAGCTGTTCTGCAGTTGCAGCGCAATACTTGACGAATTGCCGCCAAGGCACGATGTCATAAGGCATCAGCGTGCGGTTGCGGGTGAACTGGGAGAAATAGACAGATCGGCAAAGTTTGAGGAGCTTAAAGACAGGAGCTTCATGTACAAGCTCAACGACGTGCATGCGTGCCTTGTTGATATAGACGAAGAGCCGCCACATACAATTAACAGAGATGCGCTTGAAATAGCGCTGCAACTTGCAGCATCCATGGAAATGAAGGTTCCGGCAGAGCTGGAGCCTATGAGAAAAGAGGTAGTTGACGGGAGCAATCCCAGCGCATTCCAAAGGAGCACCCTGGTCGGCCTTAATGGGCGAATAAGCGTCAACGGCAATGGCATAGACGTTCCCTCCATGTTTCTGGAAGAGGAGAGCGCAGGCATAATAAAGAATGCCGAATCTTATGCTGAATATGATACTTCTAGGATTGGCATACCATTGATAGAGATAGACACGTTTCCGTATATAAGAACGCCAAAGGAAGCGAAATCAGTGGCACTGCACATAGGGACGCTTCTCAGGCTCACTGGCCTTGTGCAAAGGGGCATAGGCTCCATAAGGCAGGATGTAAACGTTTCGATAAAAGGCGGCTCGCGAATAGAGATAAAAGGGCTGCAAGAGCTTGCAGATATGGACAAGTACATAGAGAACGAGGTAGTACGCCAGCAAAAGCTCCTGGAAATCGCAAAACTCCTGAAATCGAGAAATGCAGAAGTCTCTGAAAGCCAAATCGATTTGACTGAAATATTCGCTTCAACTGAATCGAAACTCATACTTTCTTCATTGAAGTCAGGTGGTTCAGTATTCGGATTCAAGCTCAAGAATTTCAATGGAGCAATAGGCATGGAGGTCAATCCTGGCAGGAGGCTTGGAAGCGAGATAAGCGATTACGCCAAAATGGCCGGAGTTAAGGGGATAATACATAGCGATGAGGACATGGGGAAATACAGCATAAATGAAAGCGAATTGGCGGAAATAAGAAAAAGGCTATCGCTTTCCGATGGCGATTCCTTCATAATGGTTGCCGCAAAAGCCGATATAGCTGAAAAAGCGCTAAGGCTCGCAATGGAAAGGGCAAAAATGGCTATGGAAATAATACCTCCTGAGACCAGAGCTGTAGATAACAGGGAACTTTATACCACGAGGTTCATGAGGCCGCTGCCAGGGGGCTCAAGGATGTACCCCGAGACTGACATCAAGCCGATATATGTATCGGATGAAATGCTTGTTTCTGCGCAAGAGCGCAGGATAAGCGTGGAAGAGGAGCGCTCAAAGCTAAAATCTGAGTTTGGCTCAGAGGATATGGCCGAGCGCATGATGCTTTCAACGGAGCTGCCTCTCTACAGGGAAATTACAAAAAACGCTTCGATAGACAAGCAATTCGTTGCCAACATTCTGCTTCAGAAGTTCAGGGAGCTGCAACGCGACGGAGTGGACGTGGAATCAATAGGCAATGAAAGGATAAAGCAGATATTCGAGATGTTTTCCGAAGGCGCAGTTGCCAAGCAAGCGGTAGAGCAGCTGCTCAGGCTCGCAGCAAAAGAGCCAAAAGCTGCCATAACTGAAATAATAAAGGCGAACGCTTTGGGCAGGATTACCGGAAAGAAGCTTGAAGAAATGGTTTCAAAAGAGCTAAAGGGAAAAGACCTTTCTGACAGGAACGCGCTGCCGCTTTTCATAAAGTCATTCATGTCAGAGCACAGGCTAAATGTCGACGGCTCTGAGCTGAACGGGATAATTGCAAGGCTGTCAAAAAGCTCAAAGAAATGA
This sequence comes from Candidatus Micrarchaeum sp., assembly GCF_016806735.1. Classification (GTDB taxonomy): domain Archaea; phylum Micrarchaeota; class Micrarchaeia; order Micrarchaeales; family Micrarchaeaceae; genus Micrarchaeum_A; species Micrarchaeum_A acidiphilum_A. Next base: position 743,008 of record NZ_CP060530.1, on the reverse strand, counting down.
TGAATGGCCCTTGCCTACAAGGACGTCGTCCTCGAATCTCGCACCGCCGAACCCAGTTATGTATATTCCCGGCTCGTCGCTTACCACCATTCCCTTCTTCAACACTTTGCTTCTGGTAGTCAATCCGGTTCCATCGTGCACGTCTATCCCGACCTGGTGGCCCAGAGAGTGTATGAAGCGCCCCTTGTAAATTCCGTTCCTTGCGCTGTCTATGAATTTCGAGACCTCTGTATGCGCTGTCATTCCGTCAGCGCCGTCCTTGACATAGCTCAAGCCCAGGGCCTGCGCTTCCTTTACTGTATCGATTATGGCTTCCATGCGCTTGTACTTCATTGTGGATTTGTCCGGCTTGAAGAGGAACGTCCTCGTAACGTCTGCGCAATAATTTTGATACCTTGCGCCAACATCCAAAAGAACAAATTCATTCGCCTTTAGCTTGGTTTCGTCAGGCATATGGTGCGGCAGTGCAGCATTCTGCCCAAATGAGACTATGCTGTCGAATGCAAGTCCCTCGCCTCCTTTTTCTCCCATGAGGAATTCGAACCTAGCCCTAAGCTCCTTTTCAGTCATGTTGTCCTTGAAATAAGAAGGTATCTCCCTGAGCGATTCCTTGGTTATGGAAACAGCCTTCTTCATTAGGGATATCTCATATCCGTCCTTTATCTCCCTCGCGTCTGCAAATCTTTCCGTGGCATCCTTGAAAGTTGCCCCAGGAATATTCTTCTTAAGCGCCATTGCGTATCCGTAAGGAAGGAATCCATAATCAATTCCGACAGTGTCTTTTCCTATCTCCTTTTTTATCTCATTCCATTGCTCTTTTCCTGAACTTACGCATTTTACTTCCATCGAGCTTGGAGCCTGCTCGATTGCTATGTCGTATTCCAGCACGCTGGTAAGCAGGGTCATGCTTTTCTTATCTGCTATGAGAACGCTGTCCTCAAAAACGCCGCTGGTAAATCCGCTGAGATACAAAAAGTTGCTGTCCTTTGAGCCGGTATTTATTATTATTGCCTTGTCAAACTCGGCCCCGGTAAAGATTCGCTTAAGCCTGGAGCCAATATCCTGCTTTTTTGCCATGAGACCACTATATGTAGACACTTGCCCAAAGAAGTCTAAAAAAGTTGCTAACGACCAACCCAAATGATAAATATATTGAAGTGGAAATATCCTTGATGGCTTTTGACAGGCATAGCGCAATAAAAGAGATAGCGGAGTTGGACATACCTGTAAAGCGCTCTGCGATAGCGTACGCTCACATGCGCGACCCGGCGCTTCTGCGCTATTACTATAATGCAAAAACCATGCACATACTAAAATCAAGCGAGATAGTTGGAAGTTCACCTACCGACATATTCATAGGAAGGTTCGGATATCCAAAGGTGTTCATAGGGCCGATGGTGCCTCCGGAGTTCGGGGACACGTCGCTAATGGGCATGCCAGAGCGCTGGAGACCCTTCGGCATAGAAAAGATAGTCGAGATGAGGTCAAAGCTGGTACGTGGCATGCAGATATCAAGCATACACGACGTGGAAAAGCGCGGCGTCCCGGAATTTGTCCAGAGCCTGGCAATGGCCGAAAAGCCTGCAGATGCGGAATTGGGGTTTGCAGGTAAGCCCTTCATGAAGCCTGAAGTTCTAGATGAAGCCCAGCCTTTCGGCCCAAGCGCCAAGATACGCGATTTCAAGGTCTACAATTTCAAGGCCGACCGCATGATAGAATCCATGCATTTCGACACAGACGCCAAGGCCACCACTGCCATAAACGAGCTTTATAAAAAGGGTCTGGAAGTTTCATCTATACAGAAGGCCCTTTCAGCAGGGCTATTCGGTTTGAAAAATTCCCGCAAGTTCGTGCCCACAAGATGGAGCATAACTGCCGTAGACGATACCATATCAAAAACAATGAGGGAAGAGATAAAGGGCTATGAGAGCATAGACGCGATACACGCTTTCTACAACGTTGCCCTTGACAACCGCTGGCTCATATTCCTGATTCCTGGCTCCTGGCAGTACGAATCCATAGAAGCTTTCTACCCAAAGACGGTATGGAATGCAGACGGTAAAAGCATATCAATATACGGCTCGTACGAGGGTTACAAAGGCAGGAAGACATACGCTGAGATAGGCGGCTGCTACTACTCCGGAAGGCTAGCAACAACCGAAAAGCTGCAGGGCATGAAGAAACAGGCAATGGCCCTGATATTAAGGGAGGTTCACGAAGGCTATATAATGCCAGTTGGGGTATGGAATGTCAGGGAGCACGTCAGGGAAACACTCGAGACAAAGCCGACAATACTCCACGATACTGCTGAAATGCTTCAGTTCATATCCCAGAAAATGGAAATAAAGCCGGCGAACTGGATAGCAAACAGCAGGCTATTGAGAGAGATAATAATGCAAAAAAGGATAAGCTCGTACATCTGATGTACGGGCTTCGAATCAAAAAGCGAAAGAATATAAAAATCAGAGATCTTCTCTGCGCATCATTCCCAGCCTTTCACTCTCGACGTTCCATATGAGAAGCTCTACGTCCTTGTCGCAGTTTTCATATAGCGATATTAGGGAATTTCCGGTAAAATCATTCTTAAGCAATTCATCCAATATGTCCATTACGTAGCCCTTCTCGTTGTTGTGTGCCAGTATGATGTCATTCACCACGCGCAAAGCGTCGCTGTTGTTGACTGCAAGATCCTTTATGACTGCCATTTCGTCCTTGTCAAATATCATTTTCGCATTGCTTTCCTTAAGGACATTTTCCATAACTCCTTTCTCCGTAGGATTGTTTTTCCTAGCCATTGGTTTCACCATTTTAGCGTCTTTATTCATCAGGCCGTAAGGTTATTACCTGTACAAAGTTGTTCGGGAACTTTATCTCTTCCAATATGTCCTCGCCAACCACTCCGGATCCAACGTATAACTTTGTTATCTACCTGTTGCCCTGCTTAAGGCTTACTGTAACGCTGGACGAATGTGCTTTGAAAGATCTCCTGTGTCCTTCCTGCGTTTCATCCACTTCATAAACTACGTTCACGTGCTTTCCATCAAGATTCCTGTCTTCCGTGGCTCCACATATTCTTCCTTCTTCATTGAATGAAATGCTGTACTCAGACACAGGAACTTTCCTTTTGGTAGTTATGTCGTAAAGCCCTACGCTTCCGCTCGGCAGAACTTCGGCTACCAGCCTTCTTATGTATCCATAGCCAGCCCTATCCTCAACTAAAACATCCACTGGATTGGACTCCAAGCTATGTGCAAACGGCAGCACGACATTTAGAAGATACTCCTTTTTAATGTCAAGCTCTTTCAAATTGTATAAATCGTTTCCTGAAACTGGAACAACTGCGGTGCCTTTGTAATCCGCGCTCTTGGGTTTTCTCCCAGTGCTTTCTACCATAAATATTCACCGTTCCCTTGGGAACGAATATGATACTGCAAATGTAATATTTATAGGTTTTCGCATTGCTTCTGCCAGATTGCAAAACCAAAAGCAACGGCGCACATAAACTGAAAATACAGTGCAAAGCTACAAACACTTTATATTAATTAATATAAAAGAGAAAATAAAAAATTTCGATTTAGTGGTATCAATGGCAGGAAAGATATATCCGGTTTCAAAAAAAGTTTACGAGCTTACGAAATCCGAAAGCGAAACCCCGGAAGTGCAGCTGGTAAGGCTCAAGGCAGTCGATTCAAGCACTATGAATTTCGATGCCGGGATGTTTGCGATGATATCCGGTATCGACAAGGATACTGGAAAGCTCTACATAGGCAGGGCATTCTCCATAGCCTCTGAGCCAAACTCAGAAGAGATGGAATTTTACGTTGTAAAGGAGCACGGAGGCCACGTATCCTATTTTACTACGTCAAAGCCAGGAGACAAATACCAGATAACCGGGCCATATGGGCAGTTCCAGTTCGTCCCAGAAGAAAACAACAAGGTGCTTTTCATAGCCGGAGGTACAGGCTTTGCGCCCTTCATGTCGATGCTAAGGCACATAAAGAAGATAAACGCAGGGACCGATGTAATACTAATATACAGCATAAAGTTCCCAACGGAAATAATAAGGAAGGACGAGCTCATGCAGCTCAAGGACGAGCTTGGGATAAAGCTGCTTATAACCGTTACAAGACCTCAGGAGGGAGACGGCTGGTCAGGAAAGACGGGTCACGTGAACGCCGACATGATAAAAGAAGCTGCCCCTGACATTAATGACAGGACGACTTACGTTTGCGGCCCGCTGCCTTTCGTGCAGGCAATAAAAAATGCCCTTGTGCAGCTCAATGTTCCGCAGAACGAAATCCATGCTGACGTGTGGGGCTGAAAACCTGGCTTTATCGACTCATAAGCTTGGGCTTATACCTTGCTCAGCCTTGCCTCGATCTCTTCCATTGAGAGCTTGCTCGTAAGTAGAGGTATCTTCTCTATCTGGGCTATCTTTACCGCGAGCTTGTCTATATTTGTCAGGTTGTGTATTACCACTATCCTTGGCTTTATCGGGGCTACTCTTATCACCACAAGCGGCGACCTTCCGGTGCTGACGTTTTGGAATATGAAAACGCGCTCAGTAGTCGAGCCGAAAAGCTTTGGGTAATCTGCAGGCTGCATTTCCAATATTATCCTTAGGCTGTCCAGCTTCGTGTATCCAAACAGCTTTATGTTGTCCAGCTGGTTTGGGTTGGCTATGACCTTGCCCTCTATTATCCTGTTGAAATCCGAGCCGGTTATCGGCATGCTGAAATCGTGTATTATATATGGCAGTTCCTCGTTCTTCTGCTGTCCTGCGAACTTTTCCAGGCTTGCCTTGACTGTGCTGCCCCTGCTTTCGTCTATCTCGAAAAGCGCTCCCACGAATCTCTTTATTATCGCAACTCCGGGGCTCAGCCTCCTGTTGCTTTCATAATCGCTTATCGTTGATGCGGATATTTTTATGGCTCCCGAAAGCTCGGCCTGCGTCACGCCGAAAAGCTCCCTCCACTTTTTCATTACGCTACCTGGGCTTTCAGACAGTGCTATCTCTCCTGCTATTTTTTCTGCAAGTTCGTCCATAGTACCAACTTTGGCTTTTGTCTAACTACATATAGACAGGAAACGTATAAATAGCTTGTGCAGGCGTCTCAGTCCGGGCTATTTTCCCCTGCCTGATTCTTCCTTTCCTGCCCTGTGCTTGGGTTTGCGTTCAGCAAAATCTTCGGAGCTGGAATTCTTTATGCCTTTGTAAAGTTTATCTACGACCTCTTGCTTTATCTCCTCGCTCTGCTTTTTTTTATCCTGCTTCATTATGCCTATCAATATTATTATGAGCCCGGCGATTAGCATTATCGTAACCGTTATGCCTGCAAGGCTGAACTCGCTAAGCCTGTTTGCGCTGTTGCCCAGCGTAATGCCCTCGGCCAGCGTGCTTTTTACGGTTGCTTTGCTTACCGCTGAGCTCGGCGAGATGGCAGACAGAACGTAGAATCTGCCCGCGCCCAATATGCCTAGGGAAAGATTCGATTCATTTTGGGAATAAACAGGTTTTGAAAAAGTCACCGGTATGGTCGCGTTGGTTATGTTAGTGTATATTATTACCGCTCCCCTTCCTTCGAGGCTTTTGGCCAGGGTCAGATAGCCCGTTGCCGTAGCAGAACCATTGACCTCGGTTCTCCACAAGCCGTATCCCGTGCCGTTCAGCAGGATCACATCCAAAGGTACATCCGACCTTTCGAGATATATGCTGGCATTGTCAGGGGTAGAGTTAAAGCTGAAAACATTTATCGCATTGCCGCTGAGGGTGTAGTTGTCGTAAATCCTGGTAATATTCTGGCCCAAAACCGAGCTCGTAGGGCTGGCCAGAGCAGAGAATATCGCGTAATACGACACTATGCTTATCGCTAGCAGCAACAAGCCTATATAAATCAGGCGCTTCATCATGCTGGCACTCCTACTATAAATGATAATTCCGTTGAAAACCTATTTAAATGTGCGATTGCAATTCAATCTTGGCGTGGTAAAATGAGTGAGCTAACGAGAATAAAATCCGGAATAGAAGGCCTTGACTCGATGCTTGACGGAGGGATTCCGGAGCACAATCAGACGATAATTGCCGGAGGCCCTGGAGCCGGAAAGACTCTGCTCTCATTCGAAATACTTTACCGTAACGCCAAGGCAGGAATACCTGGGGCTTTCATAGCCCTAGAAGAAAAGCCAGAGGTGCTGCTCAGCAACGTGAAGCAGGCCTTCAAAGATTTCAAGGACATAGACGACCTTATCAAAAACCAGACGATAATAATAGATGGTGAAGATCCATCCTCAAGGCTGCAGACCGAAAGCGATTCTGCATCTTATTCCTTCGGAAACATAATATCCGACATAGAAGCCATAGTCAAGCGCAACAACGCCAGATGTGTTGTCATAGACTCCATATCCCTGCTCAAGCTAATGCTTGTGGACAAGTACCATTACCGCAGGTCCATGCTTATGCTGATGTCAAACCTGCGCAGGCTCAACGTAACCACGTTGCTCACGGTAGAGATAAATTTTGCGGACAGGGACAAGCTCAAATATTCACCCGAATTCTTCATATTCGACGGCATAATAATGCTCTACCAGATGAGCAGGGAGGACCGTAGGACCCTTACAGCCGAGGTGGTAAAGATGCGCGGCACAAACCACAGCTGGGCCTTGGCCCCTTACGAAATAACCTCCGGGGGGTTCAACATATATACCGTAGACCAGATGGGTGAAATTCCTTAATGAAGCCTCAGGAAAATAAAAATAAGGACAGTGACCAGGTAAAAAAGCAGGATAAGCCGAGCGGCAATAATGAGGAGCAAAAACAGCAGAAATCCAGGAACGACTACATACGCATCGGGATCCTCCTAGCCATAATAATCATAGCAGCAGTTGCTGCAGCTATATACATTGATTCGCCCAAGGGCTGTTCAAGCGTAGTTTTCTCTACCCAGCGCAACAGCTGTTTCACGGCTGAGGCAGAAGCTACTGGAAATTCGACCATGTGCCACAGCATATCCTCGCAGCAGCTCCAGGAATCGTGCCTTGAAAACGTAGCTTATTCGACAAAGAACGCTTCAGTATGCACTTCGATAAGCAACGGCACAATCGCAGATTCGTGCGTGGGCAACCTCAGCATAGCCACTGGCAACGAAGCTTTGTGCGCGAGCTTGCAGAACTCCTCGTCAAAATCCGAGTGCCTATACTCATTTGCCAAGGCGAATAACTTCAGCGACGTTTCGTACTGCTCCGGCATAAGCAATTCCGCCATGTACGGGAATTGCACTGCCTCAAGCTCATATGTTCTTGCAATGAAGACGGGAAATCCGTCCTACTGCTCGGAAATGGATCATACTTCCGGCAACGGCGTGCCTACTGCCGGCCTTCTGGGGTTGCTTCCACAAAACCAAAGTTCAAAGCTTTCTTCTTCAGGCCTAATACTGCTGAATGCGTCAAATTCCGATGTCTGCTATTATTCTGTAGCCGTAGCGTTCGACAATCTGAGCACCTGCGGGAACATGTACGGCTCTATATCGACGGCATGCGAATACTACGTGAATTCAGTCACTGTTCCAAAGCAGGTTCTAAATCTTTCGACAGTAATATCAAAGTGCGATGAAGCCGGCATATACGGGGGTTCGGCCACTACGAACGCGTGCTTCATAGGGTTTGCGGTTTCATACGTCAATGCAACCTACTGCTCTCCAATAACAAATTCAAGCGTCCAAAACACGTGCGTGTCGGAAGTGGCAAGCAGGCAGTCTAATTCTTCTACGTAAAGCACCAGTTCAAAAATGTTATATCATGGCTGCCATTGCACGCCAATTCAATACATAAATACAAATATCTGCAGATAAAAAGTAAAATCTGCGGCATTGCATAACGGGAAAGGATATCAATGGAAGAATTCATAGTCTCTAGCGTTAAGGAAACTTCAAACAGGATGCAACTCTGCACGCTGCTTGGCAAAACCCAGCTGCAGCTGTATTCTGTTGCGATAGCAGAGCCGTTGGACATAGTGGTGCTCGATAATTCAAAGTCCGACCTTCAGCTTGAGGCCAAGGATATAACCGGAAGGAAGGCGGACATGCATCAATTGGAAAGCACAATATCGACTCTGGCCTCAAATATTGAGCTGCATCCTTTGCAGAAGATAGGGATAAAACCCCTGGACGAGGCATTGTCATCAATGGAGGAAAAGCTTACGGCCGTAGCGCGAAGGATCATTTTAAATTTTATATCCGGTGCCCCGATAATAATACGCTTCCACAACGACGGGGATGGTGCCTCCGGGGCCGTAGCGCTATACAGGGCTCTGGAGAAGCTTGCAAAAGAGACAAGGCTGTGCACTTCTAATTGCATATGGACAATGAACAAGGGCGTAGCATATACAATGCAATCGCTATCCTATGACAGGCTCAGGCTATCATCATACCATTCCGCGATTAAGCCCCTTTTGCTTATGACGGATTTCGGCACGCTTGAGGAGAGCGAGACGGCAGTCAAAAACGCACAGGGGTCCATGGACATAGCATGGCTTGACCACCATCCGGTCTATGAAGGTTTCAAGAGAGACATAGTTTATTCGTACCTCAACCCATGGCTCGAAGGCTTCGGCTCCGACGTTACTGCAGGAGCACTGACATGCGCCGTTGCCGGAAAGCTTTCGGGCATCAGGGTAAAGAACCTGACTAAGGCATCGCTTTTGAGCGACCACAGCGCCTATGCCGAAGACGACCCAGAGCCTTCGGAGCTTGCTGTGATAATGGACGCAATGACTACAGACGCGAGCGCCAGGGGCAGCAACGTTACGCCGAAAAACATAATAGCGACGATAGAGGACGAATCATCTCACAAGCTGGTTTTCACGCAGGCGAAATCCCAGATGGACGAAGCGGTGTCAAAGGGCATGAAATACCTAAAGACCCGCAAGGCCGGCAATGCCACAGTGGTAACGCTCGATTATTCACACATATCGGAAAACTACTACGGCTATGTCAGGCACGGAAGGTTTACATCGATATTCAGCGATTCCGTAGCCGAGAAGTTCGGACCATCAATAACAATAGTGTACAACAAAAGCCTTGCATCAATACGCGTGAGCAAGGAGCTTTCAGGGAAGCTGCGCCTGCTTTCGCTGATATCCAAAATGAAGGAGGACACTGACTACATATCCAATGGCGGAGGCCACAATGAGGCGGCCAGCGTCAAGCTGGAGGACGAGTACGCTATGCGCGATTTCCTGGCGCTGCTCTACACAGAAATCGCATCCAGGCTCGCAGATTAAACCTTCATGGCTTTAAGGAAATCTATCTGCTTCTGCTCAAGCCCGTACTTGCTTTCAAGGAAATCGCTGATTTCCTCTTCTTCTGAATTCTTCACCATCGCGGCAATGAGCGGTATGTAATGCTCTTTTATTTTCGAGAGGCTTTCGTGTATCTGCCTCTGCAGCCTTTTTGCGATTTCGTTGCTTATGGACCTTTCGCCCTTCGTGGCGCTCAGCTCTTTTATGGCCTTTGGGAATTCGTAGCGTGCAGTAACCCTGGGATAAACGTTCTTCGACAGCGCCACGCCGCTGGACATCATGACGTTCATGTACCTCCAATAAGTGTAATACTGTGCCCTTATAGCCCTTGTATAATATATGCTCGCCTCGGCCAGGTTCTCATATGCTGTCGCTATGTCAGAAATGTAAGAATACCTTTTCGGTATGTTCTGGTCTATCCATTTTATGAGCATGTCGCCTGCATCCTCGGCATTTGTTATCGCACGAAGAGGCGCTGCTATAGTGTTGGAAAGAAATATCCTGTCAAGGGTCTCGAATATGTAGCCTTTCCTATCTCTTAGCCCTATGTAATCCAGCGCCTCGTCGGGAGCGTCGCCGAGTATAAGGAGGTCGCCTATCGCACTCCTGACGTCTCCGTTGGAGCGCCTGGCTATTGCCGTTATAACATCTTTGTTTGCCTTTATTCCGGCTTCGGAAGCTACGCTTGCAAGTATCTCCTCGACTACGAACTGCTTGGGCTTCTTGAACTCAACAGGCGTTGTTGCGCCCCTAAGGAACGTTATCTTCTGGTCCCACATGTCGTTCGCAATCATTATTATCGGATTCTTGGAGCTGCTTATGAGCTCGCTTATGGCAGTGCTCGCCCCCTTGTCGAACCTTGGGCTAAGCTCGTCTATCTCATCGAGCATTATAAGGTTCCTGCCTCCGAAGAGCCCCCTGGACTGCGAAGCCGCGGCAAGCGTTCCGCTTATAGCACTCTTGTCCCTGTAATCGCTGGCTGTCAGCTCTACAACATTCCAGCCGTTCTCCCTGGCCAGCAGCCTTATGGCGGAACTCTTGCCAGTGCCTGTGGGCCCGTAGACTAGCAGCGGTTTCTCGCGCCTGCCCATCTTGTAAGAAAGCGCGAAGCGCCTAAGCTCTGCTATGGCGTTCTCGTTTCCCTTTATCGAGTCGAGGTTTTCGGGCTCATAAAAAAGCATATCCCTGATCAAAAAATGCACCACAACAAGCCGTGCTTGTTTATTATATTATTATGTTGTAATAGTTTATAATTGAAACGGTTCGGCATGTTTGTCCCTGCAAAGATTTTAGTAAAGAATTTAAATTAATAACAATAAAAGGTATTTGAAGTGGCGTTAACTAGGTGCAGTAATGTCTAACAGAGAGCTCATAATCCCCGCAAACGTAGCATTGATTCCCGATGGCAACAGGAGATGGGCTAAGACCAACAAGATGAATCTCTTTAACGGCTACAACTACGGGATAAAGAAGTTCGTAAAATTCTCGCTGTGGCTGAAAAGTTTCGGCTCGAAGAGCCTGACCGTCTGGGCATTGTCCACAGAAAATATACAGAAAAGGACAAGCCAGGAGCTAAGCATACTCTACAAGCTCTACGTGCGCGCGGCTTATGACAAGGAGATACTGAAGATGCTGGACGACACACAGGCACGCTTAAAAATAATAGGCAACAGGAAGCTTATACCGAAAGCGGTAAACAAGGCGCTCTCAAGCGTCGAAAAGCGTACTGCCAAGTATGACAAGTTCTACATAAACGTGCTTCTGGCATACGGGGGGCATGACGACATACTCTACGCTGCGAAGAAGCTTCTGGCCTCAGGTGCGGCTCCCCGCTCCATAAGCGAGGACTCGCTGAAAAAGAACCTCAGGACAGCCAAGATATCGGATCCGGACCTGATAATAAGGACTTCGGGGGAGGAAAGGCTGTCTGGGCTTCTTCCGTGGCAGTCGTCTTATTCGGAGCTTTATTTTAGCAATAAGTACTGGCCTGACTTCGGCAAGGCAGACCTGAGTGCAGCAATAAGCGAATTCTCAAGGCGCAAGAGAAGGTACGGGAAGTAGCTATCAAGAAGCGCAGCGACAAAACGGCTTAATAAGCTATTTGCTGCATTTTTTAAGCGGGCATGCAAGCGCCCGCACAACGCATCAAGCATAAAGTGCATTTTATGGCAGATAAAAGTTACACAGGTGCCCTGAGCCATGTTAGCATGTTCGCCAAGAACCTTCCGAGCTCTGCCAGCCTCTACGCGATGCTCGTGCTGCTCGGGCTTGTCGTAGGCCCAATAACTGCTTATATAGCACACATCTCCGATCCTCTTTCTGGCTTTGCCTACGCCCTAATAAGCGGTGCGATAGGAGGCATACTTGCCATAATAGTCCCAACCACAATAAACATAATGCTGTTCAAGGCCATTCGCAGCTACATACGCGTAAAATACATAATATTCGTTTCCCTACTCGCGGAGCTTACCTACGGTATATTCCTGATATTTTCCGGCGCTGTATTCTATATATTCCATTCATACGCCCTAGCTCTCGCTGCCATAATAGTCGGAGATGCCAGCATATTTGCATGGTGGATTTTCGTCAACAAGCTTATAATGAACAGGTCCAAGAACGCTTCAATGTTCTCGCTGCTGCAGCCCACAATAAACCTGATATTCTTCCTCCCGGCCAGCGTGATATTTTTCGGCGTAACGCTTCCAATCGGCGTCATGCTGATAAAGCTATACGCAGCAATATTCGTATTCCTTCTGATAAGCTATACAATAATATATTTCATAGACTCCCCGATAAAGAAAAGCCTCGGATTCAGCGGCATAGACACGTTCTCACAGATGATACAGAACTGGCTCTTCAGCATAAACATTGCCGTCCCGAACAGGAAAGTCAAGAAGCCCTTCGGCGAAAAGGCCGACATAGGCGTAGACTCGATAGTATGTACTGGAAAATCTGGAAAGCCCATATTCGTCATAACCGTGCCAAACATACATTTCGGCCCTGTTGGCACCCTGGGCAGCAGCAATTTTCCCTATCTCATAGAGCGCCACATAAATTTGCGCTACAAGGCCAACGGCGTGGTCCTGCATTCATCGATAAACGAGGACTACAACGCCATATCCAGCGACCAGTTCTCACAGCTCAGGCGCACTATAGACAACACGATGAAGCATTTCAGGCAGGGCACTGAGGATCAGGAATATTCATATTATTACGGAGAATCAAACGGCGCTATGGTCAAGCTCATAAAATTCGGCGATTCGGCAATCGCCACGCTGACCAGGGCTCCTCGCGTCACGGAAGACATAACTCCGGAAGCTTCAGTAATAATAAAGCATGCGCTTTCCGGATTTGCCAAGAACATAACAGTGGTGGATGCTCACAACTCCAGATATGAAACTGCACCCGCCGATGAACTCGCAGCGGTAAAATTCGATTCCAAGGTGCTCAAGGATTACCTGGAAGCTATAAAGGGATTATCAAAAATATCTTCGTCAAAAACATTGGAGGTTGGTTCAGCATCGGCAAACATCTGCGAGAAGCTCGGCAACCCCAAGGACCTTGCTCCAGGAAATTCTAATGCAATAGTGTTCCGTATAGGCGGCAGGGACTTCGGAATAATACAGTTCAACGCCAACAACATGAACCCGAAGTTCAGGGAAAGGATACTGGCTCACCTGTCTAAAAAATTCAACATCGATTTTGAGCTTTACACTACGGATACGCATTATGTCAATTCGCTCAGGCAGACAGCCAGCAACGTTCTAGGCAGCACTTCAAGCTATTCCAAGATGAGCTCCGAGCTTGACAAAATGGTAACTTCTGCAATGTCAAACATGAAAACGGCCAGCCTATTCTGGTACTCGGAGACGATGAAGAACTTCTATATATGGGGGATAAACCAGAGGGAGAAGATGCTGACGGCAATGGATTCCATGATAGCCACGGCAAAGATACTGATACCTGCGATAATAGCTGCCGGATTCTTCGTTGCTGCGTGGATAATAACATTAATATAAAGCCAGGCAATATAGAATAAACGCTCCCGAATGCATGTGCGGGAGACGCACGCGGTGCTTGATTGTACTATTATCTTATATCAATAATCATTCTGGCTGCCGTTTTCCTTACTGAATACTACACGCGCAGGCACATTTCAATAATCGGGATACTGGCGTTCATTGCACTTTCGCTTATAAAGTACGGAATGTCGTACCTCTCTGCATCGCTGATAGCGATGCTGCTGCTATCGTTCTGCTTAATGTATGCCTATGCTGTAAAGAGGTTTGCGATCTTCTATATTGCTCTAGGCATCATAGCTGTGCTATTCCTTATATGCGTGCATTATGGCATAGCTACTACTTATGCCACAATGGCGTTTGGCATTGGCGCCCTCTATGGAGTAGCTTCTTCCGGAATAGAATCAAAGAAGCCAAAAGCGCAGAAGCAGGACGTTGCCATAGAACTGCGCAGGGATTACTTGCAGATACTTATGGGTATAGTGCTTGTCGCAGTTCTGGGATTGATGAGTATTTCGGGATTCTACCTCTCTTTCTATTTGGTGCTTCTTGGCATATTCGGCATAGCGTTTTCCGCAAATTCCAAGTCAAAGCACCTGTCCGTTCTGCGCAACCTCGAAAAGAGCGGCGTATTCTATGGCAGAGGTGCGATATTCCTGGCAATAGGCTTTACGATACTTCTGTCGCTGTACCCTGACTTCAAGGTTGCGCTCTTCGGGATAGCGGTACTGCTCTTCTGCGATCCCATCGCAACCATATTCGGGCTCAGGTTCGGCAGGAGTGCAAAGCTCCCATACAACAGGAAAAAGAGCTATGCAGGTACGCTCTCCTACTTCATCCTCGGATCGGTATTCGGCCTTCTGCTCGTAGGATACATAGGCATACCTATAGCCCTGCTCCTCGCCCTTTTCGAAAGTCTTGGCAACAAGCTTGACGACAACATCACAATAGCGATAGCTTATGGCGTAATAGGCTCGCTGCTCGCATGACGAAATACCTATACTGCCGCTATTAGCACGAATTTGCTTCCATTTAAAAACCTTAGTTTTAATAACTATTTGCCAACTTGTCTTGGCTTATTTTGAGGGTGTTGGATTGGTAAAACAAAGGAGTTTCAGCTTATATGACATAGAGCAGTTCCTCAAAGAAGCAGGCGCCGAGAAGATAAACGAGAAAGCGGTAATAACTCTTGAACAGGAGCTCGAACAGACGGTCAACGAACTGGTTGGCGAAGCCTCTTTCTACGCCAATTACGCCGGGCGTAAAAACGTTATAAAATGCAGCGACCTTGCACTTGTGCAGCCCAAGCGTTCCGCTTCGGTCTCAAAAGTCGTTTATCTGCACGGAATGCGCAAAAGGCCAATCGCGCGCAAAAGGTCCAAGAACAGGATAATACTCACGCGCGTCAGGACACAATAAGCCGAAAATGCTGTAATCCCGTAAAAGAACTTGTCAAAACACTATTTAACTTTAAACGCCGCATAGCCTGCTTGGAGTGTTCGAATGAAGATAAGCCTCAATTTCCTAAAGAAGAAATCGAACTACAGCGGCGACATAACCGGAATAAGCATATACTGGAAGAACTCAATGCACGGGCTTCCCGGGAGGAAGATATCCGAGCGCGAATTCGATCTCAAGATTCCATTCACAAACAAGAACTACGAAAGCCTCTCATTCCTAAAGAAGTCCGATACTACGGAAATCGTGCAGGGGATAGAGGTAAGGAGCCCGTTCAAGCTAGTGAGCGTAGAGCCGCAGCTTCCGGCCTCGATAAAATCCGGAGAATCTATAGAATTCAACATCAAGGTAAGTGCTCCTGAGTACAACTACAGCGGCCCGCTGGTGCTCAAAATGGTACCAAAGCCTGTAGAAATGGTGCACGTTGAGCTGCCAGACATAATCGCAGTGAACGGCGAAAAAAGAGTCAAGGTAAACGAGCACGGAGAAGTAAAGAGCATCGAGAAGGGATCCAATTTCGAGATATCTATGCAGATGTACAGGATACTGACTTACAATGACACTGTGAAGGGTGTTTCAGTTAACAAGCCCTTCGAATTCGTCGGATCTGAGCCCAAGCTGCCCTTCACTATAGACAACAAGAGCAGCTTCGTAGCGAGCTTTTACATAAAGGCCCCTGAATTTGACTATGCCGGAACATTAGAGCTGATTTTCGAAAAGCAGAATGCAGAGCAGCAGTCAGCATCTGCACCGGCTTCCTGAATTTCCAAAATGCCTACTGGCCCTTGGCTATTAGAGACAGGTTTGCAAGGAACGCTTCTAATTGTATGCGTTCATTCGCTCCTTCAACTACCCTGAAGTTGCATTCGCCTATGTAACTTATCGTCTTGAGCTTGGCCCTTTCATCTATATTCATTGACTGTATTTCCCTGTAGCACTGGGTCAGTATGTCTTCTGCGCCAAGCCCGTGCTTCAGCATCAGCGTGTCAAGCTCCTCCCTTGCCTTCTCGAAGTTGCCTTCGACGCTGTATTTGAGCATAGATATTATTTCCGTAGGCCTTGCCCTTGAAGCTACGTTGTAGACTTCCGATTCAGTTATCTTCTTTGAGAACATCGCAGCGCTCTGCAGGACGTTGGTAAGCTTCCTCATGTCTCCGTCTCCAACATAAATAAGCGCCTCAATCGCTTTGTCATCCATCTCAAGCCCTTCTTCCCCTGCTATCCTTTCTACATATTTGCGCATGTCTGCCGAAGTGAGCTGCTTGAACCTGAAAACTACGCACCTGCTCTGTATGGGCTCTATTATCTTGCTGGCGTAGTTGGCGCTGAGTATGAACCTTGTCTCGGATGAATACTTCTCCATCGTGCGCCTGAGCGCGTGCTGCGCATCGGCGGTAAGCGAGTCAGCTTCATCCAAAAATATAATTTTTACAGGCACGCTGGCAATGGATACGGTCCTTGCGAAGTTCTTTACTTCTCCTCTTATTACGTCTATTCCCCTCGCATCGCTTGCGTTCAGCTCTTTGAAGGCACCTTCAAGATCCGTCCCGTAAAGGTCCCGGGCAAGTGCAATGGCGCATGTGGTCTTCCCTATTCCCGCGCTTCCGGCAAATATCATGTTTGGGAAGTTGCTGCCCTTTATGAAGGACTTAAGCCTTTCAACTATCGGCTTCTGGCCTATGACTTCCTCAAGGCTTTTGGGCCTGTATTTTTCCGTCCAAGGCAAATCAAGATTCGGCATGATAATCATCAGCATTAGCATTGACTATTTTCGGGTAAAAATATTTAACTATGCACGTGCGTGGAGAAAACACTGCAATAAGGCATAAAAATGCGCGCATTTTTGCGAAACCGCTAAATTAGTTAAGAGGCAAAAACGAGTATGCCGATTTTTAAGTGCAGGGAGGAAAAACTCGAAACACCTGAAAAAGAAACAAAAGGGATTGCCTACGCAATTGCAATGAGAGAGATGGCTGATGAGACATCAAGCTTAAAAAAGCTAAATAGGAGCGAAGAACAGAAAAAAGAAAGATGTGGAAGGACTTAAAACGAGCAACAATTCGGTAATCAAATGGCAGCCAATAAAAAATCAGTATTGGATAAAATAGGGTTTTCTGTTAAAAACATGGACAGGTCTGTCGACCCGTTCGGCGACTTCTATTCTTACTCAAGCGGCAGTTGGCTAAAAACGCATGACATACCAAAAGAAAAGACAAGAATAGGTTCTTTCGACGAACTCTACGAAGCCAACATGCTCATACTTAAGGACATAGCAGAGAAATGCGCCAATGGCAAGCCCGATAGCCATACAGAACGCCTTGTTGGCGATTTCTACTCTTCGTACATGAACGAGAATCTCGCAGAAAGGCTGAAATTCAAGCCCGTAATGCCGATAATGAAAAAAATAAGGGACATGGAAAGCATAGAAAAGATTCCTTCTCTGCTTGGAGAGCTGGCCCGCATCGGCGTAAACGCTTTCTTCAGCTCTTACGTAACATCCGACATAAAAAACAGTGAAATATACGCGCTTTATACGTGGCAGGGAGGAACCTCGCTTCCTGACAGGGATTACTACCTTAACCCAAAGTTCGCAGAGCTTCGAAAAGAATATGTCAAACACATAAAGAGCGTTTTCACCCTCTATGGCTCGAAGCCTTCGTATGCGATGGCTGACGCAAAAGCCGTAATGGACATAGAGACGGAATTGGCAAAGGTCCAGCGCACCAACGTAGAGCTCAGGGACGACAGGAAGAATTACAACAAAATGACGATAAAGCAGATAAGCTCAAGGTACAAGAAATTGGGCCTAGAGGAATACTACAAGGCTCTAGGCGCAAAGAGTATAAGCTACGCAATAATAGGCCAGCCTGAATTCTTCGATAAATTGGAAAAGATGATTCCAGAACTGGAGCTGAATAAGGCAAAGGCGTATCTTACGTGGTTAGTGCTGCACACATATTCGGGGCTTTTGCACAAGGCGGTTTACAATGAGTACTTCGGCTTCTTCGGCAGGAAAATATCCGGCCAGAAATCACCAAGGCCGCGCTGGAAGCGCGGAGTATCTCTCATCGACTACATGATAGGCGAGGCCCTCGGCGCGCTCTATGTAAAACAGAACTTCGATGCAAAGACAAAAAGGAAAGCAGATGAGCTTGTTGCCAACGTGAGAAGCTCTTTCGCGGAAAGGATAAAAAAGATAGACTGGATGTCTGAGCAGACAAAGAAGAAGGCATTGGACAAGCTCGCTTCGATAAACCAGAAGATAGGATATCCGAAGAAATTCAGGGATTATTCAAAGCTCCTATTAAAAAGGGACGACTTGGTAAGGAACTTCCAGATGGCCTATGCGTTCGAATTCGACAGGGACATATCAAGAATAGGGAAGCCAGTCGACAGGAACGAATGGGGAATGACTCCTCCCACAGTCAACGCGTACTACAATCCCTCGCTAAACGAGATCGTATTTCCTGCCGGGATATTCCAGCCTCCGTTCTTCGACGCAAACAAGGACGATGCAGTTAACTATGCATGCATAGGCGGAGTCATAGGTCATGAGATGACGCACGGGTTCGACGACCAGGGCAGCCGCTATGACAAGAAGGGCAACCTGAAGGGATGGTGGCGGAAGACTGATGAAAACAAGTTTAAATCAAAGGCAGAGAAGGTCGCAAGGCTTTACGGCTCATTGGAGGTGATGCCTGGCCTAAAGGTAAACGGCAAGCTCACATTGGGAGAGAACATAGCAGATTTGGGCGGCATAAACATAGCTTTCGACGCGCTTAAGATGGCGTTAAAGAAAAGCGGATACAAAGAAAAGCTGATTGACGGTTTCACGCAGGAGCAAAGGTTCTTCATAGCCTGGGCGCAGATGTACAAGGGCAAGGCAAGGCCGGAAGAGTCGAAGAGGCTAGTACTTATAGACCCGCATTCTCCAGAAAAATTCAGGGGATTGATTCCTGCAATAACCCACGAGTCGTTCCAAAAGGAATTCAAGGAGCTAAGCAAAAAAAGAACGATAGCAACCAAGCACGACAACGTGAATCTCTGGTAAACAAAGTAATAAAAAAGCATTCGACTAATAAATACTGCAAAAGGGGAGTTACGCTAACCTGGCAGACTGCGAGCCTTGGGCGCTCGCTATAGGAGTTCAAATCTCCTACTCCCCATTCTGTTTATGGGGGTTATATATAGAAGCCCCAAATGTTGCCTTCTTCCAACATAGCTTTAGCACGGAGAAAGAGAGGGATTGCAGTCTAACTGTAATAGCATTGACTATTAGTCCTTAAATAGAACCCGTAGGACACGACACAAACTGATTATTATAGCAGTATGAATTTGAACCAGTACAGTGAGTTGTTGAACTGCCACATTCTTGATGGCATAGTCCATCACTGCCTAATACATAGCCAGAATTACACGAAACACATTTATTGTTGTAGCAAGAACTATCAACATTACAAAAGTAATCAGCACCACATTCATATTGGCAAGTATTGTTTGCGGTTGTTACGTAACTATCACGCAACAGAAGGGGCGGTAATGTAAGACATAATATCATTGTTACAAAACTAAAGTAGAATTTTGCCGTTTATCTTATTGTAGAACACTTTTTCTACATATTCTCTGTTATCTCCCTTGATTAAGGCGCATGTTGGAGTTTTACCAATTATTCGATGGACTACGTTTGCTTTATGCCAAAAGCGAGGTTTTCCATCTCTATTAAAACCGCTAGACCAATAAGAAACTATATCACCGACTTTAACATCTTTATAAGTACAATGTCTGATTGGGATAATTTTTACTGGTTTACCTGATTTTAGTGTTGGAAACATACTGTTACCAAAGAATCTCATATTCTCGACCAAATGTGGTTATCGTTGTCGGTTATTGATACTTCAGTAAGTATCTCTATCTTTCCATTTGTTTTCTTAAACAATACGATACTTTTAGATTTTGTTCTCAGTTTTACACCTCCTATCCACACTAACATTACTGAACCATCAAGTATGTTCTTATTTTTGGCTACTGTACTTTGAAGCTCTTTGAGTGTGTACCTCAATTCTGCCCTCAATTTAAGTGTTTTAAAATTACCATGTGGTATTTCTTTTAATATAGTCAATCTCCTTATCCACCATAGTCTTCGAGACATTTTTGTATAACCAAATATGTTGGAAAGATAAATAAAATATTTTCCTCTTGGCAGTTTTTCATTCGTAATATAGTTCAAAAATTCACTATAGACCAATTCTATCTCCATATCCTTTAGTCTCGGTCTTTTCAGATTTGTTTCTTCAAAGCCACGAGACTTGTTTTTAAAAAGGAAATAGAAGTATCTGGAATAAATCCCTTCAACTGCATGTTGGCGTTTAGCGAGATTTGATAGATAATGAAGGTCGCCATTTGAATACAGAAGAGCATCTTTTATATCCATAAAGTTTAGCAGTTGTTCCTTATCGTTGTCTATAAGTCGTCTCCATTTAAATTTATTCGACTTATCTAGTATCTGAAAAAGATACAGATTTTGAGTTCCGCCTCCACAGATTCCGAGGTAGTATCTCATACCTCTTAATTTTCTTAAGTGCTTAGCTATAGGTGTAAGGTCTTCATTTGCTATAGGGAAAGTTACCTTTTTGCTCAGAGTAAAATTAAGTGGCCTTACTACCAATTCTGGTGTTTTCACGTCTACGCCCTCGTTAACTTCTTTACCGTTTTCCTTTTTAACACTATCTTTTTTCCTTCTTTTATCTTTTTCTTCAACCTGAACATCTGCATTTTCGATAGTCCGATGTGTATGGCGTCTTTTGTTATCATATTCTTAATAAACTCTGCTACTACCTTTTTTACCGCCATTCTCTCCTGCATAAGCAACCTACCTATGTTATCACTGAACATTACAAAAGTGAGAGATTTAGGTTTTTATCTTCATAAGTTTGTTCACTGCATTTAACCATTCTTTAATCGTCTCTGTGTCTTTTCCTTTATTCTTCTCTACATAATTTTTCTCAAATTCGATAAAATCCGTTAATCCTTTATCTCCAAAACATGCTTTTTCTATTTCTGGTGCTTCTTTTGCTAATTTAATTCTATCAACTATGCGGTGTTCTACGTATAGCGTTCCACCAATCCTAGCTTGAACGCAAGGTTCGCCGGTTTCATCAAAGAAGACTGTCACTGTAGTAAATTTGAAATCCACGATATTAAACGCCTTCGTCAAGGCTTTATCTAGCTCAATAAACATATTTGCATCTGGAATAAAATCTAAAGGTGAATAACCGTAGGTTATTCTTTCTGTTGGAAGTATCTCTTTAGTACGTATTTTCTTATCCTCTAGTCTCAGGCCGTTCCAGCCTCCTTCTCTAAATCTAATTAAAAACTCAACTAGTTTCTGATTCCCATTTAATGGTGTACTCTTAACTGTGTGAACTCTACGGAAGGGATATTCTAAAGCCGTTCCTTTACTGATACTTTCAAAAACTTCTCTAGAAACTGGAAAAGTATTACCGTTAATCGGATCTAAAAGAATATACGCACGTCGGCCATAAAGAGGGGGTGAGTTAAAAAGAGGATTTACACCTAAAACAGGATTAACATATCCAATTGTTTTTCCATCAATAACTACCCGTCGAATGCTTCTTGTAACATTCATAATAAAGCCTTTATTCGTGCTCGCAGCCAGTTCTATCTGTTTATCAGACCAATTTAAAGGCGGCATATACAATATTCTATAATAAATATTAATCCAAGTGGTTGTTGCTATATCTGGAATTTTTCCATATTTACGTTTATAGAATACGTATTCGCTGTGGAATCCAGCAACGTGATTTTGCATAGACTGTTGATTCTTGCTGAGCATGCCACAAATGTTGCATTTAAACAAGTCATTTGAAAGCTTGCTAATAAAGTTATTTGCTTCTTTAAATCTATCAAATAAACCCATAAACAACACTATTTAATTTTACCCTAACTTTGCCATAAACCTTGATTCTCTTGCCTTCTCTTATGTGCTTCTGCATATACTACAGAGTTGACTTATTTATGCCTAACTTTTTGCGGTCTCATTGCGTTAATCTAAGCATCTTATTGCTAATATCTGTGTATCCAAATTTATTCAGAGTTCTGGCATGTTAAATTTAAGCTTGATAAGTATATAATAATCAGCACAATAAGCACACAGAATTGTATACCGAAATATAGCAAGTGATATACATTCCACAACGTCCATTTTACAGGCGATTAGCTTACTCCCTATTCTGTTTAGGAGTTATATCTAGTGAAGAGATTTTGCACCACTATTTTTGGCGTCGAAGCAAAAATCTGCCATCGGAAAATTTCATGTTTCTTTAAAGCATAATTCTAAAATAGTTTTAGCAATTCAAAAAATGTAAAAAGTTTCCTGCTGAAATTATTATATTACAAAGATAAATAAAGCAAAATCAAGTACTATATACAGCGAAAAACAAAAGTAGGCAGAAAAATGAAAAATTATCCCGAGTCACATCATAAGTATAAAACATAGCAATTATGAATTTTAGAAGGTTCTAACATGCATATAAGGGGTGCCCAAGGAATAATTTTCTTTGGTGCAATAATCGTATTTATCTCTTTATTTGTAGAGTGGATGATTTTTGCTGGTTCACCAACAAGTCTAGCAACATTTTATTATGATGTAATATTTTCGATATTTGGTTTTGGTGCATTTGGTGTATTAGCAGGCCAAGGACTAACCGTTACTTCACTACCTCAATTGGCAATCTTATTAACTCTATTTGCAATCCCAATTGGGTTAATTATAAGGCGAGGTATTGTAGTTAGTATTGGTTCAGTAATGTGGCTATATGCATCTGCTGCTACGTTGTCTAATATTTTTATAGGTCCTTTGGTCGCTTTGGCTGGGGGCATAATAATGAGCAGTGGCGAAATAATCTCTGCATCTAGGAAAAAACAAATGATTGGCTATGTGATTGCATTTATAGTTGTACCACTAATTCTTGCCTACATCTTCTTGTATTATCCATCGATAACATATAA
This sequence comes from Candidatus Micrarchaeum sp., assembly GCF_016806735.1. Classification (GTDB taxonomy): domain Archaea; phylum Micrarchaeota; class Micrarchaeia; order Micrarchaeales; family Micrarchaeaceae; genus Micrarchaeum_A; species Micrarchaeum_A acidiphilum_A. The sequence goes on along the minus strand of NZ_CP060530.1, from coordinate 720,208 downwards.
CTCGAAGGTTGTCTTTCAGACTGCAAACTGGACAGATCAGATAACTATTACAGACTATACAAATTGTTATTTTGGACAAACTTGCTTCTCTGCGCAATATAATGTGAGTGGATTTTATTACGTTAATGCAACTGCCCGTAACACTACATGTTGGGTAAATAATATAGTTAACCTATCACAAACACCAAGGCAAAGTATTGTGCTTAATTCACCAGATGCTAAAAGTATAATAAATTACATGAACAATCAGTTGTTACAAAGTAACTGTGCCTCACCGATTGGGTATTCTATTCAACACCACTATGCAGTATATAATGGCTAAATTGTAGCTCATTTATATGCTCAGTGCATTTTAAACTCATTTAGATATCTATCAACAATTGTTCTTGTGGTTGGACTCAAAATGATATCTGAATCTGGTTTCCAGAATGCTAAGTGGTGAACATCATGATGATTTGGCCTGGGTTTACCTTCTGCTTCAATCAAAAATACTTTATGCAGATTCCTAATCCTTCTGCCATCATCTGGTTCATTGTATTCAAATAGATATTTACAATTTGTTGCTCGTAATCCTGTTTCCTCTCTTAGTTCCCGTATAGCTGCCTTTTCCCTACTTTCTCCTCTATTTGCACCTCCACCTGGCAGAAGCCAAGTTTTATGATGAGATGCAATAAGTATCCCTTTTGGGGTATCTACTATTGCTGTACCTCGTCTCCTAATAATTTGGGATTGTATATTCTCATTTTTCAGTTTATTTTTATCTAAAATTCTCAATGTATACAAGTAAGTAGTTACCGGATAAGTATACTTACCACCATATGTTTGCCCCTGCATTGCTTTTCTAATTGTTTCTTTCTTAAATTTGATATTATTTACTGGAGTAGTTAACCAATATTCTTTATGCAACTTATTAAATTGATCAATAAAATTTCTTATTCTAATTCTGCATATTCCTTTAGATATTTTAAATGTACATTTATACACATCTGAAATATCATTAGGATCACAGTAAATACGAACAACTGCCTCGTTTATTGATATTGTTTGTTCTATTTTCTGACCTGCCCAAGTCCATTTTCTATGATTCCAGCTTTTATATAAGCGTTCTTCCTTAGGATGCCATAAAAGGAAATCAAATAAACCCATAAACAACACTATTTAATTTTACCATAACTTTGCCATAAACCTTGATTCTCTTGCCTTCTCTTATGTGCTTCTGCATATACTACAGAGTTGACTTATTTATGCCTAACCTCTTGCGGTCTTGTGACTTTAGAATTGGGTAAATGTTAAAAATGAAACTATTGGAGAACATAAAAAATAATGTACAAAATAATAATTACCACTATTATAATATAAGCAATTTTTGCTAAAAATAGTAAAATACGCTTGACAACTCTCATTGCCCAACGTGCACGTACTCTTGGATATTTGCCATGGTTTATATAGTGTGCTTTGAGGGGTTTTTCGAAAGAAACGTTATATTTGGCTAATTCAATTTTACTATAATTTACTAAGATCTGCCTTATTTTTTGCCTAGTGTTGTGGTCCTTTAACCCATGTGATCTGAATACCCTGTGAGAAAGGTTAATTATTGCTTTATTTAGATCGTTTTCGTCTAAATTATCATGGTTATACTTAATGTATTTCTTAAGCCATAATTTTGCGTAGATAAGTTTCATGTAATTTCACAGATAAAAGATCCCAAAACCAAATATAAAACAACTTACATATAAAATAGTGCCTGACCTATGTATCTCTAACTCCAAAAACTTTTCTTAATTTATTTACTAAGCTCTTTTTCTTTTTATTGTCCGGTTTTTCAATTTCCTTATCTTTTGCATCATTGTTGCTCTCATCATTCTTAACCGGTTTTACTGGTTGTGTATAATCAATATCAATTCCAAGCTTATCTCTCGAATCTTCCAAATCCTTTTGTGTAAGAGGAGAATAGCTTTCTTTTAGTTTATTTTTTGTGCTATTCTCTATAGGGTATACAAACAAAGAAGGAGGCTCTTTTGCTATGCCTGTTATCCTCTTATCGTCTCCCAGAAATGCGCCAAAAGCGTCATACGTCATCTTTTTACTTTCGTCATACCAGTTATTCCATTCTGCAGTGTATTGCATGCATGGATGGCCACCCTCTTTATTCCAGTCTTTTTCGAGTTTTATGCGTTTTTTTCCATCGTATTGATTAAGCATATTTATTTGCTCCAGAGTAGAAACCATCAGCGCCTCAGAATGTATTTGGCAATAGCGCTTCATGCAATATCTGCAGATATTTATTGCCTTTTTGTTGCACCCATTAGCAGAGCATACACTGATCCCAGTCCTTATTTTGCGTGTATGCGTTGGTTTATTTGCTGTTTTAGTTCTATCCAATCCGCTTATCACACTGCTTGGATTGTACATAGCCAATTCTATGTTTATCTCCCTATTCATATTCTCGAAATTGGCGTCATGCTGATAAAAACCTAATGCATGTGTTACTTCGTGTACTGCAGTCCTTTTTAATCCTTCTAGACTTTGTACGCGGAGTTGCCTTTCAGATACGCATATCATGTGCTGATCGGGATGATAATGTGCAAGCTGGTTAGGTCTTTCGTCTCTACATCCATCAAAGTTTATATATGGTGTTGGGATTTTTTGTTTTGAGCACACAAGATATACTATATGTTCAATAAGGTCTCTTTTCCACTGGAGAATTTTTGCATCAATGTCATTTTGCATTATTGCACCAAAACATTTGCTTCAAATAAATGAATACTGGCAAATTTATTAAATATGCAGTACTTGAACTAAGCAATACATATATCAACAGATTTCCATAGCTCAAATATCATATTAATATTTATACCTACAAACAACACTGTGGCTACTTTAAATCTATACGTGCCAAACTTATATCATGAAGAACAAGGGCAGTCATGCCGAGCATTGGAAGACGCGCAGGGCAATGCGCATCAAATCTCTCAGGCAGGCCAACAGCACCGGCGACGACTCAGAATACAGCCGCATTGGAAGCACTGGCAGCCGGGCCGACCTAGAAGTCTACGAAAATAACGAGGCCCAGAAACTGGGCAGCATAGGCATACTTGCCGAGCTTAATCCTCCGAAATTCACTCTCCTGCACGATAAACATTTCATATTGGGAAAAGCGGAAACGGATTACCAGCTGGACCTTCTGGACCAGCTAGCAATAGGGGACAATGTTATCTTTGCGCTTGAAGGCAAGAACCCAATAATAAAAGGCATAACCGTCAGGCGTTCAAAGCTTGCGAGGCTGCGCATGGACACATCGAAAAAGTCCGTGCTTCGTGCAGAAGAGCACATTATTGCTGCAAATATAGACATTGCGGTGATAGTAGCTTCGACCGTGCAGCCGCCGTTCAATCCGAATCTGGTGGACAGGTATCTCGTAATAAGCCAGTATGGAAATGTAAGCCCATTGCTTTGCATTACCAAAACAGATTTGGCCAAGGCTCCTGACTTATCCATGTATGAAAGCGCCGATCTTCCAGTGGTTAAGGTTTCAAACGCAACAAAGGACGGCGTTGACAGGCTTCTTCCTTATATAAAAGGGAAAATATGCGTCATGATAGGCAGCAGTGGGGTTGGAAAATCGTCACTTATAAACAGCCTTTTGGGCGACGAAGTGCTGCTGACTGACGAAGTGGGCAGGAAATCAGGAAAAGGCACTCATACCACTTCGACTACCTCATTGCACCTTCTTGGAGAATCCACAATGCTCATCGACACTCCCGGGATACGCTCGCTCGGCATGTGGGGAATAGACAAAGATTCTCTTCGGCTTTATTATCCTGAATTTGCCGAGTTTTCCCAAAACTGCAAATTCAGGGACTGCACGCATTCGCATGAGCCAGGATGTGCAGTGAAAAAAGCGGTTGAAGAAGGGCTGATCCGCAGGGACAGGTACGACAGCTACATACGCCTTCTTACGAAAGAATGAGTCGCATCAATAAATCTAAAGAAGAACGAAATTGAGCCAAGCAAGCTAACGCTATTATGCTAAAAACTCAACAAGAATAATAAAAAATAAAAAGGAGAAGCCCCGTCAGGTGAGGCTTATTTCTATCTGGACTGTGTCAGGCACTGGTATGCGCATGACCTGCCTCAAGGCCTGGTCGTTGGCGTATATCTGTATCAGCCTTTTGTGGATTCGCAGCTCCCACTTTTCATAGGTGTGGCTTCCGTCGGCTCCGGGCGCCTTCCTGACCGCATGCTTTATCCTTTTGGTCGGGAGAGGTATCGGGCCTTTGACTTTGACCCCTATTGACTGGGCAATGTCCTTTATCTGCTTCATGACTCCGTCGGCATCGCTCTTTGAGATGCTTGCAAGTTTTATTACTGCGACTCCACTCATTCGGCACCACTAATCATTTGCCCTGTGCCGGTGTCACATCCAATATGACTCCTGCGCCTACGGTTTCTCCCATGTCCCTTATTGCGAACCTTCCTAGCTGCGGGAAATCGCTGTACTTCTCAGCGCATATTGGCTTCGTCGGCTTTATCTTGACTATGGCGATGTCACCAGTCTTTATTGTTTCTGGGTTCTGCTCCAATACCTGGCCGGTCTTCGGATCCTTCTTTTCCAAGATGTCCGTTATGGTGCATGCAATCTGCGCCGTGTGTATGTGGAATACAGGCGTGTAGCCCTTGGCTATTACGTTCTGGTGGTGCAGTATTATTATCTGCGCCTTAAACTCGCTCACTACCATTGGCGGGTTGCTTGTCGGCCCCACAACGTCTCCGCGCTTGACATCTTTCCTGTCAACGCCCTTGATGTTGAATCCTACGTTGTCTCCTGGCTCTGCCTTTTGCAGCTGCTGGTGGTGCATTTCTATGCTCTTAACTTCGGCCTTTGCGCCGCTCGGCATTATGATTACCTGGTCTCCAGGCTTCATCACTCCAGTTTCTACCCTTCCTACCGGAACGGTTCCGAATCCTGAAATGCTGTAAACGTCCTGTATCGGAAGCCTCAATGGCTTGTCCGTGGGCTTTGCCGGAACTGTCAGCAGGTCCAAGGATCCCAAAAGGGTAGGCCCGTTGTACCACGGCATCTTGTCCGACTTTGCGGCTACGTTGTCTCCTGCAAGTGCGGAATAAGGAACGAAGTTTATCGCGTCCACGTTCCTGTAGCCTAGAGACTTTAGCAGCTGCTGTACGTTTGCCTTTGCCTCTTCAAACTTCTTCTGGTCATAGTTGGCTGCGTCCATCTTGTTGACTCCAACTATCATCTGTGCTATTCCAAGAACGTTCGCCAGTATCGCGTGCTCCCTTGTCTGAGCCTGGACTCCATCCACTGCGCTCACTACGAGAACTGCTGCGTCTGCCTGGCTTGCTCCTGTAATCATGTTCTTTACGAAGTCCCTGTGACCAGGGGCGTCTATTATCGTGAAGTAGTATTTAGGCGTCTGGAAATCCCTGTGCATTATGTCTATGGTTATACCTCTTTCACGCTCCTCCTTGAGCTGGTCCATGACGAATGCGAATTCGAACGTCGGCCTGTTCATCTGCTGCGTTAACTCCTTGTATCTCTGTATATCCCTGTCCGTTATGACGTGCGTCTCGTAAAGCAACCTTCCTACGGTTGTTGACTTGCCGTGGTCTACGTGCCCGATGAAGATCAGGTTCATGTGGGGTTTGTCTGACATTTATTTCACCAATTAATTCTATCTTAATATTATATACAAGCAGGGCTTGTCCTTTCAGTTCGGCTTGAATGAGCATACTAAGCTTTATGCGAATCCGGCCATTAATTGCCGAACCAGATTAATTTAACTAGAGATAAATATATAAATCTTTATAATCTCCACCTCGCCGTTTCTGCCGTTTGTCAGCGTATGGCAGGCCATCGGCAGTACAATTCGCAAAAGCTTTTATATCTTTGTGCATACCTTATAATGCTAGCTTTTCGGTGATCGAATGGCAAAGGATGAAGACGTAGACGAAGACGACGAAGACGACGAAGACGACGACGACATGGACGACGACGAAGACGAAGAAGGCGACGATTACTAAATCGGCAACAGCGTTTAACGGTCTTCCGAATTAATGGTTTTTATTTTTTGTTTATACCCCTAATTATATTTATCTCATATTTTGATGGTCTTTTTTCAACATAAGAATACTTCAAAGCACCGTATTTCATGCAAAAGAGCATGCAAAAGATGCTCTTTTGTAAATGCCTTTTATACTTTTGGCTTAAAAATATAGTTTGTTTAATGCTTGACGTTCAAAACAAGGTGGTTTTTTGGTTAATGGTATAGAATTGACGGTCGCCGGAGCACTCGTAACTGATGACGGAAGGGGCATTGCGCGCATAGACTCCAAAGCTAGAAAGATGCTCAACGTCATATCCGGTGACATAATAGAAATAAAGGGCAAGCGCAGGTCAACCGCAGCTATAGTCTGGCAGGCCCACCAGCAGGACGAGGGTCTGGACTTCATACGTATTGACGGTTACATAAGGCAGAACCTTGGCGTTGGCATAGGCGACAAGATATTCGTAACAAAGGCAGAAGTCAACGATGCAGAGAGAGTTATCCTTGCCCCGCCGCAGAACCAGAGGACTCCAATATCGCCTGATTTTTCAGAATACGCGAAGAACAAGCTCGAGAACAAGCCTCTAGTTAAGGGCGACGTTGTTCCGGTGCCGATGTTCGGCTACGTGTTCAACTTCGTTGTGGCGCAGGTAACTCCGCACGGTGTCGTCAAGGTAACGCAAAGCACTGAGGTAACGGTAAAGAACGAGCCGGTGTCGGAATCAATGGTCCGCATAGGCGATGTGCACTACGAAGACATAGGAGGCTTGAAGAACGAAATCCAGAAGATAAGGGAGATGGTAGAGCTGCCGATAAGGTATCCTGAGCTCTTCGAGAGGCTCGGGATAGAACCTCCAAAGGGCGTTCTTTTGTACGGGCCACCTGGAACCGGAAAGACGCTTCTTGCAAAGGCAGTGGCAAACGAGAGCGATGCCAACTTCATAGACATATCAGGCCCTGAGCTGGTGAGCAAGTTCGTAGGAGAGAGCGAAGAGAGGCTAAGGAGCATATTCGACGAGGCAAAGGAAAAGGCCCCAACTATAATATTCATGGACGAGATAGACGCCATAGCGCCCAAGAGGGAAGAGGCCACAAACGAGGTCGAGAGGCGCATGGTATCGCAGCTGCTAACCCTAATGGACGGCATGAGCTCAAGGGGCCAGGTCATAGTCATAGGGGCAACAAACAGGCAGAACGCCATAGACCCTGCGCTAAGAAGGCCGGGAAGGTTTGACAGGGAGATAGAAATCGGCGTGCCTGACAGGAATTCAAGGAAGGAGATACTTCAGATACACACCAGGAACATGCCAGTGGCAAAGGACGTCAGCGTTGACGATCTTGCAGACATGACTCACGGTTTCACAGGAGCAGACATAACATCTCTTGCCAGGGAAGCTGCAATGGCTACGCTTAGGAGGATACTTCCGAAGATATTGGACAAGAGGTCGGTGCCAAATGAGCTGCTGGTTAGCCTTGAGGTCACAAAGGAGGACTTCATGGAGGCATTCAACGGCATACAGCCGAGCGCGCTGAGGGAGGTTTTCGTTGAGAGGCCAAACGTGCACTGGAACGACGTTGGAGACCTTGAAGAGGTAAAGGCTCAGCTCAAGGAAGCAGTAGAACTCCCAATCAAGAAGCCTGAAGCGTTTACCAAGATGGGCATAAGGCCCGTAAAGGGCGTGCTGCTGGTAGGCGCACCTGGTGTCGGAAAGACCATGCTTGCCAAGGCCGTGGCTACGGAGCGAGAATCGAACTTCATATCCATAAAAGGTCCGGAGCTGCTCAGCAAGTATGTCGGAGAGAGCGAGAAGGCAGTAAGGGAGCTCTTCAGGAAGGCCAAGATGGCTGCGCCGTGCATAATATTCATAGACGAGATAGACTCCATAGCCTACACGCGCAGCGGCGATTCAAGCGATTCGATGGTAACGGAAAGGGTAGTCGATACTTTGCTGACGGAAATGGACGGCCTGGGAGGGCTTAAGAACGTAATAGTGATAGCGGCAACAAACAGGCCCGACATAATAGACCCTGCGCTCCTGAGGCCGGGAAGGTTCGACAAAATCATAGAAATACCTATGCCAAACGAGGCGGCAAGGCTGGAAATATTCAAAGTCCACATGAAGAGGATGCCGATAGCCAAGGACGTGAGCATCGAGCAGCTTGCCAAGGCAACTGAGGGCTATACTGGTGCAGAAATAGAAAACCTCACAAGGGAAGCCGGCATGAACGCGATAAGGGCCAACAGGAACGAGGTAATCAAGGAGGACTTCGAAAAGGCGCTCGAGGAAATAAGGCCTGCAATACCTAAAGAGCTGTCAGAGCGCATAAAGCGCTTCAAGGATGAGCCCGAGAACATGTACAGATAGTAATAAAAGATTAAACGCCAATAGTAATGCGCGACGGCTCACGGGCCAGCATGCCCGATTGTCCCGAAGCGCAATGCTATAATACTATAGTCTATGTAAAAGTGAGAGATATGAAAATCGTTTATTCAGACCCGAAAAGCGGACGTACGGCGCAGTCAGAGCTGAGCTCGGACATGGTTGCAATGGTTATAAACAAGCGCATAGGCGACGAGATCGACGGCGCAGTCGTCGGCCTCAGCGGCTACACGCTAAAGATAACCGGAGGCTCGGACAAGAGCGGCTTCCCGATGGACAACAGCATACAGGGAACAGCGAAGAGAAGCGTCATGAAAAAGATAGCCGATGCCGGCAAGGACAAGGGAGAATACAGGCGCAAGACCGTAGCCGGGAGCACGATAAGCGAGAACATCGAGCAGCTCAACGCTGTAATAGTAAAATACGGCGACAAGCCGATAGAAGAGGTCTTCCCCAAGAAAGAAAAGGGCGAGGCCAAAGAGCAGGAGCAGAAACAATGAGCTTCTCATCTTAACTTAAAGTGGTTTTTTGGATAATGGGATAAAGCAGAGCGTTCTGAACATAGGTACTTTGGGTCACGTCGACCACGGCAAGACCACAATAGTAGGTGCCCTGACTGGGATGTGGACCGACAGGCACAGCGAGAGCATAAAGAGGAACATGACAATAAAGCTGGGCTATGCCGATACCATAATCAAGAAGTGCAATGGCTGCACCGGCCCTGAAGCTTATACTGTGGGAGACAAATGCCAGGGCTGCGAAGGCAACCCCGAGCCGCTGATGAGGATATCGATACTGGACGCTCCGGGCCACGAAACACTCATGGCCACTGCCATAGCTGGGGCGAACATAATAAACGCAATACTTTTCGTGATAGCTGCCAATGAACCGTGCCCCATGCAGCAGACAAAGGAGCACTTAATGGTAATAAACCTTCTCGGCATAAAGCACGCAATAGTCATACAGAGCAAAGTCGACATAGTGGGCAAGGAAGCCGCAGCGAAGCACTACAACCAGATAAAGGAATTCCTGAAGGGCAGCGTAATAGAAGATGCGCCCATAATACCGGTTGTCGCCAGCAAAGGCATAAACATAGACGTGCTTCTGGAGAAAATAACGGAGCTGCCAAAGCCGGAGCATGACTCCAATGCCGATCCGATAATGTACATAGCGAGATCCTTTGACGTCAACAGGCCAGGCGCAAAGCCAGGCAGCCTTAAGGGCGGAGTCGTAGGCGGCACGATAATACGCGGCAAGATAAAGCTCGGAGACGAAGTCGAAATAAGGCCTGGCATAAGGATAATCGGCAAGTCAAAGAAGGAAACCTACAAGCCCGTCAAGACCAAGGTTTCAGGCATAAGCAATGGCGAAATCCAGCTGGAGGAAGCATACCCTGGAGGGCTTATAGGGCTTTCGACAGAAATAGACCCCTACTTCACAAAGGCCGACGGTCTGGTCGGAAACCTGCTGGGCAAGCCCGGCAAGCTGCCCGAGGTGCTCACAACTATCACGCTCAAATACCATTCATTGAAGAGATCGGACCTGCAGGAGCATGGCGTGTCCGAGAACGAGCCCATGATATTGAGCATAGGCACCCTTACGGTAGTAGGATATGTCAAAAGCGCAAAGCGCGATACCATAAAGTTGGATTTAAAACATCCCGTATGCGCTGAGAAAGGCTCCAAGATAGCCATAATGAGGAACGTTTCGCAAAGATGGAAGCTGACCGGCTACGGCATATCGGAATAAGCTTTCATACGAAATCCTTGTCAGGCATTTCGTAATCCAGTATCTCCTTTTCTGTAAAGAATATTGGTATCTCGTAGTTGGCGGATTCAACAGAATCGCTTGCATGAACGGTATTGAAATTGACGCTCATTGCAAAATCTCCCCTTATCGTTCCAGGCTCTGCCTTCGAGCCGTCTGTCGAGCCAATCATCTTCCTGACTACTGCTATGGCTCCGTTTCCCTCAAGAACCATTGCAATCACCGGTCCAGAGGTTATGTAATCTATAAGATCTCCATAGAAAGGCTTGCCCTTGTGCACTGAATAGTGCCTTTCAGCGGTCTCAATGCTCACGCTCAGCATTTTCACTGCGGCGATTCTGAGCCCCTTCTTTTCGAATCTGGAAAATATCTCTCCGATTATCCTTTTCATCACGCCGTCAGGCTTTATCAGAACTAAGGTCCTTTCTTTTGGCATAATCACACCTAAATTATCAGGGATTGGCTAATAAAATATAATAAACTGATGCGTTTAGCTAGCGGTACAGGTTTATATAAATCGGCCCTATGTACTTGTGCGGAGCAGCTATTTTCAATACAAGCAAATGTTTCGCATTCGGGTATCCTGCGCATACGCTCGAGTTTACCGTAACACTGGAATACGAAACAAGCGAAAACGGCTTTTCTACCGTGGCGAATGCGTATGCGTTGCTGGAGTTCTGTGCGAACGAGTACGTGAACTCTCCATTGCTGTTCAATTCCGCATAATAGCCGTATGAAAATAATTCATTGCTCTCGTTGATTATGGTGCTGTTCTCAGGGCAGAATGTCTGGTTCGAAGGAACTTTTACGATTCCGCTAATGTTTACTGGCTGAGTCCCAACGAAGAAGCGTATGGGCGGGTTTGCAATTGAAGACGTTCTTATCATCAGGTTCAGGCTTGACGAGTATGAAAGCTCAAATATAAAAGCAAGAAGCAATACTACCGCAATGGCAGACATGATATAAAAGCCGTAAGCCGATTTTCTAGGGCTTTCCCTTTTTCTGGAGATGTTCCCTGAAGATTTTTTCCTTGCCAAAGACACACCCGAAACAATCAATTAACGAAAGAAAAATCTATATTGGTTGCCTAGTTGTGCGCACGAAACTGCTTTTATATTTTTCTTCCATTTATACGCGGTGTAATCATGGAGATGAATGGATACCAGGAAAAAAGTGCCACGAGCGCAGTATATCCTAAGGTATTGAATGGCGGGATATTTTATGCATGCATAGGCCTCTCTGGAGAGGTCGGCGAGCTGCTTAACAAGGTCAAAAAGATAGCAAGGGACAACGCAGAACCGGATAAGGAGGGCATCAAGCTGGAACTGGGCGATATAATGTGGTATGTTGCTATGGTTGCAAAGGAGGCCGGAATAAGCCTTGACGAAGTCGCAACCTCAAACATAGCCAAGCTAGAAAAACGCATGAGGGACGGCACAATACACGGAAACGGGGATGAAAGATAGCTGCAAATGCCAAACGCTAAATAATTATTACAACAATACGTAACTGCAGCTGAGTTTGTTTTCTATTGCAGAAATTTTTATTATAAAGAGGCAACTTGATTTGGAAGAGGTGCATTTTCACGATAAGGCAGCCTATAATATGTGTGATGGGTCACGTCGACCACGGAAAGACAACCCTACTGGACAAGATTCGCAACAGCTCAATAACTGCTAGGGAAGCCGGAGGCATAACGCAGCACATAGGCGCAAGCGAAGTCCCGTTGGACGTAATAAACAAGATATGCAACGGCGTGTCCTTCGGTGCTTCAGAAATCAAAATACCCGGGCTTCTTTTCATAGACACCCCGGGCCACGAAGCTTTTACGAACCTCAGAAGGCGCGGCAGCAGCGTTGCGGATCTCGCGATACTTGTCGTTGACATAACGCAGGGGTTCCAGCCGCAAACGGTAGAAGCTATAAACATATTAAAGGAATACAAGACTCCTTTCATAGTGGCAGCGAACAAGGTCGACCTTATAACCGGCTGGAGGCCCACAGGCCTTAGCAGCATAGCTGCAGCCATGAAAAAGCAGGACCGCAACGTCCTGGACCTGCTTGAGGTGAAAATATACGAGCTCATAGGCTCGCTAAGCTCATACGGCTTCAGCGGAGAGCTGTACAACAAGGTCGAGAGCTTCCAGAAGGAGCTCGCGATAGTGCCAATAAGCGCCAAGAGCGGCGAAGGCCTTGCCGAACTGCTGATGCTCGCCGTGGGCCTTTCGCAGAAGTTCCTGGAAATGAAGCTAAACATAGAATCATCAGGCCCTGGGCGCGGAAGCGTCATAGAGAAGAAGGAGCTCAAGGGGATGGGCACAACAGTCGACGTCATACTTTATGACGGGTCGCTGCACGTAAACGACATGGTCGCTTTCGCAAAGCTTGACGGCTCGATAGCTACCACAAAAATAAAGGCATTGCTGAAGCCAAAGCCTCTGCACGAGCTCGTTGAATCCGCAAGCAAATTCTATAACGTCGATTCTGTCAGTGCGGCCTCCGGAATAAAGATAAGCGCGATAGGGCTTGAGGACGCTATGCCAGGTACTCCAATAATAGAAGTCAATGACTCGAATTTCGAGAAGGAGATAGGCTCAGAGCTCACCGACGTATTCAAGACTGATGGTGTTGGAATAGTGCTTAAAGCGGATTCCATAGGCAGCCTTGAGGCACTATCAAAGCTCTTGGCCTCCCAGGGTGCAAAAATAAGCAAGAAAGGCATAGGCGAAGTAACCAAGAGGGACGTTATGGACGCCTTCGCCATGAACGCAGTGGATCCTGTATACTCAGTAGTGCTGAGCTTCGGAGTCCCTGTCGAAGCCGATGCGGAAGCCGCCCTGTCTGCCAGCAACGTCAAGCACATAGGGGGCAACATAATCTACAAGCTCGTGGACGACTACAAGGAGTACGTCGATTCCATAAGGCGCAATCGCGCTGCAGAAATACTGAAGCGCATAACAATGCCGGCAGAGGTAGAAGTGCTTCCGAATAGCTGTTTCAGGGTTTCGCATCCGGCAATATTCGGGGTTGAGGTAATTTATGGTGCGATAAAACCTGGGATACAGATGGTAAACGAGGAGGGCGAATTCGTCGGCAAGCTGAAAGGCGTGCAGAACGACGGAACACCATTGGAATCTGCAAAGAAGGGAGAAAGCGTTGCCGTTTCCATGGACGAGCCTACATTCGGAAGGCAGGTAAAGGAGGGACAGAAGCTCTATGCAAGGCTAAACGAATTCGACGTGAAAATGCTAAGCTCGGAACTTGCTTCATCGTTAAGCGAGGATGACAAGGCCCTGCTTTCAAAAACCCTTGACCTGCAAAAGAAAAAGAGATAGAAAGAACTTATTCTTAAATGAATATTTTATATATTAACATATATAAAAAATTAATCAAATAAGAGGGAAAAGCCAAAAGTGCTGGTGCAAATTTTTATCCACGTAAAAGAAATTTTGCACCCTATTTAAAGAAATGGGCGGAGACAGCTTATTCAAAAAACAAGTCGTTTTGATTGGCAAAGTGATATTATGAGTTCTAGCAAAAACATAAGAGTAGCGGAGGGATTTTCAACAGTAGTGGCTGAGCAGCCTGTGGAATACGTAGAGCGCAAAGGGTTAGGCCATCCGGATAGCCTTATCGACGGCATAATGGAAAGCGTAAGCACAGGCCTTTCAAATGCATACATCGATTCAACGGGCAAAATACTACACCACAACGTTGACAAGGGTCTGATAATAGGCGGATCTTCTGACGTGAGCTTCGGCAACGGATCAATAACGAAACCAATAGAAGTGATACTTGCCGGGAGAGCGGCGCGCTCGTACCAGGACATAAGCATAGACGTTGACGGCATAGCAATAAAAGCCGCAAAGGACTATCTGCGTGCGCATACCCGCTTTCTTGACGTAGAAAAAGAGGTATTGTTCCAGTCGAAGATACTCAAGGGCTCCGCGGATCTGAGTGAAATATTCGACCGAAACACCGACGTGCCGCTGGCAAACGATACTTCTTTCGGTATAGGCTTCGCACCATTCACAAAGACAGAAAAACTGGTTTTGGAAACTGAGAGGATGCTAAACTCCCAGGAATATAAGAAAATCCATCCGGAAGTCGGCGAGGATGTCAAAGTAATGGGGATAAGGGACATGGACGACATAAGCCTTACTGTAGCCATAGCATTCGTTTCATCAAAAATACAGAGCGCAGAGGATTATCAGGATAAAAAGGAGAAGGTAAGGAACGACATAATATCGTTTGCAAAGAAATTGATAGGAAACGACGTCGAAGTTACAATAAACAACGGGGACAGCAAATCAGGGAAAGTATACATTACAAAATCTGGGCTTAGCTGCGAGGCAGGCGACGATGGATCCGTAGGCAGAGGCAACAGGGTAAACGGGCTAATAACCCCGTTCAGGCGCATGAGCCTGGAAGCTGCAGCGGGCAAAAACCCTGTAAACCACATAGGGAAGATATACAACGTTCTTGCAAAGGAGATAGCGAATGACATAGTGACGCTATACCCTCAGGTTAAGGAATGCAACGTTTCCATAGTCTCGCAGATAGGCAGGAAGATAGACGATCCGAAGCACTTGGACGTGAAGATAAGCACTGAAAAGCGCGAGGAACTGGACAACATAAGGAAAAAAGTAAACGACATAGCCGAGCAGAGCCTCGAAAACATAGGTTATCTCACGCATGAGATAATATCCGGGAAGCACAGCATGTTCTGACTGCAAACGCGCAGCCAGAACCCTGCTGCCTTATCTTTCCAAATCCATTCAGGAGTATATGTTAGCCTTGCATGTAACTCCAGCTGGCTTCGAGTAATTTATACCGAAGAAAGCCAACGCTCCTGTGTCATAGCAATCGCCATTGTCTACTTCATTCTTCAGGTTTGCTATGGCGGTCTGGTTTATTGTATATTTGTATCCCAGTTCCGGTACTTGCACTGTGCCGTTCGATGACGTATAGTTCAGGTTGCCCACCTTGTTTCCGTTAACATACGCAAGGCTGCAAGGAGACCCTAATGCTATATCTGACACTATGCCGCTAAGCATGGATTCGTTCGCATGCGTTCCATTTGTGAAGGCTCTTATCATAGGGCACGCATATCCGACTCCCAGCGTTCTTGCGCTTGAATTGTTGTTGGTTATTGCGGGTCCTATGCGCGTCGTGTTGGACGGCTTCTGCAGTACAGCTGCGCTTAGTATTATTCCAACCAAAAGGATTGCAAGTACAGATGGTATTATCATCTTCCTGAATCCAGCGCTTCTCTGCTCCACTACGTTGGCCTTAGCATCAGAAAGCTTGTAAAACTTCACTTTCTTGTAATGCGGGTTGTCTACCTGTTCTACCATTGACATGTTTTCCAATTCGGACATGTGCTGGCTTACTGTCGCCTTAGAAAGCCCGAGCAAGGCGCTTATTTCTGTAACCGTCATTGGCTTTTCTTTCAACAGCTTGACGATTTTGTTCTTTGTTCCAAAAGTCTTTGACATTCTTACACCGATTAATATCTGTAAAGCTATATTAATTAAGATTTTGAGAGGATTAGGTTTTTGTTAGGTTTTACGACGTCAAATAAAACCTGACATTTTAGGGAAAAATCTAAAAGGCCCGAAATTCAGATATTTCCAAATCCGTAAATTCACTATCAGAATGCTTTGGAAAGATTGCGCATTTCGTTTGCGTTCTCCTTATTCTTCATCCTGCTGGACACTTCAGGCACATAGTTGGCTATTATGTGCCTGTCTATCGCGGTAAACTTATCCCAATTATCTACTCTCAGGTTGCGCATGGCAGCAAGCGCATCCATGCCTACGCATTTCTTTTCGGAGTGCTCCTCGGCAAAAATTTTCACATCTTCGGAGCCAAGCGTGTCTTTTTCTACAAAATACAACCACACCCTGAATCTAGTTCCGTCCAGCAGGTAGGGAAATGTGGTCAGGTATTCCAGTTCTTCGGGCCCTGCTTTTATCCCTGTTTCCTCATAGAGCTCCCTAACGGCTGCGCTTTTGCACGTTTCTCCACTTTCGACATGCCCGGAAGGCAGGCACCACTTTCCGGGTTCTATATCATCATCTTCATTTCTTTTAAGGTATACTACCCCATCGCCGGTAACAATCATGACGAAGGCAACGTCCACTTCATTTCCATCTTCCATTTAAATCGGTCTATGATAAGAAGGTGGGGCATATTTAAGCTTTCCCAGGGGTTCGTTTAAAGACGTTAGGAAAGTAAAGTGCAGCTGCTATTTCTTAGCAAATGCAAAAGCATCTGAAAAAGAGCTATTGGGGTAGGAGGCTTATGTCATTTACCTTAACCAGCTTAAGGTACCTGAGCCCTTTTCCTTCTACCATATCGCAGCTTGAGAAATTGCTCTTATTGTAATGCTTGTACAAGTAGTCTATGCTGTCGCCTATGATTATAACTATCCCGTTTGGCTTCAAAATCCTGTAAAGCTCCTTCAATATTGATATCGACTTGTTATTTCCTATCCTATCGAAAGTTCCATGGCATACTATGAGCCCAAATTCGCCCTCTGGCAGGCCTGTGTAAATGTCTTTGGAATATGCATATCTTATGCCTCCGAATCTCGATGTGGCATCAACTGCTTCCAGTAGCTCTTTCCTTCCAAAAGACAGTATAGTAAGCCTGGCCTTGCTGTCGTTGCTGTAAAAATACCTGGCGAGCTTAGCGATAATTTTGCTGTCTCCGAGCAGCAGTATCTGTACTTTCTTAAGATACGAGAGCTCCGAGCTTATGAGGCTTCTCACGCTGTCCTTCGACTTGCCTTTGCCATTGCTGCCTGAGGCTCTTTTCACTCTTGTGGTTGGCATATAAACAATAATATTGTTTATATATGCTTTAAAAACCGTTCGCAGCAGCGAAAAATCAAAAGCAATAAATATATCAAGCGATTCAAAGCCTTTGTTATTATGGAAATTCACAATAAAAATATTGGGAGCATGGAAAGCATAAAGGGGCTTTCTAAGGGAAACTACGATGCTTTCGAGCTGTGCGCAAAAATAGCAAATACCAAAGATTCCGATTTGTCGCTGAAAATTATAGAATATTTCAATGCACCACCAGCCATACTTCTTGACCTATACAAATTGGGATCCGGATCCGACGTTGAAAAATTTTCCGAGATACTGAAATTTTATTCTTCTGTCCCAAGGAGCGATTTGGATGTGCTTAAGGTGCTCTCGACTGATGAGAATGGGCTCAGCGCAAAGGCGCTTCTGCTGGTCACAGGCTTGTCGATTTCTTCGGCAATAGAATATGGCAGGCCAATTAGCTACGTAATAGGGGATCTAGCTGCAACAATCGTAGAAGAAGGACTGAAAGGGGAAAAGATTTATAAGGAATACGAAGATGCTTTCGTGACTGCAATATATCAAATAATATTGGCGAATTTGGGCTCCGGAACAAATCCGTATGGGGACCTGGAAAAACTCGGCATACCTGAAAACATGCTTAGCACGACATGCGAACTGGCAAAGTTGTATAACGAGAATTTCGACCCTTCCAGGCTGATGCGCAAGTAGCCATCGCATCTTATCAAAATTGCTTAATACTAAAGACAGTGCAATCAGAAAGATTTACGGTGAATTTCATGGTTCAAAAATCCGTCATAATAAGTCATAGGAGGGACTTCGACGGCATTGCAAGCGCAGCCGAGCTGTCCAGGTTTCTAAGGGGTTCTGTGGAAATGCTGCTTTTCACAAATCCGGGCAAGGCCGAAATGCTTTCTACTGTTTCTAAGCTTGCCCCGGTCAAAAACACAGACATATACATTGCGGATGTTTCCATGTCAGCGGATGGATATGAAGAACTATGTGCGGAATTCGACAAAGTCAAATCGCACGGCAACGAGATAATCTGGATAGATCATCATCCATGGCCCGAATCCGCAGCGCTGAAAATGAAGCCCATCGCGAAAATATTGATTTATGGCGAGGACAAGAATAAGTGTGCGTCAGAGCTCATATATGGGAAGTTCTGCACTGGCGATGAAGTATGCAGAAAGCTTTCATCCTTGGCCCATCTTACTGATTTCAACTTGAGGCCTGAGGACAAAGAGCTGGATGATAATCTGGTCAAGATATCCCAATGCATTGCCTTTCTTGACAGGGACGACAGGCATTCAAACGAGCTAAGGAACTCATTGACAGAGCAGGTGTCAACAGGATTGATAAGCGGAGGCATAATAGACCAGATTTACGCGGAATACAAAAAATCTGAGGAAGAGAACCTAAAAATGCTCAATGATACCGTAAAAACAATCAGGATTGGCAGGTACAGCATAGGGATAGCATTTGCGGATAACCTGCAGAGCAACATGGCATGCTCTAAGATAAAGCAGCTCACCGGAGCCAACATACAGATATTCGTTACAACAAAAGATTGGTCGGCGCACGTTAGGAGCGACAATGGCATAAATTCTTCTCTTCTCTCTTCAGCACTTGGGGGCAACGGACACGAAATGGCATCAGGTTTTACCCTCAAGGTTGTGCAGAAAGAGTTGGGCAAGGCAATCGAAGAGTACACGAATACGGTCTTTGCAGCTGCAGAAAAGGTATTCGGAGACCAATAATCTCTGCTAAATGTTCTGCACTTTTGTATGCTTGGTTAAAGATTATTCGGAAAAGATTAAATATTGGCTCGGCGAGATTTATTCTGTTAAAATGATAACAAAAAAGGACGTAGTGGAAGCATTGTCGCAATGCAAGGATCCGGAACTTGACGCCGATATAGTTAACCTTGGCTTAATATACGGGATAAATGTAGCGGAGCCCGGAGACGTAAAAATAACACTTACAATGACCAGTGCGATGTGCCCTGTGACATCGCTGATACTGGCTGATGCGCAGCTTCGCCTGGAATCAATCCCGAATATAGGCAAGGTAGAGCTGGAATTGGTTTGGGACCCGATGTGGAGCCCAGACATGATGAGCGACGAGATAAAATACCGCACCTGATTCAAGGCCTTATCCTTTTTCTGTCCCTTGGGAAGAGCGTGCATTCCCTTATGTTTTGGAGGTTCATCATTTTCATTGCCAGCCTTTCTAAGCCTATGCTCCATCCGGCATGTGGCGGCGCACCGCACCTGAACGCGTTGACATAGAATTCGAAGTTCTTGGGATCCAGCCCTTTCCTTTTTATGGCCTCTATGAGCATCTCTGGCATGTGTATCCTCTGGGCGCCGCTGCTTATCTCGAGCCCTTTATATATCATGTCGAAGCTGTTGCACACGTCAGAATCGCCCTCTTTGGGCATAGAATAGAACGCCCTTACTGCTGTTGGATATTCGTATACCATAACTGCATCTCCGAATATCTCGCCCAGCTTAACCTCATTCTCTCTTGAAAAATCATCCCCTGGCTTTATGCTCTCGCCGTGGGCTTTCAGGCTTTCTACAGCTTCCTCATAAGAAACGCGCTTTACGGAAGGGACATCTAGCTTCACGCCGAGCTCCTCAAGCTCGCGCACGTTGCTCCTCTTGACATCGCCGATTATGCGCTTGAGGGTTTCCTCAAGAAGCTGCATTGCATCATTATGGTCTGCGAAGCCCATCTCAATGTCCATCTGCGTTATCTCGTTTATGTGATAAGTGTCATTGGATTTTTCTGCCCTATAAACAGGCATTACCATAAATACCTTGTCCAGCCCACCTATTACCGCAAGCTGCTTGTAAAGCTGCGGCGACTGAGCCAAAAATGCCTTCTCGTCGAAATATTTTATTTCGAAGAGCTCAGAGCCACCTTCTGTGGCCTCTGCCACTATAGAAGATGTTCTTATCTCGTTGAAGCCCTTCTGCTGCAGGCTTTCCCTGAAAGAATTCAATATGGTCGATTCTATCCTGAATATGGCGGTGCTTTGTATGCGCCTAAGGTCTATGTACCTGTAATTCAGCCTTACATCCAGATCTACGGGGACCTTTCCGGTAACCTCGAACGGTACGTTGGCCGAAAGCGGATTGAGGTTCTTGACCTCTATAGGAACTATCTCATATCCGGCTCTTGCCTCTTTGTTGGCTTTCACGGTTCCTCTGACGCTTATGACGCTCTCTTTGGGCAGCGACAACGCACCGATTACCGATTCGTCAGTAACGCCTTTCTTGGCAACTATCTGGACTATCCCGCTCATGTCTCTCAAGAGCAGAAACGTTACCTTGCCAAGCTCCCTGACTTCGTGAACCCATCCGGCTACGGTAACCTCCTTGCCGTCCATCTCAGGGGTTATCTCATTGACATAAGCGGTCCTTATCATGAAAATCACACATCAAGCAATCAGAAACGAGCCCATATGCGGGCCCGAACCACGACTATTTGTATTATAAGGGATTTATAGTTTTCTAAAAGGCGCCACTGCGCAGAGAAAAGAATAAAAAATAAAAAATAGGGTTTTTACTTCATCAGCACTATCTGTATGGCGCTCACTTTCGATTTCGTTCCATCCTCGTTGCTTATCTCTTCGGATGAAGTCTTTATGCTCTTCTCCTTAAGGCCAGGCAGGAACTTGTTCTGTACTATTTCCTTGACGTCCACAGCCCTGGATATTGCGTTGCCCCTTGCCTTTATAGTGACCTCAGGCATTCCGCTGTTGAACTGCGTGACAACAGCCAGCACATAGTTCATCGTCGGTTTCTTGCCTATGTATACAACATTTTCTCTTCCTGCGTCGTTAATTCTTTCGTTGTCTGCCATGTATATCACTTTGTTGCGCATAATGCTGCAGGGACTCGCGTACCCTACAAGGCCATTGGTACTATTTCTCGGTTAACGTATTTATTCCTTTGCTGGCTTGTTTCTTCTTTTGAGCGTTTCAAGTATTGCAGCCGTTTCCTTCTCCGCATCTATATCTGCTCCGCATTCCTTGGAAATGTAAACAGGATAAGCTATGGCTATATCCCTAAGAAGGCTGACTTCCTTGTTTATTCCAGCTTTTTCAGCTATATCCATATTTGCGTTGACTACGCTGCCAACGAGCGGCAGCAGATCGTTGAAAAGCTGCACTAGCCTATGCGCATCTATCTCTTTGTCCCTGATTATCCTCTTCGCCTCTTCATAGCCCCAGCCTGCCTCCGTATCCTCGGACGAGAAGGCCTTTCCGAAAGAGCGCATGTATTCCGGCATGACAGGATAGAAAACCTTGTAAAATATGTTTCCAAATATGCTCCCGTAAGACGACTTTAGGACAAGGTCGTACGATATTATCCTTTCCTTCCAGTCGGTTATGGAGCCAAGCTTCTCAAACAGGGCCCTGACTTCGGCCGTTTCGCTTCCGGATTTTTTCCCAAGCCCTTCGAGCATGTTCTTTATGGCCCTGAGGTGCTTTTGCTCTATTTCGCTCAAGGCAGCGAAATGCTCTGCATATCTCTTGGAATCGTAGTCGTGCAAGTCCTTAGACCAGGATTCTGCTATCCTTGAGCTTTCTTCCTCGCCTGCATAAAAAAGGCTGACTATCCTTGTTACATCGGAAACTTCGAACTGCACGGAGTTGGGCAGCTCTATGACGTTGCCGGTTATCCTGCCCCTCTTTCTCTTGACGTCTATGAAGCTTATGCCACGCCTGACCGCGTTCAACGGATTGCTCCTTATGTACGCGTAAACGTAGGGCTTTACCCAATCGGGAACCCCGTATTTCTTCATAATCTTGTCTACCAATATGTTTCCCGTAGCCATAATTCTCACCGTGGATTAAATACCGGGGCTAACCCGATATTTATAATCCGGTTATAAATTTATGCCTTTCTCTTCGGCTTTTCATCCTTGCTTTTGCTTCTGTTTTTCCTTGCCCTGCGCACTATGAATGCTATTATCAGAAGCAAGACTATGATGCCTATTGCATCTTCAACGTACCCGTAAGCGTTGCTGGTGGTTGTGCCAACGGCCACGAAGTACTGCGTTGAGCCTGAGAATTCTAGGCTCTGTGGGCTATTGGGCTGTTTCCACTGCTCGTAAAGCGTTATCGGGTAGTCTCCTGCCTGTCCCGAGCTGTCTACGCTCACGTAGAACGTAGCGTTAACTGTTTGGTTCGGGGCTATGCCGTTTATGTAGTACGTAGACGAGACCATGCTTACCGGATATACGCTCTCCATTGTCAGAAGCACCGAATTTGCAGGCTCGTTGCCCGTATTCTTTATCTGGAAAGTTACCGGGACATATGTAGAGCCGATGCTCAGGCTTGCCTTGCTTCCGACCACGCTGTATAGCGCCGAGCCTTCGACGTTCAGCTTGAGCTGCTGGTTCGATGTATACGTTTTGTTGTAGTTTGCGTTCTCATAGCTCAAATGGGCTCCTATCGAAGTGTTCGTTATATTCTGTCCGTAGGTGTTGACATATATCTGTTCTGTAGCCGAGCCTCCTCCTGGAAGGCTGTTTATGAAAAATCTGTTGACGCTGCTGCTCACGCTTATGGATGGCCCGTTCGTGAACTCTGCACTTATATTTCTTGCAGTTCCAGTGCCTATATTCTGTACGAGGAGCTCAACGCTTTGGTTCGCTCCTGCATATAATGAAGAAGGCTCTGATCCTGCCAGGCTTACGATTATCTTTGGTGAGTTTATGACTACGCTCACTGGCATCGACACGTTTGAAGTGAGCATTTTGCCAAGGCCGTTTTCATATGTCACTGTTCCATTGAGGTAATGCGTACCCTGTGTTATGTTCTGCGATGCAATCATTGGTTCGCTCACCTGTACTGCCGAATCTTCGTTGAGCGCGCCCAGATTGAACGTAGGTGTGCCTATTATGCTGAAGCTGCTCGAGTTCCTGAGCGTCAGCGTTGCGTTTGTCATCGGGCCTGTGCCGGTATCTAGAACGCTTATGCCAAGGCTGAACGGCTCTCCAGGGCTTATCTGTGTTGTAGGCACAGCGGTGGCCTTGACAGCAGGCTTTCCGTATACATACAGGTATATCGGTATTTCTGATTCCATGGGCGTGCTTACGCTCTGCCCTGTTGCTGATGTTACCGAAGTCCTATATGTGGCTATTATGTATATCGGGTAATCTCCCTGCTGGAGCGTTGAAGGTATGTGCAGCGTGTAGCTGAATTCGTCGAACCCTATGGCTCCTACGAGTCCAGTGCCGATGCTGCTCTCTATGGAGCTGTACGCCGGGGAAACATTTATTATCTGGTCCTGCGATACGAGCTGTATATTTACATCCTGCAGCGGCTGTGAATACGAATTGAATAGCTGGAACGTAACGTTCACAGTGTCTCCAGCCACTACCGGCGTAGGCGAAACGTACAGGTTGGTCAGCGACAGCGGCGTGCTTGATATGCTGCCGGACTGCCCAGAAACCTGTGCCGAAGCCATACCAACGT
The DNA here is from genome assembly GCF_016806735.1 of Candidatus Micrarchaeum sp. Lineage (GTDB taxonomy): Archaea > Micrarchaeota > Micrarchaeia > Micrarchaeales > Micrarchaeaceae > Micrarchaeum_A > Micrarchaeum_A acidiphilum_A. The sequence continues at coordinate 696,661 of NZ_CP060530.1, read as the reverse complement.
AGAACATTGCAAGCAGCAAAACAATTGCCGCGACTCCAGCCTTCGAACTCAAATACATCTTTTTACCTCTCATGCTATTTGCACCTTGAACAGTTTAATCGCCAAACCTAGCATTATGACCGCGAACAGCGCCAGTATGCCTATCTGTGGCAGAGCCGTGCTGAGCGGATACGAGCCGGTTATCATTACATCTCTTATGCCGTCAACCGCATACGTCATTGGATTCACTGTGGATATTACCCTCATCCAAGTTGGCATTGACGCTGCCGGGAAGAACGCGCCGCTGAGGAACCATAGCGGAAGCGCTATTGTCTGGGTGAATATCGCATAAATTTCTGGCTTCTTGACCCTGGAAGCCATTATCAGCGATATGCCGGTAAATCCGAGCGTGAGCATTAGGACGAGTATGAATATCCATACTACGCCTACAAATCCCATCAGTATCGTGGTCCCGAAGAACAGGGATATGACTATGACGAGCAGCGTGCTTATTACTGATAACGTTAGGGTGTAAATGGTTTTTCCAAGCATCACCGAGGACCTGTTCAAAGGCGTTATTAAAAGCGCCTTGAGGTTTCCTAGCTGCTTGTCCGTTATGAGCGTGAAGCCTCCTCCGAAAAGGGTGCCGAATACTGCAACAAGCGCTATTACGCCTCCAACCAAAAAGTCCTCGTAGTTTGTTGAAAGCCCTGAAGTTAGCGTCGGTGCAAACTCGGTGTCGGGGGCCTGCGGTTGTGCGTTTAGCGGCACTATGCCCCTGGATCCTATGCCTGAATAGAATTCCGAAGCGACGCTGCTTATGGTGGGCAATATGCCTTCTACCGTGGAGGCATCTGGGCTGCTGTAGTAAGCCAGTATTCCTGTGCTTGAGGATTTGGAGCCTACAGTTGGGTTTATTATCAATAGAAGCGAAACCTGTCCGGAGTCAACTTCCGACATTCCCTGGCTTATCGAAGGTATGCTAACAACCTTGAACAGGCCGTCCGAAGAAGTTGCATAGAGTGCCTGAACAAATTTGTAAGAATTGGCGTTGTTCGCGGTATTCACAACTCCTACGGGCACGTTGTGGGCAACCGCCCCTATGTTGCTGAAGAATATCAGTATTATTAGCGGGAAGAGGATTGTCCTGACTATGTTCGCCCTTATGTTGCTCTTGAATATGAGCATGTCCCTTTTGTACAGTATGTAAGCTTTCTGCAGGGTAGAAATGACTATGTTCGACATTTTCATCTCCTCCACATTATCTTGGATGCGTTTGATTTCTGCTCTCCAAGCTCGTCTCTTATCGTTCCTCCAGTTAGGCTTATGAACACGTCATCCAACGTTGGCAGGTGCATCGAGGCAGCAATTATAGGTATCTTCTCTTTTTCAAGAACAGATATTATGGAGCTCAGAGTTTTGACGTCCTCCTTCCCTGCATTTATGCTTATCCTATCCGCCACTACTTTGCAATCCATCTTCAACTTCTGCTTTAACGCCTTCTGCGCCTTTTCTATGTCTTCAAACCTTAATGATATGTCTATTATGTTGCCCTCGCTAACCATCTTTTTGAGCTCTCCGGGTGTTCCTATCGCCTTGAGCTGTCCGTGGTCTATTATTGCAATCCTATTGCACAGCGAGTCGGCCTCTTCCAAATACTGGGTAGTAAGTATTATCGTGACGCCGCTCTTGTTGAGCTTCCTTATCCTGTCCCACATGCTTACCCTGTTCTGCACGTCAAGACCTGTTGTCGGCTCGTCCAAAACAAGTATCTTGGGGCTATGCAGCATGGATTTTACCAGGTTAAGCCTCCTCTGCATTCCTCCAGAGAAAGATCCGGCCTTTGCATTCCTGAAATTTACCAGGTCTGCCTCTTCAAGCGCGTAATTTATGGCTTCTTCCTTGTCCTTCCCTTTCATTCCATAAAGCTCTGCAAATATCTCAAGGTTCTGCTGGGCTGTCAAGTCTCCGTCGACCACCGTTTCCTGGGTCATCAAGCCCATCTTCTCCTTTATAATCTCCGGGTTCTTTCTTATGTTGTATCCGTCTACGATTATCGTGCCTTCTGTCGGAATTATGAGCCCTAGCAGCATGTTTATCGTGGTAGTCTTACCTGCGCCGTTTGGGCCAAGGATTCCAAATATCTCATTTTCCTTTATGCCGAGGCTTATGCCGTTTACTGCAGTGAAATCCCCAAACCTCTTGACAAGGTTCTTTATCTCTATGACTTCTCCCGCCATCAATACACCTACTTTACAAGCCTCACGAGCTCCTTCATGTAGCTCAGCATCAGCTTCTTTGACTTAAGAAGAGCCGCCCTCCCCTGGGGGGTAATTTTGTAGTATTTTTTGTCCTGCTTTCTACCGTTGCTCGAGACAATCTTCACGTAGCCCGATTTTTCAAGGCCCCTTATTATATTGTAAATGTCGTTCTTTATCTCGTCCTTCTTGGATCCTATGAACGCGGCCTTCTGAGTTGCCATTAGCTCTATCAGCTCGTAGGGATATCTTTTCTTCTCCTTTATCTCGCTCAGTAGCATGAGCTTGAATATCATCCTGCGCATTTCCTTGCTCATGTACTTGGTGCTGAACTCCTTTTTGTCCATGCCTTCACTCAATTTTTGCAAAAACTGCCAGTTTAAAAATGGTTTAAATCTAAACTATTTTAAATTTAAAATAGTTAAATATTTATAGCTTAACTAGATTTGCCTTACCTGCGCTACGCTGATCTCAAAGACAAAAAAGGAAAAAAGAAAGGAGTATTTTCACTCCTTGGTGTAAAGCAGCAGGTCCCCATATTTCTTGGTTATCTGGCTTGACCTTATTCCATATATCTCCTTGACTCCTTTCCCATAAGCCAGCTCTATGAGCCTCTGTGTTATTATCCCGTCGAATACTATCGCATTCGTGCCGTCGGTGCTCTGGACTGTCTGTATCAGGTCCCTTATCGGTATCTCGTTGACCATCTTTCCATCCGCATCGTATAGCCTGCCACGGAGTGTATTCTTAAGTTCCGCAAGCGCGTCTATGTATTTTTTAGAGGGCTCCGGGGCATTCGCATGGTTGTCGAATTCTATGCTTCCTATGCTATCCTTGCTTTCTTCGACCTCTTCCACTACGCCTTCTTCTCTTGTGCTGTTCTGGTGCCTTTCCGAGAGGTTTGTTGCTATCTCGCTTGGGCTCAATATCTTTCTTTCCTGCTGTGCGTCACGTGGTTCGTAGCTACGCCTCTGCTGCCTTTCTTCGCCCTTATAGCTGTCCTGGTTCCTCTGCGGCTGCTGCCTCTGTTGTGGCCTTTGGCCGTTTCCATTGCTGTGCTGCTGGTTCTGCTGCTCATCCTTCGCATGCTGCCTCCCCACTGAAGTCTGCTCGAATGGTATCCTTGACCTAAGCGCCTTTATTATCTCCTTTCGCGTGAGCTCTTCCACTTCCTTGCCGTCTGGGGCCTTTGCTACGTAATCTACGTCTGCAACATTCGATATTCCCTTGAATATTATGTCCCCTCCCCTGTCTCCGTCAACGAAAAGGGTGACCTCCTTCTGTGCGCAAAGATCGGTTATCGTTTTTGGTATGGTGCCCGTTGCCCCGCCAACCGCAATGCAGTTCGTTATGTCGCTTTTCAGCAGGTTGACCACGTCGGCCCTTCCTTCTACTATTATTACGCTGTCGCTTTTCGCTATGTCTGGCCCAGCCGGAAGGTTGTCCGTGCCGTAATGTGTTACTGTGCTTGACTTTACGTCGGCCTCTACCATCTCGCTTATCTCCTTGCTGTCCGGTATGACGTTGGTGAGCAGCGATTTGACGAGCTCCTTTGCCCTGTTTATAACCTTGTTGCGCTTCTCGTTCCTGGTGTCGTCTATCTTGTCTATCTTGAAGTTTGTCTCGAATGGCCCGACCCTGTCAACGGATTCTATCGCAGCTGCAAGTATGCACGTTTCTACCTTGCCTAAAGAGCTTGGCAGCATCAGCTTTCCGTACGTCTTGTTGTTGGTGGATCCGCTTTCGATCTCTATGCGGCCTATCTTGCCGTTTTTCTGCAATTCCCTAAGGTCCAGATCAGGTCCAAGAAGGCCTTCGGTCTGGCCGAATATTGCACCTATTATATCTGGTTTTTCAACCGAGCCGGATATTTCAAATCTGGCTTCTATCATGTATTTTACTATATCTATGTACGTCTTTGCCATATTTACCACCCTACTAAATTAGGATTCGCAAGGCTATTGGTGGTAGTACGCGGCACGCTCTAACCCGGTTTCGGCTAAAGCCAGTGAAATACTGCCGCCGCTATTTATATAGACGGCAGAATTATAAGAATCACTTGTAATATGATGCCACATTTCAACACCTATAGCAGTACGATTACCCAGTTCGTAGTGTTATATGTTTACAGTTTTAACATTAAGCAATGATAGATATATAAGTCTTTACTGCATGTCATCAAGCCCTGGCATGAAGCCTATGCGCCTGTTTATTTCCAGGGCAGACTTCTTTGTCACGGAATAGCTCTTTGGGGTCTTTTTCATCTCGTCCAGCTTTATGAAAAACCAGCCCTTGCCGTTCATGCGCCATGCTATCATCGTATCCATGCCCGTGTTGCTTTCCCATTTCTTCAATACTTCGAACTTGTCCGGCTCTATTGCCAGCCTGTCCTTGTTCCAAGCCTTGCATTCGAATGCGAAGCCCTTTCCCGATTTAAACGCTATTATGTCCGGGCTCAGGGAATTTACGCCGCTCCCGGCGCTCCTCATAACAGAGTATTCCTTTTCATAAAGCGTGTTTATAAGCTCGCGTTCGCTCCTTGCCCCCTTTATATACCTGTGCACCGATACACCGGTATGTATTCTCAGATTCGGTATATAATACTTTCCGGGATCGCTACGCATCAAACCGGGCTTGGAGCCTGGCCTGCTTTCATTACTTCGACTGGCTTGTGCCTGTAAGCCATGAATATGCCTGCAGTCGAGGCGATGTTGGTTATGAGTATGACCAAGAATATCGAATCCAGGAAACCAGGTATGACTACTCCGTATGTCAGCGGCAGCGTGGCTACTATTGCCGGGGAAAGTCCCCTCGCCACATTGTAGGATATGAAATTTCTTTGTTTTACCGCTTCCTTCTGGTCGTTCGAAAGGAATTTCTTAAGCAATCCTGAACCCATAAACCTGACCAGCATTATCACGAACGTTATCATGACTGCAAACACCAACGAGTCAATGTATACGCCGCTGAATGTGAAGAGCATCCCTATATAGACGAAAAAGAAGGTGCTCGTGAAGAAAACAATCTCCTTCTGGTAATCCTTTATGTGGTCTATGCTGTACGGCACTGCAAGGAATTTTTCCACGAAATTCGGCTCATGCACCGGATCTGTGCTTGGCTTTACCGAGCCTATGTTGCTGAAAAGTATTCCGAATACGAATATGGTTATTGCGCCGTTGAATCCTATGAGCTCGGATATCCCATACGTCGCTATGACCATGGCTATCGTTAGCATCCATGAATAGCTTTCACTGTAAGCTTTGAATCTGTTAAGTATGAAAAGCCAAAAGACCGCAGAAACAAGGCCGAATATTATCGAACCTACGACTGCGCTCAGTACCAATCCGACTATGGCAATTCCGGTTATCCCTGCGCTTGCTATTATGTCTAAAAGCAATATAGGTATTATCAGCTCAAGTGTGTCCGAAGCTACGCTCTCGTAAACAAGGGTTGTCTTGAGGTCATCACCTACCTTTATTACCTTGACTAGAGTAGGGACTATTATGCTGCTTGGTCCCGAAAGCGCGAAGCTGAATATGAACGATTCGGCGATTGTCCACCCTAATGTATAATGGAATGCAAGAAACGTGACTATTCCTACTACGATACCTGTAGCAGTAGCAAGCTCGAAAGTGAAGCTGGTTGCCTTTTTGAATACTGTCTTCAGCTTGCTTATCCTTATGTTTATACCAACATCAAAAAGTATGAAAGATACCGCGAGCGCTGTAACGTAAGGGGTCAAATCCGCTATCGTGCTGCCAGCCCCCGTATTCACAAAGTGGAACACTGGGCCTATGAGCAGGCCTATGAGCATCAACGGCAGTACGCTCGTTATGTTGATTTTGTCGAAAAGCGCGTTCAGTATAAACCCTAGGAATGCGACTCCAGCAACGAATATGAAAACTATGTCATAATTCAACATTCTAAAGCTTCACCTGCCCTGACTTTTTCCCTGGCCTGTATTTACCGCTTTCTATCTGCTCTTTCAGCTTTATAATTGTATCGAACATCCTCTTCTCCCTCACGCGCGATATCATGAGGTACGCTTCGTCCTTCGTCCCCTTAGCCACGAGTATGACTACCTTTCCTATCCTGAATCTTCCGGTCCTGCCCCTCCTTTGTATGTTTCTTATCTCGCTAGGTATGGGCTCGTAGAAAACCACATAGTCAACGGCAGGTATGTCCAATCCCTCCTCGCCAACAGAAGTAGCCACAAGGACATTGAATTCCCCGTTCCTGAACCTGCTTATGACGCCCTCCTGCTCGGACTGCTTGATGCCCTCTTTTTTTCCCACGAAACCCTGCGCGCGGACTCCGTTGTCAATCAGCCTTTTCACAATGCTGCGTATGGTGGACCTGTATTGGGCAAAAACCATCGCGCTTTTGCCGTTAAGCTCTGTTTTCAAGAATTGCAGAAGTGCATCCATCTTCGGGTGCTCTTCCCCGGAATCTAATGCAGAGTTGGCCGCGCTCACTGCGGCTTCGAGCTGGGGATTCTTAAGGATGCTGTCAACCACCTTGCTCCTCTTTTCCCTGGTGCGAAGGCTTTCAATGTAATTGACAAAAGGGTACAGCCCTTCAGTTGATATAAGGTCATAAGCGTGCATCAGGTCAAGCACGTAGACATAGTTGAATATGGCAGCGAACTTGTAGTTGCTCGAATTGAGCCTTTTTATGTGGTCCCCTATCATGAGCAGCCTCTTCTTTGGCACTCGCTCGAATTCCGGGGTCGGGCTCAGCCCTACTTCGTAAAGCTTCCTGAGCCTTTGGTTTATTATGCTCTTGAGCGTGGCCGTTATGGATTTCACAATCCTTGAATTCTCCACGTATATCGTCTGGGTGTCATTGCCCTTTATGTAAGGGGCGACATCAGCGTCGAAAGAGCTCCTTGCCTCTATTCTGGTGGCTCCAAGCGCTTCTATGAGCTCGACCACCTTTTTCCTGTCGCTTCCCGGGGAAGCTGTAAGCCCAACCAGCTGCACGCCCTTGAACTTGCATTCGTCAGCAATGTAAGTATAAGCGTACCTGCCGACTGCATGGTGGCACTCGTCAAGCACAACGATACCAAAATCGCCCATGTCTATCCTTCCGCTCCTTAGGTCGTTGGACACTGTCTGCGGAGTTCCTATTATGACCCTTGCCTTCGAAGCCATTTCGGAACGCTTTCCAGCCTTTGTTGTGCCCGTAAGCAGCAGTATGTCGTCAGGATTGAGCTTGAGCATCCTGATTGCAGATTCATAATGCTGAACGCTCAGCGGTTTTGTAGGGGCAAGCATTATGGCCCTCCTGCCCTTGTAAAGCGCCATGGCTATTGCAAATACTGCTATCACCGTCTTTCCAAGCCCCGTAGGCAGCACTATGAGCTCGCTTGCTCCTCCTTCTATGGATTTTATTATGCTGATCTGATACTGCCTTGGCTCTATATCATCGGTATTTACAAGGTCCGAATAAGGTTTCAGTTCAGACCATGCTATCTTGGTGTCTGGCGCCATGCGCATGCCCCGTATTAACGGCATGATTAATTTGCCAAGAACTCTATAATAGCTTATGCAAAATCGCATTTTGAAGCGGAGATGCACGGGGCAAAATGCGATACGCAATCCAATATTGCAACTATTTATATACTTTATTAAGGAATAAACCTATACAGCGCCGCTGTAGCTCAGTGGGAGAGCGTTCGGCTGAAGACCGAAATGTCGTCGGTTCAAATCCGACCAGCGGCACCATTCTTATAATACAGGCTCTACAGCCAATGCCAAATATATTTGCTAAGTAAGAGCCTAAGGCTTATGCTGCCGCCGAAATCGATATCATATGTATGAGTAAGCCGAACCCTCGATTTGGGCATGAATATGCTTATGAACAGTGATCATATAAAAAAAGTCACAAGATTTTTATAATGAACGTTATATGGTATATCATAATTGAGGGTTGATGTGGAAAAGCAAAAGAAGATGCTGATTGCGGCGATTGTTATCTTAATAATCGCTGCTGTTGGCTTTTATCTCACTTATGGCCATAAAGCAAACAACAGCAACGACTCTGCGCTTATGCAGCTTAATTCGCAGATAGGTGTGTACGGAGCGAATATGCGCTACTTGTTAAATAGTTCAGCTTTATACAATCAAGTGTTCTCAACATCTAAAAATTATCAAATTCTCTTGAATCTTTCAAGCCCGTTCAGCAGTATTGGATCGGTTTTAAACGCAACCGGCACAAAGATACATAACCCACAGTACAATAATTGGGGTTCCTACGATCCTACGGTATGGACAACTATTACAAATAACCTGACGGCATTAGGGCTGATAAGCTCTTCTGACAAAGCTAAAGTATTGAGGAATGCAGATACGCTAAGAAGTACATACGCGTTTATCCTTGCTGATGAAGATTTGCTTAGCGCTGCACAATCGCTCGGTGTTCTATTGCAAAACAATGCTTTCTCAAATAGGGGTGTGCCAGAATCGACCGAGTCAAGAAAAATAGCCATTTTCGAATGCGAATGGGTTCCATTGGAAACAGGCGAAGTTACTGAATTGACAGGCATAAATAGCACAAATATCGAATGCAGCAATAATTATACTATGCCAATAGTGGCCACGCCACTCGGATGGATGGGCACGATTGCAGGTGTTAATAGCCCGTTGAACAATATTGTTGGAAATCAAACCGCTACGAGCGGCACCAAATCGACCATGCTTTATCAGCTTTTGTATAAAATGGCCTTAACGCAATATGAAGGTTATCAACTATATGAGTTTTTGTACAATAAAACAATTCCACCATCGCTCGACCAGATAGTATATACAAATAACACTGTGCTTGTTAATCTTGGCAATCTAAACCTTACCAACACCCCGGCCATAAGTTTGGAAATTGATGGAAAAGAAGTAGGATACAAAAGATATTTCAACTGGCTCGTAGCAAATGTAAACCTTACTGTGGGCGAACACGAAATTGATGTAAAACTTTCGAACAATAACTTATACGATGATATCGATGTGTCTCCGTATATCTCTATCAATAACGGGATGCCTGCGTCGGTTGCCAACCAGAGTAGTACTCCCATACCATCAAAATTGAGCGTGAGGCTGAATAATACTGCATACAACTCTATGGTGATATCTGAAATTTATGGGCCGTTTTCCAAATTCGGACCTGCCATAACAAATGAAACTATAAACACAAATGGTCTTACGCTAGCTAGGAATAGTTCATTCACAATCAACTATGCCGTGCCAGATGGCTGTCCAATCAACGAAGAATATATAGATGGGCTAGAATTTAACACGAGCTACGGGCCAGCCGTTTACTGGCTGGTGAGTAAATGCGTATAAGGCATATGCATTTCGTGCATTATACTGCAACTGTGTGCTAGATTCCAAGCAGATTACCCTGTTCCGACCCAAGGCTTGCAATCTGCGACGATTATGAATTCTTCTTGTCATTCATATACCGGATGCTGCCAGTTTATCTGGATACATATGTGCAATAACCAATCTTTAAATTGTTGCATTGCGGATTGCTATGTGCTTGGTGATTCATTGCAGGAAAAAACAATAATGGCAGTAATAAGCGAGGACGGAATGTTGACAGGAGTAGGCAGGGCTCCGAAAGTGGCCATCATACATACAAAAGACGGAAAGGCAGAGAAGATAGCCGAAATAGAAGTCAGATGGGGAGAATCTCACGAAACCGAGCAGGAGGGCCTGCATCATGCTACAATTGCCAAATTTATAAAGGAGCACGGTGTAAACGAGGTAATTGCAGGAGGGGCTGGCCCTGACATGCAAAGAATGCTTGAAAGGCTTGGAGTGAAAGTCAAATTCGAAAGTGGAAACTACAAGGATTTCATAAACTGAAGTGCTTCTTTTTTATCTTGCTTCTTCTCTGTTCCAGTTTGTCAAGACAAAAGTGCCAAAGTACTGTTTGTTCCACTGCGCAGCTATTTTCAGTAGGAACAGTAAGTATACGTCAAATTCCCGCCGCAGTTCATGCACTTATAACCTCCATTTCCGTCAGGACACTGGTATCCATCATCCATACAATACGTGTTGTAGCAATCGTTGCACGTAAAGCATGCCTTTCCTTTTTCTATCTTTTTTCCACATGCGGAACATATGCCCATAAAAAACACTATAATCAAATGATAATCTATTTTAGCTCATTAATACTTAATATCGTTTCTAAGCATGCACCATAACAATTAAACTTGCCATTTTCCAAAAAACATAAAATATTCGCTTGTTTTTTAATTTATGGAAATAAAATAGATAAACCAAACTGAAAAATTACACTAATTGCGGCTTCTTCAGCTATAAACAAAAGCAGAATAAATTTTACAAGATTATAACCGAAAAACAATAAAATTTAAATATGGTTGTAGCAGATTAAAATCAAACATTCTTCAAATGATATTCTAATAAATTTGGTCAATTATCAAAAATCCATTTACAATCAAGAGCTATAATTTATTGTGCTTTTCAAAGTGATACAAAATGGCGAAATATGTATTGGTTTCAGATTCAAGCCTATCTGCATCGTATAGGCATTTTCCACTGCTCGAATTTCTTCCAAGTGCGCCTGCACATGCAATACCTAATTCAATATACTATTTCTTGAAAGGCCCCCTGTACAAAGCAGATGCGGAAGGCCGCTCTACCATAACCACATATGCGCTGCGCAAACTTGAAGCTGCCCTGCTGCAGAAATACGGCAGAAACGACGTCGTTGTGGCCCATGAAGACAATCTCTCTAATTTCGTGAAGGATGACACAGAGATCATAGCTGTTAACACTATGGATCCCCTAGGGCTTGGCCCCCTTACTATGTCCTATTTCGTATTGATGGGCGCGGACAAAGGTGCTTGGGTCGCCAGGGAATGGCGAAAGCTTATAGCCAAAATAAACGTGGCAAGGCAAGGAAAGAAAGCAAAACTTTTGATTGGGGGTCCTGGAGTATGGGAATTCACGCTGCATCCGGAAGAGCTGGATAAGTCAAATATAGATTACGCATTCCAGGGAGAATCGGAAGACGTAATCTGCGAGCTTTTCGAACAGATAAGCCAAAATTCGCTGGATAAGGATAAATTCTTCGAGGGATATATGACCATCGATGACGATTTCCACAGGAGCTATGTAAATAATCCCAAGTTTATATCGAGGAGCCCTAAGATAGGCACATCTGTTGCGCTTGAGAAAATCCCGCTGATACAAGGTCCTGTGCATTCAGGTATGGTAGAAATAATGCGTGGATGCGGCATAGGCTGCGATTTTTGCGAGGTAACACTGAGGCCGCTCAGATACTACACAAATGAAATGATAAGGAAGGAAATAGAGGTAAACGTGAAACAGGGCGGCTTTAGCAACGCATGGCTGCATACGGATGAATTTTTCGGATTCAAGCATGCAAATGCCAAGTTTGAACCGAACGAGGATGCTCTGATTGACCTTGTCACAAATGTAATGTCAATACCTGGAGTAAGAAGGACAAACCCTACGCATGCAAGGATATCACCTGCCACGGCATATCCAGAAATGCTCGCGAAGCTTTCAAAAATAATGAAAGCAGGCCCTTCAAATTGGATAGGTGTGCAGGTAGGTGTTGAGACTGGAAGCGACTCGCTGGCAAAGAGGCACATGCCAAATAAAACCCTGCCACTGAAGATAGGGCCCGACGGAAGTTGGAGCGAAATAGTCTGGAAGGGCACAAGGAACATGACTATGAACTATTGGAGGCCCGCATTCACAATACAATCAGGCCAGCGAGACGAAACTCCTGAAGACAATTGGGATACCGTTGCACTCATAAACAAGATGAGCAATTCGTACGTTAACGGCAGGCCGTTAGAATTCACCGTGACCCCAATGCAGAACGTACCGCTTGGGCTTATAAAAAGCAAGGGCTTCAATGCCGGAATGCTTACGGAATCGCAATTTGCAATGTACTATGCGAGCTACAGGCATCTATATAAAATGGCACTGAGAAACGCCAGAAAGGAGAGCAAAGGCAATCCTGTCGTTAAGGCGGGCGTTTCATCTACGATAAGCCTTGGCGGATGGGTAATGATGAAATTCGTAGAAAAATTAGCAAGAAAGTCAGGAGTAGACATAGAGAAAGTCAAGCGCTATGGCCTGGACAATGAAACTGCAAAGATAGAGACTGCAGTACAATTCAACAAGTGATTTAACGGAAAACGCAGAGCTTATCAAGCGCATAAAGTCAGCCATAGTGGATGTTCCCGATTATCCGAAAAAGGGAATAATGTTCAAGGACATAACTGGCCTTTTTGCTTCGCATCAATTGTTCAAGGACACAATACAGGCGCTAGCTTCAGAAGCGGTTTCAAAGCTTGGTTTCAAGCCTGATTATGTTGCAGGCATAGAAGCCAGGGGATTCATAATAGGCACTGCTCTTGCAGATGAGCTTGGGATAGGGTTCGTTCCGATAAGAAAGGCAGGCAAGCTTCCAAGGGACGTAGTTAGCGAGTCATACGAACTAGAATACGGCAAAGCATCCATAGAACTGCAAAGGGATGCAATGCCTCAAGGCTCAAGGGTGCTCATAGCCGATGATCTTCTAGCTACCGGAGGCACCTCGAGTGCAGCCGAAAAGCTCATAAGAAAGCAGGGCTCGAAACCTATAGGGTTTGCATTCGTAATAGCGCTTTCTGGCTTTGCCAGCAGGAATATCCTGAAGCTTCCTATTTTTAAAATCGTTGAATATTGACCCGAATCCCGAAAAGTCTAATAATGATTATGGGTTAAGTGAAAACGATGGAAGATTTCGAAGTCATAGAATACGCGAGGAATTCGGAAAAAATCGAAATACTCAAAGCGATAAGTTACAAGGAACCAACTTACATACGTATAGAGTCAGAAAAGAAGTTCACAGTCGGAACGATATTGCAGTCCGACGGGAAGGAGGTTTTCGAGGCTGGAGCAAAGACGGGTGTCGTCAGTGAAACAAAGTCCAGCAATGGAATAAGCATAAGCACCGATTATGATATAAAATACACCGGCGGCTATTCCAAGGATGGAAAGGTGATATACATAGCCAGGACGCTTCCCAAGGAAATAGAAATAAAAGGAAAGAAGCTCAGTCTAATAAATTCCATAGGCCTGCATCATGAGCTGGTTGAGAAATGGCTTGTCGACGACCTGTACCAATATCCTTACGCCCACGAGGTGGCGACGAAAATAGAGAAGCAGTATGTCGAATCCCTGGGCATAGAATGGCACGATTACGACGAGGCAGTGGGGAAGCTGCTTCATGAGAACTATGAAAAGAAGCTTGAAAAGAGCCCGAAGGACCTGGACCTTTCGCCATACATGGCGTCGAACGACACCGCAGCGATAAAAGAGATAAGGGACAGTGTAGAGCCATGATTTGCACTCAACAGCGTTGGCACACCCGGGCTCACTATTAAATATTAAGCACTTCAAATGGTATATGTTAAAAGCTATGTGCAGAATTTAATTGCATTGTTTGCGAAGGCGTCTTGTTTTCCCGCTTAACGCGGTATGTAAGCCATAGACACAAGGTGCCTTATTTTGACTTTGGCTTTACGCTAAAAAGTGATTCATTGGACAGATTCGATAGTTTCGAAAGTACGGGCCTAAAAGCAGAAATAAAAAAGGCCCTTGGAGAGATGGGCTTTACGAGCCCGACTGAAGTGCAGGTTGAAGCGATACCATACGCCCTTGAGGGAAAGGACCTTATAGTGAGGTCAAAGACTGGCAGCGGCAAAACCGGAGCTTTTGCGATACCTATATTGGACATGCTTGTTCAGCAACCCTCAAAATCAGGCGTTCACGCTCTTGTGATAGCCCCGACAAGGGAGCTCGCGATACAGATATCAGACGTATTTACAAAGATTGGAAAATACACACGCATAAGGAACGCCATAGTTTATGGCGGAGTGTCGATAAACCCACAGGCAGACAAGATACGTTCCGGCGCAAGCATAGTGATAGGCACTCCGGGCAGAATAATAGACCTGATGGAAAGGGGCATGCTTGACCTCAGCAAGATAAAGTTCCTTGTCCTGGACGAGGCAGACATAATGCTCGAGATGGGTTTCATAGACGACATAAAATACATAATAGAAAACATGCCGGAGAAAAAACAGATGATGCTGTTCTCGGCTACGATGCCAAACAGGATAAAGGAGGTCGCATACGAATATATGCACGACATCAAAAATATAGAGGTTGGCGGAGAGGAAGAACTGGCAGTAAAAAAGATACAGAATGTTTATTCGCTGGTGAGCAAATCTTCGAAATTCTCGGCTTTGCTCGCTTATCTTGACGAATACAAGCCCAAAAAGGCAATAGTATTCTCAAAGACACAGAGGAATACTGAAACCCTCTACAGGATACTTTCCGACAACGGCTTCAAGCCAATACTTCTTCACGGTGGCATAACACAGGCAAAAAGAGAGGTTGCACTTAGCCGCTTCAGGCACGTGGACGGAGGTCTTCTCATAGCGACAAACGTGGCTGCAAGGGGGCTCGACATAGTAGACGTCAGCGACGTAATAAACTTCGATTCTCCTGACGAGCCCGCAATCTACATCCACAGGGTCGGAAGATCCGCCAGGATGGGAAGGGAAGGAAGAGCTTTTACCATAGTGCAGCGGGATGAACAGTCTTTCATATACGCCGTGGAAAAATATGCCGGAATAAAGTTCAAAATGGTCAATCTCGACTTGGACAAGTTCAAGAACGTCAATTTCGGGAAATACTTCTCTAGCCAGGAACACGACCGCGGACCGAGGCGCTTCGGTGGTCAGCGCAGCAGCCACTTCGACGGGAACAGCCATGGCCATTACGGCGGCGACCGCGAGCATGGTTCATCCTCCGGCTCCAGATACGGGTCCAGGGACAGGAACCGCGGCAGCCAAAGGTATGGCGGAAGAGAAAAAAGCCGCGGAGGGCGCAGGCCATACAGGAGGGAAACCCCTAACTATTCATGAAGTCATCGCGAAAATACGACGCATGAATAGTTGCTTGGGAAATATATTCCATAATTCTTGCCCAGACTGGCAACGGAATAGCCTTCAGTATCTACGCTATTTGCATTTATTCCTACGTTATTGATTACGACCGCAGGGTATTTATCGCTCGTCGAATTCATATTCCCGGGATAATGCGCAGGTATCCCGTAATACCTTAGATATACCCACGCATTGGATATCATGCTGCAGTTCTCAATCCCAAGATTTTTTATTTCCATGACTGCACCAAGTACCGTGGCGTTCTTCGTTCCGAGCGAAGCGAATGGGTAATGGGATTGTATCCCGGAATAAGACACTGCCAAAATAAAAACGTAGACTATCGCAGCCAAGGCAATAGCAGCATATGCGTATCTTTTGTACTGGCTATACTTATTAATAGCCCTCGAAAAAAGCACCCCCAGCAGCAGCGCAGTGCATGCATATATTTCATATCCCCATCTGGGCAGGTTGTTTATTGATGCATGTATTGACACCGCAGCAGTTCCAATGAGCGCAAGCAAAAAGGAAACGATTACTATCTTCTCTTTGTATTCGAAACCGTTTAGCAAAGATCTGCGCTTTTTGGCCGGCGTGCCCTTCCTCCGCAGAAGCATAACTGCCGAAATCGCTGCCGCGGCAAATACAAAAGGGATTATGTACGCAAATATTATCGAGTAGGATTGAACGGCGGCGCTTACTATGCTGCTTTCGCTTACCTTATAAATTATGAATGCCTCGCCAAACGACTGGAGATAGCTTTCGATAGGGTTGCCGAATGCTGCAAAGTTTACCGCAAACCATGCTGCAAGAACTGCAAGATAGGACAATAGCCCCTTCAGCCTTTCCCTTTTCGGAAGGAAAAACAGAAGCAGTATGAATATAGAAGAAAAATATTTTGCCAGGCCAGCAAGGCTCAGCACCAATCCCGCTTGCCATTTTCCTCTGGCCGCAAGCCCTATCCCAAGCAAAAGCAGCGCCATGGACAATATTTCAGCCCCATTGAGAAGCGTGAGGTATATCACCACATAAGGAGTAAAGAGCATGGCCAGCATGAGAAACCGGTTCGTGCTCATCGAATCTGCTGCATATATCGACGCAATTATCAAAAACGCCAATTCTGCAACCACATAATACATTGGCCCGTAGGAACCCATTGGTATGAACGGTACCATCAGTACAGACATGAGCGGGGCCCTGAACCATTCTACATAAAAGATATTCTCATACGATATTGCCAGCGCTGCAGTATGGTTGGCAATGCTCGAATAAAACTCCGTGCTCGCAAGAGCCTTGGCATAAAGCATATGTGCCGTAAAATCCCAGTAATAGCCTCCTATGGAATTTATCCTGAAGACAATCAGCGAGCCTAAGATAAGTAGGATGGCGGCATAAGCAGTCAGGAGATACAAGCTAATTTTTTTATTATCCTGCATTGTGGCTGCACCTTCATGACAAAATCTTTATTTTAAACTGTATAATATACATATATGTTTAACTACGAATACTGGGGGTTGAACAACTTAAGCATATCCGAGAACATGGCGCTCGAGGAGCTCATGCTTGAGGAAAGTGCATTGAGAAACGTGGCAGGAATAAGATTCTGGAATGTCAAGAAGGATTCGGTAGTTTTGGGGTATGGAGAATCGCCTAAGAACGTGAAGGCAGGAGACGCGTCATTCGATCTTGCAAGGCGCATAACTGGAGGTTCTCATGTGGAGTTTGACAGGGCTTGCCTAGCGTACACGTTTACCGTGCCGCGGGACGGGAGCTTCAGGCATTACGAGGACATGCGCAAGTATTTCGCAGAGCATGTAGCCTCTGTGCTTTCGGATTTAGGCATAAAGGAAGTATATGCGGACAACAAAGCATCAACTATAAACGTAGGCGGAAAGGTGATTGCAAGCCACGCCATATTCTGGGGCGTAAAAAGCGCGCTGCTTCACGGGCTTCTTCTTGTGGACCACTATAATGTAGAAAGGATAGCGGAGCGCATGATCCTTTCAAAAAGAAAAATAAGCGGCAGCGTATACGACGAAGCCGATGCCCTGAGGCTGGCGCCTGTCGCATCAGAGCTAATAAAATCAGGACAGCCAATTTCACGGGAAGAAAAAGCAGATTTTGCAAGGAAGGCCATATCCGAGAAACTGCTGGACTCGCTTACAAGAGGGAGCCACTCGAAGCTTTTTGTAAGCGAAAAAACCATTTCAAGGGCGGAAAGGCTCGTAAAAACCACGCACACAGATTCCAGATGGCTGGATCTCAGAAATCCTCCATATACTAAAGAGGCCGTTGAAGCGATACCTGGAGAGGAACTTAACGGGCCATTGAAGGACGGATTGGGCTACTGCATGTACATAGAAGTGGCCGACAAGGATTTCAAAGAGATGGCAGTACCAAAGGAAGAATAATTACTGATTTTCATAATCATAAAAACAGCCCCGCAGAGAGGGAAGAATGGTTTTCACCCATTCACTAGCGCCGCAGATATGGAAGATATTTCTCCAATACTCTCATGTTCGGCACGCCCAAATTCATCTCTTCCTTCTCCCAGAAGGATCCCAAGATGCTTTTACTTTCTCTGGTGCTTTCCGCACCGCTTGTCTTTTCTGTTTTATTCATTCTTTCACCTAAGCACAACGGGCGTGCCTTAGGCGCTAGCAAAAATATTCGGTAAGAATATATTTAAATCTTACCAAAAGCAATGATTTTTAAACTTTGATTGGGATAATAAAATGTGTTTGCATGGTGAATAAAGCAGTAAGCTACATAATAGGGATAATAGTAATACTCGCTATAATATACATAGCGATAGGGCTTGTAACGCCAAGGCCATCGATTGCGACTACTACGGTTTCTCCTTCGGTTTCGTCTAACGGCACGGTAGCGTTGATGCTTACGGATCCGGCTCAGGTACCTTCAGGTACAACCGCGCTGAACGTTACGTTCAGCGGAGCTAGGCTGCACGAAACCGGCGCAACAAATTCCTCTGGCTTTGTGAACATAAACGCCTCAGGCACGATAGACCTGCTTTCACTGCTTAACGTTTCGCAGACGCTTGGCATCGCATCTTTAAACAAAACAAAGTCATACGACTCAATAATATTGAATGTGAGTTCTTCCACAATCACAATAAACGGCACTACTTACAACGTGACGCTTCCATCAAACAAGCTTGACGTGCACGTAAGCAACGTCAACGCCACAAGCGGCGCCGTGCTTGTCGATCTTTCGCCAACCATAGTGCAGATAATCTCAACAAACCAGACTATGTTCGTAATGGTGCCATCGGTAAAAGCAGTTATAGTGGGCTCTAGCAATGTGAACAGCACTGTTGTAAAAGTAGGCGCAAGGGCAAGGCTCAATGCAAACATACACTCCAAGCTTTCGCTCGCAACTCCTAAAATAGCCATAACAAGCGCATCGCTAAGCGAAGAAGCCAATCACACGGACTTTAGCGTTACTGTAAAGAACTCCGGAAATTCGACTGCTTATGTAAACCACATACTTCTATTCGGGATAATGGGCATGAATCTAAGTGCAGGTGCCAATGCCCGCCTTCATGCCGCAGTGCAGCAGGTTCCAGAGCCATATCTGTTCCAGTCCGGCGGCTTCGGCGGAATAACGTCAATAATAAGCCAATATTCAAACGGGAATTATAATCTGAGCTCGCTTTACGGGGAGCTTGCAAGCAAATACGGGGTAAATCTAAGCACAGGAATAAAGGCTGGAATATCTTCGGCTCTAGAAAGCCATAATATGTCGGGATTCTTGGGCCATATTGCAAACAGCAGCATAAATCTAACTGCAATAACTTCAAATTACTCTGCGTTCAACAGCGAATTCGGCTTCAACGTAAGCCCATCGGAATTCAATTCGATACGTGCAAACATGCAGAATAAGCTAAATCTGTCTGTAATGGAGTCAATGCATGACTTCAACGTCAGCAACGTAAAGCTCAGGGGATTCATACAAGCTGCAAACGCATTCGACGGGCACTACCACAACATGATGGCATTCATAATAAGCACCAACGGCACGCTTATGCTTCCGTTCGACGCTAACCAGGCCGAGGGTCCACAGGGATATTCTATAGCTCCAGGCTCAAGTGCAACGTTCAGCTACAACGGAATCATATCTGCTGGCAATGGCAAGCTTGTAATAATGCCTCTTCAAAACCAAACCTATTCCGTTAGGGTAACGGGTGAGGAAGGAGCAGTAGCTACATCGAACGTAACTGCAAGCTGATTCGAAAAATTGCACGGCCACAAAACGATTGGCCCTGTTTCAGGGCCAATTGAATCATGCAACACAGCCATAGCTATAAATATGCTCAAATACAAAAGCACCTGAATGAAACCGGTGATGCATGGTGTTCATAGTAATAGAGGGCATAGACGGCGCTGGGAAGACCACGCAGGCGAAGGCTTTGTGCGCAAGCCTGTCCAAGCTCGGATATGACGTGGTTGAGGAAAGGGAGCCTACCAATGGCGCTATAGGAAAATTCATAAGGCAAGTTCTGGGGGAGAAGGTAAATCTTGATCTGCTGTCGCTGCAATTGCTCTTCGTGGCCGACAGGAACGAGCACATGAAGGCACTAAAGCACGCTATCAAAAGCTCGATAGTCATATGCGACAGGTACTACTACTCAACAATAGCTTATGGCGAAGCATCTGGAGCCGACAGAAAATATCTCGAAAGCATGAATTCAATATTTCCAGTTCCGGACAAAACCTTTTTCATAGACCTTAACCCAGAAAAAGCCGTAGAAAGGATCGCATCCTCGCGAACTGAAAGAGAGATATTCGAGAAGCTTGACTTCATGGAAAAGATTTCAAAATCTTATTCAAAATTCACCGAACCGAACATAGAACACATAGATGGGGACAAGGATATAACGGAGATTTCGAAGGAGCTCCTCTTTAGAACGAAAACTTTTCTGGAAGAGCATGGGATAAAGACTAAAGCCAACAGGATAAAAAGGTGATTTTAAACGCCTGCAAAATACTATACCGGCCTTGGCGACAACAAAGAGACGTCGATAGGCAACGTACATGCAGCAAAGTCCGACCCGATATTTTGGGCAGTGGGTGACATAGACGAGTTGAATACCAAAATAGGCACGCTGATAGCACTGCTCGAAATAAACAAAAACGAATACGCCATAAGCATAAAAGGCGGCAATCTTAAGCTAAAAGACGCATTGTCATCTATACAAAGCGACCTGTTCTCAATAGGGGCAGACATAGCCTCTTCTGCCAACAAAGCCTTCATGCCAAAAAGGCGCATAAGCAGGGAAGATGTGCAAAGGCTTGAGTCATACGCGGATTCTATGGGGCACGCGTTTCCTGCGCTTTCAAGCTTCGTGCTGCCAGGTGGCTGCGTCGAAGCCGCAGCGGCTGACGAAGCGCGTGCAGTTGCGAGAAGGGCAGAAAGATCCGTAGTAAATGCCGCAAACAGCTTCAAAATAGAAAATGTTGAAATACTCGCTTATATGAACAGGCTTTCATCAGTGCTTTTTGTGGCGGCCAGATTCATAAACAACGCCAATGGGGTAAAAGAGACTCCTCCAGACTATTGACCTTTTGTCACGTTGAAATACTCCTGGAACTTCTGTGTTGTAGTTACTCTTTTTGTCCGGCCATATGCCTCGGTCTTGACAAAATCCTTTTCCTTGAGCTCCTTCATCTGATCGTATACAGACGTGCCGAAAGCCTTTACAATGTCGCTTTGGAGTATCGGTTCCTTCCTGCTTATGTAAGCCAATATCCTGAGCGCAGCCTTCGATATCTCAGGAGTTCCGGCAAGGCTGTTGACCTTCGAGGCGTAAGGCTCTTTCAGGGTTAGCATGTACTTGCCGCCTATTGCGACAATAGCAAGCGCGTTGTCGCTTCCGGAATATCTTTCCATCAGCTTTTTGACTAAGCCTTCTACATATCCCTTGGAGGCAATGCCGCTTGCTTCTGCCAGCTCGTCGACGCTCATGGCCCTGCCTGTAACAAACAATACCGCTTCGATGAGCTTCATGCTTTCGTTTTCCGGACTCTCAGACATCAACTCACTGCCTTTTCAGGCGCCGTCCTTTCGCGCCTTATTATCTTTATCATTATCTCGCCGAAGAACTCCTCCTGCGACATGGCTATGGTGCCGTTGTTGTGCAAATATAACAGGGGGACGAAAAAGTCCATGAGCATTCCATATCCATCCGGGAAATACCTTTTGACAGAATTGAAAGAGGTTATGCCGTACTTGTCGGAATTATCCGAGACGAGCTTTAGAACATCTTCAATCTTTTTGTCTATGTCTTCTACTTCTATGTTCAGCTCTATTGGCTCGGCGAAGAACCTTTCCCTTTCTACGCGCTTGGCCTCCAGCTTTATCGCGTCATCGAGAGCAGCTACTAGCTGCTCCAGCGTTATCCTTGCCTGGGGCTGGCGCCTTGTCCTTGGTACAAGTTCTCCAACTTCAGGCCTATCGCGAGCCGGCTGCTCAGCATCGTCGTAAAATTCCTCTGCAGGCTCTTCGAAAAACTTCATAGTGTCGCTTTTGATGCGAAGCAGCACAGAAGCTGCGAATATCACGTTGGCAGGCATGAAAAGGTCAAGCAGTTTCATCTTGTTTATAGTTTCTACATACGAATCTACGATTTTGGTTATGTCTATGTTCCAAGGGTCTAGCTTGTTGGTTTCAACCAGCATTATTATTAGCTCCTTCCACGTTGCATTGCCTACAAGTTCCACTATGTCGAAACCGTCTTCGGTAGCGTAGCTCTCTATGGATTCCGATCGCTTTATTATCTCCATCGGGTCATCACAGGTCTGGTCAATTGTTATTGTGATTCAGTATATAAAAACATTGTGCTGCCCGGCAAGTGCACATTCTATTGCTATATAAAATGTTTGATATAAAAATTAAGTGTGGCTTTTCCGAACGTCAAAAATGGCCCAGCCTCAATCGCTTTAGCGGAGCTTTTGGCAAAAATTGCGCTAACTCTGGCGCTGTCCCTGGCCATAGGATTTGCCATAATATGGGTTATAACATTTTACTTGGGATTGGATATATACGAGACGCTCATAGCTGCGGTCGCTGTTTTCGTTTTCCAATTTTACATATCCCCAAAGCTGATAATAATGGCCACCAAGCTCAGGTATGTGGGCAATGAGGAATACCCACAGTTGCAGGAGATGGTGTTTGAACTCTCAAAAGAGTATGGCATGAAGCCGCCGAGGCTTGCCATAGTTCCTGCCAGGGAGCCTAATGCTTTCGTGTTCGGCCGCACAAAACACGGCTCCACTCTGGCTATACACGAGGGCCTGCTTTCTGCCCTGAGCGCCGAGGAGTTGAGGGCAGTGATAGTCCACGAGATGGCGCACATAATGCACGGGGACTTTTCCATAATGACTTTCGCATCTTTCGTGCCAATGCTTGCCTACCTGATTTCCAGGGACGTGCTTTGGACCAGCTTCTTTGACGAAAGCAGGAATGCAGCATCATACCTGATATTGTTCGGCATGCTCGCATTCGTGGTGTATTTCATATCCGAGTTCATAGTGCTGCCCGTTTCGCGCCAGCGGGAGTCATACGCCGACCTATACTGCGCAGAGAGCACGCATAAACCCGAAAACCTGGCAAGGGCCCTGTACAAAATATCATACGCCAACTTCAAGACTAAAAACGGCTCCAAGAGCGCAACTTCGGCGCGAGCATTCTATGTAATCGACTTCTTCAATATTGACAAGGACATGTGGGAGCTCAAGAACCACTACGAGCAGCTCAAGGGTATGGTGCCAGGCATAGACATAAGCACCGTAATAAAGGCGGAAAGGCAGTCGCGCAACGGGCTTCTAGGCATGCTCAATTCAATGCTGTCTACGCACCCGCAGACATACAGGCGCATAATGTCCCTTGCAAAGGAGAAGCAGGCAATGGAAAAAGAAAGCAGCTGATGGCGCATTACACTTCCGAAACTGCCTTTGCGTCAACTACTATTTCTATCTCGTCCTTGGAATACGGCCTTACCGTGCGCACTCCAATAAGCGTGAAATCCCTTTTTTCTTCTTTGAAACGCTTTGCCATTTCATTTATGGCTTCGTCAACTTTGTCGGCATCGCAGAACGAATATATGTGGAAAATCGCGGCGTCCTTGGCCACAGTGCAAGCAGCCTTTATAAAATCCAGGCTTGTCTTTGGCATCGGCATTACTACCCTGTCTGCAAAGCCCCTGTGCATCGCAGCCAGTTTCCCAAAGTCGCCATTGTAAGCCCTTACATTGGCAACCCTGTTTAGCTCTATATTCTTAAGCATGTAGCCGTATGCGCTCGGATTCAGCTCAATCGCAAGCACGCTTGCCTTTGGGTGGCTCTTTGCTATCTCTATGGCAAACGGCCCCACGCCGGCGAACGGCACCGCGACTTTTTCGCCGTCTTTTACGAGCTTGGATATCCTTGATCTCTCATACGACAGCCTTGGGGAGAAGAAAACCTTCCTGACATCGAATACGAAGCTGCATCCGTTCTCCTTGTAGCTGGCCATGTAGGTATGCTTGCCAGCCACGTACCTAACGCTTCTTGTCCTGTATACTCCCTTGACAGGGCCGCTCTTAGCCAGCACCGTAGTCACCGTGCTGCTGCCTTTTATTAGCGCCATGCCTATCGCAGCCTCTTTGGGCTTAAGCTTGTCGGAAAGCTCTATTATTGCAATGCTGCCGAACGGATCGTAGCCCCTGGCGAGCTCTTTCCTCTCTTCAGGCTTTAGCATCTTTTTCAACTCTTCCTCGTAATCCGGCTTTCTGCTGCCCTTTTCATGCGCCGCTTCGCGCTCTTTTACTTTGGCATCTATCGAATCGGCGAAATGTGCAAGGTTTTTATTACTTGCTGGATAAATAGTAAGCGGAAAATATACGTAGCGTGCGCTATGAAGCACTTTGAAGCCGTTAGCTAGCAGGTTGTTCTTAGAAAGGAATGCTTTGGCATTTTGGGCATATTGCTTCTTGACTTCCAGGTATTGCATGTGCACACATCTCACGTCTATGATAGTCCAAGGAAATAATTATAAATTGCAGCATATAAATTTAATGGCAAGTGAAGTTCATGTATTTCGTAGTCAAGGTTACATCTGGCCAGGAAAGGATCGTGGCCAACATGCTGCAGAGCAAGGCCGGCAAGGGCGACCAGAAAGTTTACTCCATAATGATAGTCGAAGGCATGCGCGGCTACATAATAATAGAAGCCGAAGACGAGCTCGCCTGCAGGGAGTTCGTGAGCAAGGAGCACAACGTAAGGGGCGTACTCTCGAAGCCGCTCTCACAGGAGGAGATAGACAAGCTTGTCAGCATGCCAAGCAAGGCCCAGGACATACAAAAGGGCGACACAGTGGAATTCAGCACAGGGCCGTTCAAGGGCTATAAAGCCAAGGTCCTAAAGATAGACGATACGAAGAACGACATGACCGTTGAGCTTATGGATGTGGTAGTGCCAATACCAATAACCACAAAGATAAATACTGCCAAAGTGATACAAAAAGCAAAGAACGACGAGGAATGAGAGAATGAGCGAAGTTACAATAAATGGATTGATTGAGGGAGGCAAGGCAACAGGAGGCCCACCTTTTGGCCCGGCATTGGGTCCGCTAGGCGTGAACATAAACGCGATAATAGCTGAAATAAACAAGAAGACTGAAGGATTTTCAGGCATAAAGGTGCCGGTCAAGGTCATAGTAGATTCAGCTACCAAGTCATTCAAGGTCGAGATAGGAGCGCCGCCAACCAGCGCCCTGATACTAAAGGAGATTGGCGTAGCAGCCGGAGCAAAGGCCAAGGATGAAGTTGTGGGCAACATAACCCTGGAACAGGTCAAGAAGATAGCAAAATCCAAGGAAGCCAAGCTCTACGGCAAAAGCATTGCGGAGCGCGTAAATCAGGTGCTTGGCACGTGCAAGAGCATGGGAGTGAATTGCGAGAACGAAAATCCGAAGGCCATAATAGCAAGGATAAAGTCCGGAGAGATAAAGCTCTGAATGGGCTTTCTCCCAAGGGCAATATCCCTATTCCTTCCGGCAGGGAACTTATAAAGCTGTACGGCAGCATGAGGTCCGTGTTCGGTTTCCTTAACTGGTGGCCCGGAGACACCGAGGACGAGATTTTCATAGGGGCCATACTGACGCAGCAGACCACATGGCTCAACGTGGAAAAGGCAATATCAAACCTAAAGGGCTCGCGGGCCCTGAGCATACGCGCGCTTTCAAGGATGGAAACTAGCGATATAGAGAAATTAGTCAGGCCAAGCGGCTATTACCGGCAGAAGGCGGGAAGGCTTAGCTCTCTTTCCTCAAAAATAATCTCCGATTATGGCTCTCTCAGCGGCTTATTGGGCCTTGACACAAAAATCCTCAGGAAAACATTGCTGGACATGAGAGGGATAGGGCCGGAGACCGCCGATTCCATAGTGCTATATGCTGCCGGAAAGCCAACTTTCGTCATAGATGCATATACAAGGAGGATAATGCACAGGGTGTTCGGCATCCCTGCAGATATAAGCTATGACAGCCTAAAAGCGGTATTCGAATCTGCGTTGCCCCAAAAACTGGAGCTGTACAAGGATTTTCACGCGCAGTTCGTAGAGCTGGGAAAAAGATACTGCAAGACGAAACCAGCGTGCGGCGAATGCCCTGCTGCAAAATTATGCAGATATGCAAATCCGAAATTTGCGCCAGCAAGGCTAAAAGCCTAAAAACGCAAAAAGGGGACACTGCGATAATATATAAATATTACATGCATTCATAATGATTTATAGGTGAATAGATGCCGATAACTATACCAGCTAAGAGCAATAAATATTATAAAAAGGCATTAAAGTCAAGCGATACATTGGTTCAAACGGTTGACCAAGTGCTAAAGCCCCATGAAAACGAGGCAGCTTTCGTAGCAATAAAGACCAAGGATGATGTCGGCCAGATAAAAGGGCTAGGACAGCAAATATTCGGCGAAGTTCTAAATGCACAGGGCATTAAGTCGGAAATGAAGAGGCTTAGAGAGCTTCACGAAGCTGTTGAGAAGATATCTTACGTAAATAAGAATCCCAATCAAAAAAAGTATTCGGCAACTGAGATAAATGACGCCCACAACGTTTTTGACATGTCAAAAGAAAGGGCAGACAACTACGTCAAGCCGCAGTATAGGGCAAGCCAGTATGCCGGAGATCCATACCTGATGATTAATACCTACATAGACTATCTGCAGTCAAAATACGGAAAAGAAAAGGATGTTTTTGAGCAGGCAAGGTATGACCAGAAAAACGCTTCTACCTACCACCTGGTGGACCCTGACCCAACAAAGGATCTCATAAACAAAATGGAAATGGATGCAATGAAGGGAATAAACAGCAGGCTCGCAGCAGAGGTAGCAAATATAAAAACAATAGAAAACAAGCGTACAGAGTTCAAGGACGTATCAAACCCGATGTATACATACGTGAACGGATTGAAGCTCACGGACCCAAAAAATATAGGTAAGCCATTGACCATGGATAAAGCCACGGCTATGGCGCCAAAGGAGTTCTGGAGCAAAGTAACCCAGATTGAATCGAAGATAAACGTAACGCCAGAAATGCTGAAGGATCCGCAGTACCTTAAGGCAGAGGCTTATTCGCAGTTCTTTTCAGGGAACGATATGAATTCCATAATAGCTTTAAACCTGGCGGATCCCAGTGCGGCTGAACTTACCCGCCAGCTTACGGAAATGGCGTCGAACTACCACATAAAGGGCCTGAAAAAGAAAATGGTAAAGATGAGGAAGGAATACAAGGAATTCCTGAAGAAAGCCGAGGTACAGGCAGTAAAGGAAATACTTGAAAAGGCGGTAAAGCTGGGAAGCACCAAGAACAGCTGGCTCGGAGCTTCCAGGGAAAAGGCTTACGACGATCTCGTAAAAAGCCACTCTGACCTGTTTCTTAACAAGAATTCAGCAGGCCATTCCAAATTCCAGATTGTTGCAGCAAACCTAATATCGTACGAAGCAGCATTCGCCGCACTCAGGGAGATGACTACCCTGGGAACCAAGAACGTGGCTGCTGACAAGCTAAAGCAGGACAGGCTTCACATAGTCGACGATCTGAAAAAAAAATCCTTGAATGGCGAAATATACAACGAATTCATAGGAAAGCTGGAATCTGCAAAACCAACTGCAACTGCATCTAACCTGATTGACCAGGCAGTACTGACTACAATGGGCTATTCGCAAATAAGCGACCTGCTGGACAACACAAAAACGCTTAACATATCCAGCCTTTCAAAGGCGGAGCAGGACGAGTACGAAAAATCCAGGAAGAAAATTGAAGATGCAGTGGCTACAAACCAGCAGGTAGGTGCAATAGATACGTTCTCGGTAATAAAATACGGGAACAAGGCGCTGCTGATGCAGTTCGACAGCCTTCTGCCGGCAAAATCACGCACATCGATAAAAATGGCCCTGGTCAAGCAATTCGACGGAATAGACGTCTCGTCCAAGGACGCCGCAGAGAAGCTGGAGAAGGCTCGTGCGTCAGTCCTTACGTCAATGCTTTTCGAGGGTTCCAACACGTCAATAACCAACGCGGTAAAGAAAGCATTTGGAACTGCGGAATACAAGAAGGTCAAAAAGACCCTTCTGGACGCATACGGCAATGACTTTTCGGGCTATACTGATGCAAGCTGGAGCTATGTGAACGATTCCCTTAAAAAGGCGTGCGGCTCACTGCAGGGCATAACCTTCGTATGATTGCCGGAGGGCTTTGTTTTGAAAATGGGGCCTAAAGCCCCATTCCTCTTATTTTATCTTTATGCTTTTTCCTCATTTTGTAGGGCCGGCCGAGTAAGCATGCGTTTTGCTCCCTGTGCTATTTCCTTATAAGGCCTTTTATCTGCTCGGTCAGATCCTTTATGTCTTTGAGCTCCTTCTCCTCCTTGCTGTTGAGCTTTATGTCGCCCTTGCTTATGCTGGATTCTATGGTTTCCAGGAATGAAACCCATTCTTCGGCATCCTCTTTTGTAAGCTCTATGAAATTCTTGTCCTCAACGAAGACATTGAGCAGGTTTATTATCCTTGCGTTCTCTACCGGGTCCTTGCCTTCGTCTATCTTATCCTTTGCGAAGTTCCTCAGCTCCCTTATCTCCGTCAAGCTGACGTTCTTGTTTTCCTCCGAAAGGTCGCTTATGTCTTTTACAAAAGAGCGTATCGCGCTGCTGAGTTTGCCCAGAACCTCATTAAGGCTAGAAAGCTTTATACCCTCCATGCTATCACGGTTTATTGTCTGCCAAAGTTTAAAACACTTTCAAAATTCCCTAATCAAAAGGCTTAAATTAGTGAATAAAGCATATACTACTGCCAGTTACTTATGCACATCCATAAGTATGCAAACATACATAAAAATTACCAGTGGTTGATTGGCAAGCAATGATCATGGCCTAATAAAAAGGCTCGTATTCAAGCTAGTGAAAAAACACATAGCCGGAAGCACCTCCGCTTCAGTCATACGTACTGTCAAGCAGCTGAACGACAGGAACATTTCCGCTACTGTGACGTTTCTTAACGAGAATGCTGCCACTCCGCTTAAAATAAGGTACAACATAAACAGCTACATTGAGATGATAAAGCAGCTCTCAAGGCTGAACCTTGAAGCCGAGGTATCGCTCAGGCTGTCGCAGCTGGGCTATCTAAGCAGCAAGGAGCAAGCCATCAATGCCCTGGACGAGATAGTGTCTACGGCAGACAAATACAAAAAGAGGCTCTGGATAGAGTCCGAGAGCGCCATAATACAGAACAGCATATTCGATGCCAGGGACAGGTATGATGGCACCGCAGACGTTGGCGTCGAAGTCCCAGCGGACTACATGGCCAGGTACACCAACGGCACGATTCCGAAGCCTATGCTCTCTTACAAATACGTAAAGCTAATGACACTGGCACAGCAGGAACCTGAGGCTGCTCCAAAAAAGAAGGAAAAGTCAAAAAAGGACTCCCAGGAAGCCCTTTACTACAAATGCATAGCCAAGCTTGCCGAAAACGACGTCAACACCATAGTCTTCGGCCACGATGAGAAAATACTCTCGAAGATTATGGCCGGCTCCAAGAATTACAAAAAACATTTAAGGTTTGAGGTGCCATTAGGCTATAACAGGAAGCGCTTCGGCATGATGCTCAAGTCCAATCAGAAAATGAGCGTTTACGTTGCATATGGCAAAGACTGGGTTCCATACGCCATAAACAAGCTCACAGAAGGCAGGATAAGGGATATAGCAAAGGCCGTCTTGGACGGAGAAAGCGGTGGCAAGTGATGGAACACCAAGCAGGCGATGCGGTTGTTGTTGATTTGGTTACCGGAGCGACCTCAGCGTTGGGGCGAAGGCTTGTCGCACGTCTTGTTGGCATGGGCCACGAGGTCAGGGCCATACTAAGAGTGCATCCCTCAAAATCCAACGAATGGATGGCTCTTCCTTCAAAGGTAAAGGTATACGTTGCGGACCTAACCCTGAAGAACGAAAATGACTCGAAGGTTCTGGAGGAAGCATGCGCGGGTGTCGACAACATATTCCATATAGCAGCCGCGGTATACAACTACAAAAACACATATGACGACCTTATAAACATAAACGTCATAGGCACTGAAAACCTGCTTAACGCGTACGAGGCTTCAAACAGGAATTCAAAGAAGCCAGTGCACATAATATACGCCAGCAGCATTACTGTATACGGATACAAAAGGCCCAACGAGCTTCTTTCCGAGAGCTCAGCGACGAAGCCCTCGAGCCCGTATTCGGAAAGCAAGATGATGGCCGAGCAGGTAATAAAGTCTTTTGCAGATGCAAACAGGCTAATGAAATACACAATACTGAGGTTCGGGACGTTCTACGGCCCTGACTACAAGGATTCGTACTTTAAGATATTCAAGCTCATAGAGCAGGGAAGGGCCATGTATGTCAGCGGCGGAATGAACTACGTAGAGCTTATACATGAAGACGATGCAGCTGATTCCATGGTGCTTGCAATGGCGTCCAAGTCAAAGGAAAGCGAGATATACAACATAACGGAAGGCGGCTCATACACTATAAAATGGCTCTTCGAGTTCGTCGCAAAAGCGCTTGGCGTGCAGTCTCCGAAACGCAGCATACCTCACGCCATAGCAAAGATCACAAGCAAGATAGCGAACATAAATTATGACGAGCTCGAATTTCTGGCTAGCGACAGGAAGATAGACATATCCAAGGCCAGGAACAAGCTAGGCTTCGAACCAAAGCACAGCATAAACAAGGACGGCCTGATGCTTTTAGAAGAATACAAAAAATCCAAGCAGTAAGCGTATAAAATACTAGTGGTATAGCAATGAATATCAAAAAGGGCAAAGTAGAGAAATATATAGACGATACCCTTGAATCCAAGGGCGCAATGCTTTTCAGCCTGATAGATCCGGTGGACTATAAAAGCTGGAAGGATGTCATAAACACTGCGAAGGCTGTCGACAAGGGCGGAGCAGACATACTGCTCATAGGCGGAAGCAGCGGAGTCCAAGGCTCAATGCTGGATGAAGTCACCAAGGCAGTAAAAGAATCAATAAGCATACCTATAGTGCTGTTTCCGGGAAACGTTGCCACCATAACCAAATACGCAGATGCAATATACTTCCAATCGCTGCTCAACTCCCGCAATTCGTACTGGCATGCACAGGTGCAGATGCTTGGGGCTCCTGTAATAAAGATGGCGGGCATAGAGCCTCTGCCAGTGGGCTACATACTCGTGGCTCCCGGAGGCACAGCGGGCTGGGTTGGCGATGCCAACCTGGTGCCGCGCGAAAAGCCTAAAATAGCCGCAGCGCTGGCTCTTACCGGCCAATATCTTGGCAACAGGCTTATAGTAACTGATACTGGATCCAATCCGCGCCTGCAGGGCGGAGGCCCAATATCGCACGAGATGATAAGGGCAGTAAAGTCCGCAATCGACGTGCCCTATATAGTCGGAGGAGGCATAATCTCCGAAAAGGAGCTGAGGCTTGCATACAGGAGCGGCGCAGACGTGGTCCAGATAGGCACCGCTTTTGAGGATCACAGCAACATGGCGATGGTGCTGAAAAAGGCCAAGCTCTTCGCCCGCGTTACGAAGGAGGAGGGCCTTAAGAAGATTAACAAATAATTGAACCTGATTCAAATGAGGGAGCCATCAACCCTTGAGCTTGCAGCCATAGCTAGGGAGCTGGAATTCCTAAAGGGTTTCTACATAGAGAAATTTTACGAGTTTCCAGGCCCGCAGTTCAGGCTCAAGCTCAACAAATCCGGAGAAGGGCAGCACAACCTGGTAATAGCCCCGGCAAGGTTTCTGGGCATTGCGAGCGTGCTCACGCTGCAGGACCAGCCTACGAATTTTTCACAGGCCGTAAGGAAGCGGATATCCAATTCCAAAATAACCGGAATATCGCTGATGAACGATGACAGGGTTCTATGCATATCCATGGAGAAGGGCGACCAGGCACAGAGCTTAATAATAGAGATGTTTGGCAAGGGCAATGTCATAATTGCAGATTCGGAAATGAAAATAACCTTAGCATATTCAAGGCACGAGTTCTCAGACAGAAAAATATTTCCTGGCGAAACGTATGCCGCTCCAAAAAACAAGCGTATAACTGTAAGCAACCTTTCAAATGTCGGGATGCTGCAGGAAGCCATAGCTTCTTCACCAAAGCCAAAAGAGAAAAATATAATGCAGGCGCTCTCATCTGTAATAAACATAGGCTCCCTATATGTAGAGGATGCCGTCATGCGCCTCGGCATTGATCCTTCAGCCCCTTCCGATTCGCTCTCTGATTCGGATATAGCTGCAATATCAAAAAACATCTCCACATATTCCGAGTATATAAGCTCGCCTAAGCCCAGGATCTACACCGAAAACGGGTTCATGGTGGATTACGCTTTATGTGATATAAAGAAATATGAGGGTATGGAAATTGAGAGCTTCAAGCTTTCTTACGAGGCCCTGGAAAAGTACTATCTGTCGCACAAGGAGAATCCGCAGCCCGTAGAAAGCTCAAAGGCCAAGGAGCTGGAAGCGAGCATAAGGAAGCAGAAAGAAATAATAGAACAGACTGCGATGGAGATAAAGGAGCTCAAGCTCAAGGGCGACACCATATACAACAACATGCAGCTGATAAATTCAATAATAAAGATGGCAAGGGAAACGAAGCGCTTCAAGAAGGAAGACATCGAAGAGGCATTCGGCATAAAAGTAAAAGAGGTCAACCTAAAAGACAAGACTGTAACGATTGAGCTCTGAAAATTTAGGATTAAGCACAAAGCGAGTAATAAAATGTTCAAAATAACCTTTTTGGGAACGTCTGGCTCTGCCCCAACAAAAGAAAGAGGGCTTTCGTCTGTAGCTCTGCAGCACGAGGGCACAGTCATGCTTTTCGACTGCGGTGAGGGCACGCAGAGGCAGATGCAGCTGTTCGGAGTCAACATATCAAAGGTAAAGCACATATTCATAACGCATGCGCACGCCGATCACGTGCTAGGGCTAGCCGGGCTGCTTAGGACAATGTCGTTATACCACAGGCAGGATCCCTTGACTGTATATTTTCCAGACGGGTATCAGAACGTAATAGAAAGCCTGATAAAATTCGACAACGCAATAATAGGATTTGAGATAATACTCAAGGCCGTAAAGCCCGGCACTGTGCTGCGCGGCGAGGATTTCTCAGTAAAAGCGTTCAAGCTTAATCATTCGGTCACTTCCTACGGGTACTCATTCGCCGAAAAGGACAAGACAAAATTCATCGCAGAAAAGTGTAGGAAGCTTGGGATAAAAGGAGAGATGTTCAAGGAAATTAGTAAGAAGGGCCATGTCATTATAAAGGGCGAAAGGGTTTATCTGAAAGACGTAACTGAACAAGAGCAGGGCAAGAAGTTCGTATACGCCACGGATACCAGGCCCCTGGCTAGCACGGCTAAGGCTGCACAGAATGCTGACATACTTGTGCACGAGACGACTTACGAAGACAGGCTATCAAAATTGGCAAAGGAGAGAAAGCACTCGACAAGCGCAGAGGCCGCGCAGATAGCCAAGAAAGCCAAAGTAGCAAAGCTCGTGCTTTATCACTTCAGCACCAGATACAAGGATACGTCAATCCTTCTCAACGAAGCCAAAGCCATATTCCCAAATTCGGTTGCCGCATACGACGGCATGTCAATTACTGTAAAATAAGCAATTGCCGGCTAATGCGAAAACTTATAATAGTTTCAAGCAAAATATCCACTGCACGGGCCCGTAGTCGATTGGTAAGACGTCTCCCTGACACGGAGAAGACATGGAGTTCGATTCTCCACGGGCCCACTTACGGATTAATCTAAAGTGCCCTTTGCAAATATCCTTGGTGCTTTTTCACGGAGCAGTAGGAAAGTATCTCCTTTTTCCATCGCCAAAGATTTTTCTAAGGCAAAAGTAACCTTATCTCCGTCTACTTTTTCTACCTTTGCCATTGAGTATGAAAAGTTTGATCCCAAGCCGTAAAAGTTTCCTGGAACCAAATCCTCTTTGTTTATCTCTGAAAGCTCAATCTTTGCAGTTATCTTTTTGGATGGCAATATCTGTGCTGCCGACAATACGCTTCCTTTTTCTACCGCATCTGGCTCTATGTTCTTCATGCCTATTCCTATTCTCGTACCTGGTCCTGCTGTTTTTATATCTACGTCCTGACTTTGAAGCGATCTTACAAGAACTTTTTTTCCTGAGCTGTGCCAGAGCTCGTCATGCACATTTATCGCTCCTCTTATTACCACTCCAAGCGCCACTGCACCTATCCCTTTTACGTTAAAAGCCTTGTCTATATCTACTCTGCACGTTTGTGCGGGATTATCATTTTTCCCTATTGAAAGTATGGTCTCGAGAAGCGTATCCCTGTCGCATACCTTGTAATTTGATAATCCTGAATTTTTTATTATGTCGGAATCGGCGTTTTCAGATGTCAGGATTACATTTTTTCCAAGCAGTTTTGAAGCTACTAGCAATTCTCCGAAAAGTCTGTCCATGTTTTCTGTTGATAGCACTATCGTTTCTGAAATTGTCAATATTTCAGAAATTGCATAGAATTTGTCTTCTGTTGAAGTAGGCGCAAGAGCCGTTATTACGCTGGCGTCAATGCTTCTGTTATAAAACGTGATGCTGTTCTCAGAGCCCTTCTTGCCTATGAACGAAGCAAGATCTACGCTGTTCGGAACTGCTATTATGTGGTTTGACAATTAGACACCTTACCTGCGTACTTTTCTTTTTCTTGTCTTATTAATCTTATTGGAACTTCTTTTGTACTTGGCGCTTTTATTTGTCTTTGCGGTTTTATGCCTTTTTGAAACTCTTTCCAGTTTCTTAACTCTTTTTGCATTCTTGCCGTGGCCGAAGCTGAAAAAGCCGAACCATAAAAGCAGTATGCCTATGAATTCAGAATAGTACAAAAATTCTGGAATTGCAGCTATGTAAAGCGTTCCAGCGATGCTTACTACTACGGTTCCAGCAATTATGCTAAGCATTTTTTTGTTTTTCGACCTGCGATAAGAAAGCGCAGCCACAACTATCAATATGAACGCAGCTGGGAAAGTGCCAAGCGAAGAAACTGTTACTACCGACAATGGAAGAGGCCCATAAACCACATATGTTATTATTAGGTTTTTTATTGCAGAAGCCTGAAGCGCAACTACCATCGCTACGTCAATGACCAATATATAAGCGAGATATGTAACTTTTATCTTGTCGCTTTTTATTAAGCATAAAGAGCCCATTGCAAGAGACTCTACCAGAAATACCACAAGGAAAAGATATATGTCTATCAGGGCTTCATTGTACAGGTTCAGGGAAAAGACGCTCTCCAGAAGTACGGCAACTGTGAATATCCACAATCCTAGCGACCAAAACCCAAAGCTTTTGACTTCCTTGTTGTTTTTCCACTTGTAAGTCATGAAGGCGGCGAGCAACGCACTCAGCACTGCTATTATAATTGTCGAAACGAATACTATAATTTCCAAACTTTGCATTAATAACTACCTGTTGTGCTTTGTGCTTTCTTTATATAACTAACGTAAACCATAAAAACCAATGATATCACCAATATAGTGCCTCCAATCAGCGTTACGAGATTAACGTAAAATGCCATTGGGCCTGAAGCCAAATAACTGTTTATGTCAACGGCACCTCCGAGCAAGTAAGGGCTCTGCATAAATCCAAAGAAATTGACTGCAAGAAGGAACCACAGCACTGCTACATATTTCGCATATTTTTTCCTGGAATAATAAAGGTAAAGCCCTACTGCCAAAAGCACCAGCAATCCTATCAGGTAGGGCAGATCAGGGCCCAACGCTGCGGAAAACAGGTATCCTGTCGCGGAGCGGGTTGCTATTGCAATCGCAATTATGCCTAGCGCAGCAGCAAGCCCGGTAAACCATCTGTACTCGCGCACGTCGAAAAATACTGCGGCAACAAAAACGGAAAGAAGCGCTATCCCCACAAACATAAGTATATTGAACGAGTTTGCGAACATCTTAAGCATATTTATTGAATATGCGGATGCGTTTATGCCTATCCCGCTTATTCCAGAGTCGAGAACCGAGATGGCGATAAATGCTACTACTAATGTGGCTATTGCGTATACGTGCAGATAACGTTTTTCTGAGCGTTTGTCTCCCATATATTCGCTATACGAAAGGAAGGCATTCCTCAGTATGAAAAATATAGCTGCAACAAGCAGCGGAACCACGAAAACAGTACCTACTAGCATCAGTAGCGATGGTACCGTAGCTTCAAGATTTACTAGGTAAAATACCGCAAAAGTCCCGGTAACCTCCCACAACGGCATAAGGAAACGCTTCATCCTGTCCTTGTGCTTGTCATATTCTAGCAGCATGGTAATGGCTATTCCAACTTCAAGCCCGAACAGCGTAAGGAAAACGGAAAATATTAGGTAATTTATTGAAAACATTATGCTCATTTTTACACCTGTTCTTTCGATACTGGCCTGTCCCTGAGCAGCCTTTTTATCACCAATACTGTGAATGGCAATACTATGAGATAGAACGCCACGAAGAATATGGCCAACGGTATTATTGAAGGCGAAGTGTTGGCCGCTTGGGAAACGAGGAGCACGTTGTAGACTATCCATGGCTGCCTGCCTATCTCAGCGGTAGCCCATCCCAGTTCCAGAAGGAATACGCCTACAACAGCAGCTATGATTAGTAGCATAAGCATCCATTTCCTGTCGAATGGGTGCATTTTGAATATCAGCATTAAGAATACGACCAGCATAAAGAGCCCAAATCCGAATCCAAGCCCCACTATGGTATCAAACATGAAATGAACTATCAGCGGAGGCCATGTGCTTTTTGGATAAGAAGATAGGCCGGGCACAGATCCGTTAACGCTTCCGGTTGCAAGGAAGCTCTGCAGCCCGGGTACGCTGGCTATAACTCCGGTTATTGTGCCGTTGGAATAGAATCCTCCGAGCAGCTCGGGCGCGTGCGTAGTCGGATAAAGGTCAAGCTCCATCGCCGCATATTTCTCGGGCTGGAAGCTGTAAAGACCGGATATTGAAAGTATTCCGGTTATGACTGCGAAGAACGTTGCTATGAGCGTAAGGCTGAATGCAATGTTCAATCCCTTCCTGTAATGCAATCTTTCGTCTCCCTCGCTTTTCAGCATTCTGTAAGCGAAATACAATATGAATATGAAGCCGCCTGCAAAGTATGACGTAGATACAACGTGAGCAACTTCTATCAAGGTGGAAGGTGTTGCAAGGACTGCCAAGGGGTGCACGTCAGCTATTATGCCACTTTTCAAATATTCAGGTATGTTAAAGCCTACCGGTGTATTCATGAACGCATTCAACATCGTTATGAATACAGCTGAAAGAACAGCGCCCAAGGCTACGAGAACGCCAGTAAAAGCGTGCGCATAGCGATTTTTGAACTTGTCCCATGAGTATACGTATACACCAAGGAATATCGCTTCCAGGAAGAACGCAAAAACCTCTATGTAAAGCGTAAGTATTGCGACATGCCCAACTAAGACCATGAATTTAGGCCATAAGAAAAGCAGCTCAAGCGCCACAAGAGTTCCCGAAGCAGTGCCAACTGCGAAGAAGACTATCAGCATGGTTGTAAGCCTTTTCGCTATCCTGGTGTAATAAGGATCCTTTCGCTTTATCCCTACAACTTCTGCAGCAACTATTATGGCTGGCAGGGCTATGCCTATCACGGCCAGTATTATGTGCACGCCCAGCGAAAATCCCATTAGGAATCTGTCAAAATCCAATACGGGTATCAAACAACCACTAAAATCTATACCTTATAAAAAATAAATAACTATAAACTTTATTGGAACGGATGCTGCTGCAAAGGTAATTTGTCAAAAATTATAGAGAAGGCTTAAATTAGTTAGGTATGCACAACTTCTCTGCGATAGGATGCAAAAGAAAATAGTCAACGACTTAAAGTGCTGCCTTGAGGCAAAGCCGCATCTTCACGAGCTTGAGCTTACCGAAACTGCAGTAAAGGCTTCGGCAGGCACGGAAATGCTGCTGGATGGAGGCTCGGGCAAAAAGGTTCTCATACCGGAAAAGCTTTCAAACTATCTAAGGCCTTCGATAGACATAGACGTAATAATGCATGATGCGGATGCACGCAAGGCTTTTCCGGATATGAAAAAGGACAAGATGGTGGACAAGGTAAAAGCGGTAATGATAGAGGGCAAGCTAGGTTATGAAAACGTAACGCACTATTCTCCA
The DNA here is from genome assembly GCF_016806735.1 of Candidatus Micrarchaeum sp. Classification (GTDB taxonomy): domain Archaea; phylum Micrarchaeota; class Micrarchaeia; order Micrarchaeales; family Micrarchaeaceae; genus Micrarchaeum_A; species Micrarchaeum_A acidiphilum_A. The sequence continues at coordinate 658,652 of NZ_CP060530.1, read as the reverse complement.
TTCCCGGTATACCGTGACAAGGCATATCCGGATACAGACATATTCATTCCTTCTGGCGGGCTCGGCCCAATACCTTTTGGCACGGAGCTATTCACAGATGCAATAGAAGTCCATATGGAGCAGAGCGGCATTAACGTCAAGGTTGCGGACATATCTTTCACCCTAGCAACAAGCATAAACCCGCTGGTGTTTACAAATACCAGGGCCCGAAGCGCTTTGATAGCCCTGTTTTGCAATGCAGACACCTTTAATGTGCCAGATACTGTTGCGGCCACAGCAGACTATCTCCTCAAAAGCATAGAAAGGGTAAACTCTGCACTGCTGATTGCGGATTCGGACAGGTCCTTGGCACACATGAAATCAGATAAAAACTACAGGCAGTACCAAAAAATAATTTCAGAAAAAATACCAAACAAGCTTGACGCACTGGAAGGCAAGCTTACCAAGATAATGTCGCATGCGAACGTTGATGGATCAGAAGTAAGGTATGGACTCAAGGAGTTCCGCTATGGGCTCGATGGCATAGAAAAACTTCTCAGGGCATGAAATTGCAGATGCCGCTGCCTGCAATAATATCCTAGTTGCTAGACCGTGAATCTTTTCAGGACATTGGCAAATTCGGAAGGCTTTGAAAAGTGTGGCACATGGCCTCCTCCTTCTATAAAAACCAGCTCTGATCCCTTTATGTAACTGTTGAAATAGCTGGCATATTTTTTGTCTATTGTTCTGTCGTCAGTGCCCCAGACTATCGTGCATCTTGCCTTTATGCGCCCAAGCTCCTCCCTGCCCAAGAGGTACTTTTCCTTATCTGCGCCTATTATGCTGCTTACCACATAATCCGTGCTGCCTTTGACTTCGTCCCTGTTGAGCATGCTCAACTTTTTCATCTGCATGCCGTAGAATTCGTCATAGGTAATGGATTTCATCGTGTCATTCATTTCTTCTCTTAGTCCGGCAGCGTCTTCAAGCACAATCCCGGAAATCTTATCTCCATAAATTCCATTGGCAGCGCCAAAAGCGGCTATCCATCCGCCGTACGAATTGCCGATAAGGACATAGCTTCCCGATACTAGCTTTGAAACAGCCCCGGAAACTGCTTTTGCCTGCATGTCTGGCGTATAATCTATGTGCGGCGCGTCGGATTCGCCATGGCCCATCATGTCGAGCAAGACTATTTCCCAATCGTCATCAAGGTATGGGATAAGCCTTTTCCATGAGCGGGCATCAGCCCTGAGTCCATGAAGGAACACGAAAACTTGCTTTGCGCCTTCGTTCAGATGCGTCAATGCGTGAATTCTTCCATACTGCGTTTCTACCATTCTGGAATCCAAATCTTCGAAGATCATGTGCCCGCACCATAAAAGAAATGTATCGGCCTGCCCAATGCGGCTTCGGCAACTTCCTTTATCGATTCGCTGTAGGTCGGATGCGGGTGTATTGTGTCTGCTATATCTTCAAGCGTTGCACCCATTTCTATTGCCAGGGCAGCTTCGGTTATGGCTGCGTTGGCATCAGGAGATACAAGTTCTATTCCTACTACTATGTTGTCTGAATCATATGCTATTTTTGCAAATCCATCGGTTTCATCAAGGGCTATGGCTCTTCCTAGTGCGCTTAATGGGAACTTCTTGACTTTTATGCCTTCCTTTTCCTCTACGCTTCCGGCAATGGCTATTTCAGGATCAGAAAATATCACTGCAGGTATGACAAGGCTGTCAAAGCTGCTTCCGAGGCCAGCTGCATTCTCCGCAGATACGACGCCCTGGCGCATTGATTTATGGGCAAGCATCGGCTCCCCCACTACGTCTCCAATTGCGTATATATCAGGGTTAGACGTCTGGAGCTTTTCGTTGACTTTCACAAATCCTTTGCTGTCCGTTTCAACTCCTGCTGTCTGCGTGCCAAGCCCATCGGAAAAGGGGCGCAGGCCTATCGCGACTACCACCACATCTGCGCTTATCGACTCCCCGTTGTCGAGCTCCAGATTTCCGTTGGCATAAGCTTTCGGGTTGGCTCCTGCATGTATGGTTATTCCGAGCTTCTGCATGTGCTTCTTGACTATCGATACTGCATCCCTGTCGAACTTTGAGAGTACGTCCGACCTTGCTATAACATGCACCTTGGATCCAAGCTTTGCGTACATTGTGCTTATTTCAACAGCAACGTATCCGGCCCCTATTATCGCCATCTCCTTCGGTATGTGGTCCAGCAGCAGCGCCTGCTTATAATCAATAATTGTCTTGCCATTGAAAACCATGCTGCTTAGCTCTGCAGGCTCCGATCCTGTCGCTATTATCGCCTTTTTGAATATGACCTCAGTGCCATCCGTTACCTGTATCCTGTTTCTTTCTATGAAGGTGCCTTCCCCTTTGAGCACGTCTATCCTGTTCTGCTTGCAAAGGAACGCGACGCCGTTTTCCAGCTTCGTAGAAACTCCAACGCGCCATTCCAGCATCTTTTTTGCGTCTATTGTTACCTTTTCTGCGTTGATCCCGAATTTCTGCGAATGCGTTGAATCATAAAATATGTCAGATATGTGTATGAGCGTCTTAGACGGTATGCACGCATAATTCAGGCAGTGGCCCCCGAGCTTTTCCTTTTCGATAAGGACAACGCTCTTCCCAAGCTCTGCGGCCCTTATGGCTGCGGTATAACCTCCTACCCCTCCGCCTATTACTGCAATGTCGACCTCTTCGGGAACCTCTCCCATTACCATCATGCACACCTCAAAGCATATCCAAGAATTCAGGGTCCTCCATATAGCCCTTGAACGCGTTTCCGAACTTTACCGCTTCGGCACCGTCGACAACCCTGTGGTCGAACGTCACCGTAAACGGAAGCACCTTTCCGACGACAATTGCACCGTCCTTTACTACCGGCATGTCCCTTAAGAGGGTAATTCCAAGTATGGCTACGTCGGGATAGTTTATCATAGGTATTGCCAGAAAGCCTCCTCCCAAGCTGCCCACGTTGGTTATTGTGAAGCTCGTATCCCTCATCTCTGCCAATGATATCGTCTGGTCGAGCACCTTTTTGTGAAGCGAGTCTATTTCCTTGGCTATTTCAATTATGCTCTTCTTGTCGCTGTCCTTTATAACCATGACCTTGAGGCCGTCTTTGGCCTCTGCAGCCAGGCCTATATTGTAATATTTCTTTATCACTACCTCCTGCTTGTCCCTGTCATAGCTTGCGTTGAAGCGCGGGTTTTCCTTTAGCGCTTCCACTGCCGCCTTTATTATGAAGGGCAGATACGACAGCTTGACGTTGAGCTGCTTGAGGGATTTTTCCTTCTCCTTCTGCACTATCGAATATATCGTGCTGGCATCTATCAGGTCCATGTGCGATGCCCTTGGTATCTGCCATGAAAGCTCCATGTTCTTCGCTATCGCCTTTCTCGTCTGTGACAGAGGAACGCGTTCTGTGCTCCCTGCCTGCACATTTGCGATTTGGGCTCCGGACTGCTGCGCAGGTTCCTGCGTCTTGTTCCCTGAATAAGCTTTCACGTCCGCTTCGGTTATCCTGCCATCAGGGCCTGAGCCCTTGATTTTTGAAATGTCTATACCCATGCTTTCGGCCAGATGCCTAACCGAAGGCGGTGCTAGCACGTGCCTTTGCGACTGTGGCTCTGCCGTCGTATTTGGCATAGGTTCAGAAGGTTTGGCCTTTTTGGTTCCGGCATCGGCATTTGCATTATTTTTGGCTGCAGAAGTTCCAGCGTTATTTAGCTCGGCAGAGCTGCCGACATAAGCCATTACATCTCCTACCTTTACGTCAGTGCCCTCCTTTGCCATTATTCTTATCTTTCCGGAAGATGGGGCAGGTATGCTTACTACTGCCTTGTCCGTTTCCACCTGCGCAACCGGCTGATCCTCCTTCACGTCTGACATGTCTGCCACGAGCCATTTTTGTATATGCCCCTCTGTTATGCCTTCCCCAATATCAACGAATTTTATCTCGTCCATTAAGAGCACCTCACATTTCCAAAAGCCTCTCGATCGCTTCTATTACTCTCTTTTCGTTTGGCAGGTAATAATTCTCATAGCCCGGCATCGGATAGGGCAGGCTCGGAGACGTTATGCGTGTTATTGGTGCGTCTATCTCGTATATCGCCTTGTCGGCTATTATTGCAGAAACCTCTGCTCCGACTCCGAAGCTCATCGGAGCCTCATGCACTATTATGACCTTGCCAGTCTTCTTGGCTGCATCGACTATTGCATCTTCGTCAAGCGGATTTATTGTCCTTAGGTCAAGAACCTCTGCACTTATTCCTGGCTTTTTTTCAAGAGCCTTTTCCACGACGTTTACCATGGTTCCATACGTTATTATCGTAATATCCTCTCCTTCTCTTACGGTCCTGGCCTTTCCTATCGGAACCTCGAACATTTCCTCGGGCACCTCCTGCTTGAACAGCCTGTAGAGCTTTGTCGGTTCCAGGAACAATACCGGGTCATTGCCGTGTATTGCGCTTGTAAAAAGGCCCTTTGCGTCGTAAGGCGTCGATGGCTCGACCACAACCAAGCCACCCACATGCGAATATTCTGCTTCCGGGCTTTCGGAATGGTGTTCCAATGTCTTTACGCCTCCGCTCACCGGGGTTCTTATTACCATTGGCAGCGATACATTGGACCTTGTCCTGGATCTGTACCTTGCCGCGTGGTTTACTATCTGTGAATATCCGAGGTACATAAAGCCTGCGAACTGTATCTCAGGCACCGGCTTGAGCCCGGCTATGGCCATCCCTATGGATGTGCCTATTATGCTGGATTCTGCCAGGGGCGTATCTATCACCCTGTCTTTGGTGTACTTGTCTACAAGCCCATCCGTAACCCTGAACACTCCTCCGTCCTTTCCTATGTCCTCCCCAAGAAGCACTACTCTTTTGTCTTCGGCCATTGCCAGGTCAAGTGCATTGTTTATTGCCTGGACCATGTTCATCATTGCCATAATGCCACCTATTGCCAATAATTGCTATTCTTAGCGTTTTCAAGCTGCTCTTCCAGAATCTTTGGCATCTGTGAATACACATTCTTGAATACGGAGTCTGGGTCAGGCCTGAATTCGTCAGCCTTTGCAAGCGCTTCGTCTATGCTTTTCAGCTGCTCGTCTTTAAGCGCGTTCTCCTTGGAATCGTCCCAAAGCCCCTTTGCCCTGAGGTAAGTCCCGAGCCTAGCTATCGGATCGCGCTTCTTCCACGCTTCAACCTCCGAGTCCTCCCTGTACTTTGTCGGGTCGTCGGAAGTGGTGTGCATGCTCATCCTGTATGTCAAGCATTCTATAACATAAGGCTTGCCCGAACGCGCGCTTTCTATTGCGTCTCGCGTTGCCTTGTACACTGCAACTACGTCGTTGCCGTCTACCTGTATCGAGTCTATGCCTGCTGCAACTGCCTTCTGTGCAAGCGTCTGGGCCGCAGTCTGCTCCGACCTTGGCACTGATATGGCCCACTGGTTGTTCTCTATTATGACAACTAGCGGTACCTTGAAAACTCCAGCAAAATTTATTGCTTCGTAGAAATCGCCTTCAGAAGTGCCCCCATCGCCAACGTATGCTACTACTACAGAATCCTCTTTCATATACTTCTTCGCGAACGCTATGCCAGCGGCGTGCGGCATCTGCGTAGCCACTGGAACTATCACCGGGGTCATGTTGAGCTTTTTGTCTATTATTGCACCTTCTTCATATCCTTTCCAATACACGAAGAACTGCTCCAGTGGAAGCCCTCTTGCTATATAAACTCCGTGCTGCCTGAAGTTGGGCACTGCAAAATCATTCTGACGCATTGCCATTGCACTGCCTATCTGCGTGGCTTCCTCTCCAATAAGGGGCGCATATGTGGCCAATTTTCCCTGCCTCTGGAGGCTCAGCGCCTTGGCATCCAAGTTTCTTGCAAGATTCATCATCTTGTAAAATCCTACAAGCTCTTGGTCCTGCAAATCATTCGGCATGAGCTGCTGATCTATTGAGCCGTTTTCATCCATTACCTGCATGTACTTTATCGTAGCGCTAAAAGCGTCCTTCAACATTCAAACACCCTTAGAGCCAATCGCATTTGGCATTATTAACACTTTCCAAAATCCGACAAAACGTGTGTACAAAAGCAATTTAAATGCAAAGAAAGAAATAAATCCGGTGTTTCAATGGCATATTCGCACGCTTCTGAAGTGCCCCAAAAATTGGGCAAGGAGGTATCCCTAAGGGGATGGGTTTACAGAAAAAGGGAAAGTGGAGGAATAATATTCATAATAGTCAGGGACAGGACCGGTACCATACAGGCATCAATAAAAAAGGACAATGTGGATGCGAAGACGTGGAAGGCGGCGCAGGACGCAATAATAGAATCAAGCGTGGAGCTCAAGGGTTCTGTCAAGAAGGACGAAAGAGCCCCTTCGGGATACGAAATAGAGGGCAGCGTCTTCAAGACTATAAGCATAGGCGAACCCTATCCGATAACGGAATATCAGAGCACTGAGCTGTTGCTTGACAAGCGCCACCTGTGGCTAAGGAGCGTCAAGATGACAAACATAATGAAGCTCCGCTCCTACTTCTTCAGATATTTGAGGAAATTCCACGACGGAAAGGGATTCTACGAGATAACTCCGCCGCTCATAACGAGGTCTGCAGGCGAGACCGGCGCAGACATGTTTCCAATAGATTATTTCGGACAGGAAGCGTTCCTTACAGAATCCTCGCAGCAGTACGCCGAGGCGATGATATACTCGCTGGAAAAGGTTTACACCTTTGCGCCATCGTACAGGGCCGAGAAGTCGAGGACCGTAAAGCACCTTGCGGAGTACTGGCACCTTGAGATGGAGGCCGCGCACTATAATCTCGACAAGCTTATGAAGTTCGAGGAGGAAATGGTAAGCTATGTTGCGGGACAGCTGGTCAAGAACAACGAGGACGAGCTGAAGCAGCTAAATGTGGACATGGAGTCGCTAAAGAGAATAAGGGCTCCGTTCAAGCGCATAACCTATGAACAGGCTTTGGAGATACTGAATCAGAAGGGCAAGAACCTGAAATGGGGCGACGACTTCGGCGTAGATGAGGAAAGATTGCTGACAGAAGAGGAAGAAAAGCCGGTTTTCGTAATGTACTGGCCAAGGGAGCTGAAGGCTTTCTACCAGCCGATAAACCCCAAGGATGAGCGCACCACCATGAGCGTAGACCTGCAGGCTCCCCACGGGCACGGTGAGATAATAGGGGCAAGCGAGAGGATATGGAAGTATGACGAGCTCATGCAGCGCTTCAAGGAGTTCGAAATAGCCAAGAACATAAAGTTCAACATGGCAAACTACGAGTGGTACATAGATCTGAGGCGCTACGGCAGCGTGCCGCATGCAGGGTACGGCCTTGGCACTGAAAGGCTCATCAAATGGATGCTAAACCTGGACCACATAAGGGACGCGATACCGTTCCCAAGGATGATAAACAGGGTCTATCCGTAATGGTTTTGGCATGGCAGAAAAGATCCGCTGCTCGCACATACTCGTGGAAAAGCTTTCGCAAGCCCAGCAGGCAATGGAACTCTTGAAAAAGGGTGAAAGCTTTGAATCCCTTGCGCAGAAATATTCAATCGACAGCTCAAGGAAACGAGGTGGCGATCTTGGGTATTTCGGCCATGGTGTCATGGTCAAGGAGTTCGAAAAGGCAGCCTTCTCTCTAGAAAAAGGCCAGGTATCCGAAATAGTAAAAACCCAGTTCGGCTACCACATAATAAAAAGAACCGCATGACATTATTCCTGCTCGTCGGCCCAGACGAACCTGTATATGTTTGAGCTTTCTTTTACCATTGCCACCGGCCTTGCGTTCATGGCGTCCATTTCCAGGAATCTTTCAAGCTTCCTGTGCTTCATAATTTTGAATGGGTTGATCATGCCCGCTCACCATATTTTTCTTTCATGTACTTGTCGACTATCTTTGCCTGCAGCCTTTCCAACTGTTCCCTTATCTCCGGGTCGTTGAGAAGGTACTCCTTTACTTTCTTGTCTACGCTGCTTTCGAAGATCTTCATTTCATCGCCTTTTTGAGCTCCATTGCGCTGAGGAACCTTCCATATTTAGGGCCTGCAACCTCCGCTATTGACTTCTGTACCTTGTCGTAGGTCTTCTCGTCGAACTTCGCCTTTACCATGTAGCCGATGTCTCCTTCTGTGACGCAGACTTCCTGCACCTCGTCTATGCCCAAAAGCTTTTCCGCCAGTTCGTTTATGTCGGTTCCCTTCTGCGGCTTTATGAAGAAGAAGCTGTGAAGGAAATCGTCCTTTGTCCGCAACCTATATACTCTATTGTTTTCTTATCCCCTTTCATTTTTTTACCCCTTTATACTAATTATCGTGAAATTTGAAGAAAAAGAAGTGCCAAAAGGCAGTGCAGAAACAATGCAGGTGGGAAGCCAGGGGTCAGCGAAGTTGAATGGTGGGCATTCTAGAACATGGAAAAATGATATATGAAATATATTTTTCATTCCCGACCCCCTGGCTTGAGTAATATTAGGGCTTTTCTTGAATAAATAGCCTACCGCAAAAATATATACAAAATTATAACAATATTGCTAAAATACAAATATAAATTTGTATTAATAACTATTTATAATAAAAACTAAACTAATATGCAGTTAAATTTTCAAAATAATATTAGAATTGCATAAAATTAAAATACTATAAGCCTATATAAATATTATAATACAAAGCAACATGGTGTCCATATGTACAAGCGTCGTGCGAAAGAGGTGCCAAAAGATATAAAAGCTACTTTCGAAGAGCTGAAGAAAAAGCTACAGAGACATCTTTCTCTCGTCGAGATAAAGGGAAAATATTATGTAAACGAAACAGCCACGCAATTTTCCGAGAAGAAGGGTGGAAAGGTAACGGTCTCCAGATATTTGGGCAAGATAGAGCCCGATGGCAGTTTCACGGAGGCCATGCACAGAAAAAAAGAGACAAAGGTCAAGAATATAAGGGAATTCATCATCGCTAAAAAATCCGAATCCGAAGGCGACGATTTATTATACCCGGACGACATAGACCTGAAGCTGCTTGAGATGCTCAGCGCAAATGGGAGATCATCGGTTATGGTGCTCTCGAAAGCCCTGGGATTCAGCCAAGCGGCGTGCAAATACAGGATACAAAGGCTGGAAAGGAGGTACGGCATAAAATATACAGTAGAAGTAGGGCCAAGGCCTTTCAATTTCTTCAGGTATGTTGCGCTTGTAAGGTTCGGCAGGAACAAGCCGGATATGGCAGCATTAAGAAAGGTCATAGCAAGGGAGCCGTTGGTGCAGCTGGCGTTGTCGCTTAAAGGCAGGCACGACCTTTTCCTCTACATGCTTGCGGAGAACACCCAATTATTGGAAGACGCAATATACAGGATGAGATCGGATCCTGCAATCTCAAGATACAAAGCGTATTGGAATGTAACATACGTATCCAGGGCATACGGATATCTACCCTTAAGGCAGGAGTTTATAGAAACACTTAGTGAAAAGGTCTGGCGCAGGAGCAAAGAGCATCCGAGAAAGATTCCTGGCCAGCTCCTCGAAAGGGAGTATCTTGTGCTGAACGAGCTCAATAAGGACGGCAGGGCAAGCTTTGCGGATTTAGACAAAAAGTTAAACCTCAATCCAGGCGCATCTGACTACACTTATAACAGATTGATAGAAAAAGGGATGATAGAAAGGATAACGATAAACATTGAAAAACCCCAGATGAAATATCCTTCGCTGTTTGTAGTTAAGCAGCCAGACATAAACACTTTCAACGTCCACAGGAACGAGTTCATGGCAAAACTCATCTCCCTGCCCAGAACCCCTGCAAATACTATATGTTTGGAAGGCGATATAGGCGTGCCATACGGTCTTGTATACATAATGCCCATCTACACAACCACTGAATCAGCAATAAAAGCGATTTCTGACATGTCAAAACAGAGTACAAAAGACATCAAAGATTACATAATAACCGACACGATAATAGGCTCTTTGGGCTTTAGAAGATCCCCTCCGGAAATAACTAACCAGTACAAATACCTTATGAAAAGCCAGCAATCAAAAGAAATAGACAAATCTTAATCTTATGTTTTTAATGTCCTCCTGCTCCTCCCATCATTATCACCAAATATTTATATTTCACAGCAAAATGGAACAGATGCCTCTAAATATATTTCTAATCCTTGCTGTTTAATTATGTATACGATGCAAAATCCCATCCGTTCTGCATTCTTTATCTGTGGCTCCTTAAGGTCGGGCTGACCATAAAAGTAGCAACAACCACAAAACTCTCCTATAAAGGCCCTGCAGTATTCATGGTGAATAGCCACATATCACAAAGCTTTAAATTTTTGATATAAACAATTCATTAATCCGCAATCTGCATGCTATGCATGCGTTATATCCATATCCTTCGGCGTTGTCATGAGAAAAAAACTTTATCTGGTAGGCATAGACGCAGCACCACTATGGCTAATAAAGGAAAACATCAACAAATACAAGCTGTCGGGCTTCGGGCGCTTTTTCAAGGATGGTGCATTAACCAACATGGAGTCCACTCTGCCACCTATGACAGGACCTTCGTGGCCCAGTATCTATACCGGCTTCAGGCCTGGCGACCATGGAGTTCCAGAATTCTTGGAGATGGAGCCCAGCTATACAAAATCTGTCGTATACTACAATCCGGAGATAAAAGAGCCATTCTGGGAGAAGCTCGCAAGGAATGGCTACAAAAGCCTGATAATAACTCCGGCCATGCTCGTAAAGCCTACAAAAAGCGAGAACGTAGACATGATAACTGGTTTTCCTCTTCCTGCAAAGTATAGCTCTAAGTACGTGCAGAAAATAGCCGAAAGCAACGGCTTTTCCGGAGAGCCGGACATAGAAGCGGACATAAAGTCCGGAAAGATTACGCTGTCCCAGGCTTCGGAAGCGTTTCAGGAGAGCATAAAAAAGCGCTCAAACGTGGCAATGGAGATGCTTAACAAGAAGGACTACGATTTCGCATTCATATGCTTTACAGAAGAAGACAGGATCCAACACTTTTCGCTGAATCTCAAGGAATGGAAGGATTACGTCATGCCGCTCTACGAGCGCATATCCGAATTCCTGGTCTGGCTCGAAAAGCGGGCGGAGAGCGAAGGTGCCGCGATAATGATGGTATCTGACCACGGAGCGCAGCCAATAAAAGAGAAATTCCTTATAAACGGCTGGCTCATAAACAACGGCTACGCCAAGCTAAAGCCTGAGCTGGAACAGGCGATAAGCAATTCCAGCGCCATAAGCTCTATGAAGTATTCAGTAAGGGAGAAAATACTGAAGAGCATGAACAGGAGCGGGTCCAGGAAGGTGCTTTACGACAAGCTCCCGAAGGGGCTCAAAAGGATTAGCAAGGATGCGTTCTCTGCGGTGCTAAAGGGGGCTTCTTCGGAAGACTATACAAGGCTTCATGATTTCGACTACGATATGCACAGGACCAAGGCTTTCGCCAGCATAGCGAACACCATAGTGTGCACCATATTCATAAACGACTCCAGATTCGAGCACGGCATAGTAAAGAAAACGGAGAAGAAAAAACTGAAGCAGGAGCTCATGCGCAAGTTGTCGCAGGTAAAAGGAAAGGACGGCAAGAACCTTATTGTCAACGTATTCGATGCTGACGATTATTACGAGGGGACAAAGCTATTCATAGCCCCTGACGTAATGGCAGAAATAAAGCCGGGCTATCTGATAGACGCATTCGGCTACCAGAAGAGTGGCAACCTCTTCATGGAACCGGAAATGGCGAAAAGGGGGGACCACATCCGCAACGGCATATTCGGAATACTGTCCAGCAACATGCGAATAGACTATAAGAAAATAGAAAAAAGCAAGCTTTATGTCTACAACGTGGCGCCAACGATACTTAAATACTTCGACTGCAGCATAGATACCGACAGAAGATACAAGCCAATATTCTAGGTTTTTTAATGGCAAGGGTATTGATATTCGATACAAGCTCAAGGCTTGGCGCAGTTGGCGGAGCGCAGAGGGTTGCGGCAAACCTATTCTATGAGCTCCCCAAGCACGGCATCACAACTTTTTACCTGGGATACATGACCGACTATTTCAGGGGCCCTAGCAAGAACGCGATGTTCCTCAAGGAGTCCAAGCAGAAAGCTCTCAAGCAAGCTGGAGAGCGACACATGCTGCAGAGTCTGATAGAGAACAGGCTTGTAAGGGCTGGATATTACGCATCCTATTCGTTGAGGGGCATAAACACTTCAGAGATGGAGGCATTCGTATCCAAAATCAAGCCTGACGTTGTGCTGGCAAGCTCGATTCTGGACTACGTGATATTAAAAAGGCTCAAGGCCAAAATGCCCCGGGCAAAAATAATCTACATAGAGCATGCAAACGCATCCGGCAAATACGAGGGCGCTTTCGATTACAACATAATGCAGCTGACATTTGGCACCGGTCCATTCGTTGGGCTGGAAAGGGCCAGAAGGAGGTTCTTCGGCTTCTTCGACGGTGTTATTGCCCTAAACATGGAGCAGTACGAAGCAGTGAAGAGATACAATGGCAACGTAAAAATAATACACAGCAGCTCCCTGCTTGAGGGCAGCAGGCCAAGCAAGGCGCAACTGGAACGCTTCAAGCAAAAACTCGGCATAAGCGGCAAGAAGATCGTGCTGTATTTGGGAAGGCTTGCAGAAGCCCAAAAGAACGTCAGTGCCCTGATAAAAGCCTTTACCGAAACCAAGGGAGAAGACATGCGCTTGCTCGTAGTCGGAGACGGCAAGTCAAGACCATTATATGACCAAATGGCAGCCGAAGACCAGCGCATCATGGTTGTGGGCAGGATTGAAGAAGAAATGCTGCCATATTACTACTCTTCATCGGATCTGTATGTGCTTCCGTCGATATGGGAATCGTTCAACGCCACGTTCATAGAAGCGGCAACTTTCGGCGTTCCTCTGCTGCTTTCGGAGAATGCGGTAAACAAGGACATAAAGACAAGGTTTGGCAAAAGGCTCCTGCTCTTCAATCCCAACGATATCGAAGAACTCAGGGAAAAAATGAATATTGCGATATACGATAGCGCGGAGAGGAAGGAGCTCATTTCGCTGTCTGGCGACATTGCCAAGGAATACAGCAAGAAAGCGCAGATGGACGCGTATGCCTCTGCGATAAAACACCTTTTGGATTCCGGAAAACTCTAAGTTAACCTACCTTTAGTATAGGTATCTCCATCTCTTCGGGGCTCATGCCTCCATGCGTTCCCCTGTTCTCGCTCATGCGCGGATTGGATGCCTTTCCTTTGCTCCTGTTGTAGTCGTTGAAGCTGAACGTGTTGTTGCCCAGCGCGATGCCTGTCTTGTCAGCAAGGTTGTATCTGGCGAATTCGGAAACATTCTTGCTTCCGAATATTCCTGCCTTTATCAATTCGTCCGTATCGAAAAGCACAGCTTTCTTCGAGTATTTTCTTTCGAAATAATCTTCGAAGCCCTTTTCCTTTCCATCGGCTATCTTCATGTTAAAGCTCCTTCCGTTGCCGAAAACCGGCATCTCGAGAAATTTCATGAGCTCGTCGTCCCACCACACATTGGTCTTAAGCCTGCTGTCGACAACTATCTGCCCATGGTCGGAAAAGATGAAGAGCTCGGTATTTGATTTCCTGAGCTTTTCTTCAAGCTCCATTATGTCCCTGAAAAGCCTTGCAACCAATCTTACGGTTTCGTTTCCGCTCTTGGAATACCTGTGGCTGAAATGATCCAGCGCATCGGTATAAGCATATGCGAAATCAAAGTCGCCCTTTTTCAGCAGTGCTTCTATGCCTACGAAAAGGTCTTCATTTCCGGTGTGCGGCACGTACCTGACGCCGCTGCAGAAAGCGCTGCGCATCTCTTTTTCCAGGACCTGATCTCTCATCAAATATACAAATCTTTTTTTGAGGCGTATCCTTTCCAGGAGAGAAGGCCTGGGCATGAGCATAGGTGCCAGCCCCTTTATCTCATCACTTGATGGCATCCAGGAAAGCCTGAACGGGTTTATCATGGTGCCATAGTCCTTCGAAAAAAAGTCCCCGACTATTCCGTGTTCCGAAACATATTTGCCTGAATTCAAGCTTATGATTACGGAGGGAGTAAAAGAAGGAAACATTGTGCTTGCCTTTTCCAGGCCGTTTCTTCCTATAAAGTCGGAAAGCTTTTTGTCTGACTTCGCGGCTTTTTCTAGGGTATCATAGCCTAGCCCGTCAATTATAAGTACGACTCTTTTTTTCCCGCTTTTAAGATGCCTTCCACGTCCTTCTGCGAACTCCTTCATCAGGGAAAGATTGCTATTTCTAAAATCGGGTATCTTGAAACCTGTCTCTTCCAGTTCTGAAATAATACTTGGCAAAACAACACCTCGCACCTCTTTGTCTCAAAGAATTATTAAGCCTTTTTTTGAGTGCGAAGCCATCACAAAATGAAAACAGCGCAATGCGCAAGGCTGCAGGATTGCTTATGCTGTGCTAACAAAAATTCTTCATCTAAACAGATTTATAAGATATCCTGCATGCTTTATTACGTCTCCTTCTGTCATTATTCCCTTAAGTTTTCCATCAAGGCTGACTATGCAGAGCTTTTTTATGTGCTTGACTGCCATAAGCCTGGCGGCGGAAGAAAGCTCTATATCATCGGTTATTGTTATGACCGGTGTTGTCATTACATCTTTTGCAACCGTTGTTTTTGGGTCTTTGTCTTCCGCTATCACGTTCCTGACTATGTCTCCCTCAGTAACTATTCCGAGGGGATACATGTTTTCGTCAACAACTATTACCGACCCTATCTCTTTCTCAGACATAAGCTTTGCTATGTTGGATACCAAATCGTTAGGCTTGGCTATGACTACATCCTTTGTCATTGCGTCTTCTACTATTATGTCACTGCCGTTCATCATGCTCATCTAGCAATGGAGTTTAAGTATTATAAAAGTTCTTTTTTGAGCTTAAGCTTTTCCAACAATGCTTCTATTGCAATTCCAACAACTTTGTCTGCCTTTTCTATATTTGATTCCGTATGAGGCACGTGTTTGCACACATATATCGTTTGTCCGGGAAAGTTTCCCGTATATGGGCTGTTCTGGAATTGATTTATGCTCTCCCCTGAACTTTCCAACCTGAAAATATTTGCAGAGTACTCCTTGCCATAAAGCTTGTCAAGCTTGTTGAGCTCAAATTGCTTTGCAGGGTCCAGCATGTTTCTGCTTGCGTATTCAAATTCGGCTTCGCGATTTTCGCGTATTGCCATAAAATCATCGAGAAGGCCCTTTGCTATGCTGTTCTCGTCATATGCATTGGCTTTTCTGAGTATCTTGTAAAAAAACGAATGTGCTTTTATTACTTTATCCTCGTTATCTCTTATCCTGTCAAGCGCAGTTTCAATCGCATTGTTGCTTTTTGAGGTAATTTCCAAAGAATCACCAAAGATAAAACTGCTGCAATAATACTTAAATCTAACTAACAATTCTGATTCTTTATAAAATTTATACAAAAGCTTTAAAAACAAAATACGTTCAAAAACTTTTTAGGCGATAGGGTGGGAACTGTAAAAACTCATGAAAACCTTTATTCAGCGAAAGCGCGCGATATGCGCTTTGAATACGCGGAAAAAGCTATAGGCGAACTAAAGGCTTCTGCAAGCCAGGAATTCAAGACTTCAGTGTCTGGAATAAGGTCTTTGATTACTTCGTTGAAATCGCTGGAGAACTATAACGAAGACTTCATGTACGAGCCGGCAGTATACCTGGAAAAGATAGAGCGATACGGATCCAAACTTCTTAGCACGATAAACTCATTGTACAAGCTGATTTACGATTCCAGCACCGCAGAAATAAGGCGCCTTGCAGACAACTACATAAATGCCATAGTCGATAGCCATGCCGGAGAGCTTTTTTCCAACTACGATTATTATGAAGAATACAAAAAAGCCAACGAGGAAAAGGACGAGATGCTAAAGGGCCGCATGCTGAAATACCTGCGACGCGATATACAGGTACTCAAGAATTCGCGAAAAGAGTTTTATTCAAAACACCAGGAATATGCACATGCAGTCAGGGACGGCGAAGATTCCAGGCAGGTTCAAACAATGCAGGCCATGTTCATAATGAAGGAGCTTTCAGACTTTGGCTCCATAAAGTTCGAAAAATTAGAAGATTGGCTCGAATCAAAGAAAAATTATATAGAAACAAATACAAACAAACACGTTGACGAGGCAAGAAGCATACTGTCAGAGCTAAAGGGATTCAGGCAATACATGCTTTCGCTTCCTGCAGATGATGACTTTTCAGGAGATATGGACGTTGAGCTAAAGCTCCACGGCAGGGAACTCAGGAAATGATTGCATAAAAATTTATGGACTCTGCGGGATTCGCACCCGCGACCCCCTCGTTGCGAACGAGGTGCTCTACTACTGAGCCAAGAGCCCTTAAATAAAGCTGCAATTATTTATATCTGCATAATAAAAAACTTTCCGAATCATCTTATGCTCTTGTAAAGGATTTCCTTCTGCTTTTGCTCTATCGGCATTATCCTTTCCCTGGCATTGGCAAATGCAATATCTGCATACGACCTTACGGTGTAGCCTTTCCTCAAGGACTCGTTTATGCCGCTTATGCACCTGTTGGCCGAAGCCATTGCATCAAGGTTATCCCTGCTTATCTTTTGCTCGAAGCCAACACATTTCTGCTTGTGCCTCTCGAGCGCCTTGAGCCTTTTGTCAAGCCTTCCCGTTATCGCTTTTTCTACCCTGCTGAACCTCTTGTTCCAATCGCAGAAGTCTGCTACGATTGCGCTGAATTCCTGCTTTGTTACTCCCCTTCTGGCAATGCCGACCATTTTGTCGTAATCGGAATTCCTGAGCTTGACGTACAGCTCCAGCGCCAGCTTCTCCATCGCGGCAACGCTCTTCTTCTCGTCGCGCAAATTGTCAACTCCGAGGCTCTTTTCGCTCAGGGCCGAATAAGCTTCGTTCACCAGCTTCATCATTTCTTCTGCATTTTCCTCCCTGCTTATGTCTGGGTGGTACTCCTTCGCCCTGCTTATATATGCACTTCTTATCTTAGTCTTGTCTGAGGTTGGCTTTATGCCAAGCGCGGAGAAATACTTTTTTATGTCCTTGTCATCTTCACTTCCTGGAAAGATATATTCAATCTCTTTGTCGATGCCTTCCTCCAGGGCTGTGGCCTTCCGGCTCAGGGCCCTGGACTTTTTCTCAACGTTTCCTCTTCCGAACATCAAGCCTATGCTTTTTATAGCTGAAAACGCCATTTTCATCAACAGTGCATAAAAATTTAATCCATCGCTGCAATATTATACCGGTTCTATGGTTAATAAAGCATCGCTGGAAACTCTTTTTGGCAGGATACTCAAGGATATAGTCCCTACCAAAAGCGAAATAGATGACCTCAACGAATATTCAAATGAGCTCATGGGCAGGCTCAAAGCGGTAATGCCGAAGGATGTAGAGATAATACTGGCCGGCTCTGTGGCTCGCGGCACCCAGATAAGGGGAAAATCAGACATAGACATATTCCTGCTATTTCCGAAATATCTCGAAGAGCGGAAGATGGAAGAAGACGCCATAAAGCTTGCCAAGAAGGCAGTACTGAAAAGCCGCGGGGAGAGCTACGAAATAAACTATGCAGAGCACCCATACCTGAAGCTCAAGAATGAGAAAAGGGGCATATATGCTGACATAGTTCCGGCATTCAAAATCAGGGACTCCAGCGAGAGGGGCAGCTCTGTGGACCGCACGCAGCTCCATAATATCTTCGTGCTGGAAAACCTGAATGACAGGCAGAAGGATGAAGTAAGGATCTTAAAATACCTGCTCCAACGCCACAACATATACGGTGCGGAATCAAGCAGGCACGCATTCTCAGGCTATCTGTGCGAGCTGCTGATGGCGCATTACAAAAGCATGCTCGCGCTTCTGGAGGGCATTTCATCATCGAAACTTCCATTGTTTATAGACGTAAAGGCAAATATTGAGCTCTCCGGAGCTTCAGTACCGAAGGAGGAGCAGAGAAGATTCAACTCCCCGCTCATAGTCATAGACCCGACGGATCAAAACAGGAATGTGGCTGCCAGCGTATCCTCGGAATCTATCTCCAGGCTGATGCTCCTGGCAAGGAATTTGCTGTCAAACCCTTCCGAAAGCGCGTTCTACGGGTTCAAATATTCTGATGACAAAAAGGCATCGCAGCTGTCCAAGTTCGTAAAAGCCAGCGGGCTGCAGCTTGATGCCCTGTGCTTCAAGCTAAGCAACATATCCGAAGATACCCTATGGCCGCAGCTTGAAAAACTGAAAAACAGGATAGAGCACGAAGCAGACACGAACGGCTTGAACATAACCATTTCGTTTTCAAGGATAGAATCGGGCATGGGGACGATAGCCATCCTGCACAATATGCAGAAGCTTGGAATAAGGAGGATAATGGGCCCTGACGTTACCATAAGGGTTGCCGCTGACGAATTTATAAGAAAACATGGCGGTCAGATGAAGATTAGCGTAGATGGCACAAGGCTAGTCGCATTGGAAAAGCCAAAATACATAGACGTGAATGACATGCTTTCAAAGATCATCTCCGACAAGAAGTTCCTTTTTACCAAGGACATAAAAAAGAGCCAGTGCAAGCTCTATTCGAAAAACATTCCCGTGCAATACGCCCTTGTCGTATATCACGGAATTGCAGAAAGGCTCAACATATGAAGGTCAGAATCCCAGCCTGTTTCCGTCAAGTATTAGCCTTTCCAGTTCTGCGAACTTGTCTATCTCCCTGGATTTGGGCTTTTTGGATTTCGTTCCGGAAGCCACGGCAATCAGATAACGCATGAGGCGCTCCCTTTCTTCGTCGCTTTCGGCCTCGAAGAGCTCGTCGCACTTGCCCTTCATCCTAACTCCTATGTCGTCATACGCTTCCGCAAGAAGATTTTCCCGTATTTTAGCCTTCGCGTAGCGCCTTCCTTCCATGCGCTTTTCCAGCACATGCAGGCTCTGCCTTAGAACTATGCATATCTTAGGCCTAAGCCCAGTTTCAGGCAAAAGGTGCCCTACGACTATGCAAATTTTATCTTTTCTTACTGCTTTCTTCATGGAACGCCTTAGCACATCGGGCTTGATTATTTTAGACCCTAATTCGTCAATTTCGCCATAAGCGTTCTCCGAATTGACGACGTCGTTTATTTCTATTATTTTTGCGGCTATCCCTGCTGAACGCAGTTTATCAAAAAGCTTTTTGGAGAAGTAGCTTTTACCAACTCCAGGGGTTCCGGTAATGCCTATGACGAGCGCATCAGTTTTTCTGCCCTTCATCAGCGCTACCCTGGCCCTTGAAATAAGCATCGATGCCATCCATTATAACCTTGAGCTCATCCCTGGCTTGGTCCAAATCCATATAGCTGTTCTGCTCGAGGGATACGTTTATGACGTAGTTCTTATGCCCGTCAAAAAGCCACTGCCCAAGGCTGTACGTCTTGTAGGTGGTGGAGAAGTCGGCAATGAAGCTTGATGCAGAGGCAAGCTTTGTTATCAGCGCCGTCAAGCCGCTGTCTATGTTGTTCACATAAATAACTTCCTCGTTGTCTACGTTCCTGTCAATGCTAACGGGCTTTATTACTGGTATGTTGTTCTGCTTGGCAAGCATTGTAATGCTCTGTGTGAGCTGCTTGCTTACCGCATCGCATTTCAGTCCATCCTTTTCGAAGTTCTTTTTTTCGTCTTCCAAGCCCTTCATTGTGGTCTCGACGTAATCGTCGACTTCGTTGCGGATGCTGCTGAACGTGGTTTCTATATCCTTTTTGGATACGTAAAATGCGGGGTTTATCAATATGTCCTTGAGCGCTATCCCGTATTTGTCGTTTATTACGGGAGCCAGGCTTTCTATAAGGTCATTCGTATTCTCGCTCCATGGAACATCATTAGCGTCTTCGGCCATAAGATCACTTTTCAACAGTACTACTAAAAGCTCTTAAAGATATAAATTCTTATCTATCTTGCAAATCACAATCGGTGTTTAATTGACTGCAGCTGAACCAAAAGAAAGGGTGCTCAAGGACATAAGCATGTTTGGGGACAGCCTAAAGCTTCTTTCCGGCACAAAGCTGGACGGGAAGATGTCCTCAGTCGTGGAGATGGCCAAGCTCTACGCTTCCGATGCGCAGAGCTACTTGGACAAGGGTGACATACTGACTGCATTCTCCTGCATATCCTATGCCCATGGCCTCATGGACTCAATACTGTCGCTGGTGGGTTTGAAATGAATTATACTGAGGGCAGCGCCGTAATAGCTGATGATAGGGCCTTCATAAACCCGAAGGCAAAGCTTTCGCGCGATGCTACCATAGCATATGCCAAGCTTAAGCCAGGGCTAAAGAGCGCCTTGGACGCTACATCGGCAACCGGCATACGGGGAATAAGGTATTGCAAAGAGCTCGGGCTTGATGAAGCCGTACTGCTTGAGATAAACAGGAGTTCCTATGAATCCCTCAAGTCTAACGTAGAATCAAATTCGGTGAAAAATGCAAAATATGAGAATGCGAGCGTGCAGGAGTTCTGCAACAGGGAGCCGCTCAGGAAATTTGACCTGATAGATGTGGATCCGTTCGGCAGCCCAGCCCCCTACCTGTTCGACATACTAAAGGTAGCTCACGAAAACAGCATAGTGGCTTTTACTGCAACAGACACGGCAGTGCTATGCGGCGCGCATTTATCTGCGTGCATAAAAACATACGACTCGGTGCCAATGCACAACGAGCTCGGGCATGAAGCCGGCATCAGGATATTGATAGGCTTTTTTGCCCGGCTCGCGGCACAATTCAATTACGGCATAGAAGTAGGCCTTTCATTTTCGTACATGCACTACATGCGTACGATCGTTAAGCTAATCAAGGGCAGCAAGTCGGCCCTTTCTTCAGTGAAAAAGCTTGGATTTGCCTACAAGTGCCGAAAGTGCGGCTGGATCGGCAGCGAGCAGGGCCCTTTCACTGGCATAAGCCGTTGCCCGCTATGCGGCTCAGAAATAGAGACGTCAGGAAGAATGTGGCTTGGGAGCCTAATCGGCGATGACGTAAGGCCAGGGCTTGCAAAGAGCATGGAAGAAGTTATGGGTTCAGACAAGCGCGAATATCGGTTCATGGAATCACTTTCGCTGGAGCCAGACATACCATTTTACTACAGCATTCCAAAGCTCACCAAGCTCATGCACCTGCCTTCGATAAGCGAGCTGGCTCTTTCAAAAAAGCTTGAAGAAGCAGGCCACGTTGCAGCTATCACGCATTTCGAAAAAAACTGCGTAAAGACTGATGCAACCATAGAAGAGATAAAGGATGCGATAACCTCAATTTCTAAAAACGGAGCTTAATCGGAACTTCCCGGCATTTAAAAAGCTTTCTGGAGTTTTTTTGATTCTTGTAGAGGTAAAAACTATTGTGTTGCGATTATTAGCGGAATTTTTTATCCCTGCAAAAGTATATATAGTGGTTAAAACAAAATAGTATTGAAGCGGGTGCAAAAACAATGTGGGGAAAACAATGGGGGAATATAAAGCAGGAGTCATACCTTGCGAAAGATGTGGCGTAGCCACATACAGTCCTTCGGACAGGGTCATGAGGCCCAAGGGCAGAGCATACTGCAAGGATTGTGCTGCCAAGCTCGGCCTCGACCGCGCTGAAAAGAACCTCTGCGCAATATGCGGCAAGATTTTGAAAAAGGGAGAAGTGAAAATGGTCCTGCCTTCAAAATCCTTCGGGGAAGCCGTAATACCTCTGGAAAGCAGGCTAGCCTGCATCGAGTGCTATGCTTCGATGGCAAGCAGGGCAAAAGCCAGGCCGGCGGTTGCAAAGCGCAGGAACGAAAGAGCTTTGATGAAAAGAACGCTGCACGAAAGCGTAGTGCAGCAAATGATGTAAAAGGCAGCATTGGAATATTGGATGGCTGCCTTTTCTTTTTTTCTTTTTAAATTATGGGATTGGTTTTTATGCACGATCTAGCGTTATGAAAATAAGACGCCAATTCTCAGCACCTGCAAAACGCCAAAAAGAAATTTAAAAATAGTGCAAACAACCTAATAAAATAAAAAAGAAAAAGGAAAATTGCCCGTTTATCTTCTGCTTGCTTTTACTACTACCATGTGGTATTCATTCTCGTACCCTATGGCTTCTTTGAGCGCGTTGGGCTCTATGGCTATGGTGCTATCCGAATACGGGTCGTTTATGTAAAAAGAATCCTCGTCATAGCCCTTGACTACTATCCAGTGCGGAGACGAGTCCAGATATGGATTTATCTTGTTCGCGTCTACAAGGAGTATTGGTATGTTGCCGTTGTTGATGGTGTTCTTAACAGTATTTACTGTGATGATGCCATGCACTTCCTTTATGCCTGCGGTCTTTGTCTTTTCCTTTATCTCATTGAAAGACGATCTCAACGTATCTAGGTTTATCCCTTCGTAAACCGCCAGCTTGCGCTCGTATCCTTCATCTTTCTGATTGCTGCTGACTATGTGCAGCTTGGCTCCTCTCTTCGACATTGCATATGCCAGTCCGTACTTTGACCCGTGCCATACGCTGCCGTTAACAGCTTCGTTCCATATGGAAAATTCATCCTCCTTTTTGGGCTTGAAATTTTTGTTTATGTATTTCAATACCATTATGGCGCACGCTGCAGAGCTTGTGAATTCTTCCGACTGCGCATAATTCGGTATTTCGTAAAGCTTTCCCTTGGCCAATTTTCTCTTCGTCTTATTCTGTGACTCTTTTTTCGCCATTTATAACACCTCGGTAAACGTGATCATGAAACTAAAGCAAGAGTAAACATAATGTGCAGGGAGGGAGATTTGTCCATAAATATTATTTTGAACTCCCGTAGACCTAAGCCAACGGATCTTGAGTCCGTCGCGTTTGACCAGGCTCCGCCATCCCTGCGCAGTATAGTTTGCCTGCGTTAAATAAATAATGTTTTGCATTGTTCTCTGATGTATCATCAGCATTCCACTTGAAGATTTCAGTATTTTAATATTTATACGTTCCCATGAAATTTTTTCCGCAGTATTTAAATCCTTCTATGCCATCAGAGAGAAATTTTTCGCAGCAAGACACAAGCCTATAATGATCGAGGCTGTAAAAACAAAAGGCATAAATGCGTAAGGATAAATAATCTTGGCGTTAATAAATAAGCGCGCCTTAGTGGTGTAACGGCTAGCACGGAAGACTGTGGATCTTCAAGCCCGGGTTCAACTCCCGGCTAAGGCCTTCAGAAAAGGTGGATTGCCCACCAGCGCATGAACTTCTTGATCCTTATTCTCGTCGGGCTCGTGTTCTTTTTAATATCCTTTACCATTGCCTTGTATAATACCTTCTCCTGGGCGTCAAGCTTGCCCTCCTTGACTATCTCCTGCTTCTTCCCGTCGACAATCTGCGTTTCTGTCTTGCTTATTACGTCCTTCTTGACCATCGAGTACCACTCGTCCAAAGAACTGCCGCTGCTGTCCTTGTCCTTCAGCACTGCCATCATGTCTGCCATGGTGAGCTTGCGCTCTTTATTGTACTGGTACTCGTGAAGCAGCGGCCTCATAGCTGCCTTGTCGCATATCCTTTTTATGTCGGCCGGCGAATAGCCGCTTGTGCCCCTTGCCAGCCTTCCGTACTTTAGGCCAGCCCTAGGCTTGTTGTTCGTGTAAAGCTTGAAAAGCTCCTTCCTGTCTTTGTAATTCGGTGGCGCTATATAAACGCTGTCACCAAACCTTCCGCTCCTCTTGAGCGCAGGGTCTATGTCCCATGGCTGGTTCGTGGCGCCTATGACAAATATGCCTTCGGGATTGGTTTGTATGCCGTTCATCTGCGTTAGGAATTCGTTGACGGCCATTCTCATCGAGCTGTTGTTGTCTCCGCCGCCTCCGCCTCCTCTCTTGACTCCGAGAGCATCAAGTTCGTCGAAAAATATTATGCAAGGCGGATTCTTCCTGGCCTGCTCAAATATCGCCTTCAGGTTCTTTTCCGTATTGCCCGTATACATGTCCACAATCTGGTTTATCTGGGCGACTATTACGTTTGCTCCTGCTTCTCCAGCTATGGCATTTACTGTGTGGGTCTTTCCCGTTCCCGGTGGCCCATACAGTAATAGTCCGAGCCCAAGCTCCTTTCCATATTTTCTGAAAAGCTCAGGGTGCTGTATCGCAAGCACGACGTTGTCGTGCAGGTATGTCTTGACCTTTTCAAGCCCTATTACCGAATCAAACTTCGTATTTGACTTGTAAAACGGCAGCTTCTTTATTTGGCCCTCTTCTATGACTTCTTTTTCTTCCTCGGGCTTCTGTACCTGCTGAGTTTGCTGGATGCCACTCTTAGTCGTACCTGTATTCGACAGATCTACATGCATCAGCGAGTCTATGTGCTCCAGCCTGCTCTTTGCCTCGGAATAGTTTTGGTCTATGGAAAGGGATTTTTCGTACCAATATTTTGCCCCGACGAGGTCATTGCTCGCCTCCGCCATATCACCATAAAGAAGGGGCGCGTCCGGGCTCTTTGGCTCAAGTTCCATGACTTTCTGCAAATCGGCCTTGGCCTCTTCGTATTTGTGCATCAGCCTCTCTGTCAAAGCCCTGTTGAAGTAAGCGTCAGAATATTCTGGATCTATCTGTATTGCCTCGTTGAACTCTGCTATAGCTTCTGTGAACTTGCTTGATTCAAAAAGCGAATTGCCCTTTCTCCAATGTTCCTTGGCTTCGGGATTGACCTCCCTCTTGCCGTTGCTTTCTTCAGCCATCAAAAGTCACTTTAAACGCATACGAGCTAATATTAGCTTGTATATTCTCCTATTTAATGTTTTTTGTTTCTTTCTTCTGCTATCCTGTCTAGCAGTTCGTTAAGTTTCTTGTCGACATTGCTTATGCCTTTGTCACTCCTCCTCCGGTTCATGAACTCTACGCTCCTGAACCATTTCGAAAGCTCCTTGACTGTGGCGTTGAGGCTTGCCATTTCGCTGGACCTTACCTTATACTTGCCGTTTAATTGCCTGACAACCAGTTCGCTGTCCGATACGAAGGCAAGATCAGCGTTTTCCGGACTTCTTAAATTGGCTTCGCACCATTCCAGCGCCTTTATTATTGCAGTGTATTCGGCGAAATTATTGGTCTTTATCCCGTTGTAAAAGCTTATGCTTATTACCTCTTTCCCGTTATCGTCGAAAACAGAAAATCCCGAAGCGCTTTCCCCAGGATTGCCACGTGCAGCTCCATCGGTATATATCGTGTATTTCGAACTGTCTTTGGTTTTTTTGGCGTTCATGCAAACCCTTGCCACCTTATATAGAAGTTTTGCTGCATCACCTATAAATTATTGCTCCTCTACATTATCTATTGGCATTTGCGTGCCGTGGTGTTTGAGTGAAAAAACTTACGCTCAGGGAAGGGGAAGAGCTTGTGCATGCTGCAAGGAATGCAATAGAACTGGCTCTCAAGAGCCCGATATCTAAGAAAACCGTAATATACGAAAGCATAAAAGGTTTTGATTGGCCATCAGGCGCATTCGTAACACTATCGCATTACCCTACGGAAGCCTTACGGGGTTGTGTAGGATTCCCTCGCCCTTCAACTACTCTGGCCAGGGCAGTTGTAGATTCTGCGATATCTGCGGCGTTTGATGATCCGAGGTTTGTCCCTATTTCTTTCAACGAGCTAACGGAACTGATAATAGAAGTAAGCATTTTGTCCGAGCTCGAGCCAATTTCTGGAACTGAAAAAGAGAAGCTCAAGTCTGTAAAGACAGGCAGGGATGGCCTAATGATAGAGTATGGGATATACAGCGGCCTCCTTCTGCTAGTTGTTGCCGTCGAAGAAAAATGGGATGCAGAGAAATTTCTCGACGCGGTATGCGAAAAGGCAGGCATACCCGAAGATTACTGGAAGCAGAAAAACGTAAGGCTCTACAAGTTCACGACACAGGTATTCAAGGAAGAGGAGCCGATGGGAAAGGTAACAGAGGTAAAATTATCTCTAAGCTAATTAAAGCTTTTCTCACATAATAATTGGTTTCTGCGGGCTCGTAGCTTAGCATGGTTGGAGCGTCCGACTGATAATCGGAAGGTCGAGAGTTCAAATCTCTCCGGGCCCATTTAATTTCAAAGCATATGCATAGGATTAATCTGCTCATGCCGGTATGCTGTTTATAACTTGATCGGCCTATAAAAAGTTGAAAGGTTTTAAAACCTTCCAACATTATAAGAATAAAGTGTCATAAAGCATTAAACCGATTTTTATGGGAGAAACAAAGAAAATATATCTAGGCGCGGGCTGCTTTTGGTGCACTGAAGCCGTATTCAAGCTGTTTCCGGGAATAAAGAAAATAACTCCAGGCTATGCTGGAGGCCATGTGAAAAATCCAACCTATAAAGAAGTTTGCTCTGGAAAGACCGGGCACGCAGAAGTCGCAATGATAGAATACTCCCCTTCGGAAATAACCTTAGAAAAGCTATTGCAAATATATTTCGCAATGCACGATCCTACCTCTAAGAATAAACAGGGCGCAGATGTCGGAGAACAATACAGGTCAATAATACTCTACGAAGACGATCCGGAAAAGGGTGTTATAGATGAATACATAAAGAAGATTGTGCCAGAATTCAAAAAGCCCATTCTTACCGAAGTGAGAAAGCTCGATGAATTCTATGAAGCGGAAGATTATCACAAAAATTATTATGAGAACAACAGGTTCCAGCCGTATTGTATGTTTGTGATAGGCCCTAAGCTTTCAAAAATACGCAAGGAGTTCGGCATAAAAGCATGATATCAAACATAAAAATCCGTTGCACATGTTTGTGGAAAGCGCCAGAATCTACTTGGCTTATTTTGCGACTTTTTGCATGTGGCAAGTATGCAAATTTGATATATGCACATTCTTAACAATTAGGTTCAAAATAAGTTTGATTGATATGGAAAAATATGACAAGGAGTTTTTAGAATACATGGAAAGCAAGTATAAAATAACCCTGGAAAAGGCAACAAATGGCAGTGAAATGGAAATAATAAGGTTCGCCCTCGCATGGGATGTGTGGAAGCAGTCAAAGAAAGTCTGCAGAGAAAAGCTTGCATCACAGTAAATTTCAGCAACATTGCACAGGATGGGCAACTACTGTGCCATATATATTGCGCTTCTGCCACTATTGCCGATTATTTGGTGTGCACATCAGAACGCATCTATGGCCTTTTTCTGGTACGGTTCTGCGTTGTAGCCCAGAGCAGAAAGATTGGCTGCAAATATATCCCTGTTCGGACCGTAAGTGTATATCTTTTTCGGGGAAACGGCATCTATGTATTCCAAGCTTTGCCTGAAATCGGCGTGGTCGCTGAGGCAGAACTGCGCATCAACATTGAACCTGAAGCTTTTTGCGAATCCAGTGGCAGTTGAAGTGTAAACCCGTTTCCTGTGTGCGTAGCCTACTGCTTCAACAAGGTTACCGAAATTCCTTGAATCTACTATGCCGACGAAATTGTTCTTTAATATGCTCTCGTAGTCGCTTCCTTCGTCATACGCAGAGGCATAATCAAGGCCTATCTTGTTCTTTACATAAATCTTATTTATGGCACTTATTTTCTTGTTCACAACGGGGGTTATGCCGGCGTTGTTCAGTATTTTTATGAGTTCCTGCGCTTTGCCCATTGCATAAGCCTTGAAAAGCACTATGCCGCTCTTTAATGCTCTGGCAACCCACCTGGCCAAAGCGGTTTCAACTTCCTCTCTTGCGTCGAATCTTATCCTAGGGTCGGGATAGGTAGAATCTATTATGAGGCAGTCCGCATTCCTTATACTTATGGGTGCTGCAGTAACACTTTTCATCATCTGAAAGTCGCCGCTATAAACTAGGCTGTGGCCTTCTCCGTCGTTTTCAATGTACAGCTGTTTTGAGCCTAGCATATGGCCTGAATCGTAAAGCCCAACTCCTTCGGGTTTGGAGCCAACAAGCTTGGGTGCAATTCCGTAGGCTGTGCTTATCAGCTCTGCAGTCTGGGTGCTGCATAGCATCGATTCCGAGCTCTTGACTGCGGCTATGTGGTCGCTGTGCGCATGAGATACAAAATCCATGTCAGAGCCTTTTAGCTTCGCGTCAAGCGATATTGTCATTGCCTTTTCTTCATGCATCCGGTCGCCATATCAATATATCAAACAAGCTTTAAATACCTTAAAAACAAAATGGTGTAATATATGCATTATCATGGATTTTCAGCCCTGATAATTCATTCAAAGTGGTCTAAATGGTTGAAAACGTAATAATAATAGGATCGGGCCCTGCCGGGCTGAGTGCGGCCTTGTATACGGCAAGAGAAGACTTCAAGCCCCTAGTAATAACCGGTGTAGAAGCTGGAGGGCAGCTATTACTCACCACAGTGGTTGAAAACTTTCCTGCTTTTCCAGATGGCATCTATGGGTCTGAGCTCATAGACCTGATGCGAAAGCAGGCTGAGAAATTCGGAGCGAGGTTCATAGGGGAGAATGTGGAAAGCGTAGACTTCTCCCAGAAGCCCTTCAAGGTCAAAACGCCTTCGCAGGAATACCTTGCAAACAGCGTTATAATAGCAACTGGCGCATCTGCAAAATGGCTAGGCATACCATCTGAAAAGCAGTTCATAGGCAAGGGAATAAGCAGCTGCGCAACGTGCGATGCGCCTTTCTTCAAGAAAAAGGACGTAGCCATAGTCGGCGGAGGAGACACTGCGATGGAAGATTCGCTCTTCCTTACGAAGTTTGTCAACAGCGTCACAATAATACACAGGAGGGACTCGTTCAGGGCAAGCAAAATAATGCAGGAGAGGGTAAAAAGCAACCCGAAAATAAAGATAATATGGAACAACGTAGTCGAGGAAGTTCTCGGAGATGCAAAGGTTACAGGAGTTAAAATAAGGGACGTTAACACAAACGAGCAGAAGCAGCTCAGTTTCGACGGGGTTTTCGTTGCGATAGGCTACAAGCCCAATACCGACTTCCTTAAGGGCAAGCTTGATCTTGATCAGGCAGGATACATAATAACCGAGGATGAGGTGAAGACCAAGATACCCGGAGTATACGTAGCCGGGGACGTGGCCGACCACGTATACAGGCAGGCAATAACCGCTGCAGCAAGCGGAACAAAGGCTGCGCTTGAGGTAAGGGCATTCATACAGAATCTTGAGTACGTTTCAAAATAATTTCTTCTGGCCCTTTGTTTTTATGAGCCTAGATACCCTGACGCCTATTTTTCTGGCGGCTCCTGCCTTTAGGAGCTCCTTTAGCATAGGTGCTGCCCGCTTTTCTATCTCCTCCCTGGAATCGCTGTAGTTGTGCAGGGAATAACTCTTCGCGCTTATGGAAAAATCAGTGTATCTTACCTTGGCGCCAACATTTCTGAAGAGCACGCCATTCTTTTCGATTTCCTTCATTACTTCGTCTATCAAGCCCTTCAGCACAGGCGTGACTTCGTCAACGCTCGTCGCCGGGCTCTTGAGGGTTACTTCCCTGCCTATGGAAAGTATTTCTGAGCTCTCGACTATCTTTGATTCGTCTATGCCGTTTGCGAGCATGTAAAGCTCCTTTCCAGCAGAGCCGAACGCGTCTATCAGTACCATCGGATCGCTTTTTGAGAGCTCGCTTATGCTGCTTATTCCGAGTTCCTTGAGCTTTTCGTGAGTCTTGCTGCCTACTCCTGGCAGCTTATCAAGGGAGCAGGAATCCAGAAAGCTTCTCAGCTCCTGCGCCTTTACGAGCATCAGGCCGTCGGGCTTCGCTTTGTCTGAAGCCATCTTTGCGAACGCCTTTCCATTGCTTATGCCTATGGTGCACGTAAGCCCGAAGGATTTCTTTATTCGCGATTTTATATCCCTGGAGAGCTCGAGCGCCTCCTCGTCAGTAAGGCCCGTTATATCCATGGCTGCCTCGTCAACGCTGATAACCTCCAAAGGCTTGCCGTATGACCTTAGAACCTTGATTATCTCCGCTGACACGCTTTCATAATGCTCCTCATCGGAATGCAGGTAGTTGAGCTCCTTGCAAAGATCCAGCGCTTTGATGCTTGGCATCCCGCTGTGTATGCCAAACTTCCTGGCCTCATAATTGGCCGTTTGCACTACGCCCCTGAATTTTTCGTTTACCGGAGCCGTGCCTACGACAAGGGGCTTGCCCTTCAATTCGGGGTGCCTTACCTCTTCGCATGCGGCAAAGAAATAATCCATATCAACATAAAGTACGAAAACCATCCAAAGCACGATAAAGTATCTAATTCCATTTCTTTATGCATTGCCATTGCGAGCTTTGCAATCCTTAATTTATTCTTTGCTATGCAATTAAAATAATCTTTACTTGCAAATGGGGCAATACCAATGCGCGAAAGCGTTTTTTCAGGCAGTTTTTATCCAAAGCAAAAGGCCGAGCTCAGCGGTTTCATAAAAGCTTCAATGGACGAGGCACAGCCTTCGAAGTTAAAACCTTATTCGATAATAGCACCACATGCTGGATACATATACTCGGGAAAAACAGCTGCATATGCATACAAGTGCGTTTATGATTTTAGGAAAGATTATGATTCTGTCATAATAATAGGGCCCAACCACACCGGCCTTGGGGCTCGTATAGGCGTATCTGCAGAGGCGTGGAAGACGCCACTTGGAATAATGCACTCCGATACGGAATTTGCAAAGGAGATTTGCAATTCGTGCAGGCTAGCCGAAATGGATGAGGAATCGCACGCAGAGGAGCATTCTGTGGAAGTCCAGCTGCCGTTCATACAATATATGTTCGGATCTATTCCAATGGTTGCGGTATGCATGGGAGTGCAAGACTTTGGGGCATCAGAATGCATGTACGAAGCGATACTCAAGGCCTCAAAAAAGCTTGGGCGAAAACCACTTCTTGTTGCGAGCTCGGACTTCAACCATTACGAATCCGAGCACATAGCCAAATACAAGGACATGCCTCTTATAGGGATGCTCGAAAAAATGGACGCAAAGGGCTTCAACGAAGGCGTGACAGCTAACGGCGACAGTGCTTGCGGATATGGCCCTTCAACAGTAGCTGCGCTTTATGCAAAAGCCTGCGGGGCAAAAAAGGGGGTTTTGCTCAAGTACTCAAATTCAGGGGCACAGACCGGAGATTTATCCAGCGTCGTGGCATACGCTGCAATCGCTTTCTTCTGAAGCGATAGCTTTTAATACGAATTAGAGCATAATATTTGATTTTTAATCTGTATAACTGTATTTTAAAGTGAAAAAATGGCTGTTCTTGGCATAAACGATTCCCATGATTGCGGCAGCTCGGCAGTTTCGAGCGGCAGCGTAATATCCGCGGTCAACGAGGAACGCTTCACCAAGAACAAAAATGAGGTAGGATTCCCATATAATTCTATAAAATATGTCGCAAAAAACACGGAAGAAGAGATAACGGACATAGCTCTCGCATGGATAGGGGGCAACGCCTTAATATCAAGGGTCATACCATCATGGGACAGGAAAAGGCGCGCAATATGGCGCCGTGAAATACCTCGTCCGTCCAGGGCAACGCTGCACCTGATGAATGTGCCGTATAAGTTAATACAGAACCAGAGGCCTCGCATGCTTTGGAAGGCTTTTGGAACTCCCATAAGCAAGAGCGTGACTGCAAAAAGGCTGGCACTCATAGATGGGGATTTGGCTCACAAGCGCATGCACGTAGTCGAACACCATCTTTCCCACGCAGCCTCGGCATATTTCACATCTGGTTTCAGCGAGGCGCTTATAATAACGCTCGACGGCTCTGGCGACGGCCTGAGCGGCACGGTTTCCACAGGGGACAATGGCGAAATAAAGAGGCTTGCCGAATTCCGGGCCAGCACGAGCCTAGGCATAATGTACGGTGCGGCAACCGTAGCCTGCGACATGCGCTATTCAGAGGACGAAGGAAAGCTGATGAGCCTGGCCGCATATTCATACCCTGCGGAAATACCTGAGCTATGGCAGTTCAGCGTATACGATCCGAAATCCAAGAATTTCGTTTCCAAGATAAAGACGAGGAATGAGATACTGCTGGCAGAGTATCTCAAGGACCACGTGCTGTCGAAATACGACAGGGAGTCATTTGCCTATGCCGTGCAGAAGCACGCAGAGCTTCAGGTCACGACTCTTGTCAGGCAGTGGATAAAAGAGACCGGCATACATAATGTTGCGGTAGCCGGAGGATTCTTCTCCAACGTGCTGGTCAACAGGGCAATAGAGCACATGCCCGAAGTGGAAAAACTGTTTGTGTTTCCCCAGATGGGTGATGGTGGCCTGTCTCTCGGAGCTGCGGCATACATTGACTTCAGCTTGCATGGCAAGTTCAACCGCAAGCAGATAGATGACGTATATTTCGGCCCAGGCTACACAAACGAGCAGATATTCAACGCCTTAAAAAAATCCAAGAACAAGAAAATATCTTACGAGCCCATAAAAGACCCGGCAGGGCATGCGGCTGAGCTGGTCGCAAAGAAAAACGAGATACTGCTGTGGTTCCAGGGCCGCATGGAATATGGACCGAGGGCACTTGGCAACCGCAGCGTGATAGCACTGCCTAACGATCCGGAAAACAGGTACAAGCTAAATCTCATAATAAAGAAGAGGCCGTTCTACCAGCCATTTGCAAGCAGCATGCTCGAAGGGGAAGCCAACAGGCTCCTAGAAGACTGCGTGGGCCCGAACAGGTTTATGACCAGCGCAAATGCGGTAAGGGTGGAGCACAGGAAAGACCTTGTGGCAGCTTCCCACATAGATTATACGACCAGGCCGCAGATGGTGAGCGCCAAAGAGAACAAGCTCTACTTCAAGCTGATAAGCGGCATAGCAAAGGAAACAGGCTTTGGCGCAGTATTGAACACAAGCCTGAACAAGCACCGCAGGCCGATAGCCCTTGACCCGGAGGATGCGATATGGACTCTGGAAAACACCGGGGCTACCAAGCTGGTAATAGGAGATTATCTAGTCTCAAAAAAAGCCTAAAGCCAAATCTTACTGCCTGTTGTTTATTTTCAATCCTACCAGGTACTTCGTAGCTCCAACTACTTTTCCTTCATGCATCTCTATTACAGGCACCTTGAAAAGCCTCCTGTAAAACCCATCGTAGAGAACTGCATAAGCCTTTTTCAGATTATCTTTGTCCTTTAGCCCGCTGTCGTAGAATATCCTGTAATATCTGGCTCCTGATTTCTTTATAATCGGAAGCGCAGATTTCCAGTTTTCGGCATTGGGCTTGGAATTCAGCGCCTCTACCACTGAATCGGAATCTTTTTCCTCCTTCCTAGAAACCGAAGCCTTTCTTGTGCCAGTTTTTGCTGTTGCTCTTTTTGTTGTTTTTCCCGACATTTCTATCACTTTGCCGATTTTAAAAACTCTATTACTTCAGAGGCGTGGCCCTTCGGGCTTACTTTTTCGTATATCTTGGCTATTTTGCCGTCTTTGCTTATTATGTACGTATTCCTCAGCGTTCCCATGCCAAAAATGCCCCTGTCTCCATAAGCCCCATAACTCTTTATCATTTCGCTTGAGGGATCGGAAAGCAGCAGAAATTCCAGGTCATATTTTTTCTTGAACTTGTCATGCGATTTCAGGTCATCCTTGCTGACTCCGACAACCTCGGCACTAAGCTTCCTTATATCGGAAAGCTTTTTGTTGAATTCATTAGCCTCTATAGTGCAGCCCGGCGTGTTGTCCTTAGGATAAAAGTACAGGACAAGGTACTTTCCATTGAATTCCTTAAGCGCATGCTTCGATCCATCAGAACCTTCAAGATTGAAATCCGGGGCCTTGTCTCCTTCTTTTAGCATTTTGACACCGATAATAATTCAACTTCTAAAATATAAATCTGTTGCAAGCGGGCATTTACCCTACCTACAATCTTTGCCTGCTCAGCCTCGTGAGACAATCCAAAATACTCCAAAACAAATAAATATAATGTATTCGGATTGCTAATCAATAAACGGCAATCAAGAGGCACAATAAAATGGATAAATATCAAAACAATGCGTCGAAAAAGCTTTCTGCCAAAATGGAAATGACCCTTGTAGTTACCATGCACTGCATAGAAAGGCTCAGGGAAAGGTTCATATTTTTGCGTGAGGCTGACGAAAGTTCGGTGATGTCAAACCTAAATTCCCAGCTCTCGGAAGGCATACTATACAAGGATGGGTCAAGCGGGGCTTTCATGCTGGGATTCGAGGGAGTTAACTTCAGGTTCGTAGTCGTAGATACAAAAGACGGCCTGTACCGTGCCGTTACGTTCGAGCATTCTATAAAATACCCAAAGAGCGGCAAGTCTGCCAGCATAAAATACGTGCACTGGGACGATGTTTATTCAAAAAATCACGATGATAAGCTTTTGAGGAAGCAGACAGATCCTGAATATTTCGAATAAGTATCAAGAATGCAAAATAGGGATCGTGCCCACTACTAAACGCAACAGTCAATCCAAGGAGTTATCCATCAACTGCTTTTAGGACATCAAAAAGGAACACAAAGCCATTGCAAGTTTAATCATGGTGCGGAATAATTGCTATGACGAGGCCGAAAAGCATGGAAGTGCCCCCTATGACAACTTTCGTAAGGCCTCCGGTTCCTTCCAGGGCTCCATCCGCAAGTGACAACAGCCCGGCTGTGCATAAAATGCCTGCGACCACTCCGCTGGTTACCCTTGTAGAAGCCGAATCCCTTGATTTTACTCCCTCTTTCCTAAGCGTTAGCACTGCAGGTTTCTGAGTTGCTGATACTGCATTGCTATCATCATTTAAGGCAGACGTGTTTTTCGAACGAAACTTTTCCATAAAACCACCCTCTGGCTTGATACAGCTTAAAAATACGATATATTTATAATACGCTGTTTCTGATCTGGTGGCCATTGCAATGCAGATAAAGCGAATACAGCGATCATTTATGCTTCTATATAACCCAAATATCAGATGCTTTCAACGGGATTAAGCCAGCTCTACAGTATCGTAGCCATCGCTACGCCTTTGCTCTTTTTAGCTTCAGTTTCCTGTTTGACTTATATAAACTGTCGATTATAGATTTCTGGCGCTTGCTCCAGTCCTTGTTGCTTTTCCTTTTTATCCATTCGGCACGAAGCTTTACGAACTTTAGGTTGTCGTCTGCATTGCGCTTTTTTTCTTTTGCCAACTCTATAAGCAGACTGCTTTTTTTCATATCCCATTACCTAATACTCTTTTGACTACTCCTGTTTTTATATCTAACTTTTTTATGAAGTTCTCTAATTCCTTATTGTTTATGTTTTCCCTGAATATCGTGTATAAATGTGCCGCATCCTCATAATCCTTGTCGCTTCCTAAGTAAAGTTTGTAAGCTATCTGCAGTTCTATGGGGCTTATTCTTATTCTGCTCTTTCCCATATCAACAACTATGCTGTTGTTTAAAGCGTACCAGTTAAGCTCGTTTTGGGGGAATTTTATTTCAAAATTCGGATCAAAGGTATCTTTCTCTGCGAATCGTATTGAGCTTTTTTCATTAAGGATTTCATACGCGTCCTTAGCACCTTCGGCGTTTATGCAATAATATTTTTCCGAATGAGTTATCTTATTGAATAAACTTGAGAAATCCTTCAAGTTCATGGGCTTTATAAAAATATCTATATCTTCGGTATGTCTATCCATGCCGAAAAGTATTGCAATGTAACCGCTTACTATGACATAGTCAGAATCAATGTGTGATAAAAAGTCAATCACCAACTTGTCAAGCACGGTTAGCTTTTTGCCTACATATTTTATCCTATCCTTGCTATATACGTATTCCATTCCTTATATTTAACTCCTGGAAATTATAAATAAGTGCTCCCAACGAGATTTGAACTCGTGTTACAGGGTTGAAAGCCCCGTGTCCTTGGCCGGGCTAGACGATGGGAGCTCGCCTTTCTATTAACAAGCGATTATTTAATAAAGATAATTATATATGCCTTTTTAAAAAAGATTTCATGGTGTTTGTTTGATACTTTCAGACTATGACATAAACGGCATGATACAGATGAAAAGGCTCATCATAAGGCCTTTTTACAACGACATGGTGCGCGAGAACGGGATAGACATGCGCTTAGCCTCAGAAATAGCGCACCACAAGGACATGGGCAGCGATTTCGTCATGGATCCGATGTCAAGCAATGAAGATATTAAAAAATGCTTCAAGATAAAGCGAAACGTCAAGGAAATGGTTATAGCATCAAGGGAGCAGGTTCTGCTAACCACTTCAGAATACATGGAAGTTCCGGACGACGTGGCCGGGTTTGTCGAGCTGAGAAGCACATGGGCCAGGCACGGCCTTTCAATGCCGCCCACGATAATTGACGCCGGGTTCAAGGGAACGATAACGCTCGAAGTGATAAACAACGCCCCATATGCAATAAAGCTGAGGCCAAAACAGAGATTCGCCCATATAATATTCGTCAAGCTGCAGAACAAGACTGGCAATACCTATGCCGGCTTCTACAAGGGCCAGCGCGGTATAAAGCTCCCGCAGGTGCTGAAATAAGCGCTGCGATAGTCAGATGCCATGATTACACATTAAAAATGGTTTGGCTGCTTTGGTGATTGAAACGGAAGGCAGTATAAAAGTTGGTGACAAAAACATAGAAATTGATACTGCCATAAGGGAAGGCTCAAAACTTAACATAATATTGGCGCACGGGAGCAGTATCGATATGCACTACAGCCTCATGCAAAAGCTGTTCGATGCATTAAGTGCCGAGTACTCTGTTTTAAGGTTTAATTTTTCTTTTGTTGGAGGAACCGATGAGCAGAAAATGGATTTCGATAAGAGCAAAGGAGAACTTGAAGCATGCATAAGGCACATGGGATCAAAAGATGTCGTGATAGTTGGCAAATCCCTCGGTGGCTACATAGCCACGCTTTTTGCCGGCAGGAAGGATCTTGGTGTTAAGGGCGTCATATCTATGGGTTATCCAATGCATGAAATGAACAGGCCAAATGACATAAGGCACGAATTTTCCCATAAGCATCTTGAGGGGGCGTCACTGCCTGTGGAGTTTATAATTGGAGACTCCGACCCTATGTGGAACGTAAAGGATACGCCTCCGATATTTGCCAATTATGCCATACACGTAGTGCCAAATGCTAATCACTCATACAATCCGGTAAAACCTGGAGTTACGAAAGAGGAAAACGAAGAAAAAGTTGTCAATCTCGTAAAGCAGATAGTGGCAAAATTCGCAAACAAATAAGGATTTGTAGCATCTCCCGCAAATAAACAGCGTGGGATTTTTATTTAATTCAAAAACTGAAAATCGAAAAGAAAAAGATCACAATTCCGAAAGGAAAACGGCCAAACTCATCTGTTGGCCAAATCCGAAAGTTCTACGCTTGAAGATGGGCTGTTCTTAGCCGCTCCGCTTACCGCAGAAACGAGCACAACGTCGCCTATGTTCTTTATGTTCTTGAAAAGTATGCTTTTTTGCTGGAGCATGCGCCTGACTTCGTCTTCGCTTGCATTCTTCCATTCCTCCATCATTATTCTGCTTACCTCTCCCCTCTCAAGGTCCACTATCGCATCCTTGACTTCGCCAAGGTACTGCCCGTTGTCGCTGTATATGTCGAGGTTGTACATTTCCGAAACACGCATTCTGATCACCTGATATCCTTCTCAATTAAAGTTTTAAATAGTTTCCGTAAAACTGCCTTTAATGGAAGCGTATTGCCGAATAAGCTGCGCCCATCCTGAGCTACGCTTTATAACGGCTTTTTACCTGCGCAACAAAATGTAATCCGGACTACGCAAC
Source organism: Candidatus Micrarchaeum sp. (assembly GCF_016806735.1). Lineage (GTDB taxonomy): Archaea > Micrarchaeota > Micrarchaeia > Micrarchaeales > Micrarchaeaceae > Micrarchaeum_A > Micrarchaeum_A acidiphilum_A. Next base: position 620,884 of record NZ_CP060530.1, on the reverse strand, counting down.
CTTATAGAAAGATTTAAATATCTATTCTAGCAGTATAATATTGCTTTTTTTAGAAAGCTTTAAAAGCCTATTTGTATGGTGAAACGACACGGAGGTTAAATCTTTCGAGATAAAAAGTACAAAAGCGCTTGAACAAGGTAGATAGAATGCCAAATAGCAAAAATAAGAAAACCGAGAAGAATTCCGGAAGTGCGAACAAGTCCCAGAACGTGAAGAAAATAACGATAACAAATAACAAGCTGAATGTAGACAACGGGTCGCAGGAGGCAAAAGTGCAGAAGCAAAAGAACCAGATAGTTCCTGCACAGCCAAGCCAGCACTCATCGGCAATGGCGGAGATAAGCAAAGTGTGCCCGAGCTGCGGAAGCACCGATTTAATATACGATACTGAGAGGGGAGAGCTCGTATGCAACAACTGCGGCCTTGTGATAGAGGAAAATATAACGGACACCGGACCGGAATGGAGGGCATTTGACTCCGACCAGAGAAACTCCAGGGCAAGGACTGGAGCGCCAATGAAGTATACCAGGCCTAACAAGGGCCTTGTCACGGAAATAGACCTTTACAACAAAGACATAAGGGGAGTCAGAATCCCGTCAAAGAGGCAGGCCCAGCTTTACAGGATGAGGAAGTGGCACAAGAGGGCAAGCATAGCCAGCTCAAGCGAGAGGAACTACCTGATAGCTCTTCCTGAGCTGAACAGGGTCTCGAGCTACCTAGGGCTTCCCGAGAACATAAGGGAGAACGCAGCGCTTCTGTACAGGAAGTGCGTGCAGAACAACCTCATAAGGGGAAGGCCTATAGAGACTGTTGTGCAGGCTGTAATATACGCAGCATGCAGAAAAGCTGGAATGCCGAGGACTCTGGACGAAATAGCAAACATATCCGGGCTGCCTAAGAAGGAGATAGGGAGGGCTTACAGGGCCATATCGCACGAGCTCGGCCTGAAGATACCGCTTACAGATCCGGTCAGCTATGTGCCAAGGTATGTCAACGCGCTCAAGCTCAGCGGCGAAGCACAGGAGAAGGCTGTGGAGCTGCTCCACGACGCGATGAAGAAGGGCCTGGTCTCCGGAAGGAGCCCAACAGGCGTGAGTGCTGCGGCTGTATACATTGCAGGCGCCCTTGCGGGCGAGCGCAGGACGCAGAAGGAAGTGGCGGATGTTGCAGGAGTCACGGAAGTCACGATAAGAAACAGATACCGCGAGCTCAAGGAACAGCTTAACATAGACGTAAACCTATGATGCCATGGTAGAGAAGAAAACCGTAGCAACAATATCGCTTGCCCTTTTTATTCTGGGCGCGGTATTGCTGGCCTACGGGGCGTATTACAACTCAAGGCTCGGGATAAGCCTGCAGCAGGCTACGCCCTCTCTAAACGGCAACAGCATAAACGTTAGCATAAACAAGACTGAGGCACTGCTAAGCATAGCCAACAGGAGCAGCTATCTCATCTTCTACCCGAATCTTGCAAAGCCGTATTCTTACTTAGCCAAGGCCAAAAGCATAGCAAAGGAAGATCCTGGCCTGGCGACAACGCTGCTGGCAATGGCCGACAACGACACGCAGCAGCAGATAGCGCATCTTAACAGCTACAGGTACGGATCCCTGTGGGTCATGATAATACTTACGCTTATAAGCGCCTATGCTCTATACAAGATAGTAACATACAAAGACATTTCAGGCAAAGCAGGCCAAGCAAAGGCAAAGCCTGCCGTGCCCGGCCGCAAGCGCCGGGGCTCGCCGCACATGCGCAAAAAAGAGTGAAATACAAAAAGCTGCAGATTAAGCTTTTAAATCTTCTACGCACATATCACTATGGATGGGAATAAGTGACGTGTAGAGGTTACTCTTTACCCGTCCTGAAAAGAATCTGGGTGGAAAAATGGTAGACGAAAGGGCAATAGAAGAAGGGATGGAACTGGATCTGAAGGTGGAGGCCAAGGGCGCCAGGGGCGAAGGCATAGGAAAGGTAGGCGACTTTGTGATATTCGTCAACCATGCCAAGACAAGAATTGGCAACATATACAAGGTAAAGATAACGAAGATGCACAGGACGTTCGGCTACGCAGAGCTTTCCGGCAGCGCCGAGAAGTTCATAGGGAACGGCAGCGTTATAGAGCTATAAAAAATCGACACAGCAAGCCTTTTATAGTTAACCTATGAAAATTTAATGGCCAGTTTTTTTGTGAGCCTTGTTTTTCGGCTTTGATTATTTTACATAATAACTGCAAGTGTGTTTGTTTGGATGAATTTTGCAATGGGTTTGTTTACCTGCAGGCAATGATTTTGCAGGATAAGCAGTAATGCCCATCTGTTTGCGTTAAACCGAGGCGAGTTTATGGATGAAAAAGATATGAAAAGATATATGAAGGGAACGACTACAGTAGGGATAGTGTGCTCTGACGGAGTTGTGGTTGGAGCCGATTCTAGGGCTACTATGGATACGTTCATAGCAAGCACCGAAGCAAGGAAGGTCTGGTCTATAGATTCGAACCTTGCAATGACAATAGCCGGCGCAGTGGGCGACGCGCAGGAAATAATAAGGATACTTAAAATACAGAACGAGATATACAAGATGAACGAGAGCAGGCCAATGTCTCCAAAGTCCGCAGCTACGCTGCTGTCGATAATACTGCAGGAGAACAAGATGATGCCGTTCTACGTGCAGCTCATAGTTGCTGGAGTTGACGATGACAACAAGGGCTACGTCTACAATCTTGACGCGCTCGGAGGCTTTACAGAGGAAAAGTTCACATCCACGGGAAGCGGCTCATTGACTGCGCTTGGGTACTTGGAAGAGACATACAAGCCTACGCTGACAATAAAGGATGGCATAAAGGTAGCAGCCAGGGCTCTTAGCATCGCGATGAGGCGCGATTCGGCCACTGGAAACAACATAACCGTTGCTTCGATAACAAAAGCCAACGGGTATGTAGAGTATACTGGAAAGGAACTGGAAAAGGCAACGGCTCAGAAATGAGCCATGCTGATTCAGCCTTTCGGAATGCAATCAATTAGGGTGCTACTTGTTTTACTGAAGTGATTTATTGGAAGACAAAAAAACAGAGAAAGATACATCAAAAGAGCGATCAGAAGAGCTTTTCAAAAAGATACAGTCGCTGTTGCCTAGCGAGGCCGGATTTTCGAAAGCCGAGTTCGAGGGCCCTGACATCATAGTCGTAGTCAAGAACATAAAAGCGGTTTACCAAGACGAGAACCTGGTGCGCGACATAGCATCAGCCATAAAGAAAAAGCTCATAATACGCAGCGAGAATTCATCCCTTATGGCTCCTGAGAAGGCCATGGAGGTGGTAAAGCAGCTCATACCGAAGGAAGCCAACGTTACCAACATAAGGTTCGTTCCGGATTTTGCCGAGGTTTACATAGAAGCCCTTAAGCCTGGACTTGTCATAGGCAAGGGCGGCTCCACGCTGAAGGCCATAGCCACTGAGACGAGCTGGGTTCCCAGAGTGCTCAGGACCCCAACTATGGACAGCGAGACCATAAAGGGAGTCAGACAGCTCATGTTCAACGAAAGCGATTTTAGGAAAAAGTTCCTGAATACAATAGGAAAGAACATAAATCGCGTTATAACGAAAAGCGAATGGCTGAAGGCAACTGCCCTTGGCGGCTTCAGGGAGGTTGGCAGGAGCAGCCTGCTGCTTGAAACGCCCCATTCGAAGGTAATAATAGACTGCGGAATAAGCCCTGAGCCTGGAATAAAAGGCCTGGACGCCAACGCCAATTCGGAAAACAACAAGGCTTTTCCGTATCTTGACAGCGCCAACTTCTCGATAAACGAGCTAGATGCCGTAGTCGTAACCCACGGGCACATGGACCATATGGGCTTCATACCGTATCTGTTCAAGTACGGTTACGAGGGCCCGGTATACTGTACACCTCCAACCAGGGATCTTGCAGCGCTGCTGCTCAATGACTACATAAAGCTGGTCCAGAGAAGCGGAGCCACTCCACTGTATTCGGAGAAGGACGTTCGCAAAATGCTTACGCACATAATAACAAGGGACTATAATGAGGTAACGAACATAACCGACGAGCTCAAGCTTACATACCACAATGCAGGCCACATACTCGGAAGCTCAACGGTTCACATGCATGTCGGGGAAGGAATGTACAACATAGTGCATACCGGGGACATGAAGTATGGCTTCACAAGGCTTTTCGACCCGACATCGACGCGCTACCCGCGCATAGACTCTCTTTTCATAGAGAGCACATACGGAGGGCCAAGCGATATAACCCCAAACAGGCACGATGCCGAAAAGAACCTTATGGATACGATAAAGAGGACCATAGACGGTGGAGGCAAGGTTCTGGTGCCGCTGTTCGCAGTCGGAAGAAGCCAAGAGCTGCAGCTGGTGCTGGAAAGCTACCTGACCGGGGAAAACAGCCCTTACAAGCTTGACGTTCCGGTGTTTCTTGACGGAATGATACTCGAGGCAAGCGCCATACACACCGCTTATCCGGAATACCTGAAGGAGAACCTCAAGAACAGGATACTGAGCAACAGGTCGCCGTTCGAAAGCGACATATTCGAGGTTATAAAAGGAGAGAGGGAGGAGGTCTTCGAAAAGGGGCCTTCCATAATACTCGCTAGCGGAGGAATGATGAACGGAGGAGCTAGCGTGGAATATTTCAAGAGGCTGGCAGACGATCCTAAAAACACCCTTGTATTCGTCGGATACAACAGCGCAGGCTCCATGGGCCGCAGGATACAGAACGGGGTCAGCGAAGTGCCTCTTCCGGACGAAAACGGAAAGCTTGTGCCAATAAAGGTCAACATGAACATAAAAACAGTTGAAGGTTTTTCCGGACACAGCGACAGGCACCAGCTCATGAGCTTCGTGCAGAAGCTGAGCGCAAAGCCGAAGAACATATTCACAATGCACGGAGAAGAGCAGAAATGCGAGGATCTCGCAAGGACTCTCGGAAGATTGGTACATGCAGATGCAAGGGCTCCAATGAACCTTGATTCCATAAGGTTAAAATAAAAATGGCTGGTATGGATGCCAAACAGGGATGTAGAAAGGGCGTTAAAACCTGTCGCCCTTGCACTGTGGCTTTTTCTGGCTGCAATGTTCCTGGCATACTTTACCATTACCAACAACGCGTACTTAATACTGTACGCGTTTCCCTTATTCGTAATCTTGGGAGTACTGTCAGCATTCAGCGATAAGCTCTCCACCTACGAAATCGTAGGTGCTCTGGCTTTCATAATCGCTGGCTCTCTTCTCTATATGGGAAAGAGCATCTCGGAGTACTACGGCATATTTTCCATCGCTGCCTTTTTTGCAGTATATATAATTGACATGAAAAGAGAATACAAGATATATTCCTATTTCGTCCTTGCGCTTCCAGATCTGCTGTATTTGCTGGGATTTTTTGCAAACCTGAATTTTGCAATAAACACCGCAATAGTTGGATACTATCTGCTCATAGGCGCAGTCATATCAATATTTATAAGTACTGCTTTTGGAGAGTCTAAACTTCATAAAATACGCAAAAGATTTTCACCATCAAAAAAAACCGTACAAATGATGCTTTATGCTGCCATGGTTGTTGCCATGGTTCTTATCATAGCGCCAATATGGCCTACAGGGCCCTCGCTGTCTCTGGGCATGTTTCCGCATGCAAGGATAAGCATCAATGACTCTCTTTTTGAGCATCAGCCCAATTCTTCAACCGTTTACTATCCTGTCGAAGTAAATTATTCTGGGCTTTCTAGCTATACTACAGCAAACCTGTCAAACATTCAGTTCTTCTATGGGAACGGGCAAGAGATAAATTCAACATTAAGCCAGATAAACGAAACGAACGACTATGTTGCCAATCTTTCCCTGAATATTGCTTCACCAGAATTCACCAAAGGCATATATGCTTATTTTATGCCTTTTAACTATTCCAACTACACTACAGTAAGAGCGATCCCGTTGAGCAATACTTCTGCAGTGGCAAAATCTGCCTTCGGTCCAATCAGCTATTCCGGAGACTATGTAAAAAGTAATGTCGAAATTCCTGTCACCTCAGTAGAAAACGGTACAAAAAAAGTAAAGATGTACGCATTTCCATATTACACGTTCGATTCTTTCTGCGCTCCCGGCTTTAATATAACCTACAAAGCATCGCTATCGTTCAGCTCGAATGCAAGCTTTTTCGAACTCAGAAACGCTTCGGATTTCATAAATGGCATAAGCATAAGCGGCCAATCAAACTATTCGAATTATAAAAAAAGCATTTCGAAATACAGCTTTGGGAAGTTCATGAATACTAAAGAAGTAAATATAAGCTTTTATACGAACAAAAGTTGCATGTTCTACATTGTATTGACAAACGGAACTACGAATGTAAACGGACACATATCGTATGTATCCCACAGAGTACTTAGATACAGAAACGCAAGCGTAGAGCTCCCGAACCTGTACATGAACATTTCGCATTACATATCAAACAAATACACTTTTCTCCAGGGAGGTTTATCCTATCTAAATTCCGAATACCTTAACTATTCTGCGAATAAATCCAAATAATTCAGAAATCTAATGCCTATTTCCTACGCCTTACTTGTATAAAAGTATTTAAATATTTATCTAAATAAAATACTTGTATAAAAGTAAAAGGTGTAGACATGCCAAAAATTCCTAGATATGTAAAAGCACTAGCTAGCAAATTGCTCAGGATCAAGCATCTGCTTATCCTGCTTTTCGTACTGCAGATATACCTGTTTTCGATAAGCAACGGTGCTTCTCCAATGCTCCTGAATTCGAATACGATAGGCATCGTATCTGAATTGACATACATCAAATCTGTGCTTTCGCAGGTAGGCCCTATCCTTGGCGCGGTTCTTTTCATAGTTGCTGGGGTATTCTATGCCGTAGGCCAGGTAATGCCTCCGGACAAGAGGGCCAATTTCCATACAGCTTCGATAAATATCATAATCGGGGCAATAATAATAAGCCTTCTAAGCGTGGCATCAACCTCTCTCGCAGTTGCATCTTCGCATCTGCTCGCCAATTCCGTGTCTACAACATAAAGCGTGCGGCCGAATGTACGGATACGAAATAGGTATTACAATCGTTTCGATAATGCTGGCAGTGGGCGGAATCATATTTGGGCTTGGGTTCGCATTTGACAACAAAAAGCTCAAGGATTTCGGCAGGAACGAACTCATAGAATCGTTTATAAATGCCGCAATTCTTGGAATTTTAATAATACTGTTTCTTCCAGGTGGTTTTGTAACGGAAATTACCAATTCCATAGCATATGGGGTTTCTGGCAATTCTGTCAATGCATGCACAGGTCCATACAACTATAGCTATGCAATATGTTTTTCGGAAGGTTACCTAATGGGGTTGTCCGGAGTCACAATAAACGGCCATCAATATCCATCGTTATTTGACCTGTCGAGCGGGTCGCTTCTTGCAATAAGCAGCTTATATGCTGTTGCAGGGCTTATTTCCTCGCTGCATCTGAGCATTGGCTTGGCATCGATATCATTTAACAACCTGTTCAAGCCGTTCCTCATGCAATTGGGGGATATAATAGAACTCCTCACGCTTTCAGTATTCAGTATATTCTTGCAATATTCAGTAATCAAAGTAATTTCATATGTAGCTATACCTGTGCTATTGCCTTTGGGCATGGTTCTCCGCACCCTTTATCTTACCCGCAGGCTTGGCGGGGCAATAATGGCTATAGCGATAAGCCTTTTCGTGGTGCTGCCAATGTCCTATATGCTTGATGCATCTATGGTTCAAAGCTATTCGCAAACTTCTACTTTACAATTAATAACCGCAACAAAATCTAGCTTGAATGGCCTGTATTCCTATAATCAATCTTCGCAGCCAAGCAAAGAATCAATAAGTTCCATTTTCTCAAATGCGTCTTCCATACTCTCATCCTCTGAAAATTCAATACTGTATGTTTTCAGGCAGGTGGTGCTGATAGTGGTTGAAGTGATAATGTTTCCAATCTTCAGCGTAATTCTTACCATAATATCTGCAAGGGAATTTGCTAGGATACTCGGAACAGAAGTGTCCTTTTCAAGGTTTGACGTGTTTTAAGGTTTTGAAATGAAGATTAAAAATGCACTAAGAAGAAACGAGAACCTGATAATGCAGGCTGGCATCGCTCTGCTTATAATCGCATTTATGCATAATTACTGGCCAATGGCACTACTGCTCGGCATAGCCTATGCACTTTTGATAATAGACACCAAAGCCAACATAATTCATTCCGAGCGGTTACTTGGCGTTAACGGCAGCGATGGCAATATAATTGAAGGAAATGACAAGTTATGTCTACTTAGCAGATCGAACAATGGATACACTGCAATAGCTGCTTCATCTATAAACGGATCCGGAAATGGGAAACTGGACAGGGATAGTATGGAAAGCATAATATCCAAAACAGAATTTCCTTTCAGGTTCATGGCATCTGTCGAAAGGGTCAATTTAAAAAATTTCATGGAAAAGCTGCAGACACAGAAAAGAATAAAAGAGATACAGCTTTCGCGCCTTGACAAATCCTCCCATAAGTCCGCAATGGTGGAGGCAAGGCTCAGAGCCGAAATAAGCCACCTAAGCGCTGAAATAGAAGACTTCGTATCTGGCGGAACTCCAGTAAACGTCCATTATTACGTTATAGTGTCAGAGTACGGGGATAACGCCTATGCCGCACAGAATTCTGCAAAAATGGCCATAAAGCAAGTGTCTAGCCTATTCGATTCGGTACTTGGTTCAACCTCAAAGGTTTTGAAGGCTTCTGAAATAATCCGGGCCATCCATTAGTGGTAAAAATGAAAAATATAATCCCTGTTGGATCTCTTGTTTCTAAAATCCCCTTCTTTGAGCCTTCGGAGCCGCAAAATTCCCTAGAAGAGTTAGAAGAAGCTGTTTACATAGGCAAAACCCAAAAATACCGTGATCCGGTATTCTATGTAAGAAAGAGCCTCATAAATCCGCATATTGCAATACTCGGCACTTCAGGGTCTGGAAAAACTAACCTGATGCTAAACCTGATAATGAAATTCTCATCAATTGCAGGCAAGCGCATTATAATATTAGATTGGTCTGGGGAATACGCCGGAATAGCACATGCATTGGCATTATCCGAATCCGAATCGAAAGCAGGATTTTCAAAATCCAAGGGCCAATACCTTAACCTGTCAAAATTTGAAGCTGAGGCGAAGCTGTCAAAGGCTACACTGTTGCTATCTCAAATTCTTGACTGTATGGGTTCAATAGGCAGCATGGACATGTCAGTGTTTGTTGATGAAATATGGCACTTTTTAGGAAATCCTGATACCAAAGTCCAAATATCACGAATATTCAGGGAAGGAAGGAAATACGGGATAGGCATAATAGCCGCAACACAACTTTTAGGAGACGTCAACAACGAAATAATCTACAATGCCGGTACTATATTCCTGTTCAAGATATACGGAACGGATAACTTGAATTCGCTTAAATCGTCAATGCTGTTGGAAGAAAAAGAGCTTATAGCTCTTCCGGAGTTGGAAAGGGGATCGTTTTACTGCATAATGCTAAGCCTTGGCGGAAAGGTAAAAAAGTCAGCTATAAAGCACATACAAAAATTCGAGATAGGTTTCTGTACTGTGAAGTGTGATTCCATGGAATATACCCTTACTAAGCGTTCGATAATGGAAGCTGCCGAACATGCATTCGGAAAGGAGATAAGCGGAAAACTCGATTTCTTAATAGAAAGCGAGCTTAGATCCATCTCCATAGAAAAGATTGTCCGCATGCTCATTGATAATGGCTGCACCAGGGAAAAAGTAATATATTTCATGCGGAAGTTGGGAATCAAAGACATTATTATCGCGGCATCGATTAAACACACATTGCAAAAATCTGGTGCTTGAAATGAAAAAAGATAGTATGGTTGCTGAGAGAAAAATAAACGTAAAAGCCGAACGCCTTGTTTCTGGAAATGAATTGATGCGTGTCATGTCTTTCCTACCAAATGCAAAACTTATTTCAAGAGGGAACTATTACTCGTTTGACCTGGATTTGGGCACAAAACCTGCAAAACTGCAGATCGATTTATATCGTGACAGCATTTCACTGGAATTCAAGTCAAGATCGGCTGAAGATTTGAGTTTGTGCGACATTTCAATTCTTACCCTTTCAATACTGGCATATCTTAAAGATTCTTACTCTGCAAAGCTGGAATCGCTTTACCCGATTCTTATGGACTCGTTAAGAGGTGTGAAAAAGGACAATCCCGATGAAAGCGAAAATGAATCGGCAATTGAATTATATAAAGAAATCCGAAGAAGCAACATTGTACTATCCGAAATCGCAATCAAAAAGATACGCGAGAACGCAATAAAATCAACGGACTTGTCAAAATTCTCGAATCTTTTTCAGTCAATATCAAAGGCATACTGGAACGATGACAACGCCATAAGCAGGTTTTGCACCTCTTCAGGAGTCGAGATTGAAACGGTAAAATGGGCCATTGGCTATAAAAGGGTGCTTATCGATGAATCTATCTAGCAATGAATTGTTGTCGTTTGCATTGCTTTTTACGGCATCTGGATTCATTTTGCTCCAATATGGCATGGTGCAGGGATTGCTTTTCATTGGGCTATCTGGACTGTTCATGCTATTTTTTATTTCATCCAAGATAAACGCAAAGGACTCGGTTAAGCTGTATTCTGATTTGGACAAAGTAGGATGTTACTTGCAATTTGGCGAGGGAAAGACTTCAAGTTTTGAAGAGCGAAGCATGGCGATACTCAAGGAAGAGGCATATGGCATCAATGCAACTTACAACATGCTGCCATTTGAAAGCCATGTGCCTGCATTTGGAGCAGCAACATATTCTGATTTCACTACAGTAATATGTGGCAATTTCATAAGCTGTTCAAAAAACTTCAGAAAATCTGTAGCTTCAAGGCTTGCATATGAAAAAAACCTGGCTTCTGGCGTATACATTAACAAAAAAAATCCCAAGAAAATATTAGAAATTGCCTCCTATATGGACTTTAGCTCTTTTTTGAACTGCACTACGTCAAGGATACTTTCAAACAAATTCAAAAATGGTTTGCTAAATATCGTTGCATGCAGAAAATCAGACTATGCAGAATTTGACTCGCTTATCTCTACATTTTCAAGAAAGGGGGCCTTATGCTCGCTTATGTTCGAATCTCAAAGGTTGATACTTCATGATGCTGAAACCTAACACGTCATTACTGTATACGCTTGCCGATTCAGTCTGTTTTTTGGTGGCGATAGCTTCAGTGCTTTACGGATATACTGAGAAACGTCAAATAAAGGAAATGATCGTATCGCTGTTGATAATACTATTCGGCATTTGGATGCTCATAGGTGCCTAAAATGCTCGCAAACATATCACGGTTATATGGGGGTTCGAAAAAGGGCACGCATACGGTAAGGGTTACACTGGCTCTATCAATTTTTTCCTGTTGGCTTCTATCCACCCTTTCAATATTCTCAGGGATTAAGGCATTTGCGGTACCAATCGTAGTTTTGATTCTGATTTCTGCCTTATGCTCTAACGCAATTCTAAGGGAAAAATACTTGCGGGCCGCCAGTACATCGCTTTTGGTATTAATGCTTTCATTGCAACTTTTGGTAGTGATTCTGCATGCCTGAATCAAACTTATTCAAATTCGATGGCGTCCCAAGCGACGGATTCAATGGCCAATTGTTGTTGGAACGCATATACGCAGACGGTTTTGCGGTTTTATACGATTTCGAATCAAAAAGCACATTCATCAAACTAAACTGTGAAAACCCGTCTGAAAAAATAAATTTAATATCAAGCACTATGGACGGGCTCTCGTTTTCCCTAGCAAATAAGCAGCTTGCCTTCAAAAAAGCGTCCGTGTGCCTTTTTTACAAATCAATAGAATCAATCAGGGAAGATCTATTCTCTGACGTATTTGACATAGGGGTAAGATCCGGAGTTTTTGGCATAGTGTTTGTGCCTTTGGTCACCTCAGAACTTGGAAACGTAAAGGCAGAGATGGAAAAAACACTTAGCTCTATGCCAAACCGCTTTAACTCAACATGGAGAAATTTTCTAAATTTGGGAAACAGCGATTCAACTTCGTTTCAACATGAAATTTTTGACAACTCCGAAGAATCAGGAATCCTAAAAGAGGCGCTAGAGCAAATAAACTTTGCGATAATGAACAATGGTGTATCATATAAAATAGCCCTATTCTACATCGTGGATCAAGAATACACGGATAAAATTTCGGAATATGTGCATTCAAAGGCACTTGTGATGGGGAATGCAGAGATAAACACGAATAATATAACGGAGGTCTTCGATTATGTCAATAAAACAAAAATGATACCTTTTGGAAACTTAGCTGCGGCCAAGCTCCTAAAGCCCTATGGCAATTACGATCTGAAATATGTGATTAATTCAAAGCCCTCATTTTCTGAATCCGGAATTAAGGTAGGTTCGGTAAAATACTCGTCTGCCGATTACTATAAAGATATAAAGATGCCCAAAAACCTTTTCAACCTGGGCTTTATAATAAGCGGCCTTCCAGGGACAGGCAAAACGAGCGAAGCTATGGGCATAATATCGCAGCTAAGCAAGCAGGAAGAAAAACCTAAAATAGCCGTAATAGCTCCAACCGACGAATGGGCTAATTTCGGCAAATCGCATGGCATGCATGTAATAAAAATATGCTCCGATGGGGTTCCAATAAACTTTTTCATTCCTCCGGAAGGGGTAGAAATTAAAAGATTTTACCAGGATCTATCAATGCTGCTTGCGTCAGCTTCAGAGTCTGGCCCTTATCAGAAGCCGCTTGAGAAATGCCTGCTAAACGCATTCAGGCGTTATTATTCCAACAATAAAGCGATCGATCCCATATCAATATACAAGGAAATAAGCGAATCGATAATAGAGCTTCACGGAAGCAGAAGCAACACCGGAGTAAAATATACAAAGCATGGCGAGAACATAAAATCCTCATTGGAAGGCCTAATAGAAATACTCCAATTTCCGGAATATTCTGGCAGAGAATCAATAAGCATTGGCAAATTGCTGGAAGACGGGATAATATTCGATGTTTCGGAAGTCAGCGTCCAGATGAAAAGCTTTTTTTATGCACTGATATTAAATCAGCTGTATTCGGAAACCTCAAAATTTGATACTAAAGGAGACGGAAGTCTTCGCATGCTCATATGCGTTGAGGAAGCCCAAATGCTTTTCAAGGACCAAAAATCTGCAACGGTTATGGACATACGCTCAAGGATTCAGGATTTCAGGAAATTGGGCGTGGGTCTAATGCTATTAGTCCACAGCATAACCGACATAGACCAAGATATCAGAAGGCTATGCCAATCCAAAATCTATCTCAAGCAGCCTACCGATGTGGCAAAAAAGGCTGTAGAAGATCTTGTATTTTTCAATGTGGAAGAAGAACGAATAATAGCCAAGCTAAAACATCTGGAATCCGGTTTCGGCGCGTTGAACTATATGGTAGAAAGGGATGGCTTAAAACTGTCTCCAGACACTTTATTCATAAAAACCATCGGGTATAACGAAATAGAGCCTGAAATCCATCTACAAAAAATCCAGGGCGTTCCGGATTCACCAGAAAACGGCTCAAAATCAAAAAGAAGCCCTAAATCGATAAAAGCCAACGTATCTATAACTATGCAGGAGCAGAAAAAAGTCCCTGCTTACGTCCGCCTTTGTTATCTGGGTACGTTTATGAAAGAAGATCGGATAACTTCAAACAAGATGAATATCGAATACACACTTATAAAATCCAGAGAGTATACCTTGGAATTCCTCAGCGACCATAAAAAATTGATCAAAAGCATAGAATTTAGGGCAAGCAGGCAAATACAACTAAATTTATGACCACTTTTTATAATTTCTTTTTTAAAAGAAATCGTGTTGGAATGGAGTCGAAGAAAATAATAGTTACTGGTGGTGCTGGTTTTATAGGGTCGAATATGGTTGAGCTGCTTTTAAAGGAAGGCCATTCGGTTGAAGTTGCGGATAATCTGTCATCAACAGGTGACGACAGATTTCTAAAACCTCTGTACGAACTTGGAGACCTAAAATTAACGAAAATCGACATAACAAAAAGAGAGGAAGCCTTAAAGCTGAAAGCCGATTCAATAATACATTTCGCTGCAAATTCAGATGTACGGCACGGTTTTGAAAACCCTGAAAAGGATTTTGATTCTAATATACTTGGCACCTTCAATATCCTGGAAACAGCGCGAAAGAACGGGATAAGCGATCTGATGTTTTCTTCAAGCTCTACTGTTTTTGGGGTTGCAAAAGTTCTGCCTACTCCTGAAGAATATGGGCCGCTACTTCCCATATCATCATATGGCGCTTCAAAGCTTAGCGATGAGGCAATGATAAGCGCATATTCAAATTATTACGGGATAAAGTCAACAATATTCAGGTTCGCAAACATAGTTGGCAAGAACTCTACACACGGCGTAATATTCGATTTCATAAAAAAACTTGTCAAGGATAGCAAAAAACTTGAAATACTTGGGGATGGAACGCAAAGAAAATCGTATTTACACGTTTCCGATTGCATAAGGGCAATGGTTTTCTCGCATGAAAAAACCAAGGATCTTGACGTTTACAATATCGCAAATGAAGGCACCACTTCCGTAATGAAAATTGCAGACATGGTTATAGAGGAAATGGGTGCAAAAGGCGTTGAAAAAATGCTGGTAAAGACTGAAGACGGCGGCGGCTGGAAAGGTGACGTAAAAGTTGCTGAACTGTCTCCTGTAAAGCTATACTCAAAAGGATGGAAAAACACTTATTCAAGCGACGAAGCAGTAAGGAAGGCAGTAAAGGAAACCATCGAACAGCTGGGCTTAGGCAGTTGATGTTTAAAATTCTAAAACCATGTTTATAGGGTGTATATATGCAATCAAAATATCAAAAAACCAAAGCAAGCGCGAACAGGCTAGGGGACATAGTGAAGCCAATTAACTACAAATTATTTTTTAATACTGACTTCAAGAACTTCGTATATGAAGGGACGGAAGAAATTCTGGTGTCAATATCAAAACAAACAAATTCGATAAAAATAAACTCCAATAAAATAAAGTTCAAGCATGCAAAAATAATGTCAAGCGGTTCAGAACAGGATTGCAGCGTAAAAATCGACAAAAAAAATAAAATCACAACATTAAGCTTCAATAAAGCAGTTTCGGGCAAAGCCACACTGATTATAAATTTCAGCGGAATAAACAACGAAGACATGTACGGATTTTACAAAAGCGAATATACCAACCAGAAAGGCGCAAAAGAATATATCCTTACGTCGCAATTCGAGGCTGCGGATGCCCGCGCAGCATTTCCGTGCTTTGACGAACCTGGCTTTAAGGCAACGTTTGATGTCACGATGGAAATACCTAAAGAGATGCGTGCAATCTCAAACATGCCGGTAAAATCGGAAACTATAAGCAATGGCAGGAAGACAGTCAAGTTCATGGAAACGCCTAAAATGTCCTCATATCTGCTCTTCTTAGGCGTTGGAAAATTCGAAAGCGTAAGCACAAGCCTGGGCAAGCTAAAGATAAATGTGCTGGCAACTCCTGGCAAAAAGCAGCTTTGTTATCTGGCGCTTGGCTATGCAAAGAAATTCATTGCATTTTATGAGGACTATTTTAAGATAAAATACCCTTTGCCAAAAGTGGATTTGATAGCAATACCGGACTTTGCGGCAGGGGCAATGGAAAACTGGGGAGCAATAACATTCAGGGAAACCGCAATGCTTGGAACTGAAAAGGATTCAGCCGTTTCGTACAAACAGCAAATAGCAGAAACCGTAGCGCACGAACTTGCCCATCAATGGTTTGGAGATTTGGTCACGATGGAATGGTGGAATGACCTCTGGCTTAACGAAAGCTTTGCAACGTACATGAGCTTTAAGGCTATGGAAGCAGTTTTCCCTGAATGGCAGATGGACATACAGTATTTTGATGATGTGATAGCAACCGCATTTTCTGCGGATTCTTTGATCCATACTCATCCAATAAGCGTAGATGTTTCAACTCCTGAAGAAATAAACGAAATTTTTGATGAAATAAGCTATGAGAAAGGCGGCACATTCCTGCACATGCTTGAGGATTTTGCCACCCCGGAAGTGTTCAGGGCAGGACTGCACGGCTATCTAAAAGAGCATTCGTACTCCAACGCGACAAAATATGACCTCTGGAACGCGATATATGAAGAATCACTCAAATCGTCAATGCCAAACGGCAAGTTCATAAAAAAATTTGCGAACACGTGGCTCGACAACACCGGCTATCCAATCATAAAGGTGAACGATGGGCAGAAAAGGGCAAGGCTTAGCCAGCAAAGGTTTGTAATATCAAAGCCTGTTGGCTCAAGTATCGACTCGCAAAAATGGATAATCCCAATAAAATACCTAAGCGGAAGCAAGGAGCGCTTTGAGCTGATGACTAAAGACAAGCTTGAAATAGCGCATGCTGAAAACGATATTCTAAAGCTGAACTACAAGCAGGATTACCTGTATAGGGTAATGTACGAAAAGCAAGGGCTGGAGAAGCTGGGCCATGCAATAAAGTCTGGCAAGCTTTCCGGCTTGGATGCGTGGGGTATCGAAAATGATCTCTTCGCCCTAATGCGTTCTGGCAACGTAAAGGCAATAGATTATATCGAATTTGTAAAAGGCTATTGCATGGGCGTGGGCTATCCGGCCATTGCATCGATACTCTCGCACATAGACTGGCTCGACTTCATGCTTTATGGCACCAAGCTGTACGACGCGGTAAAATCGCTTGGTCTTGCCTTTGCTGGGGAAATACTGAAAACTAAAGGCTGGAGCAAGAAAAAGAACGAGAAGAACATAGACTCACTGATTCGTTCCCATTCAATAAGGCTTCTTGGCCAACTCGGAAATCCGGATGTAATCAAAAAAGCAAATTCGATTTTCTCCAAATCTGCTTCAGGCAAGGAGGGCATAGATCCAGACCTGCGCTCTTCAATCTATGCGACTTGCGCAGCAAACGGGGGTCAAAAGCTTTTTGAAACGGTATTAAGCATGTACAAAAAAGCAAAAAATCCGGAAGAAAAAAGGCGCTTGTTGCAGACTTTTGGCTATTTTGCGGGCAGAGAGGAGATAAGCAAAGCGCTCAAGTTCTGCATGTCTCCTGAAGTGAGGCTGCAAGATTCTTTCGTAATACCTGCAGTGATGTCCGGGAATCCAGCGGCATTCAACGCGCTAGAGCAATGGACATACGACAGCTGGCCCAAGCTCATGGAAAAATATGAGATAGGCACCCACATGCTGCCGCGCTATATAGACAACCTTTCCATGTGCAGCAGCAAAAAGCAGTATTCAAAGGTCGAGAGCTTCTTCAGGGCTAAGGGCAATTTCAGGGGGGACATAAAGATATCACTCCAAAAAACGCTTGAGCGCATAAAGGCCAATTCCACGTTCCGCTCAAAAAACGGGATTTGAAAGCGTGAACTGGATGAATATTGCATTGGACCTATTTACCATATTCCTTTCACTGGTGTGGCTAGGCCTAATGCTGATAAATCTATCCGGGCTAAAGAGGAAATCTGAAAAAAGCACGGAACCTCCTAAAGACTACAAGCCCAGGGTTCTGGTCATACTCCCGTGCAAGGGGACCGACGTTACACTGGATTCTAACATAAAATCGCTAAAAGCCCAGGATTACCAAAACTTCATGCTTGTTGCTGTTGTCGATGACAAGAATGATCCTGCAATCAAGGCGCTAAACGAAAATATGGTCGATTATATATTTGCGAAAGAATTATGCACCGAGTGCAGCGGCAAGGTTCGCGCAATAGCTACTGCGTACGAAACATACAGCGACTACGACGTTTATGTAATCGCCGATTCCGACGTAGAAGCGAGAGCCGACTGGCTTTCGAAGATGGTTGCCAAGCTTGCAGACCCTTCCGTTGGGATATCGACAACTTTTCCGCTTTTCAGGCCCAAGTCTGGATTCTGGTCAAGGGTGAAGATGGCTTGGGGTTTTGTAGGAGACGGCATGATGGAATCTGAGCTGACAAGATTCGGCTGGGGCGGCTCTCTCGCATTCAGGAAAGACCTGCTCAATGGAGAAGCTTATGAAAATTTCAAGCGGTCTTTGTCCGATGACATAGCCATAACCAGGGCTTCGCGAAAAAGAAACCTGAAGATAGGCTACGTTCCGGAAAGGATAGCAGTCGTGAACAGCGATGACAGCTTTGGAAAATTCTGGGAGTGGTCCAACAGGCAGGCTGCCCTTTCAATAATGGGAAGCAGAAGGGTATTCCGCTTTGGCGTCGTAATATATGTGCTCGATATAACCATGCTCGTATCATCAATTGTGCTGTCGGTTGCAATCTCATACCTGTATGCTGTGCTTCTAGCCCCGTTTGTGATAGGCATAATAAAAACTTACAAAAGGGCCGGAACCGAAAGGAGTACCGACCTGTGGCTGATATACTTATTCATAAACTTTGTGTACCTTGCGAACTTGATAGTGGCGAGCAGAATGAAGGCCATAACCTGGCGCGGGAACCAATACGAGCTTAAAGATTGACTGAGAAATCATTAAGCATATGCATTTCCGGAATATGCAACTGCACTGTGTTGATTGGAATGGAGCTAAGGGATTTGAAGGGAAGACTGCCCAACGAAATACTGGAATCTATAATCTCAAGGGGCATTACTACTCTTACCCCTCCACAGGAAATGGCCATAAATGCTGGGCTTTTTTCCGGCAGCAACATACTTGTGGCTTCACCAACAGCAAGCGGCAAGACACTTGTGGCAGAAATGGCATGTGCCAACTCGATAATAGCAAAAGGGAGGAAGGCCATCTACATAGCGCCCATGCGCGCAATAGTCGCTGAAAAATTCGAGGAATTCCATTCTGCGTATCCGTACATAAAAGCGGCAATATCAATGGGTGATCTTGACTCTTCGGATCAGTGGCTCTCCGAATACGAGATGCTTTTCGTATCCACAGAGAAGCTGGACAGCCTTATAAGGCACGGGGCACCATGGATAAGCTCCGTGGGCTGCATAGTGTTTGACGAGATACACATGCTTTCGGACATAAGCAGGGGCCCTACGCTTGAGCTGCTGATAACAAAGCTGATGAGGATAAGCGATGCCCAGATAATAGCCCTGAGCGCTACGATAGGCAACGATGAGGAGCTTGCCGCATGGCTCAAGGCAAAGCTCGTCAAGAGCGATTACAGGCCCGTAAAGCTGCACAAGGGTGTTGTTGAGGGCAGCAAGATATTCTACTGGGACAACGACGAGATAAGCGAGGCGCAGATGAATGGGAAAAGCAAAATCCCAGAGTTCAGGCTGGTTGAGGATACGCTTTCGCAGAACAAGCAGGCGATAATATTCTATTCCACCAGAAGGAACGCAGAGGCCGGGGCTGCAAAACTGGCCTCGCTGCTCAACGGGCTTTTGAAAGCAGAAGAGAAAAAGCAGCTGGAAGCGGCAAGCCAATCGATACTGAATGCACTGGAAAAGCCCACAAGCCAGTGCGCCAAGCTAGCGCTCTGTGTTTCTGCAGGAGTTGCATTCCATCATTCAGGGCTTGTCAACATACAGAGAGCCATAGTCGAAGACACATTCAAAAAAGGGCTAATAAAAGTAATATGCGCCACAACGACCCTTGGATATGGCGTGAATCTTCCGGCGCATACTGTGCTCGTAAGGGACCTTAGCAGGCACAACGGCGTCACTTCGGAGAGGATAAGCGTAAACGAGGTGCTTCAGCTTTTTGGAAGGGCAGGCAGGCCAAAATATGATACTGAGGGCAGGGCACTTATAGCATCAAACCAGCGCTACGAAGTCCAGGAGCTCTACATGCGCTATATCATAGGCACGCCGGAGCCCATAGACTCTGCGCTTGGAGTAGCTTCCGTATTGAGAATGCACATACTCGCTTTCATAGCTGAGGATTTCCTAAACGCCTTGGAGGACATAGAAGACTTCATCAAAAAGAGCTTCTATGGCTTCATCTACGGGAATGATTCGCACATAAAGGCAGCGGTCAAGCAGGTGCTTAGGGAGCTCTATGATTGGGGCTTTATAATAGAAGATTATGGAAAGCTCCTTGCTACAAAGATAGGCAAAAGAGTTAGCGAACTTTACATAGATCCTCTTTCGGCCAAATGGATGCTCGAATTCATGCCCGGGGCAAAGGACGAAGTGTCGATGCTGTACCTGATATCAAATACTGTAGAGATGAAGCCATATCTAAGGCCAACGGAAGAGGCCGAGGCAGAATACGTATTCTACAAAGACAGGTTCGGAAGCGACCTTCTTTACAAATACGAAGAGCTTTCCTTCGGCTATTACAATCCCGTAGAGCCGTTCACATCGGCTCTTATGTTGCGTGACTGGATGAGTGAGATAGACGAGGAATCCATAATAAAGAAATACCACATAACCCCTGGTGCCCTGTACGCAAAACTGTCAAATGCCGATTGGGTCATATACTCTGCAATAGAGCTTGCCAAGCTATCGCATATTTCGGCCAGGAATCTTGTCGACGTAAGGGTAAGGCTCAAGTATGGCATAAAGGCTGAGCTGCTGGACCTGGTCAGGCTAGAGCAGATAGGCAGAGTAAGGGCAAGGAAGCTTTTCGACAATGGGATACGTACCGTAAACGACATCCGCAGCCACAGGGGCGAAGTGGAAATGCTGCTTGGAAAGGAAATAGCTGCAAAGGTTTTTGCCCAGTTATGAAAATCCTCAAAGCAAAAATTTAAGAATTATAAAAGAGCAATAGCATTATGCGATCCAACCTTGGCAGTTCAAAGGCCAACAAAGAGCTGTGCGAAAAGCTTATGGAAAGGGCAGGCTTCTCATGCGTCAGCGTGAGCAATTTCCACGCTCCTTTCGACATAATAGCTGAGAAGAAGGGCCGCGTGATAATAATAAAATCAGTGAGCAACATAGATTCGGTAACGCCGGAAGACGGCATGGCACTTGCCAATCTGTCCAATTTTTTTGATGCCGAAGCCTACGTAGTGGGAGAGACTTACAAAAACACGAAAATGGAGGAGCGCAAGGTCTTCACAAGGCACGGTCTCAGCTGCATAAGCGATGACACGGTTGAAGTTATGCTTTATAACGGGAGCTTCAAGCGCGCAAGGAAATTTTTCAGCGAAAATGTTGAGATAAACGGCTCAGAGCTGAAAAGGCTGAGGAAGCTTTCAGGGATGAGCATGAGGCAGCTTTCCAAAAACTCGGGCGTATCGGTAGACAGCATCTACAGGTACGAGCACGGTTTCACATCCGCAAGCCCGGAAAACCTGGTAAAGCTTGAAAGCGCATTGTCATCAAAGCTTGAAGTTGCGCATCATCTGGCCGCCAGCTCCAGGTCTGCACCACAGGAAAATGGAAGCATATCCATATTCGACATAGGCAGGGAACCCTTCAATAAGGGTTTCAAGGAGAAGAACAGGTTTGAATTCGCTGAACTGGCAGACATGAGAACCCTGAAGAAATGGTCAGAATTCTATGCAAAGTTCAACGAAATATTTGACGATGTACAGTTCATAATGACCGATGATGCGCATCATGAAAACATCTTCGGAATTCCAACTATAAAAAAGAGCGATATATATTCAATAAGCGATGAGCAGGAGCTTTACGACATAGCTGCCGAAAGATCTTAAACTTCTATTCCTATCTGGACTTTCTTTTCCTTGATTTGGACCCTTTAGCCGAAGACCTTCTTGCGCTTCTGTGTGGTTTGCCTGCAACAGCATTGTCGAAGTTTTTAACTGCAAGCTCGGGCCTTCCCTCTATCGCACGCATTACGTTCTCAAAGTCAACCACAAACTCCTTTGTCGACTTGAACATCATCGTTATTCCCATGCTCGCGAATACAACTATGAGCGAAGCCATTGATATAAAGGTTACTGCAATGCTCTGTGAGGAGCTCAGCCCTCCGCTGACCCCGCTTACGAAAGCTATCCCTATTACGAATATTATCCAAAGCACGCTCGCTCCATACGCTATCTCAAAATAGCTGTGCTTGAAAAGCGCCCTTACTGACGCATACAGCACCCAGAGTATTCCTCCGAACGAGAAAAGCAATATTACTGGCTCAACGCCATAATCCTGCGAGAATATTGCCGGAAGTATAAAAACAAGTGCCCCTATAACCAAAGAAAATATCCATATTCCAGTATATTTGCTATGGGTGTGCCTCTCTTCCATGTTCATAAATTTTATGGTGGATACGTGCGCATCAAAGAAACTCACTGTTAGCGTAAGTATGGTTATTACTATGAGAACCGCCCAAAACAGCACAGCTGCCAACGGGCTAAGGAAAAAAATATTGGACAGCATGGATGTGAAAAGCATGCCTACTGCCAAAGCTATCGCAAAAGTGAACATAGATATTCCAAGCGCGCGCCTGTAAGCGAAGACCCAATATCTTTTGATATGTTCTCTTGCATAGTTCAAGCAATCACATACATCATTTTATGCAATAGGCTAAAAAGCTTTCTGCAATGCCCATATGTCACGGATATGCAGGCAAAAGGAAGAGCAGCACGTTGCCAAAAGCCAGGGCAGTTACTGCGCCGATGAATATCGGCACGGCAAAAGGTATGGGTTTTTTGTAGACTGGAAACCTGCGCTTCGGCATCTTGGATTTCAACTCGGCAATGAGCTCAGGGGTTACAAGCCTTTCGAAATGCTTCAGTTTTTTGCTGGCGTAGTCAATATCCTTGGCTTCCATCATTCCAGTTGCTATTATATCCCCTGCTTCAATTTTTCTGTATGTGACATACTGCGACATGTAAGCCATCATCCTGCCTTCGTATCCCATTACCAATGCCGATCCTGCAGCGATTACCAGAAGGATGCCAATCGCCGCATAGGGTGCATGCAGTACAAGAATAAGGAACAGGCCGAAGAAAGCATAAACGGTCACTATAAGCGCTATTTTGAAGTATGTTGCCGAAGTATTGCGCTTGTAGCCGCGCTGTTTGGATGCGAGCGCCTTGGGTATGTAATATAGCGGAACTACTATGAGTGCAGCTATGCCGCTGTTTATGGCTACAGAGAGCACAAGGGGCATGTACGACTGTGCAACCCCAAAAATCAATGGTCTCGAAAGGAAGGGTATGATCAGCGATAGTGCAGCCAGCTCTATCACGTCTGCAGCGCCAAGTTGCCCTATCCTGTAAACAACATATCCAAATCCTACCGTTGCGACTGCTATTAAGGCACTATAAAATATCAGCGTCGCGTTAAGGTACAGCAGGGTAAATGCCACGCCTACAGCTAGGCTCGCATAAGCAAAATATGAAGGCACGTTTCTGTTGTTCAGTATGTCGAACATCATATATGCAAATGCAAGGACCGCAAAAACCACAACCCTCAAAACCAAGAAATCCATCTAACAACCCAAACTCAATCATGCCGGAAACGCATTTACCATCGGAAGTCGCAAAAATACTTTGCAATCTACTAAAATGTTAGATGCTGAAAGCTATTTATATGTTTGAGATGGAGTGGTAATGGAAATAAGGGTGTGATGTTGGAAAAATCCGTATACTCACAGGACCAACACAAAACAGGCGAAACCTGCTCAAAACTTCCTACTGTAACTAAAACCCCGGAGCGTATTCTTGCGGAAAGAAAAAAGAATATAGCTGCGGCAATAGAACACATAACTTCAAACATAATGCCGGACGGTTACGTCAGGGCTGCTACGGACTACACTTGGTATAAGCTAATGTGGTTCAGGGATTCTTCGATGATTTCATCCTCGTTGTCCCAGTCAGCAGCCTCGATAAACAGGCTTGGGGATAAGGAGCTCATGCCGTTTGCAGAAAAGGCGAGGGCCGGAGCCCTAAGGATACTTTCAAGGCAGTGGGGCCTTATAGAACGCAACAGGGAAACGCTGCGCTCCACAGCATCAATGAGCTTGGAAGATTTCGAATTAAAAAAACTGAAAAACCACATACCTGCCAGAATCGATGGCAACGGCAGACTCGCCAACATGGAAATAGATGGAAGGCAAATAAACGACCTTGCTGAATCCGAAAATCCAAATTCCTGGCTAAAGCAGTTTGATTCCGTTCCATTAGTTCTGCATGCAACCTCAGAATTCTTAAAAGCTTTCGGAGTAGAATTCCTTCCTGCCAGTCTCGTGGAATCTATTCGCAGCAATATTGGCGTTCTGGCAGATTATATAATAAACATTTACAAATGCCCTTGCGCTGACGTCTGGGAGCAGAATCCCCACATGCTGCACTCGTACGACATCGGTGCTGCTTATGCCGGCTTGAATTCAATATTATATCTTAGCTCGGAGCTCGGCGCGGACATTGCTGCGGACAAGATAAGCAAGGAGATATACGGCAGCACGGGCCTCATTAATTTCATGAACGAATTTTTCGTAAAGGATGGGATACTTAGAAAATACAGGGAAGAATTCGGGTCCGATGTTTCAGAAAATCCCAAGGTCGATGCGGCAGCATACCTGCTTTTCGCTCTTTTCGATCCGGAATATGCTTTGGTAAGCGAAAACGTGTACCTGAAAACCATGGAGGCATTGAAGGACAACCATATATTCAGGTCAAAAGATGGAAAAAGAGTTTACGAAAGCGCATTTCCAAAGCGCTATGAAGGCGATAGATACTTCGGAGGTTCAGGATGGATACTGCTTGCAGCTGCAGAGGCGTATCTAAACGCTAAAAATGGGGATTCATCCAAAGCCGAATATATATTGGAAAGCATAGAAAAACTCATACCTGAATCCGGTTTCAGCCTTCCAGAACAGGAGCCTATGGATGAAGAATTGCTGAATCCACTCCGTGAGGGAGAAAACGATGCCATGGGCAAGAAGCCCGCAATGGATCTCATCTGGAGCGCCGCGGAATACATAAGGGCAGCCACTGCACACATGGAGAGCATCGCAATTGAGGTACCCGAGCAAAAAAGGCTAGTAAGAAGATAGCCTGCTCCGGCTTTCAAGTCCCAATCTAATGTACAGACTCTTTATTATTTTTTACGTCTAAAACAAATAAGCTTATGCAGTGGTGCCAATGATAGATTACGCTTCAATTGAAAAGAAATGGCAGAAAGTATGGGAAGAATCTAAGCTATTCGAACATGACCCTAACGACAGGAAGCCACTTCTGGTAACTGCTGCATGGCCCTATACAAACATGCCTCCCCATATAGGCCACCTTAGGACATACGGTACGGCCGATTTCTATTCCAAATACATGCGCATGAGGGGGTACAATGTCATATTTCCGATGGGTTGGCACTATACCGGAACCCCAATACTGGCAATAATAAAAAGGCTGCAAGAAAAGGACCAGAGCCTAATCGAAGAGCTCAAGGCGTTTGACATTTCTGACGAGGAGATAGCCGCGCTGGATAGCCCCATAAAGGTTGCAGATCTGTTCAGGAGGCAGTTCAAAGAGGCCTTCATAACGGTAGGCATGGGGATAGACTGGAGGAGAGAATTCATATCTATAGACCCGCTTTACAGCAAGATGGTCGAATGGCAGTTCCAGCATCTGATGGACGAAGGATATCTCGTAAAGGGCAGGCATCCGGTTGGGTGGTGCGACAACGAAAAGAATGCCGTTGGCCAGCATGACACGAAAGGCGATGTGCAGCCGGAAATAGAAAAGATGTTCATGGTCAAATTCCAGGTCAAAGGAGAGGAATCCTACATAGTATGCGCCACATACAGGCCTGAAACCCTGTACGGAGTCACAAATCTTTTCATAAATAAGAACTCGGAATACGTTCTGGTAAAGCTCGATGATTTCAAGTGCTACGTGTCCAAGGAATCCATAGCCATGATGTCTGGCCAGTTCGACATCCTGACCGAGAAACCAGTTGAGCCCTCTGAGCTGCTGCAAAAAACAGCGATAAATCCGATAGACAAAAAGGAGGTGCCTATTCTTGATGGTTATTTTGTAAAGCCTGATTTCGGCACGGGCATAGTAATGGCAGTTCCGGCCCACGCGCCGTTCGATTTCGTCGCGCTTTCAAAAGACGGAGCTCAGAAGCCCGACGCCGCTGCTTATCCAAAGGTCATAAAGCTGGGAGACACTGATGCTGCAGACCTGGTCCCTGCGTTCGCATACCTGAAAGCGGAAACCAAGGATTTGGCGAAGCCCGCGGACACTGAGATAGAAGCGGCAACAAAGAAGCTCTACAGGGACGAGCAAAAACGCGGAGTCATGATAGCGGGCAAATATGCCAGAATGCCGGTGGCAGTGGCAAGGGAGCAGATAGCCAAGGACCTGGAAAGCGAAAACCTGCTTGTATATCTTTACATAATAGCTAACGATAAGCCCGTCTATTGCAGATGCGGGCATCGCGTCACCGTCAAAATAATAAACGACCAGTGGTTCATAGACTATGGGAACAAGCAGTGGAAGGCAAAGGTGCATGAATATCTACCCAACATTAAAGTTTACCCGGAAAAGCTCACAGGAGCGCTAAACGCAGCAGTTGACTGGATAGACTTAAGGGCTGCCGAGCGCGCCCAGGGCCTCGGAACCAGGTTCCCTTTCAACAAGGACCACATAATAGAATCGCTGTCGGATTCTACGATCTACATGGCGTTTTATACAATAATCCCGATATTGCGCCATGCAAATGCGAAGCCGGAGCAGCTCATTGGAAAGTTCTTCGAATACGTTTTCAGGGGCAGCGGCTCCGCAGACGAAGTAGGCAAGGAAAGCGGAATCGATTCGGAAGCGATAAAGAGGTGCAGGGAATCATTCAGCTACTGGTACAAATTCACCTCAAGGCATTCTGCATCAGAGCTCATACCTAGCCATTTGACCATGTACGTTTTCAATCATGTGGCTCTTTTCGACAGGGATGACTGGCCAAAGCAAATAGTGGCCAACGGCATGGTCAACTACAAGGGCCAGAAGATGAGCAAGAGCCTGGGCAACATAGTGCCGCTGCTAAAGGCCATAAAGGACTACGGGGCAGACCCCGTCAGGTTTATCCAGGTGCTAAGCGCAGACTTGAGCAATGACGTAGATTTCAGCCCGGAAGGGGTGGAGAGCGTCAAGTCAAGGCTTAGCTTCTTCATGGACATGACCGAAAAGCTGGAATCTATGAACTCCGGCCCTCTAACACACATGGACTACTGGCTATATTCGAAGCTCAACTCCAAGATAGAGAAGGTAACGAAGTCGATGGAAATCCTTGCAATAAGGAATGCCTACATAGATGCGTTCTACGAATCCTTCAACGAGCTGAAATGGTATACGGAAAGGACCTCTCCGAATCAGATAGTCGTTTCGGAATACCTGCATAAGTTGCTGCTGATGCTTGCCCCTGCAATGCCTCACATAAGCGAGGAGCTCTGGTATATGCTTGGTAACAGCACGTCAGTGCTTGCGGAAAAATGGCCCGAACAAGACGGCTCTATGGTCAGCGCTAGAGAGGAAGCAATAGAAGACACCATAAGGTCCACTATCGACGACATACAGAAAGCCGTGTCGCTCACAAGGCCTGCAGGTTCTTCGGAGCGGCCCAAATCGGCAATGATAATAATAGCTGCAGACTGGAAGGCTTCAGCGTATTCTGCGCTCGTGGCCGAAAAGAAAATAGAGAAGGTTTTATCCAAGCCGGAATTTTCAAAACTTGACAAGGAAGCCGTAGCAAAATTCCTTTCCAAATACATGAAATCAATAAACTCGCAGCAGCCAGGGCCTGAGATATCACAAAAGGAGAT
Source organism: Candidatus Micrarchaeum sp. (assembly GCF_016806735.1). Lineage (GTDB taxonomy): Archaea > Micrarchaeota > Micrarchaeia > Micrarchaeales > Micrarchaeaceae > Micrarchaeum_A > Micrarchaeum_A acidiphilum_A. Next base: position 593,105 of record NZ_CP060530.1, on the reverse strand, counting down.
GCTGGGCGCCTTCTCCGAAGCTAAGAGCTTCATAGAATCAAAGGTTGGCTTCCCAATCGAAATCAAATCCGAAGAAGCCTCAGGATCGCAAAGGGCACAGCGCTCAGAGACGCTGAAACCCAGCATAGACTTGGTGTGGTAATGTCAAATCCTTCCGACTTATCGCGTAGGTTCGATACCTTCATATTCGACTGGGACGGGACTTTGAACAGCCCTACGCTGGTAAATCATCCGATATGGCTTGAATTCAAGAAATCCAAAATGGTATCGGAGCTTCCGGCAGACGAAGAGGAGATAGAATCTGCAACGCATCACGCATTTTTCGGAAAAGCGAAAAAGGAATTCGACGACATAGAAATGAGTTCGTTCGTCAAGTTCGCTGACCTGTTCTTCTCGCTGCTCAAGCCAAGATTCCACAAGGGAGCCAGAGAATTCCTGGAGAAGCTAAACAGTTCCGGAAAGAAGACTGCGCTTTTTACGGATGGCAGCCTGAAAAGAGTATACGTAGAAATAAAGCATCTAAACGCTTTCGACTATTTCGACATAATACTAAGCGCACAGTCCCTGAAACGGATAAAGCCCGACCCTACGGGGCTGAAGGCGATAGCAAAAATATTGAAGGTGGACAGGGACCGCTGCATCTATTTCGGAGACCGCAAGGAAGATATTCTCGCAGCTCAGAGGGCTGGAATGGGCTCTGCTGCCATGCTCAACGGATTTTCCAGCGAAAGCGTACTGCTTGAGGCCCATCCTGACTTCAAATTCAAAAGCATGTTGGAGGCTCTTGCCGCTTTTGAAAACGGCAGGTGAGCTCAACCGCCTGCAAGGCACTGCAATAATTATAAATATATGGATAAACAGCACCTTAATGTGCTTTAATATGTCAACAACAACAGAGCCGAAAAAAGAAAAAGAGGACAAGGTTTTCGACAGGGCATTGGGGCTTTACATGCTGCGAGGCAAATCGGAGGGCGGCCAGTCCGAAAGCTCGGGCAAACGCGGAGCAGGCAGCCCGGAATCCGATGGGACATACGAAATCTCATCTTCGGAAAGCAAGGATTACGTATCCGACGGATTTTACTGATTCAGACCCATATGCGGAAACAGGGCAAAATTTAAATATATTGTTTTTAAAACTCTCTTAAGTGATTAAATGATAACAGCATTCAACATCTCCAACGTGGAGGGCAAGATAACGGATAGCGCAGCATTGGCACAGCAGAAGTTCCCAAAGCTGAACATAAATGTGGAGGACGTCTCCTCAAAGGGCGACACGCTCAATATAACGTATTCATTCGTCGCTGATTATTTTGCGAGCGAGGCTGCAAACGCCAAGTCGATAGGCCAGATTAAGCTTAGCGGCAACATAGAGATGAACGAGTCCAAGGATGCGATAAGCAGCGTACTCAAGAAATGGTCAGAATCGCATACATTGCCTGTAGACCTGGCAGAGGAAGTCATAAACGGACTCAACTTCAGGTGCAGCGCGACCGGAACGCTGGTTGCCTATTCGCTTGGGCTGATTCCGCCCCTGGTAATAACAAGGACCAAGATAGAGGAGAAGAAGTAACAATAAATGGGTTCCGCGGGCTTTATGCCTGCGCCTCCCTTTCTTTTTATTCGTACAATACAACAAACTATTTAGCGTTGCCTGACAAAAATGTTAATTATGCCTGATTCTAAGAACCTGGAACAGCAAACCACAACAGCCGCAGCCGGCGAAACGGTAAGGATAGAGGGAGTGCTGCTAGAAGCCGATTACACTACCATAAACGAGATAGTAAAAATAAGGCTTACGATAAAAGGTTCTGACGGGCTGGCATACGAGGCCATAGACGACGAGTTCAGGCCATACTTTTATTTCGTTCCTGCAAGCGAATCGTCGCTTAACTCCGTGAAGGCTATGGCTTCAGAAGGCAATGCCAGCCATATAACTGAGGTAATCGGGGAACCAAGGAGCATTCTGGGAAAGCCGGTAAACTCGTACAGGGTATACGTCAGCAACCCCACTGACGTCCCAAAAGTGGCCGAGAGCCTCAGGAACATGGGGGATACATACGAATACGACATACCTTTTTCAAAGCGATACCTGATAGACAAGGAGATGTCTCCACTGACAGATTCGATCTTCACGCTCAAGAAAGCGAACGGCATGCTGCTTTTCATGGGCTACGAGCAAAAGCCCGGAGCTCCATCCGACCTTAACCTCAACACGATGTGCTTTGACATAGAGACGTACAGCCCGCTTGGCATACCTAGGCCGGAAAAGGATCCTGTCATAATGCTGAGCTACTCATACGTTTCCAAAGGCAAAAAGGGCAATGGGGTAATAACGTTCAAGAAGATAGACAGGGATTTTGTCGAGCACGTAGAAGACGAAGCAGAGCTCTACAAAAGATTCGCGGATAGGGTTTCGGAACTTGACATAGACATAATATCCGGATACAACTCTGCGAATTTTGACATATGGTACCTTGTGGAAAGGGCAAAAGCGCTTAAGATAGATTTCAACCTTGGCAGGTTCGGGAACGAGACCAGAATAGAGCGCCACGGGCTGGTGAACAAGGTAAAAATAGGCGGCCGCGTCCACATAGACATGTATCTGGTGGTGAAATTTATTGCCGTGGTCGGTGCTGCAGAGAGCATACTAAAGCTCAACAGCTATACGCTGAAGAACGTCTACGATGCTATAAGCAAGGATGAAAAGCTTACCGTGGAGAAGACGAAGGGGCAGAAATGGAAGGACATAAACGAGCTGTGGAACGGAGGTCCGGAAGACCTTGAGCTGCTCGCAGACTATAACCTGAGCGATTCCGAATCGCTGCGAAAGGTGTACGAAACCTTTGTTCCGATAATGATAGAACTTTCAAGGACAACCGGCAACAGCCTTAGCGACGTTGCGGTATCAACTACCGGCCAACTCGTGGAATTCATGCTGATGAGGTATGCGCACGAGTTCAACGAGCTAATACCTAACAAGCCAACGGAGAGGGAGATAAAATCCAGGCTTATGAACCCAATAGAGGGCGCCTATGTGAAGACTCCAGATCCGGGAATATACGAGAACCTGGCAATATTCGACTTCAGGGGCCTATACCCTTCGATAATAATATCCCACAACATAGATCCGTCGGCACTATGCAGCAGCTGCACTGATTATTACGAATCTCCGACTGGCGACAGGTTTGACAAGAACAAGAAAGTGATAATGCCAACTATACTCGACCTGCTTGTCAAGCAGAGGGCAGAGGTAAAGAAGCTCTACAAAAAGGACAAGGGAAGCATATTCCTTGGCTCTAGATCGCAGGCATTGAAGATAACTTCGAATTCCTTCTACGGGTATCTGGGCTATGCACGCTCCAGATGGTACTCCAGGGAGTGCGCATCCAGCGTTACCGCATACGGGAGGCAGTATATACACAATACCATAGAACAGGCCGAAACTTCAGGGTTTAGGGTAATATACGGCGATACGGATTCCATAGTTATGCTTCTGGGCGATAAGTCCAAGGAAGAGGCTACCAACTTTGTGGCAGGGTTCAACAAAAAGCTCCCAGGATCCATGGAACTGGAGCTTGAGGACTTTTATAGGAGAGGCATATTCGTAGGCAAGAAGACTGAAAAAGGCACGATAACCGGCGCAAAGAAAAAATACGCACTGATAACAGAAAATGGCTACATAAAGATCAGGGGCTTCGAACTCGTAAGAAGGGACTGGTCCAAGGTAGCCAGAGACACTCAGAGGAGAGTGCTTGAAACTATACTGAAAGAAGGCAGCCCGGAAAAAGCCATACAAATAGTAAAGGACATAATAAAGGAGCTTAGGGAGGGCCGTGTGCCTTTGGCAGATCTAGCCATAAGCACGCAGCTCAGAAAAGGCATAGACAGCTACGATTCCAAATCTCCTGAACTCGCTGCCGCTAAGGACGCGGTCGAATCCGGAGTAAAGACAAAGGAAGAAGTAGAGCATGCTGTAATAAGCTACGTTATAACCAAGCATGGAGACTCGATATCGGACAAGGCAAAGCTCATAGAGCGCGCGAGCGATTACGACCCCGACTATTACATAAACAACCAGGTAGTGCCTGCAACCATGAAGATACTTCGCGAGCTCAACTACAGCGAGGACGAGATAAAGGGTCTCGGAAAGCAGAAAAAATTAGGGGAATGATTTTATGGAAGAAGAAAACAGAGACACGAATGACGAAGAGGAAATGAGCGATGAGGAATTTCAGGAGCTTGCCAGAGAAGTAGGCAAAGCTTCATATTCGGCAATAAAAGAGGCCGAAAAGCACATAATAAAGGGTTCGGGACTTCTCAAGGCAGCAGAAGAGGCAGAGAAATTCCTGGCAGACATGGGCTTCGGAAAGGCATTTCCTGTAAACATATCGATAGGCTCAAATGCCGCGCACTATACGCCGACGCTCAACGACGATTCCATATTCCCTGAGAAGGGGCTGGTAAAGGTGGATTTTGGGGCTGCAAAAGAAGGAGTACTTGGCGACTGCGCTCTTACTGTGGATCTTTCTGGAGATTACGGCGCATTGGCGGAAGCATCAAAGGAGGCCCTGGATAACGCAATATCGATAGTTAAAGCAGGCGCAAAAGTGCGTGACATAGGGAAGGAAATAGCATCCACAATAGAAAAAAAGGGGTTCAAGCCCATAAAAAATCTCGGAGGCCACGGCGTTGGCATACACGAACTGCACGATGAGCCGTTTATACCAAACTACGACAATGGCGACGGAGAAGAGCTGGAAGAGAACACGATCATAGCCATAGAGCCTTTTGCTACAATGCCAAGCGGAAGGGGCCTAGTTTCAAACGGCGACATAAAGGAAATATTCAGTTTTGTTGGTGACGTAGGGCAGCCCAGGCTGCCAAATTCACGCAATCTGTTGTCATTGATAAAGAAAGACTTCAGCATGGAGCCATTTGCTGCAAGATGGCTTTCAGCAGCGGTATCAAACAGGTTTGAACTGTATTCTGGCCTCTCTGAGCTTGAAAGGCTCGGGATAATAGAGTCGCACCCTGTATTGGTTGAGCTTGGCGGCGCACAGGTCGCGCAGTTTGAAGCGTCATTGCTGGTGACCAAGGATGGTTGCGAAATACTGACGAAATAATCCATCAAAGGGACGAATAGAATTTTATGAGCGCTTTGGCTAGCTCTTCCCTGCTCTGCCTGAAAGTATGCCCGGTATTTTTTAATATTACGGATTCGAACCTTTTCCCTGCATAAGTCCTCGAAAGTATATCAGTCGCTTCTCTTGCGCTCATCTTCTTCATAAATTCGTCATTTTCGCCGAATGCCACAAACATTGGTTTTTTTATTCCCGCAACGTAATCCAGTTCGCCGTCATAATATAGCGCTTTTGCTTCGGGATTACTTAAATCGACGGTGCTTAGGAATCTTTCCGGACCTATTAGTTTATCTATATGCCCAGTTCCATCCGTAGATATCAGCAGTTTTTTCCCTTTTGCCTTTTTTGCAATCCTCGTGAGCTTGGAAAATCCCTCCTTTCCCATTACGTGCAGGTCATAGTTGTAGTCGTCAACCGGGCTTAGCAATGCAATTGCTGCAACGGCCCTCGAGTTTTTTGCTTTTTTTGAATTCATATAATAAAGGATTTTCTGGCATCCGGTGCTGTGGCCCTCTAGAAATATTTTCCTGAATCCCATCTTACGAAGCAAACCTACTGCACCATCAATGTCGTAAACCGAATCCTCAAAACGTTCAAGAGCACTTCCGGCCAGAAGTTCTTCATTGTCTGACTTATACCTAAAACTCTCAACAATGTAACTACCCCTTGTCAGTACTGACATGAACCCAATGCCGTTCCTTTTTGCTTCAGACAATATTTCAGGTATGCTGTTGCTCCCATAAAAGCTGCCTCCAAGCCCATGTATGTGCAGTATCGCCTCAGTCGCCTTTTTATTGGACTTGGAAAGTACCGCATAAAGCATGAGCCCGTCGCTGGCGTCAAATCCCACTATGTCTACATTTTCAAGGAGCTTCAAATATTTGCCCGAATTAGACTTCATATAAATCATATCATTATTTTTGTTCCAGATTATTAATCGTTACTGGCGGGCATTCGTAATAATAATATTTCGTGTAAATCTCGCAGCGCATTGAGGACATATTTGTTGGAAGGAAAAGCTTGACTCTATAACCCTGCCCTGGTTGCAGTGCCAATATGTTGTAATTCATATAATTGCTCTCCATACACGAGGTATTGCAAATGCTCATGTTGGTTATGTATTCCGGCTGGGAAACGCTGAGTCCAAGGGTGTTCTCTTCTATTGAATTGGTCGAATATACTTCAAGCACGCTTGCATTAAGGGCCTTATTTCCTCCATTGGAGATGCCAAGGATCGCATAAGTCCCGTTTGCTGACATCCCTTCGTACGAAACACTAATACCGAAATCGTGTGCATAAGAATAATGGGAATGCGCAATTACCACCACCATGGCAAGCGCAAGCACCGCCAGGACGACATACCCTATCTTTAGCCTTTGCCCAGGGATTGGATTATGTGCGCGCCGTTTTTTAATCCGCTTTGCCGTAGTTTCTTTGGTTTCCATTACAATTATGAAGAATAGCAGCGTTATCGAGACCGCAAAGTACGCGGCTAGGGTGTGATAGAGGAAAAAGTAAGCGAACAGGCTCATAGACGCAACCAGCATTTTATTCCTGGCCACATAAACTACTGTCGCACCCATTGTGATCGAAATATAAAATATCAGTTCGAGCCCATGCATTGACACCGGATAAAACAACATCAGCAGCGAAGGTATCGGCGAAAGCAGAAACGGCAATAAATAGCCATTGACTGGCGCCAGCATGTGGCTTATGTAAATTCCAGGATTCTCCAGTATGAAATACCCGTTTATCACAATGAATATTGCAATCGCCCCAATCGAAGCCTTGGCTCCCCTTATAACCCCTCTGGAAGCTGCGATGTAAACAATGGCAAAAAGTATCGGAATCCACAGAAGCTCCTGCAGCGAAGCTGCTATTCCTAAAACCACGAAAGCGTACCATTTGTCAATGCTGTAAAATACAGCTATCAGCGCAATGGCCATTATTAAGTATTGAACTGAAAGTATCTGCACGAAATAAAGTATGAAAACGAAGATTGCAGGCAGAAGCATCTTGAAGTTTTTGAGCCTTTGCTTGCTTATGGCAGCGGCAAACGAGAGTATTGCAAGCATGAGGAATATCAAGTAAGCCGCCGAATTTGCCGAGTATATAATAGAACTTGCGGTACCATGTGCAAGATAATAAAATGGCGCCAAAGCCAGCACGAAAAGCACCGGATAATCGAGATACCCAACTACCTTATTTTCTGTTGTCAGGGTAAAGCCGTATGTGGTCGAATTGTGCTTTAGGACATTGCTTATGCCTATGCCGTACGGATTTTGGCCTGCCTGCATGGCCTTGAACGCATAATATGAAAGAACCGTTTCATCATCAGCATTCACTCCCTTGTAGCCAAAACCGTACAACTGGTAGTAAAAGAAAAGGGCTATTGCCACTATAAGGAGTATTGCGCCTATGCCCTTTGCATATTTCTTCAAAGGCCTGGTGCGGATAAAATAAAACCCAAATACGGCAATGGCAGTGGTCGGGAATATTATTGCAAAGGCTATTCCAACATTTACCGCTTCTCCAATTATTGAATTCCCAATGAGTGGAATCGATGACATATATGCCAGCGAAATTGCAGCAATTATGGCGGTTGCGGCAAGGGCTGCAAGTGAAAATTTCACAAAGTGCTTTTTTCTCCTGAGCAGCGAAAACCCTATCGCAAATGCAAGATAAGCCATGGAGTAGATGTCAATAACTGCGGAAAGGGAATTGGAAAAATACGCGTGTGAAGAATAGAGCAGTACAACGAGCATGTAGATTATGCTCCCAGTTGCAAAAAATGCCTCACCCGTTACAGATTCACGCTTCAACTCATCCCCCTGATCTATTATCAAATATTGGGGGGCAAAGATAATAAAAGCCATTTTTGTAAACTGCACAATCAAAAACTGTTGCATTGTCCGGCACAGATATGTAAACGGTACTGTAGCCACTGCGCAGGGTTACGAGGTTGGTATTCATATATCCAGAAACAGTGCAGTTCTCAGTGCAACTGGAATTTGTTATGGTGTGATTTGGGGCAAGGCTAAGCCCTTCTTCATCTGCGGGGGAATTTCTAAGGTAATAATAGCCCAGCAGATATACGTTCTGGTTTTCCTTATATGAACTTCTAAAGACAATGCTATCGTAAGTTGAGTTTTTTACTGTGGAAATGCTCTGGTTTACAGCCGAGACCCCAAAGCCCTGGACATAGGAATAATGAAGATAAGATACGGAAACTATCAAAGATACGGAGAAAACGATGGCAATGCACGCTACTGCTTTCGCATCGCTCACGCCAATTCTAGCAATCCATTCCCTGAGCTTGCTCTTTTCCGACATCCGTATATCCATTGCAAATGCCGAAGCCATAACCACCATTGGCATCATATAGTATATCAGAAGCGAATGGTCAAGTGCGAGATAGCTAAGGAACATCCCAGTAAGTATCGTAAGCTTGTTGCCGCTGTAAGCTGTTATGGCTACTCCAAGCAAGAGCATTATATAGAACAATACGCTGAATCCGGAGAGGGGAATATTTGCAGAGGCTTGTATTATCGAAGACATCGATGTCAGGTAAAACGGCAGAAGGTCACCGTTTAGCGGCTTGAATACCTGCGATATGTAGGTCCCGGGGCCTATGGCTATGAAATAACCGTTTATAAGAAGGAATACTGCAATAGAAAATGTTGCCATCTTTCCAGCACTCCTAAGGCCCTTGGTCGCTGCAAGGTATGCGAGAGCCAGTATCACAGGCACCCATAGAAGCTCCTGCAGCGAAGCTGCCAGTCCTAGGAGAACAAATACATACTTGCTGTCAATGTATTTAACCGTGAGAATGAGCAGCATTATCGCTATCGAATATTGGAAAGAAACTATCTGCAGAGAATAAAGCAGAAATACAAAGATAATCGGCGCCATAATTTTCATGTCTGCAAGCGCCTTCTTTCCTGTTACTGCACCGAACACGAAGAGCGACAACAGAAACATTGCCAGATAGCCTGTTGCATTCCCGTAGTCCAGTATATTTGCTTGAGTGCCCCCAAAAATCGAGTAGAAAGGCCATCCAGAAAGCATAAAAAGCGCCGGATAATCTAGCCTGCCAATTATGGTGTTGTTCGTCAGCATGGTGAAGCCATACCTGGCTATATTTTTGGTAAGTATGCCTACTGAATCGAATAAATAGGGATTGTGCCCCGCGATCATCGAGTTCAGCGCGTAATATGCTATTACCATCTCGTCATCCGAGCCAATGCCCCTGTAGCCAAATATGTAAAGCTGGTATAATGCAAAGAGAATTATTGCGGCAACGAAAAGTGCAGCAGCTATTGATTTGGAGTGAGGGAACTTGCTGCCTCGGAGAAGATAGAATCCTAAAAGTATGATGACAAGCGTAGGAATGGATATTGCATATATCACTATCAGCGGATATATTCCGCTGAAAAGTATTACGCCCGTGTTGAAGCTTTCAATGTTGAAAAGTGCAGCTGCAAGTATCAGAACGCTTGCTGCCGCAAAAACTACGCTAAGCCTGGCAAATTTCCCACTTGAGTAAAGGAAGGCGAATGACATTGCATAGGCAATATAAACTATCCCGAAAGCATCCGACAAAGGAGTAAGAATCCCTGGGGCATAAATAAATGCGGCATGCACGTACAGCGTGAGCATGAACGATGCGGTTATGACTGCGAAGCATATTAGGTTTAGCTTCAATGCACTGCTGCCTTTTATTTCCAACAAATCACTCAATATCTAGAATGCAGCCCAGCTGCATACTGCTTTCGGAAAACATGAATAAAAAGGTAAGCGAAAACAAGGAAAAGAGAAAAAGAAAAAAAGAGGGTGCGGCCTTTTCAGTCGCACTTGCTGTATCCGCACTTTGGGCAGGTGAAGCAGCCTTCGCTGGCCACCATTGCGTTGCCGCATTCCGGGCATTTGACCTCTTCCTTGGCAGATATGGTATAGCTGTTCGCGCTGCTCCTTATGTACTCCATGGTTACAGATGCCTCTTCCTTTGCGCCAATATGCTTCTCTTTCATCTGCGATATGGTCTTCTGGTTCTGCTTGGTATCTACTGCCTGAAGCACCTGTATGCTCTTGCTGCTGTCCCTGTATACCGTTATGCCCTTGCATCCGAGGTCGTATGCCAGCCCGTAGGCCTTCTCTATATCTTGAGGCGTGGCCCAGCTTGGGAAGTTTATTGTCTTGGATACTGCGTTGTCAGTGTATTTCTGGAACGCTGCCTGCATCTTGACATGCCATTCAGGGGCTATGTCATAAGCAGTTACGAAAAGCTCCCTCACATCCTTAGGGATTTCCTCTACGTCCTGTATGGATACGCGCCCGGCAAGCTTCTTCATGAGCTCGTCAGAATAGAAATTATTTTGCAGCGCGTACCACTCGAATTCGTTGTCCACCTCTATGAGGTTGGAACCCAAGCTTTCGTGGACGTTTCTCATGTATACGACTGAAAATATGGGTTCTATTCCCTGCGATGCGCCTCCTGATATTATGCTTATGGTTCCGGTAGGTGCTATTGTCGTGACTGTGGAGTTCCTAAGCGGCTTGAACCCGAGCTTGTACCATATGCTCCTCTCGAAATCCGGGAACGGGCCTCTTTCCTCAGCCAGCTCCTGGCTCATCTGCCTTGCATTTTCTGTTATGAACGACATTACCCTTTCCGCAAGAAGCAGAGCCTCGTTGCTGTTGTATTTTATCCCGAGCTTTATGAGCATGTCAGCCCAGCCCATTACTCCGAGGCCTATCCTCCTTATCGCCTTCGAAACCTCGTCTATCTGCTTCAGCGGATAGCTGTTGGCATCTATGACGTCGTCAAGGAATCTTGTGCCCAGCCTTATGGTTTCCCTGAGCCCGTCCCAGTCTACCTCAAAATGCCCGTCAACGGGCTTTACCATCTTCGCGAGGTTTATCGAACCTAGGTTGCACGAATCGTACGGGTAGAGTGGCTGTTCGCCGCACGGATTTGTTGACTCTATCGGACCCCTTTCTGGAACAGGATTTGAATACGTGGAGTTCATGCGGTCAAGGAATACCAGCCCAGGATCGCCAGTTTTCCACGCCATGGTTACTATGAGATTCCATACTGCCCTGGCGTTGAGCTTGCCGACAGGCTTGCCGCTCCTTGGGTTTATGAGGTTGTATTCGGCATTGTGCTTCAGCGCGTCCATGAACTTTTCCGTTATGCCAACGGATATGTTGAAGTTCCTGAGCGTGCCTTCGCTTTCCTTAGAAACTATGAAATCCAATATGTCTGGATGGTCTATCCTAAGTATGCCCATGTTGGCACCCCTTCTCTTGCCCCCTTGCTTTATCTGCTCGGTAGCAGAGTCGAAGACCTTCATGAACGATATCGGCCCGGAAGCCACGCCGCCGGTGCTCCTCACTATGTCATTCGTAGGCCTTAGCCTTGAGAATGCGAAGCCCGTGCCTCCTCCGCTCTGGTGTATCAATGCGGCGTTCTTTACCGAATCGAATATCTCAGGTATGGAGTCGCCAACTGGCAGTACGAAGCAAGCGCTTAGCTGCCCTAGCTTGGTCCCTGCATTCATAAGCGTCGGAGAGTTTGGCATGAACCTGAAGTTGACCATGGCGTTGTAGAACATGTTCTCTATTTCTTCGACTTCCTTGTCGCTCTTGCTGTAGTTCTTTTCTGAAGATGATATTGCCCTTGCAACGCGCCTGAACATCTGCATAGGGCTTTCCATAATCTTTCCGTTCTCGTCCTTGAGAAGGTATCTGGCTGCAAGCACTATGAGCGTGTTTATAGGTAGCTTGAGGTCGTCCTCCTGTATCCCTAGAGAAGCTTTGTAAGCCCTTACCTCTGCCCGCTTGTGCCTGTACAATATGTAGGTCTTGGCTACTGAAGGCTCTTTTTCCATGAGGACCTGCTCCACTATGTCCTGGATCTCTTCGACATGCACCGAATCCTTGCCTAGCTTGTCTACGAGCTCCATGACCTCCTTGGCAAGCAGTTCGGCTTCCTTTTCATTCTCCTCCTTGCCGCTCTTTATATATACGTCAGAAAAAGCCCTTGATATTGCCCTAACCACCTTGCTTTCATCGAAAGCAACCTTCATCCCGTTCCTTTTTATTACACTGGTCACCATTTCAGCACACCCACAAAAATTTGTTGCAATGGATAATTGTGGCTTAATATTTAAAAAGCGATATATGCAGCGATAAAACTTAAATGGAACGGCAATATTCCGTTACCAATTTAAAGCTTCTTTTTTTTGTCGACAAACCAAGACTTTGTTGGAACTTCCGGTATTGAAAAATACGTCGAAAAGCGGAACATATGCCTATTCCGCTTAATTTTTGCTTTGTTCCAGCTCGTCGCATGAGCTTTCAAATTCGGCCTTGAGCCTTATCCACGCCTCCTTGTAAAGCTTCTGCTTTCCCTTCTCAACGTTGTAAAACAGCCAGCGATAGAATGCCTGGTCGCTTATCGGCGTGCCAGCAAGCTCTTCGACATCGTTGAGGTTGATGCTCTTCCACCGGCTTTGCTCGGCTTGAATGTATTCCTCCTTCACTTCCGGCTTGTCAAGCTGGCCTTCGCTTTCCATGCATTTATGCGTCTGCCATGAATGGCCTGAAGAAAAAGAAGCTACTATGACTGCGATAGCTTTGAGCTGCAATTCCTCTTCGGTAAACTCGATCGGATCCCCGTCGGGTTTTGCATCTGCCCTATATGTGTGGTGCGTGTTGTATTTCTGTACTAGCCTGTGTATTTCACCAACAAGAACATCATATTTTGTTATGTTGTACTTTATAGGCATATATTGCACATCTTTGATATTATATTGGACAAGAACATATATAAGTGTAATTGTGGAAATATTTTTAGCATTTGAAAGGCGATCAAATGGCACTCTTCAACATATTCGGCAAAAAGGACGCTGCTTCTGAGCTAACGCGCTCCATACCTTACAGAATAAGCACTGAGTTCGTACCATACAAGCTTTATTCTAGCAGAAAAAGCCAGGTTTCGATGTTCCTTAAAGTTAAAAATGCTACGAAGGAGGTTCTTCTAACTTCTGTCGTCATGGAACTGCCAAACCAGCTTGGGTTTGATGACATGGGCATGCAGAAGCAGAAGGAGCTCAGGCTGGGCGAGCTGAAGCCAATGGAGGAACGCGAGATGAGGCTGGACATATACAACACCATGAACGCAGATCCTGGCGAGTACACGGTTGCCATAACTACAATATCACACTACAGGGATTACGGACATGTGCTCAATGCCGTGAAGAAGAAAACCACCCTCAGCGTCGTATAAACTACATATTCTTGAATTCGTTGAACAGCCACGGCAATCAAAACCCTTAAATATATGCCAAAACAGCTTATTCTTTATCATTTTTCGGGATGAAGGATATGGTATTCAAAAACAAAAAGGAAGACAATAAGGGCAGCGCTGAAAAGGAGGAATCTGAAAAGTTCATGACGCTTTCGATTATATCAAAGGTTGCAAATCTAAACGGACATGCCGATATGGGGAAAACGCTGAAATCCCTGCTGCTTGAGTTGAACCAATCAAGCAAAATTATTAGGCTGGAGGAAGAGCGCAGGATGGACCCGGATCTCGAGAAGCTCCTACAGGAGCACAAGAATATCGTATATGCAGGGCCTGTTGCACCTTATAGGAAGGACGTAACCAACAACACCCCGTTTAGCTCAATAGCCAAAGACACGAGGATATCCGGGAATATGCCGGAATTTTGTGCTATTGTGTCTGAAACCATGGATTATCTGCTTTCCGAACGAGGGATTGCTGCCCTGACCAAAATTGACGTGTTTGAGGACTTGATGTCCGAGGCTTCTTTTGGAAAGGACCAAGAAATACTGGACAGCATGGCATCAGGTATGGTTAAAGGCATAGCCAGAATAAGGAAATATCCTACTTCGGTATCCAACACTGAATATTCGCATGCAAAGCTCCTTATGCAAAATCTTCTGCTGAACAGCTTTACGTCGCAGGAAATGAAGGACAAGCTTGCTGAAGCTTGGAGATCAGCATGAAATCAAGGCATGAATTCCTTGTTTTTTATCTTTTCCTTTATATAATCGTCGACAAATGTCAGCCTTGGGCCTTGCAGCGTGTCCTGCTCAAGCTTCTTCTTGGTTTTAAGGACCTCCTTTAATTCCTTGACCCACTCATTGTGCCTGTTTATCCACGGGTAGTTGAGCATTTCCTGCGCCCTCTTGAGGTCCACCTCGGTAGCGCGCATCGTCATGCTCTTCAGGAATTCGTACCTTTCAAGGTCCGACATGGTCACTCCAATGAACCTTGCTTCGGGGGTCGCTATGTCCCTGCCTATGTACGCGAGGTTCATGCTGCCTGTCTTTATCGTCCAGTATATGTACCAGCCCCAGGCGTCACCATCGTTGAATACGTAGACCGGCAGACCCATGTCCGCTAGCTTCCTTATTATCCTTCTCGTTCCTCTGGCTGCCTGCCCTTGCGGGCTTATGAGTATTGCGTTCTCCTTCTTCCAGAATCCGTCTTCGTTCAGCCTCTGCCAGAGCGCATCCTTCTCTACTACTATCACATATTTTGCCTTGACATCCACAAACTCTATGTCATTGTCGACGTCACTCGGTATTGCCCATCCGCTCCTTCCCATTTTGCTTGTGTCTATCTCTGTCTTCTCGTCGCCAAAGCTGTCAAGTACTCTCATGTTGCCGGTTAGTACTCCCTTCCTGTTTGCGTTCAGGTTCAGGTTTTCCCTCTTCATGCTGAGCGCTACTTCAAGGTCTTCTATAAGCGGATTCGATTCGCTCTGCTCGTTGAATATGTTTTCGTCTATGTCGTCTCCAAGCGAATACTTTAGCTGGTAGAACAGTCCCCTTATCGTAGTGTGCAGGTTCTGCTTCACAAAATCGTGGCATTTTGCAGCTATTGCCACGGTCTGCATAAACCTTTTTGATTGTGCGATATTTATGAAATTATGCTCTTCGGCGGCTGAGCCAAGTCTGAGGTAGCCCTCCTTTTCGTCATAGCTTATGTTTGACCTGGTTCTGGTCGTAACATTGAACGAGGGATTCTGCTTTCTTTCTATGTCGCCGAGTATCTTAGCCCCGAACATCTCGAGCTGCTTCGCAGGCTCTTCTTCATGCCCTGAGCTTTTTTTATCATCGGTAGTCTTCTTCGGCAAATGCTCACCAGATTACTGCTTTTCGTACTTGCGCAGCTCGCTTATTATCTCGTCGCGCCTCTTGCTTTTCCTTATCGCATGCTCCAGCACTTCTGCGAAGTTCTTTACCGGTATTATCTTTATTTTCTTTATGCGATCCTTGCTTATGTAAATGTCATCCTTGTTTGAGTATGGTATTATTACTGCGCGCATTCCGGTGCTTATTGCGGCTTCGACCTTGCTGGTTACTCCTCCGACCGGCAGTACTGCGCCCCTTACGGAAAGCGATCCCGTCATTGCAATGCTCTGGTCTACCGGAAGTGATTCCATTGCGGATATTATGCTTACCGCTACGGATATGCTGGCGCTGTCTCCCTCTATCCCTTCATATGTCTGGAGGAACTGCACATGCATGTCGTAATTGGCCACGTCCTTGCCCATGTGCTTCTTTATTATTGCGCTGACGTTCTTTACTGCTTCGCTTGCAATCTTGCCCAGCTTTCCGGTAGGTATGAACCTGCCTTCGCTCCTTGAGCTCGCTGGCGTCACTTCTGCCACTATCGGCACTATTATGCCTGCCGTCATTATCGAAGAGCCGACAACTGCAAGCCCGTTCACCTTGCCTATTGCATATCCCTTGTTTGTAAATACCTGATAATCCTTCCTGTAATTTATCTGCTGTGAAACTACCTGGGCTTCTATCGGCATGGCCAGCGCTTTTGCGGACTCCACGTCCTTGGCAGTAACCTCGCTTTGACCGCGTTCAACCGCAATGTCTCCTGCAGCCCTTATGAGTCCACCAAGGTCCCTAAGTATTAGCGACAATCTGCCCTTCCTGCCTGCTCTTTTTCTCGCCTCTTCTATTATTGCATCCAGTGCACTAGCATCAAAGGGTGGTATCTTTCCGTCCTTCTTGACCTCCTGAGCTACGAACTGCATCAGCTGTTTCCTGTTCTGTGGCGTATCCGACATCGTAGATTCCATGAATACTTCGTATCCGTATCCCCTTATTCTTGATCTAAGCGCTGGATGCATGTGCTGTATATCCTGAAGGTTTCCCGCAGCTACGAGTATAAAGTCGCACGGAACTGGCTCGGTTCTTACCAGAGCTCCGGAGCTCATTTCGCTCTGCCCGGTTATCGAATACCTCTTTTCCTGCATCGCGGTAAGCAATTCCTGTTGGGATTTAGGGTCAAGGCTCGATATCTCGTCTATGAAAAGCACTCCTTTGTTCGCCTTGTGTATTCCTCCGCTTTCGACTCTCAAGTGTGCAGGAGTACCCAGCCCACCGGTCTGAAGCGGATCGTGTCTGACGTCGCCGAAAAGTGCTCCTGCCTTAGAGCCTGTAGCGTCTATGAACGGCGCATGGTCCATTCCGGTATTGTCAACTATGAGCTTCGGTTCGTTTGCGTCGTTCATTCCCGGCATGCCAACGCGCCTTGTAAGCCCGCCCATAAATAGGAATACAGAGCCGAAAATCATTATTCCAAGTATGAGTGCGGCCAGGACTATTATGTCGTAGCCTTTTATCAGCCCGCTCAGCGAAAGCGCCAGAAGCGCTATTACAAGAATAAATACTATTGGGGTCACGAGAGATGTCGTTTTTCCGAGCGCTGCCCTGGCACTAATGCGCTCCTTCTGCACTATCTGCCTGCCCTGGCCATCAAGGTGCTTCTTCCTGTCCTCTTGGTTGGTGTAGGTCTTGACGGTCTTTATTATCGGGACGTTCTCGTCATTCATGTTCCTGTATACAAGTATATCTTCGAGATCCATGACTGAGAGCAATTCCGACATGGCTTGTGCGAGCATGGTCTTTCCGGTTCCCGGCTCCCCAACCAGAAAAACGTTTCTTCTCTGCTTCGCGGCCTTTTTTATTATCGCTATGGCTCCCGTCTGCCCGATTACCTGATCTATAAGCTTTTCCGGGACCTCTATGTCCTTCGTTGACCTTATCTCTTTTTCGCTCATATTATGCCCTGTAGAAAGCATATGAATTATCCAATAAACCTTTTTAACCTTTTTGCAGGATGGTTTAATATTAAACTACGCTGCATGAATACACACTATTTTTAAATAGCTTCACAAAAGAAATCGATTGTGGAAATATTAATAGCACTATTGCTTCTGCTTTCGCTCTCAACCATACTGGGCAAGCTTTTTGAGAGAATAGGTGTAACCGAGATAGTAGGGCAGATAATAGCGGGCATGATACTGAGCCCAGCCATACTTGGCATAGTGCAGCCTTCGTCAGTGCTCTCCGGAATAGCAGAAGTTGCCATATTCTTCATACTGCTCTTCATTGGCTTGCAGATAACGACCGAGGTGCTCACCAACCACCTCAAAAGCGCAACATCCTTCACATTTTCATCATTTGTAATACCTGTTACGATAATGGCACTAATAGCTGTTTTTGTCTTTCATCTTGGAGTAGCTGCCGGAGTCATAACCGCAGTGGCAATAGGCGTTCCTTCCATATCAATAATCTCAGTCCTTGTATACAGATATGCTATGATAAATTTGGAGGACGGCAAAAGGATACTTAGCGGAGTCATAATGACTGACATACTGGCCTTTGTAGTTCTTGCCGCAGCTCTGAAGGCATCGCATTTGGCTGGCGTAATAATAAGCATAATAGTATTCATTGCTGCACTGCTCTATGTGGATAGGACCCTCAGATACCACGATGCGAAGGTCAGGGGATTTTTCGAGAGGATGATAAAAGCGAAGGAGGAAGCAGTAGTTTTCGCCATAATAATAATTCTTAGCCTGATAATAGCTGCCATACTGCAGCTTATAGGAATAACCTATGTGCTCGGCGCTCTTTTCGCCGGAATGCTGGTGCATAAAACTACTGTCGGGTCAAAAACCACCAGAATACTGGAAAATACGTTCAGGAGGCTTAATGACAGCTTTTTCATACCTGTTTTCTTCAGCATCGCAGGGTTGGACTTCGCAGTACCTTCGCTTACTTATACTGAAATCCTAGTATCCATGGTAGTAATAAGCGCAGTAGTCGGAGGAACCCTGAACTATTTTGTATCGAAGAACCGTCTTTCAAGAATAAGCAGCAAGGAATCCATAGGCATACTCGGAAGCAGGGGTGCAGTTGGGATAATAATAGCCACCCTGGCTCTCCAGAGCGGAATAATATCAATCAGCCTTTACACTGTGGTTCTGGTTGGCACAATAATTCTTTCTCTCATAATGCCATTACTGCTATCAAAAAAAGCTAGGACCCCAAAGAAAGACGCAGTAGTTGCAATGTGATGAATATTTAAACAACTGAAAGCCGTAGTATACCTTTATATATTTAGTATATTCAATCCAACATAAATTTAGCTAGTCCTTGTGATTTGCGGATTTGGCTTTTGTGCAACACATCGGTGAAAACTATGGGAAGCAAAACCAATAAGGGTTCGATTTGGAAAAGAGAGGCAATAAGGTTCGGGGAGCTGTCAATACCTGTCTGGGCCTTGATGTCAATACTGTTCGTGTCCGCGACTGCCGCAACAACACTTGTGGTGTACAACGCAGTAGTAGCACAGGTAGTGCAACCGGCAAATGTCACGCCACCAATAAGCATATCACTTTATACTGGAAATTATGTTTCAGGAAATTTCAATACTCTGATAGTCAACTCTGCCTCTTCTGCTAGCAATACTATACAGGTATACGCAGGCAATGATATAATTTATGGTGTTAACACAATAAACAACGCAAACAGGCAGGTAAATTCAACACTAGTTGACATTATAAACGAAACCCCTGCATCAACATCAAATACTATGTTTCCGATAGACGTATACTTTTTGGGTAGCGGATTGAATTCGACAGTCGCCAACTCTATAAATAGCAACCCCGCAAGCAACTCTCTGCAAGCGAATATAAACAATGGAAACTTCATGAACATCCTTGACAGTCTGCAAAGCAATACAATAACGAGCGGTTTCTATACATACAACGTTCCGGCAAACAGCTACCTAAATCCTACGGCTAATACTATAACGGTTACAAACTGGATTGGTGGAGAAGCTTTCAATTCCATATCTTTAAATTCTCAGTACTACTATCTACTCAACCAGTCAACCTTTGCAGGCACTGCCAATACTCCTCAGGTAGGAATGCCCTCAATACCTGCAAATGCATTTAGGTATTATATACCTGGAGTGCAGCCCAGCTCTGTCATAGGGTTCGTAGTACCTAGCGCCTACAAAGGCTCGTTGACATTTACAATAAAGGCAGTAGCAAGCAGCAGGGCTTTGGTAAACAACTGAATACAGTAAATTAATAGTTGCACCGTATTTTGACGGTGCGCTTTCTTTATTTATATTCCGGCTTTGACGTGATTTGAGAAGGATGATTAAATTGATAATAAAGCACGCAATGACCCTGACTGTGCTATTATCTATTCTCCTTTTTGGGATATCATCTGCTTATTTCCCTGCGAATATAGTCGCTGGCAGCTATTATGCCAACGTTATTACAAACTTTTCAGGGTATGGGTTAACAACAGCCAACATAACTGTGCTGTCGAAAATAAATACTACGGATTACTACCTCTTTTCCTTTAACGACTCGGCCGACGGCCTTCAGCTTAACTGCACTGCGCCTTATTCGAACGGAAGCGATTCAGACTACTTTTGCTTTGGATACAACAGGAGCATAAGGCACAATACAATACTGAACCTATACGGCCTCATAGGAAATGCCACAAACTACATAAACCAAAATCTTTCAATACTTGCAGTGGCTCCGCAGCACTCGTATAAAATATCCACTGAAATATTCCTTAATGGAAACGTGGTTGTAAACGAGAGCGTGCAGACAAAGATAATAAACATAACTGACATAAACTCTTCTCAGGAATCATTCACTAATGGGATAACCCTCAACTGCCAGAACGTAGGCCCTTCCTACATAACTGGCAATTTAACTATAACGTTCTATCCAGCACAATGTTATTATGGCGGTAATGTAAACCAGTCATCTTTGGATACAAATTCGATAATCCAAAATGCAGTACTGGCAAATATTACGGCCAGCAAGATTCGCAACCAGACGCTGGAATACAATAACGTCAGCGTAGAAGTCTATAAGCCGCTTAATCTAACCGGCAAAATCCCGAGGGGATATTCGGGCTTCTATTACGTTGGTGCATATACCGATTACAACGGTAACTACCTTCCTGCAATAGCAAAAGTACAAAGCGTATATGCCTGCAACCTTCCTGCGGGTCCGCTTTCAGGGATCGAATATTACGGGAATTACAGCTCATATGTAAGTTTGTATGAATATTACAAGGGAAATTCAAACTGTTATCTTGATTTCTATTTTCCTGCAAGCATGAACATATCGATAATCCAAAAACTGCCAACTGGCGGTGGCCATCCAACTACAACAACCATAAATACGACAACCACCACAACAATACCGCAGCAACATAGCAGCCCATCTACCCAAACGACTACTGTATCTACAACAACTATTCATACAACTACAACAGTATCGACAACGGTTCCGACAACCACGATAAATCAGGCTCCGCAAACAAACAACAATAAAAAACAGCAGGAAGAAAAAAATACCAGGGACACTGCTGCAGTCGCTGTCGTGGTAACTTCGGCATCTACAGCAGCTTTCGGCAGCTTGAGACGCGCTGGGAAAAGATAAGGTGATCTTATGAAAAAAAGCCAAGAATACCTGATTTCAACAATAGGGCTACTGGGTGTAATAATTGCCATTCTTTCAATACTTTACGAAAGCAATAACCTTGCGCTTGTTTCTTCCATCATAGCCATAGCAGCCATAGCAGTTTCAATGTACTTCGTGTACATAGAGGAAGAAGAGATAAAGGTAGAAAAGAAAGAAATAAAGGAGGAACAGCACGAAATCAACGAACAGAAGGAGGAACTGACAAAAGACGAATCCGAGAGCTCCGAAAAGCATAAGGAGGTTCGCAAAAAGTCGAAATAACAAAGCTCTTTACAATTCATATTCCTTTTGTTCTGACTGCACTTGGGGTTATTGGCGGAATTTATTTTCAGCCGCCTCCGCTTCTGTACTTCTTGGTAAGCCACTTGCAGGCATAATAATAAACAGCTATCATAAAGGCTTCGATCGCAATCACAAGCATTACCGATTCAGGGCCTATCTTTCCGAAGATCAACGCAGACGGGTAGAATGCTGCAAGGCCAATGGGCAATCCGACCGTGAACAGCAGTATTCCGGGAAGCCCGTATATGGTAAGCGGATACTGCGCTGCCCTTGAGGCTATGTTTGCAACCCACTGCATGTATCCTGCGCTGTTGAAAAGAACGTAAGATAAAAGCGTAATCATAAGAAGGAACATTGTCAGCGAAACAACCCCTAAAGCGAATATAAGCAGCATTTCGAAAAGGGCTATTGCGCTTATGCCTGCCATGTAAGCCGCATATCCGAAGACCAATGCACCGCTTATTACCGAGCCTACGGATGTCTTGGTGCCGTAAAGCGATAGCATTGTAACGATGGGGTTGTACGGCTTGAGTATTCGCTGGTCCAACTGCCCGTTGCGCATTGTCCTTGCCAGCCTTTGGGGCGATATGTTGTAAAATACTATCCCTATCATTATGTTGGCCAGCGAGCTAATCACCAGTACCTGGTAATAGCTCCATCCTGCAACGCCGCTTGATACGTCGTATATTATCGTTATAGTGACTACGCTGGCTACCGTGCTCATCATGAAAACGAATATCCAGACAATGAACTGCGTCCTGTAAATTGCTATGTCTTTCCAAAGCACCTTCTGGGATGCATTGTACATCTTCAGGTTTCTGGATATGCTATCTAGCATTCAAACACCAACTGCGTTTATGTCCCTGCTTACGCGCTTCCATACGACAACTGCGATGCCAAGCAGCACCAATGCCCATATGGCCCCTTCCGCCACGAGCCCGGGCAGCTGCGCTGCAGGTATCATTCCTGTGAATGTTCCTCCAGGCACGAAATAAAGAAACGGAAACGGAGTAAGCATCAGTATTCCGTAAAGTAGCTTCGGATAGAGCAGCAGCGGCATGATGCCGCCTCCGAGCAGCGAGAACATCCACGTAATTCCGCTTAATATGCCGTATATGTCGGTTATGTATATCGCGAGCGAGCCTATTATGAAGCCTATGAAGTTTATTATCAGGTAGGCAAGCACCATTTCTATTGCTAGCATCAAAACCTGCATTGCCGTAAGGTGCAACCCTGCGATCACGTAAATTATTATGAATATCGGAAGAGTTCCTGCCAATGAGAATATAAGGTTTTCAGGTATGTCCCTTATGAAGATCGCATAGGGGTATTTTATGGGCCGTATCAGCGAGCTAGCTATCTCGCCGCTGCGCATGTCGGATTCCAGTGCGTTGGCTATTCCTGGCCATGAAAGGAAGCCTATGCTGCCTATTACAAAAAGGTAGATGGTCATGCTGCTTATTGTTACTCCGTTTATGCTAGTAAGGGCAGAGAAGTGATAAACCGCCATCCAAACTATTACCATGACAAGCGAGCTGAGCATGTAAAAGGTTGCATCCAGAGCTATCTCTGCCCTGTATGCCATTGCATTTTTCGAGAAAACTTTGAATACGGAAAAGTACTTGCTATTCATTTCTCAGGCCTTTTGTTTGAGTCTATATACTTGTACGTGCTCTCAAGTATGCTGCTTAGCCCTGGCTCGGACAGCCTGTAATCCTCTATGCCCTCATCCTTGAATATGGAAGCGAACGCATCGCTCTTCGTTATGTCTGGGTCTACCTTCAATCCAATATAGCCGTCCTTTTTGGAGAAAACCTCTCCCAAAGCCCCATATTTTGCATAGTCAACCCTTGCTCCAGGCTTGAAATAGAGCTCCAGTATCGCGTACTTTCCAAACCTCTTCTTGAGCTCTTCCTGCTTTCCATCGAAAAGCTTCCTTCCCTTGTCTAGCAGTATTATCCTGTCGGCTATGGTTATGTCGTCAACCACGTGGGTTGTGAGAACGAACGTTATGCCAAATTTTTCCCTGAGATCGATGACTGCCCTGCTTATCGCTATTCTGGAAGGCAGGTCTACACCTACAGTCGGCTCGTCCATAAAAACGATCTTTGGCATATGAAGTATGGATGCCGCGAACTCGCATTTCATCCTCTCTCCTAAGGACAGCTGTCTAGTCTGCCTCTTGTAGACCTTGCCTATGCTAAGTATTTTTTTTAAGTATGCGAGCCTGGAATCATAGTCTCTTTGTCTTATCCCATAAATTTCTTTCACGTATATGAACGTATCCAGCGGCGGCAAGTCCCAGAACAGCTGCGGATGTGTCGAACCGAAGATCACGCCTATATTCATTGCAAGCTTTGTCCTTTCCTTCCACGGATTCATGTTTAAAACTTCGATGCTTCCGCTGTCAGGATACAATATTCCGCTCATTAGCTTTATCATTGTTGATTTGCCGCTTCCGTTCCTGCCAAGCAAAGCCACTATTTCTGACTCCTTTACGTTGAGGCTTACGCCTTTGAGAGCTTTCTTCATGAATGATTTTCTTCTGAACGATCCGAGAAAGCCTTTTCCATTCTCGTAAGTTTTGAAGCTTTTGACTGCGTCCCTTACTTCTACCATGTTTTTGGGCAAAGCCTCACCTCGGCATTTTTAACAGAAGCTTAGGATATCAAAGATAAAAGCCTTGCGTACCGAAGCGAATGCATGGCTTGCGCAATAATAAAAGTCGGTCTTTGAAATTCAACGTGCCGGAAAAGGATTATTTCTTTATCGCCAGCAGTTTTATTTCAAAATCAAGCGTCTTCCCAACTAATGGCGAATTCAGGTTTATTACTGCCGTAGTAGCGTTAACGGATTCTATTATTCCCTGTTCGCCGCTGCTGGATGTCACTATCGTATTCGCCTTAACTGTGCTATTGCCGAAATCCGATATGGGCACGTCTATTACCTTGCTTTTGTTGAATTCACCGTAAGCTTCGTTTGGCGGAAGCGAAACGTTCTTTGTCTGGCCTATCCTCATGCCAATGACTGCATTGCTAAATCCAGGTATGACCTCGCTTGATCCTGCAGTAAAGTTTAGTGGCGTGGAATTGAAATTGTCGCCGAAAACTGTGCCGTTGGTAAATGAACCTCTGTAATAAACGCTAACATTATCTCCTGCAGCAACAACCTGCGACCCACTTCCTGCAACGAAATAGACTGCCAAAGCTATCATGACGATTATTACCACTGCACCTATTATGTAATAAGTATTATTGGATCCCTTCTTCGATTCTGACATGGTTAAAACTCCGCACTACATTCTTTTAAACCTTGCCCAAAGCCGCTTTACCGCTTATTTAAGGCCTTCTACTAATGTAACAGGATGTGACTTAACTCTTAAGAAGGCTCATCGCACTTCCTTTGCCTGTTTCAAATCCGGAGAGATAATTTGTAAATAAGCTGCTTCTGACCAAAGAGCCTACTTCGACTCTGAAGCCATCTCAATCACGGCTTTTACTGCCTCGGCTTCATATATGTGTTTGCACTTTCCTCCGACCTTGTTTTTCCTGTATACAAAATCTGGGCAGTTGCATGAAGGGTTTTTACCTATGCTTACTATGTAAGGTTCCCTATCGGCACCTGAATGCGAGCTAACCTTCCATTTCCCATCCCTGAGCCTTTCCACCATAACATTCCCCCATATGCTGACAGAAATGTTGATCGATGTATTGGACCTGTTTTCGTATTTTAACGTGACCCCTCCAATCTCTACGGGTATCGCTCCCCTGCGTTCTCTTTTTACGGCCTCAATAAACGACTTAAAATCGGGGTCACCCAGAGCCTTCATCTCTTTTTCCACCCTGTATATGAAGTCGTGCTTCTTGTTGAGCCAGTCGACCCTGGTCACGTACTTCATTATCTGCTTTGCGAAATCAATGTCTTTGTTCTTGTACAGTTCGTATACTGTTTTTGCTATTTCTACCGCTCCGCTTTTTTCTTCTTTTGGGTATGTGTCCCTGAGCAGGCTGAGCGTTTTCTGGGCTTCTTTTCCCACCTTTTCGATGCTTTCGCGTTTTTTATCCTTATCCATTAAAATCATTCTTTATAAGCGGCAAAACTGGATAAAATTCATGAATTCTTTAAATATATAAACTATTTGTATTCAATAGCGCCATGCGGTAGTTTAAATATTTGAAAATTTAATATTTACATTATGTTCTCCTACAAGAAAAAGTCCGGAAAACCAGCAGCAGACATGCCCTTAAAATTGCTAACTGCCAATGCCTCTGAAATAGCTAACGAAGCGAAGGCAGCAACAGATTTTTCATATTCAAATGCTTTTGAGGATTCCAAGGTTCTTGTCATAGGCGATACAGGCCATAACGATGCAAAAATCGTAGGAAGCCTTGTGGGAAGCATAGGAGACATGGCTGCTTCTGGCGTAGAAAGGTTTCTCATAGAGCTTCCAAAGGATCCCGAAATTATATCAGCGATAGACGAGCTAAATACAACTGGCAACGCAAAAGAGCTATCAAAACATCTAGATGGGCATTCGCAGAATCCGTTACAGTTGATAAGGCTGCTTAAAGAGGTTCATGCGAAAGGGATAGAAATAGTTCCCATAGATATGCCATTTTCGATGCAGAAAGATTTCGATGATAAAAGCTTGTCCGAAGAACGCGGCATATACATGGGGAACGAGATAGCTAAACATTCTAATGATACAGAAGGAAAGACAGTCGTTTTTTGCGGGCTCTATCATCTGAATAATGACCAAATTCCTGCAGTATTGAAGTCAAGATCCATAAACTATAAGTCCGCGGCACTATTCACCGAACACCAGTCGGCTACGCCGCTTTTTGGTGCACCCTTAACTGAGCTCAGCATATGCCAGTATATAGAAAGCCAGAACCGCACGGGTAAGGACACGCTGGTAAAGTTTCGGGGAACATACGGAATAGATTTTGCATTTTACCTGAAATGGGAGCCGCAGCAGAACGAAGACCATAAAACCGGTGGCAGAGTAGGTTATACGGAGCTGAAATTAAGCATGGAAAAAGATGTATATGCAGATTTTTCTGATTCTGTAGAGCCGGATTCAAAGCTCTGGAAAAATACAAACCTGAAAAAGATAGTCAAGACGATGGAATTGTTCGGCGACACGCTTAACGAGTTCCAAAAGTTCTATCTGTCGATGTCTTTGGAAATGTACTTGGATTCCACCATGCACAATGGAGGAGGCTCAATAGTGGACATAAAGTATGAGGGTAAAGATAAGGCATTTAAAATAAGGACCGTTGACACGTTTCACTATGAATATTCGAAAGATGTGGATTACGGCGCACTTATGCGTTACAGAGAGGTTACGGTGGGCATGCTCCTTTCCCAGTATGGTATCCCAAGGTCTGCATTAGGTGACGAAAGCACTTTCAAGGACGCCATAAGCAGAATAAAGATAGAACCGAAGGGCAAAGACGTTGCGTACAAACTGATATTTATGGCCCTTGCATCAAGGTCAGGCATCGGAACAGTGGGGAATGATTCGGAAGGGATATATCTCACTAACACGTACGGGAAAAAATTGGTCAGCGTAAAGCTAGATGAAATTAAGATTGACGAAAGGACATTTAAGGCATTGGAAGCCGGCAGGGAGATACTGGAATGGAGCCTTGCAGCACAGGACGCGCTTAATAAGGCCATTTGGCCGGAATCAAAAATGGGTCGCAGGACAAAACGAGCTTTGCTGAATGCGCTTGGCATAGATGGAATGATGAAGCCAATGTATTTCTTCTTGGATGGGATCTCATTGCGCGTTTCGGAGAGCTATTCAAGATTTGAGCCCATGGGCGATTCTGAATTCTCATCAATGGCAAATGATTTTATAAAGGAGGCATCCGCACTGGAAGAGTTCATAAAGCGCGCCCACGATCTTTTGCCAGAAGGGGCATATGGGGCATTTGATATAAATTCCATGCTCATGTCCGAAAAACGCTATATTTCAAAATCGCCTAACAATATGAATGTAAGGGCAATACTCGATTCTTGCATAAATGTCCTCAAGGCCAAGAGGTCCCAGATGGCAGAGCTTTCAGAGCATGGGGATGCATATTCGGACTTTGACTTGCTTAGAAAATAGGCATCCGAATGCAGTGGCAATCAATAAATAGATTTTCGTAAAATTGAAACCATGAAGCGTTGGCTGACAAGAGACGTACTGTTAATATCGTTATCCGCATTTTTTGCAGACGCAGGCTACCAGGCTCTGATAGCAGGATTTCCGATATTTTTGGTACTATACCTGAAAGCTCCAGTATATTACCTAGGAATAGCCATGGCGCTTGCATATGGCATAGGCTCTGTTTTTGCTTATTACGGCGGCAGGCTCGCCGACAAGCACGGCAAGAAGAAGATAGCAATACTTGGCAATATTTTGATACCTGTATTATCATTCACCGGATTTGCCTCGTTCGCCGCCGAGGCCACGGCCATATTCTCTGCGGGCTGGTGGGCGCGCAATTTCAGGACTCCTGCCAGAAGGGCAATGATAGGGGACATATCAAGCAGGCTTGACAAGCCAAGGGTCTATGGATTCCTTAACGCGCTTGATGTTGGTGGCGGTGTTGTAGCGGTAGCCTATCTGTCAATAGGCATATACCTAGGCATAGCCCTAAAGCTGATATTCCTTGCCACGGCGATACCAATACTGATATCCTCATTGTGCCTTTTCTTGGTAAGCTATAAAGGCCTCCCAAGCCGTAGAAAAGGCAGCATTAAAGCCAAAGCAACAGAAAAAGCAAAGGCCGCATCCAAAGCCGTGCGTGCCAAGTCGCGCGCCTACAAGGGAGTAATACTTGCAACCGGGATATATGGGCTTAGTTTCTACAGCCTAAGCTTTCCCGTCCTTACGATTGCTCAGCAGTCAACAGATTTATACGGCGTGCTTTCGTATGCAGTGTTCCTTCTGGTCTCAGCCATATTCGGATATGTTGCTGGAGTTTTGGCAAAGAGAATGGTCAGGAACCTTGCAGTGTTCGGATATTTTTTTGCAGGCATTGGCTCGCTCATAATAGGCCTCTCCTACCATTTCGGATTGGGGGCTTTGGTTTCATATGCAGGTATATTCGTGATAGGAGTAGCCGTAGGAACAATAGAAACCCTGGAGCCAACAATAGTATCGCTTGTTAAAAACAGGCTAAACTCGGGCAGCGGAATGGGCATGCTGACTTCGTCACGCAGCATAGGCCTGTTTGTTGCCAACCTGGCGCTCGGATTTCTTTACGTACTCGGACCTCTATACGCTTATGGTTTCGCCGCAACTATGGCGATACTTGCTGGAATTGTGCTTTTGGCATTCGGATCAGAATCCAGGATTTAAGCCTTGGCTTTTTTTTGCCTCATTTCATCCCCTACAGTGACTGTATCGAGCCTGTGCCACATTGCGATTGCAACCATTGAGCCGTACGGGTGCCATTTGGCTGCCATTTTTTCTATCCTCTTTCTGTCTGGTAGTTCTCTGAGCCCGTAAGCACTCTGCAGGCCTTTTCTGACTCCCAAGTCTTCTGCAGGCATGACGTCAGTCCTGCCGAGGCTGAATATTAAGAACATATCCGAAGTCCACCTGCCTATCCCTTTTACCGAGCTTAACTTTTCTATTATTTCCATATCAGAAAGGCTTTCTATGCCTTCCAGAACCAGTGTGCCGCTTTCGAGCTTCTTGCAAAGGTCAAGAATGTAGGAATATTTTTGAGGAGATATGCCGGCGCCTCTAACTGTTTCTTCCCTAGTTTTTATGAATTCGGCAGGAGCAGGAATTCTGCCTTTGTAGAGCTTTTTGAACCTGTTCAATATGGCTTCGGCTGCCTTTCCTGCGAGCTGTTGAAATACTATGGATTCCACTAAAGATCCATAATAATCCGAATCAAACTCCATCTTGACGTAAAACCCTGGCTTTATGGCCTTGGCTAGCTTTGGGTTATTTTTTCTAAGGTATTGTATCCCCTTGTTCCATGACGATTTGACGAAAAGGGACTCTGTGCTGCTTCTTTGCATGCTTACCTTTTGGCATTATGATTTAAATTTTTATTGAGGCGCGTATTGCACAATGGGCATATCTAAGGCTTTTAAGCTTAAAGCCTCAATACAAATCTAGGGTACATGCAAAATTTACGCCAATAGGAAGCCCAAAAGCCTGATACGATGGAAGGAAAGATAAAAGCGGAATGGGATACGCTCAGGAAGGTAGTGGTCCACAGGCCAGGAATCGAGGCGTTCCTGGGGCTTTTGGATCCGACTGCCTCTTTATATGAGCGCTCGTTCAATCTGTCTGCTGCGCAAAAAGAGCACGACTCCTTAGTTGGCGTTTTAAAAGACGAGTTTGGGGTGAGCGTAGAGACGCTGGAAGACATTATAAAGTCTAGGGCAAGCCATAGCCGCAAGACAAAGTCGATGGTTGTTGACGCTGCGCTAAAAAGCGTTAGCTTTTCCGGAAACAGAAATGAGGCCCAAATGGCCCTGAAGAAGCTGAAGGGCAATGTGGATAATTATGGCATAGACTATTTTATCAATGCGATAATTCTGGCGCCAAGAGTGTCTATTAAGAAATCAAAAGGTGTCGACGCGATGCATATAAGCGTTACAGAAAAAAATCCGCCGGCCAACCTCTACTTTATGAGGGATCAGCAGGCGGTTACAGATAAGGGCATATTCATGTCCAGAATGGCCAAGCCGCAGAGAAGGCGAGAACCCCTTTTAACCAAGATGCTGTGGGATGCAATGGGACTTTCAATTGTGCATGAAACAACCTCGCCGGGAACCTTTGAAGGCGGAGACTTCATGCCGATGAAAGATTTTGCAATGATTGGCATTGGAGATAGGACCAACAGGCAGGGAGTGGAACAGATGCTTAAGTATGGCCAATCGTTTCAGGAAGTCGCAGTTGTACACCAGCCTTCCCATCCACTCATACCTGGAAACGAGCCGGATCCCATGATTGACATGCATCTTGACACATACTGCAACGTTGCCGGAAAAGATACAGTTATAGGCTTAGAACTTCTGCTGAAAAGGGCAGCAGTAGAAGTTTATAAGAAGGAAGGCAGGTCTTACAAGAAGGAAAAGGCCAGTACAAATCTGCACGGTTATCTCAAAGAAAAAGGCTTTGAAATAATAAATCTTTCTACTTTAGAACAAATGTCATATTCCTCAAATTTCCTTTGCATAAAGAACCATTCAATACTTGCAATAGACAGCAGGCTTGCTGCTAAAAGAATGTTGCATAACTTATCCGGAAAAGCAAGGAGCAATCCCGGAATGTACGGGGCGCTTTTCGCGCATGCCAGAAGGGAGTACCAAAAGCTAACAGCGTCCGGGCAGATGTTTCCAAATAAAAAGGAGCTGCGCGAGAATAAGATTGACTTCGTCGCCTTGGATTTAAGTAATATAACAGGAGGCTACGGCGGCGCCCACTGCATGACCGCAGTTATAGAACGCAGATAGCCGCAAGCTACTTCGTTATTATAGTTCCTGCCTTAAGCTCTGCAGCCTTCTCGGCATTCGCTAAAGATGTTATTACTGCTGACTTGCCAGTATGCCTTACAAAACTTATCGCAGCTTCTATCTTGGGCTTCATGGTGCCTTCGCCAAATTCGCCCTTTTCTATGTAAGCCGAGCATTCATCTGCGCTCACGGTTCCAAGCGGCTTTTGGGCTTCCGACCCATAGCCCAAAAACACATTGTCTACATCAGTTAGAATGATTAGCATATCAGTATCAAGCTCCCTTGCCAGCAGCGAAGAAGCAAAGTCTTTGTCTATTACGGCATTGGCTCCTTCGTATGCATTGCCATTTCTCACTACCGGCACGCCTCCGCCGCCAGTACATATTACAACCGCTCCGCTGTCGTGCAGGCGTTTTATTATATCAAGCTCCATTATGCCAACCGGTTCTGGAGAGGCAACTACTCTTCTGTACTTGTCGTTCTCCTTTGCCATGGTCCACCCATACTTTTTTGCGATTGCGCCGGATTCTTCCTTATCATAAAACGGCCCTATTGGCTTCGACGGACTTTTAAAATGCGGATCATCTTTATCAACAAGCGTGCGCGTCAATACGCAGCCGAGCTCCTTTTTTATCCCTATCGATTCGAGCTCGTTGCCCAATGCCTGCGCTATCATATAGCCTATCATGCCTTGGCTTTCTGCTCCACATACTGGCAAGGGCATTGCCGGAAGCTTATCCTTTGACCATTCGTACATTGATACTATATCGCCAACCTGTGGCCCATTGCCATGGGTTATGACCACGTTGTTGCCCATCCTTATTATCTCCGCTATCTTCTTTGCTGTATTCTCTATGTTGGAATACTGCTCTTCAAATGTGCCCTTTTCCTTTTCCTGCAATATCGCATTTCCTCCCAATGCTATAAGTATGTTCATCAAATCCCCTAAACGCTTGATTCATGCAACTCTCAATATCTCCAAACCAATGCAAGCGCATTTACACTATGCCTGAAACGCATTTTAAGCGTTGCCTTATGCATGCATATATGACCGTAAAAGGCCCGTCTGACGCTTAATTCGCTTCATTACGTAGCTATTTGAAACGGTGCGATATCCGCAACGGCAAAGGCTAAATCCCTTTTCCTGCCCTTATAAGCCATATTAGGTGATAAGAATGCCAGTCAAGACAGGAGAATACAAAGGATTTCCGACAATAAGCCTGCTGAAAGACGAGCAGGATACGCGACCATTCACTTTCGGCCTTGGAAAAGCCAAGCTGATAATGGCGAACATAGAGGAAATAAAAAAATTCGTGGAAGAAAACGCCAAGCAATAAAGCCAGCTTCGGCAATATTGCATGGTATCGCCCGTACTGCGATGCACATGGCATTTATTATCCAAGCTGCGGGCTTATGCATCACAGATCAAGGGATATCTTTATTTTGCCTTTATCGGCACCCCATACCGGTACGCCGGGCGCTTCTCCCAATATCTAGGCTATCTAGTTTATCTGTCAGTAATAGCCAACCTTGAACCTTATTCCAGATAGAGTTGCCAGTACAAAAAAGCTCTGCCAGACTGATTATAAAGAAACAGTTTGGCTGTACCATACATAGCAGTGACAAATATGATTAAGACGCCAAATATAATGGCATAGAGATTTCGTAAATTTATTGCATATTCTCTATTAACTTTTTGAATTCGGGGTTGAGTTTTGAAACCACTTCCCTAATCTGATCAGCACTTCTGTGCAAGGCTCTATCTGCAGGGTTGTTGTGGAAATTATCACTCTTGCCCGGCAGAATATGCACATGATAATGTTGGACTGTCCTTCCTGCTCCTGTGCCTACAAGTTCTATCTTGGAATAGCCATCAAGTCCATGCTGTTTGTATAATTCAGCTACTAGCGACTCAGACTTCTGCATGTCCTTCAATTCCACTTCAGTAAGCTCCGTGAAATCCTCTCTGTGCTCTACGGGCATCAGAAGGAAATGGAAATCATGGTCAGCGTCTTTCGACGCAACTATCCTGATTGTGCCAAATTTGACTATAGTAGAAGCGCCTATGATTTTCTCGTCGTCAAATATGTCAGCCATGGCCTTATCACGTTGCACTATTTTTTGCACCATACACACACCGAAACATATGGAATAATAATTACCGCAATAAAGATTTAAAAGACACACAGCCAGCTTAATTTAAGCTTTCATTTTGTTTTGGCAATTGCCGAATCTCATGCCTTTTTGTAGATCGAAATACCCCTGCCCTGCACTCCAATCTCTTTATATCCTGCCTCAGATATCAGTTTTTCTACCTCGTCTCTCTTTTCTATGCCAATTTTAAATCTGGCAATGCCTCCAGCTATTGCAGGTGCAATCATTCTCACTTCCAAATCCGAGCTGTCAATCTCGTGCAACATTATATCGGTTATTCCATTATTTTTATCCAGAAACTCTGCGAGCTCTCCGGCTTGCTCCGCCCTTTTCACATTATCGGAAAGCAGAATTTTACTTGCACTATTCTCTTTTCGTTCATTCTGCTGTACGCTATCCGGTTTACTTTCGTCCTTTTTCTTGTTTTTGGCAAAGAGGTTGATGGCCATATTGTCACCAATTCCAATGGATTTGATGTAATATATACGCTTTTTGCTTGCATGGAAATCAAGACAATTCAATCTTTCACGCAGGGATTCGAAAGCAGAGCAATTTCATATGTAGAATGCGGCTTGCAATCTATCTGTTTTCGTGTTTTTCGCCGGCTGCTTCTAAATTGCTTTTGTCAGTTACATTGAACTCTCCTTCGCTGACTAAACCCTTGATGGTAGCCATGAATGATACGTAATATCCGGGAAACAGGAACCAGAAATACATTGCCAGACCTTTGGCTGCCCTCTTTATGCCGTATTTGGATTCAATGCTCGAGAATATTATGCTTATTGGCAAAGCGGTCATCGTGGCAAAAATCGGCAGAGTATATTTTTCCGGTATCGTTGAGCCAAAAAATATTACTGGCAGCAAAAACAGGCTTGGCGAAACAACTAAGCTTATGGTCCAGGTTGACAGGAACATTAGCGAATCTAGCTTTTCCTTGAGCTTGACCTCCTTGCTCTTCATAAAGCTGACCAAATGCCTCCTGTACTCGCGGATTGTGGAAGAAGTCCAGCGTGAGAGCTGGCCAGCGAATTTCTTGTACGTCTCCGGTGCAAGGCCTACTCCAACTATTTTAGGATCATATACTATTTTCCAACCTGCCTTCCTGAGCCTGAATGAAGTGTCCAAATCTTCGTTTATTGTCAGGTACGGTGCGAGACCGCCTATTTTTTCTATGGCCTCCCTCCTGTAAACTTCATTGGTGCCCTGCACGGCTACGAAGCCCTTTCTGAGGTACCTTCCGTAAAGTATGTGGTTTGCGGCATCCGATATTATGCTTATGAACTTTGTAAGCCCGTTGGTGTTTTCGTTTGCCGATATTTTCATATAGCCCTGCACCGCCCCAACTTCAGGATCTTTGAAATATCTTGCGAACTTTGTAAGCGCATCCTTCTCGACTGTGAAATCCGCATCGAATATGGCTATGAGCTCGCTTTTGGCATCTACGTGCTCCAATGCATTCCTGAGAGCTCCGCCCTTGAATCCGCTACGGTTTCTGCGCCGTATTACCTTGACATTATTCCCATAATCGCGTTCATTGTCAGAATCATCTGCTATTATTATTTCGTATTTTGGGTAATCAAGCGATTTCATGTTTTCAAGCGTAGTTTTGACCAGTTCTATCGGTTCGTTATAAACCGGTATAATTATGCTTGTAAACGGGGCATAATTCTCATTGCTTGAGGTCTCTTCCTTCTGTTCCGCACGACGACCTCTAAGCAAGTCGGAAAGAATATAAACGCCATTGCCAAGTATATAGCTATCGGCTACGATTTCGTATATATCTATGGGTGTGATAGGTAAAAACGAGGCCTTATCCTCCTTTCTGGAAATCTCCTTGATGCGGCGTAAGTACTTGTAATTGGCTATTTTTCCTGATTCCATACTCTAACCATAATATTTCACAATATAGGTTGCCCAACTATTGTATTTATATTTTTGTCTTTGTGCGGGCTTTATATCCAAATAACACGCAGGTTAAATACCCTGGCATTCCATGCCAAGGCTTTGGTCAGCAGCCGGCTATCGCTAAATATAAATATCTCAGAGAACGCGATAATAACGCAAAGGTGTGCTTATGGGTGAAGATTCACTGAAAGAGAAGCCAAAGTATTCTGAGAATAAAAATGGCAGGGATTTGGAGGAAACGCATATTAAAGAGTATGAAGCGGGCAACACAAGATACGTCATAATAACTCAAAAAGAGCGTGCTGACAACGACGTCAAGCTGAATCCTATGCAAAAGCTCCTCAGGGTTGGCGAAGGATTTGCTGCAGGGATTCTATCTGGAGGTTTTGCCCTATGGTCTGTAGGGCGTTTTGCAAAATACAAGCTCACTGGCACGCTAACAATCCCCAACTCAGGTTCAATCTACGGGGACCTTTCCCAGGGCCAAATTATCACGATAGACAAGCTTAACTTTAAAGTCATATCAGACAGCACAAGCTCTATAACTATACAGCAAATACTCCCTAACGGTGCACTTGGGCAGGCAGCAACAGTTGGCGACAACCCTGGCTCTGAAATTCTTACTGTTCATAACGGAATAGTTACCTCGGTGCAGCAGCTAACATCTAATTTAAATGACATAGTAGTGCATGCAGGCAATGGAACATATCAGTATATAACCATGAGCGGCATGCTACAAAATTCAGCCGGAAACATGGGAATTTATGCAACAGTAATAAAGGATCACCTTTCTATAACGCAAAATTGGGTAGCTCAAGCTCTCTCAAGCCTTCCGCACCAGATTGAATTTGTTGTAGCGCTGGGTGTCGTTGGCTCGGTTATGGGGCTGGTGTCCGGCGTATACCGTCTCCAGAGGCGTGGAGGGAAAGAAGATTCAGACTGATTGCATAAAACTTTTGAACAAAGCCAGGCCTAAAGCAAGCACATTCCCGCTTTGGGATTTGAAAGAAAACCATTTATAATTGCCATTCAAAGCGGTATTCATGCGGACGGACAAGGAACTTGACGGAATATTGCGCTTCATGCTCAGAGCTGACAAGCTAAAGGAGATAGAAAGAACGGGATGGCTCATATCGAAGGTTAAAAATCCGGAGCATGATGGTGACCATTCGTACAGCACTGCAGTGCTGTCATATCTGCTTGCCAAAAGGATGGGACTATCAGCGGAAAGGTGTGCCGTAATGGGGCTTTTCCATGACATTAACGAGGTAATAACCGGAGACATAGCTACCAGATACGACAAATCGCTTCAGAAAGTCCCTCCAGGGGCCAAAAAGAGTATCGAGAGAAGGAATGAACTTAAGCTCGCATCGATACTGATTGGCAAGGAAGGCATCGGGCTCAGGGAAATCCTAAATGAATATTATATGCAGCGCACAGAGGAGGCCAAGCTTGTGAAACAGGTAGACAAGCTTGACTACATAGTGCAGATAGCACTATACAGCAAGAAAATGGAAAGCGACGAGAGGGTTGAGGAGTTTTTCAAGACTGCAGACAGTAGGATAGATATAAAAGAAGTAAGGTATATCTATGAAAAAGTAAAGAAGAAGGTATACAAAGAACGCAGCATGAAGCTCTGACACCTGATACTGCAAGAGTGCCTATCTGCCCTAGCCATGAAAAGAATTGCTTGCTGTATAACAGGCAATGCTGCTTATCTTGTATTTTGGAGATAAAATGGATGGGATATCAAAAAAGGCCGAAAATGTGCTCATAGTAGCAAATCCCGGCACGGGAAAGACGACCGCCCTTGCCAAAATGGTCGTGAAACTGCTTGCAGAAGGCGTCAAGGAGCCAGACATATTATGCATAACCTTCACCAACAAGGCTGCGAGGGAGATGAGGAGCAGGATAGACGAGGAGATAAAAACCGCAGGAATAGACGCAAAACCATACCTGATAGACGTGCATACGTTCCACAGCTATGCGTACGATTACCTAAGCAGGATGGGGCTTGGCTACGAGCTTGCGGGCAGCAACATGCTCAGATACTCAGTGTACAAGAGCTTCATGAAAGACAATGCCTTCAATTACTCGCACGGCTACATTCTGGATGACTTAGTTCCAAAAACAGAGAACGCAATACGCTACGTAAAAAGCTTCGGCATACTTCCAAGCAGCATAGACATGGAAAAAGCCGCAAAGGAACTGGAATCGGCTTATAAATCTCATCCGCTTTCCAACGTAACGCTGGAAGAAGCAGGTGCATTCCTGAAGTATTTCGTCAACGCGTATAGCACATACGAGAAAGAAAAGGAAAGCTCGGGCAGCTACATAGACTACAACGACATGCTCATAAAGTTTGTGCAGAAGCATGATGGCAAAAAACGTTATAAATACGTCTTGGTGGATGAGCTCCAGGATCTTAACGAGCTCGAGGCCCAGATAGCAGTTCTTTCCGGCGACAGCCTATTTCTGGTCGGAGACAGGAAACAGGCAATATTCGGATTTCAAGGGGGCAGCCTTAGCTCTTTTGAGAAATTTGAGAATGACGAAAGCTTCCGCAAGGAGAACAAGGTGCTGAACTACAGGAGCCTGCAGCCAATATTGGATTACTCAAAGATGCATTTTCTTTCCAATACAAATGACAAGAGCTACGAAAAGGAGCTAGAAGGGCTCAAATCCAACAGGAGCAAAGGCGATGCGGACGTCAAGGTGTTTACCGCATCGAAGCAGATAAACGCAACCGTCAAGCTTTACTCGGAAATGAAAATAGGGAGTGGAGAAAAGACCGCAATAATAACAAGGACAAACGGGCAGCTTGTCCAGGTTTCGAGGCTTTTGGACAGGAAGGGCATAGAATACAGCACTACTGCCGGATCTTCCACGAGCGACAGCGCAAAGGAGCAGATAATCTCTTACCTAAGAGGTATGCTTTACGATGACAGGGATACGGTAGTAAGCGCGCTTTTTACGCCATTCTCAGGCATAACGCTAAAGGAAGCATTTGAAGTTTCCAAGAACTGGCCCATGTGGGGCTCAAAAGAACACGGCAAGGTCCCAAAGGAAGTATTGAGCGTGGCAAAACCGTTCTTTGAAAGGAAGAAGGAGCTTACAATAGACAGGGTAGGCAGCCTCTTCGACGAAGTAATACTCCCTATTTCAATGCAGATAGGCAAGGATTACTACCTTACGGCGCAAGCGCTTAATTCTGGGGCAACTGAATTCTTTGAACTTGTTCCGGACAGGAACATAGAAGCGTTTTTTGACTATCTTTCCATATTGGAAGAGAACTACGAGCCTGCAAAGGAAGAAAAGAGCCTGCTTCTCACAACCGTTCACAAGGCCAAAGGCAGGGAGTTTGACAACGTTATATACGTGCCCATATCCGGAAGGAACAACGAAAGCTTTGTCGATATGGCAGTCTATTCGATAATCAAGGCTTCGGCAGGCATTGATGTGCGCGAGGAACTTGCAGAAGAGCAGGCCAGAGTAGATTTCGTGGCTTTCACCAGGGCAAAAAACAGGCTTTACGTAGTTGCCAACCAAAACAATGAGGATTCGTACAAAATTGAGGGCTTTGAGGCAGACCAGATTGATTCCGAAGAAGAGGAAGAGCCAAAAACCACGAAGTACGACGAGGCTTATTCATTGTTCGTCAATGGAAGGTTTGAGGAAGCTAAAAAAGCAATAGGCCATAAAGAGGAATGGCTCCTGCCAATGATAAACGATTATTTTTCTACCGAAAGGGATCTATCATATTCGATGGTCGAAAGCGCTGGAGATCCATATTCATTTCTCAAGGAAAAGATCCTCAGCATATCAGAGCTGCATACTGGGCCGATAAACAAGGGCCTTAGGGCGCACGAGATTGCAAAGATGCTTTACGAGGGTACTTTGGATGAGGGAACACTTACGGAAGATGAAAAACGGTATCTTGAAAACATAAAGGCAGTAGGCTCAGAGCTCGGGGAAAAGACAAAGACCGTGCAGGCAGGCGCCGAGGTTAAGATAAACGCTGCGCTAAAAGACATTTATAAGGGATTTGACGGAAACACTGGATTCAAGGCGTTCCTAGATGCGGTGTATGAGTCAAGTTCGGACAAGGATAAAAAATACGTAATACTGGACTATAAGACGGACAAGGATGATGGCAAAGCATCAGACCATAGAAGGCAGCTGGCAGTGTACAAAAGGCTGTTCGCCGCAAGCAAAGGCATAGATGAGAAGAACGTTTCGATAGCCATCGGTTTCATAGGGCTTAGAGGCAAGATAAATACCGGCAGGCTCGAGCACAAGCTCGACCTTTCCCAAGAGAAGGCTGTGCAGATGAAAACGTTTGAAAGGCACCTAGAAAGATTTCTATCTTACAAAAGAGACCCGATAGAGTTCGCAAAGGCGGTTCTGGAAACTAAGAGCGACGAGCCCCTTTTCGGCAACATAAAAAAGCAGCTTGAAGAAGAAATTAAGAACAAGAAATAAAAATAAAGCTCTTCTAATAAAAATGGCTTTAATGAATCTACTAGCTATTTATGCTGCAATTTAATCTTTTTTTATTCTTTTCCAACTTGTGTAGTAGCTTCTATGAACAGTACCTCTGGTGGGATTGCGGAACCTAAATACTTTGGATGAAAGCGACAGCAAAGATTAAAACGAATAGCATATATAAGTATGAACAGATGGTACAAAATGCAAGGAAATCTGCATCGCTTATAAGTGGTAGGATGTCACAGAAAAATAATTTTGATCCTGTTAATAAAATAAAGGTCAGGCGCGCAACAAGATCCGACGTAAAAATTCTTGTACCTTTTGCAAAGAAGGAGATTCTTAAGGCCTCTCATTACAGCAGCGTAGCAAGGCAGACCTATTCGTCGCATGTATCTTTAGCTTACATGCTCGGCATAGTGAAAGGCGGGGGCTTTGCGGTCCTGGCGCTAAAGGGTGCAGAGCTTGTGGGATGTCTTTGGACTTCCTTTGATTCTGCGGATAGGTCTATAATGACGTTTGAATGGGTTCTTGTCAATAGGCGCTATAAAAAGCAGGGAATAGCCAAGCGCATGCACAATTTTGCAGAGAAACTAGCAGTAAGCCATGGTGTTAGGAAAATCTGGGGCGATTCTAGGGCCAGCAACTACCAGGCCATTGCGCTCGAGGCAAACTTCGGTGCGCGGAGAATAGGAAAGCTCGAAAAGCACTGGTTCGGTCAGGATTACATACTTTGGGAAAAGCAGCTAAAGTAAAGCATGCACTTAGGCTTACATAGATAAAGTAGCTCTGGAAAAAAGATTGTAAAAAACATTGGCATAGTATACCTGGCTGCGCCAATAAAGCGCATTCCCCTTTACAGACGATAAAGCCTTTTATATTTTGCACCATGTATAATCATAGCCCTGCCAAATATAACTTAACCGGGATATCATGCTTGAAACCCTTGCAATAGTTCCATATCACCCGTTTCTGAGCCGTAAATACAGCTATGGGTCTCTTCTGAAACGTCTAATCTATCTAGACTATGCTGACATGAAAGGCATAACAAAAGAGGAGGAGGGGACTCAGGAGAATTGGGTGCCGGTTTTCGAGAAAAGCCCGTATTCATCAAGGTATCTTGTAGACGCAAACCTGAACATACTTGGCTATTGGCACTTCGTAGCTCTGGAAGAAGAACTGTTTAAAAAAGCAAGGAAGGGCCTTATGGTTGATAACGAAATAACTGCAGATAAGATATACTCTCTAGAGAGGAAAGGCAGGTACAAGATGTATTTCGTCGAGACAGTAACGCATCCTGATATAACCGATACAGATGCCGCAGCGATGCTTGATGAATCTTTCTACGATGCTGTCTATGATTTTGCAAGAAGCGGTGTTTTTTTTACCGAAAGGATAACGAATGCCATTACTCAGGTAGCAGTCAAAAGGGCTACAGACTTCGGGATGAAGTTCGTTGCCAAAAACATCTACAGAGGCAGCGTCTACTCTATAAAAATGACCGATTTTCTGCTCAGGAACGCGAGCAGAAGGATAGATCTCTTTAGGCTTTATTCAAACGAAATGCACTACAGGCGCAAAACACACAACAGACGTATTTGATTTACTGGCACTGGCTCTTGCTATTTGATTTTGTCTGAATAAAATCTATCACGAGAAGAGTCTTTATTCATATATTTAAAGCTTTCATCTAATAAAAACATATAAATATCTGAAAAAACAATATTATTATTGGTGTAAGCATGGTGGAAATAACCAAAGAAAAAACCGAATTTAGTAGCCAGACAAGGACCACTTTCCTGAAAGAGGTCTACAAGCTGATGCAGAAGTATAACGTTGTAGAATATCCCGTTATACTAAAGGGCATGCAGGGCATAATAGATACATTCAATGAGGCATTTAACGGAAGAAGTATTTATGAGGGCCCAAAAGGCGGCTATAATCAGGTTATACGTAAGATATACGAAGCCCAAGATATTGCAGACTCATACAGCATATATGGTTTGTACGGCCTTGTATATAGGATAGGGGATTATAGATATGAATCCTCGCTCATAAACAAGTTCCTCGCAGTACAAGAGACTGACAGGGCGCTGGCAAGGAAAATGAAGCTTAAAGAAATGGTTAGGAAAGAGCTCGAAGAGATTGATAACACCAAAACAAAGAAACTGCTAAGGAAAGCCTCCAAGACAAGCGTTTCAA
Organism: Candidatus Micrarchaeum sp.; assembly: GCF_016806735.1. Taxonomy (GTDB): domain Archaea; phylum Micrarchaeota; class Micrarchaeia; order Micrarchaeales; family Micrarchaeaceae; genus Micrarchaeum_A; species Micrarchaeum_A acidiphilum_A. The sequence continues at coordinate 551,599 of NZ_CP060530.1, read as the reverse complement.
ACTGAGCAAGACATTGCTTAGGGGTGTGAAGCCAAAAACCAATAATTGCGGGCTTCAGGACTGCATCGGAGCAGTCCACCCATTCTTTTATATCATTTTTCATATTTTCATAAAATCTGAGGTAGATTGCATGATGCTAATAAAAACTAGGATAGGCCCAAGCAGGATACATGGCATAGGGCTTTTTGCAGACCAATATATAAAAAAAGGGACTGCGATATGGAGATTTACCCCAGGATTTGATCTCAAGTTCACTGAGGATCAAGTCAAGTGTCTGCCGTGGAAGGTGAGAAAGTACCTCATGAAATACAGCTGGAAAAGTGACAAGAGCCACATGGTGTGCTTTGCGTCTGATGACGGAAAATACTTCAATCATTCTGACAACCCAAATTCTCTCAGCGCATACTATGACGACGAGGAAGAGGTAGTCACCAAGGCAGTAAGAGACATACAGAAAGGCGAAGAGATCACAGACAACTACAGGTCCTTCGAAAGCGCCTTTAGAAAACCCAGGAACTATAAATAATTGATTTAACAAGGTTAGGCAAGGCTTAAGGTGCATATTGCAATATTCGGATACTGGCATGTGGATTCTAACTGCCAAACGTTGTCAGTTCTATCAGGATGGGTAATTAATATATTGTTTATTTACTCATCAAAACCGTGGAAGAATGCATAAGAAGCAGTTCGAAACCGAAATGAGGATAAGAGTAAAGGACGCGGAAAGCCTAAAAAGAAGGCTCGAATCCATGGGTGCGAAGCTCGCATCCGTTAAAAGGTATTCGGATTACCAATTTACTTTGGAAAGCAGAAACTTCTGGGACAGTGTGGAGGCTTTGCGTATAAGAATCGTGGACGGAAGCAAAGACGGCACTCTTACTTACAAGCCGTCTGGTAAAAAAAGGCAGAAGTACATGCAAGTTAGAGAATACGAGACCCATATAGATAATCCTGAAGCAGTAATGGGAATGTTCGGGTTTCTGGGCATAAAACCGCTTGAGTACGTACCATTGATAAGGAAAACTAGATACAAATACAAGTTGGGCGACTTCAACATGGATTTGGATAGGTATCCGAAGGTGGGCTACTTCCTTGATATAGAGCTGGTAAGTCAAAAGAAGAGCAGGAAGGACGTAGAAAGGGTAAAGGAGATGGTAAAAAGGCTGGGCTTCACGGAGAAGGACATACAGCCAACTTCGGTAGGTTTCTTATTGAGAGAGCTTGCGATAAAGGCAAATTCAGGCACCGTGAAAAGGCCCGGATAACTACTTTTAAAACTACAAGCGCTCAGAAAGTAGCCTGAGTTCCAGAAGAAGGCAATATTATAGACTATGTGCATCTCTTGAAAGCGGTATCGTTGTACCAAAGATTTCCAGTGCTGCTATTTATTTTCTGTTGCTTCTGCCTGTTGGTTGTCCTTCTTTTTCCTTCCGAAGAGGCCTCCAAAAAGCTGGCCGGTTGAAACCTTTGGAACCGGATCTGAAGCTCGAAGAACCTTTACCTTGTCGCCAAGAAACTTGTTCACAATCTCTGCATAGCTGTTGAAAGTATTGTCATCAAGGGCATAGGGCTGATATCCTATTGACGGCCTTGACATGCCCATCAGCATGAATTCGTAGCTCTTCCCGGAAGCCGTTACCAGCAGGATTCTTGACTCGGTTTGCGTCAGTTTCGAATTCCTGCTTTGGATCAGCATACCCTTCGATATGTCGCCGTAGGCTATAGCGAAGTTGCTTTGATCTGATGAGAGCAGTTTATCAGGGTCCACCTTGAAGAAATCTCCAAGCTTCGGTGCATTCTCAGAGATAAGCGTGTTGCCTACATTTGGCTTGTTGGGGTAATTCATGTCGTTGAACGAGAACATGTTTTTTACCTCCAGACCGGCAACTTCCTTGGCATCATTGGTGACTGCGGCGATGATCCTGTTTTCCGTAAATGCCAGGAGATAGACAAGCATCCCTTTGTGCAGTTTGAGCGATAAGTACCTGACGTTTGGTATGTAAGCCTCTATTTTTCCCATGCCACCACTTGCATACTACAAATCACTCCATGTTTTTATGCCTTTCTATCTCAAAGGCAATAGCGTTAGGATTTACACTGCAATATTCGTCAACTTCATCAAAGTCCCCCTTACATGCAGGGAAAATGTAGGCATAGGCAGATTGAAATATGCAACGAGCAAAACGCGCTGCAGCACGCATAATGGCTGCTGCATTATCGCACGCACGGACCATCACATATGCACTTTAGACCTGTCTTTGTACATGTACTTCCAAGCCAGCGCCCCGAGCGCCCCACCAAGTATCGGTGCAACCCAATATATCCATTGGTAGTATCCTGCCTTAAGCAGTATGCCAGACAGAACCGCAGGTCCGAACGATCTCGCCGGATTTATGGAACCGCCGCTTATGGTTGCAAGCATGAATATCATTATGGTAACATACGTCCCTATTACCGCGGCGTTAACTGCCGTGTTCTTGCTCTTTGATGTTATAGTAAGTATTACCCATAGGAAGAAGAATGTCATTATAAACTCTCCGAGGAAAGCAGCCCATGGTCCCATTGAACCAGGCACCGTCGCGCCGAAAAGCACCTTGTTCGCAACCCCATAACTGAACAGCACGCCGACAGTACCTGAGGCGAGCACGGCACCAATAAGCTGCGAAACTATATACGGCAGCACCATCCTGCCTTCAAATTTGCCAGATACAAAAAGTCCTATGGTGACGGCAGGATTGACGTGCCCTCCGGATATATTGGCTATCATTATTATAGCTATGGCTATGCCAAGGCCAAACGTTACTGCTGCGAAGAACAGCGTAGATGGCGACAGCGCAGCCCCAAATGCCGCCATAAAGGCGACTATGCTACCGGGCCCAAAAAGCACGAATATATAGGTTCCAATCATCTCAGCGACAGATCTCCTAAGCACATCTTTCATGCAATCTGTTATCCTGCCATACAAAGAAATATAAAGCATTGTAATTAGCGTTGCCGAAACGCTTCCAGCTTAATTTCTCCATCGCCCGAAGGCTTCACAATCTTTAAATATCTTTGATGGGCATGTGCTTTGATTTAATGCCGAGCATCACAAAGAGCCGTGACAAATCTGCATTGAAGGTGACAGCCCGCGTGCTCTCCCATGGCGATCTCGCGCTCGTTTCTGGCGCGGGTGGCAAGGAGAGCACAGACGTCTTCATATCAGTTAACCGCGCAGAAGCACCAGCGCTCCTTTACCTAATGGCTAAGGGCTCGGGGCTTATAGATGCAAATGCAGATGCAATGCTGGTTAATCAAGAGGCTGGCTCAGCAGTCAATTCGCTGGTCATGACCATGACGTCCATGGCCGAGTGGCTGTCCAAAGATTGGAACCTTCTGCGCAATGCAGATGCACAAGAAGCCAGGATGCTTGCTCAGTCTAAGGCGCTTCGCACCGCAGCGGATTTCTCGATGTACGAAGCGATTAGAGCCATCCGGTCCCTTGGCCTTTCTGAAGAGCAATCAGTATGCATAGGGGGTCTGTACGGTGCGGCCAGGGGCTTGGGCTTAATAGTTGCAGAATGCAAAGGCGTTGTGTACATTGCTCGCGGAGCAGACGTAATCGTGATGGACAGACTGCAGGTTCTGGAATCCATGAGGCTCTGGTTCAATTGCGTAGATTCGAGCATGTATCAACCTTTGCTCAAGGCTGCAGAGTCTTCCCCACATGCAAGCAATGACATACGCTGAAATAGGGGAAATACTCTGTTTTGAACCTAATTGAATGTAAAAAGCACATCGCTACATAATTCGCTCTCTATAACAAAAAGATATGGAGAGAAAGAAGCTACGCATATTCCGGTTCATATTTCTATGGGCAGCTTCATGCCCTCTAAACTCCCTAGTTTTACGCCTACTTTGTTTAATTCCCTGTTGTGCTCTATTCTTTTTACAAAGTCCGGATCGGCTTCACTTACTCTTAAAAGCTTTCCATCCTTCAAAAAGGATGGATTGTTATAAATATCAAATAAAGAAGAGCAAAAGTTCAAAAAAGAGCTGAATTTGAATTAACGCAAATAGTTTTAGGATTTCTATGAAAAATGTCAGGCCATAATTCTTTTATATGTATACATACATTATACATATGTGTTGCGATGGCCAGACAGATATCTGTTTCAAATGAAGTTTATATAGAATTGTCTAGGAGGAAGGGCAAGCGCAGCTTTTCTGAAGTCATAAAGAGTGTAATAGAAGCAAGCGGCGATAAGTTGAATAGGGATAAAGCCAAGAGCGCAGGCGATGAACTATTAAAGCTCATGACGAAAGGCTATCCGCTCGGCAAGATAACCAAAAGCAGAGATGAATGGCATGGCCGCTGACTTATTCTTTGACACTTCTGTAATTGTCTATGCATTTGACAGCAGCGAAGTTGAAAAGCATAGCATTGCATCGAAGATGATTGGAAAAGCCATGAATGAAGGAAACGGAGTCATATCAAGCCAGGTACTTTTGGAGCTTTACAATGTTTTAACCAGATTCGTAACAAATCCTTTGCCGCGCGAAGATGCCGAGCGCATAATAAAAGATTTTGCCGGCGCTTCATCATGGCGCAAGCTTGATTATGGCGTTTCCACTGCCGTGAGTGCTGTCGAAACCTCTGTGCGGCTCAAGACAAACATTTGGGATACTCTGATAACGGAGACGATGAAAGAAAACAATGTTTATACCATAGTTACGGAGAATGAAAAGGATTTCAAGAAGATTAAGGGGATCAGAGTAATTAATCCGTTTAAAAAGCAGGTAATTTGAATTAACGCAAATAGTTTTAGAATTTCTATTAAAGTATTAGAATAGATAATTTGCAGGATGTTTGCTAAAAATAATTCACTCGAAGGCTTAAACTAGCTAGATTGCCATATGATCCGTATCATTTTCCATAAAAATAAAATATCATGTGCAATGGATGGCAAAAATTGTAATTCCATTTTTTTGCAACAGAAATAGGGTTTGGAAAAAGCTTGCATTTCAGATTTATGGAAAACGAGCCATCCTGGTTAAGCAATGGCTATTGCGCGCCAAACTTGTTTAAAAAATCGTACTTTTCCTCGAGAGGCCTTTTTTAGCTCAAAAATATGAAATAAAAATAATGATTTTCGTTTTTATGGAAGCACTTATTTTTGGTATGGAAATGTACAAAAATACAGGTTTTTAGCAAGGTTTCACAGAAAAAATGCCCTCTTATTTAACGCATAGCGCCATAAAAAAGACCTTTCCATGCAATTATATTGGCGAAGGCTGCAAGCGATTATGAGCGAAAATTGAGCGATTTAATTGATAGCCAATATAATATTAGTAATTCTAATATTATTTTATAATTATTAACTATTAAAATTGCAAGCAATGAAACAATTGGCTAAGAGTGTAATTCGTCTTCTTCGTCTTTTTTGTCTTCTTCGAATACTTTTATTGTAGGTTTCTGCTTTCTGATCTGGTTTATTGCTTCCTTTGAAACCGGGCTTTTGACCAACTCATCGCCAGAATCCTTATCATTCTGAGGCCTTTTTTTAAATATATTCATGATACCACTTATTGCACATAGGTACTTAACACTTAATAATTTTGCGGTTTGACTGCTAATTTCAGCTAAACCCTGGAGATTCAGAAAAAACTCTATTTTATAATACGCAAATAAGCAGTGCAATATATATTCGTAGAATATGTTAGATATTCTAACAATTATTTAGGCATAGTCTAAATACCAATTATATTTGGCAAAATAATAAGAAAACCCAAATGGATGCCAAAACCAAGTAACTAAAAAAGCCAGCTTAACTTCTTACAAATATAATAATAGATAACTTCTGAAGCCAGCGAAGTTGCTTTATCCTGTTTTAGTTTATACTGCATTGCTTGCATCTTGCCTTATCTGTGCAACCTCCTTTTTGGCATATGCTGAGAAACTTTTGTTGAAACTTTTTAAGTACTCTTCAAACCTTCTTTTGTCGAGCCTTTTTGATATTTCTGGATAAAGCTCTTCCCTTATTGGAACCTTCAGATATAACATGTCTATCACGGTCTTTTCCAGATCGGATACAGGCACCATGAAACCACCTACTCTCATTGTGCTAAAACCGAAAAGAAGCCGGCTATGCACATTTCGATCCAAGCGCAAGTTTTGGCTTTGAAACAGGCATCAACGCTGTCAGATCTATTGCTTTTGCAAAAAGGCTATTACATTTTACCAAGAAGAAAAAGCCTTTTTAACTATGCCTTCAATACCTAACTGAAATGGTGATGCCACTGCCATCGAATAAAAAACATCCAGGCCTAAAGTTTCTTATTGCCCTTCCATTGATATCTTCGGTGTCGTACGCTTTCTGGGCACTGCTCATAACTGAGAGCATAAGCTTCTACGGAAGCAACTACGTGAGCACGCTTTTGATAATTTTCACCGTGTCGGCAGCAATAGCGCTTGCTTCCGCCCTCGTTTTTAAGAAAAGTATGCGCAGGAAGCCGGAAAGATTCGATATTCTGGCAGGGATATTTTATGCCATAGGCAACATAGCCCTGTTCAGCGTGGTCAATTCAAAAAGCCTTCTTGTAGTATACGCTATTTCTTATATGAGTGTGCTCTTTTTCCTATTCGACGGAAAAAACATAAAGCTGCTTGCAGCATCTGGAAAGAAGCTTATAGGAATAACTGTTGCCATTATCGTGATAGTTGCTAGCGTCATATACCTTTATATCTCGTTCAATTCTTCATACCCTTCATCGATAAACCTTTTCAGCATAGCCATGGGCCTTACTGCAGCAGTATTTTATGCAATAGGCGGGATGCTTTCGGTAAGGGTCAGCTATGAGAGAGAGTCAATACCGAGCAAATGGTTCTGGATATCTGTTATTGAGGCGCTGGTGACTTTGATCGCAGTTCTTGCGTTCGGATTCAAGGTCACAGAAGCGTCTATAGGCATATCTGCGCTGGCTGGAGTCGCCATAGTAGTGCCATTTGTACTCGGATTCATAAGCTACACGTACACGAAATACCTAAGGGGAGTGCGCAAGGTTGTTGACAAAGAGCTCATTTACAGCATACCCGAGCTCGATATACTGTGGCTTGCAATACTTTACGGGGTATTTATAAAGTTCCTGGGATTTGGCGACTTCGCCGCTATAGCCGCGATGGTGGTCTCAGTAGTATATTTATACATGCTAAAGGCTTGATGAATGGCACATTATGGAGGGAGCCAACACCTTGCAATAATCGTGTTTTATTGGCAACGCTCGGCATGGATAAGGCATTTAAGCTATTGGCAAGGGCTTACGGATATGCAGAATACGCTTTGATGAGCTTTTCGCTGGCATTTAAATATTTGGAAGCGAGAATCAATTGTGTTTTTGCAGAATAAATTTCTCCCCTTTCGGCGCTATGCGTTACGAATGACATGCCTAGGCGCATGCCGAAGGATTTACCTTCTTCAGTATAAGCGTTTGCGGCCACCTCATGGAAAAATATATCCTTTTCTGCGAATTTAGAGAATGTTTCTGTAAATGAATCATAGATAGCGCCTACCGCATCCGTATGCCTGTACTCTTTTTTAAGGAACACCATTGTTATGTACATATAACATCTACTTCCAGGTTTCAATTCTGGAATATTTTCTAAGGCTATGTCGCCGTCTATCATTGTGCCGCTCTTTATGCGCTTGAACGTTTTCTCATCCACAGGCACAAACGACCAGTAGCCTGCAATATCGTTTCTATCACGATCCATTATTACTATGATGGTAAAAGGATACCTGCTTCGTATAGCCACCCATTTTTCGGTATCGCCTTCTTCCCTCTCCGTAAGTGTAGGTATAGAACTGTAGTCAAAAGATGTCAGCTTATCTATCAGGTCGGCAATGCTGCATCCTAAAAATTTTGCGGCTTCGCCAGCATTCAGAGGATACAAGTTATGCTTTATGCCAACCATGTTGTTTTACCTCAATAAATATTCTTTGCCTGAACGTTATCTAGGCTGTATGATTACATAAAGTTGGGACATAGGGGATAACGCTTCGATTCTAATGCTAATTTGCTGCTTTTTCTGCTGCATCCATCATCGTTTTGATGTCTGGCTCCCTCCCTGTAAAAAGCTTGAATGCTACTGCTTGGTTGTAAACAAGGAGCTCCAAGCCGTTTATTGTTATACATCCCTTCTTTTTTGCGTCGGACAAAAGCTTATTCTTCAAAGGTACATAATTTGCGTCGAAAACCACCATGTCTTTGTTAAGCAGCCCTGCAGGAACAGGCGTGTCTTTGCTGTTTTCAAGAGTAATATTCGTAGCGTTAAGTATATACTTTGAGTTCTTTATTGCAATCTCGGCTTTTTTGGATCCGAGCTTTGCGGTTTCTATATTCATCTTCGGAAAGCGCTTCTGCAGGTCGGATTTAAGCCCTTCCGCATGCTCCAAGGTCCTGTTTATTATATACAAGGATTTTACGCCTTTATGAGCAAGGCCGAAAGCGATAGCTCTTGCCGCACCTCCTGCGCCGAACAGAGCATAGCCTGCCTTTGTATTCATTCCGTGCCTTTCCAAGGACATTATGGAGCCAGGCTCATCAGTATTGTAACCATAAAACTTGCCGTTTTTTATCACTATCCCATTTACGGCCCCGAGCTCTTTTGCAAGAGGGTCTATGTGGTCCATGTATTTCATGACCTCCTGCTTGTGCGGGCTTGTAAGCGTCATTCCCTTTATGCCATATGCCTTCATCCCGTATACTGCCGATTTAAGGTCTTCAGGGGCAACGTCAAACGCAAGAAAAACGGCGTCCATTCCGAGCTTCTTGTACATCGCGTTGTGTATTGTCGGAGAAAGCGAATGATGAGCAGGCATGCCTATTATGCAGTACAACGACGTATTTCCGGTTATTGCTTTTTCATGCACCATGATACCACACACATATAATAAACCACGATAAGATATTGTCTTTGTAGGATTTAAGGCTTTGCCGATTGTTCTGTTACCATCAATTCGTGGGATTTTGGGTATTCAAAATCGATAGTATCCTTTATTGCCTTTTTGAGCGCATTCTCATCGACAGTTAACTTCTCTTTTTTAAAGCCGTCTTCGTCTATTTCAAAATTGTTTCCTGCTCTTTTTATTGTAACAATCCTGTCTTTCTTGAAGCTTTTCACAGTAATCGAATAACCATCCTTCATTTTCATGGCCATTTTGTATAAGTGCTTGTCAACGCTTCTTATTGGTATCCATGGCATTTTATCGCTGGAATAATAACGCAATATAGCCTAAAACTTGCGGATGCAGGCTATACCTTTGCCGTCCGTAAGCGTATTCATGCCATTTTTGTATTCTATGCCTGCCTCGAATGGCTGCTCCTTCAAGAACTGGAATCCGTCAAGGTCGTAGAATATTACGTTCTTTGATGAGAGTGCGACCGCAAGGCTTGCAGCTATACCGAGCTTGCTTTCTATCATGCATCCTACCATGGCCTTTATCCCATATGCCTGCGTAGTGAAAAGCGTCTTGAGTGCCTGCCGCATGCCTCCGCTTTTGGTCAGCTTTACATTTACGTAATCAGCCGCATCTGCTATTATTGCGTCTATGACGCTTCTTGGGCTAACTATGCTTTCGTCCAGCATTATTGGTATTCCGGTTTGTTTTCGCAAATATGCCATTTTTGCAAGGTCCCTATAGTCCATTGGCTGCTCAAAGAATGCAGCACCTACGTCATTAAGTACCTTGCCGACTTTTATGGCATCTTGCAACGAATATCCCTGGTTTGCATCTACATAAAATTTTTCGCCCTTAAGCCTTTCCGACACTGCCTTTATTCTGGCTATGTCAAGATTGGCGTCAACCCCTATCTTCATCTTTATGTCCTTCGGCTTTTTCTTCTGTATCGATTCCAATTGCTTTAATGCATCCTTAACGCTGCCGAGAGTTATTGTCACGCTAGTCTCCGCGGGCTTCATTGAGCCTCCAAGCAGCTTGGCAACATGGATGGAATTGGATCTTGCGTACAGGTCGTGCGCAGCCATTTCTATTGCATTCTTTACTGCACTGCTCCCATGTATTATTTTTGTAATGCTTTCGGAAAAATCCTCAAGGCTCTCATAAGCCCTGCCGTTTATGGACAGAATTATACTCTGCGCGGTTTCCAGGGCTGCACCAGTATACTCCCCGGTTATTTCGGGTATGGTGCTGCATTCACCATAGCCCTTTTCCGATTCTCCATCGAGCTCTACGAAAAGGCCGTCAAAGTCATACTGCGTGCCTAGAGATATCGAAAAAGGCTCGGTCATGGGAGCGCTAACCCTGTATAACGATGCACCCTTTACCTTGACATCGCCTATTGAAAATGCACATTTTAAAATCCTTTTATCATTCTTCATGTTATTCACCCAATGCTTCTGCAATCCTGTCTATTCCTGCATCCAGTGTTTTTTCATCAATATATGGAGGAGGTGTTATCTTTATTATATTGCTTTTCGCACCTACCAGCGAGCACACCACGCCTTTCTTTAGGAGCTCGGATCTTAGCTCGTATGAATAATCAGTCAAAGGCTTGCCTGACTTTGTAAGTTCAACTCCTATCATAAAGCCTATTCCCCTTACGGACTTTATTTTCTCGTTGCTTATTGAGCCAAGGCGCTTGACTATCTCCTTGCCCTTTCTTCTAACGAAAGAAAGCCTTTTCTCTGTCAGGCCGCCTATAGTTTTTATGGCAGCCTTTGAGCATAGCATGTTTCCGGACTGCATGCCGAAAGCGCCGTTGTAGGATATATTCCAATCGCCGTCATACAGTACCGCGGACAGCGGAAGCCCTGCAGCCATGCCTTTTCCAATGCATATCATCTCTGGCTTCAATCCCTTTTTTAAGGAGAGCAGCAGTTCCCCGCTCCTTCCCATGCCGGTATACACTTCGTCTATTGCCATATGCATATGGTTTGCAAATGCAATCTTTTTCAAGCTGCTGATAAAATCGTCGGATAGGATATTTACACCGCCGTCGGACTGAACAAGCTCAAATATAATTGTGGAGCCATCGATATCGAATGATCTTGATGCCTTTCTAATCAGGTCTTCGTTAAAGCTTTGTGTAGTTCTATCTTCCGAAGAATCCTGTGGAACCCTTAGGTGCACGACCCTGTTTTTTGTATCTATTCCGGTGCCGTTTGAAGCCCTGTATGTGAGATAGCCTTTGCCGTGATACGCGTTCTCCAATGCAATTATGGGCTTTTGGTATCTCGAAAGCGCAGTCTCGCATGCTTCGGTGCCTGAGGTGCAGTATACGACATTGTCCTTCCCCGAAACAAGCTTTAGCTTTTTTGTAAGCCTGTCATTCCATGTGCTCCTGAATACCAAAGTGCTTACTGGCGATACAAAATCCTCTTTACGCAGGAAATCGTAGCCTGTTGTCATTGCTGAGCCTGAGAAATCGAGATACTTCCTGCTTCCAGCTACTACGTAAAAGCGGTCGGTGCCGGTAACGACGAAAGGAAAGCCCCTGAACTCCGGCACTACCATCTTTCTTACCTTATGCTGTCAGTTGGATGCGCTTTTGTAAGCAACGGCTCCATTTTTATCTTGTCACGCCTTACGTATACCACTACAAGCGATATTATTATCCACGCGGGAATCATTACCAGCACGGCTTCAAGGGGCCCGCTAAGGCCTTGCAGGGAATAGTATATTGCTATGGCCATTATAATCGAGCCCAATGTCGGAGCCACGATGTGGCTCACTACATTCATGTGCTTCAGCCTGTGCATCATTATGGGCAACGATTCGTTTGTGGCTATGTGGTATATCAGGGTGAATATCGTTATTGCGGTTCCCCATATTACAAACGAGTCGAATAAGCCGTTTGACTCACCGTATAATGCCACAAGTGGCACCATGGTTACTATTACTCCTATAACTACTACTCCGAATACGGCAAACACTGACATATATGGGCTGCCGTATTTTGGATGCACTTTTGTAAGGGATTTTGGAAGAAGCCCGTCCCTTGCCAAAGCGAATATGGTCCTTGAAGCGCTGTTGCCGAACAGGACCGGGGACATGAGCTGCGCTATCTCAACTATCGCGAACGCTATTAGCGTCAGCGCTATTCCGAAATAGGCCTTTGTAAGGTAAAGCCCGGGTGCGAAGAACTGCAATGCCGTTCCAAGGTTAGGGCCAGAAGCAGCTTCTAGCGCATACACTACAAACGTATCGAAAGCAACCATTATGAGCAATGCGGTTACTATTGCCTTCTTCAGCGTATGCTTAGGCAGCTTGGCCTCTTCTCCAAATGACACTATCGAGCCGTAGCCGCCATATGCCAGGAATGCGCCTACTACCATTGCCAGGAAGAATCCGTACAAGCCGTTGGTAGAGTTTCCTATGTTGAAGTACTGCACTCCGTTGTACGGAGCCTTGACTATTAGGGCTATTGCCAGAAGCAGGAAGAAAGCTATCTGTATTATTCCAAATATAAGGGCGAGTTTCTGGCTCACTTTTATTGAAAAGAATCCCACGAGCAGGTATATTATAGGAGTTATGAACGCTATAAGGAGCACTGCAACCAACGGAAGCGAATATCCCGTAAGTGTTACGAGCCCGGTCCAGAGGAACCATCCCCCTATTATGCTGGCAGCTATCATGTCGCCTATTACCCAGAAGAGCTGGTAGAGTCCCATGCTTTTCGAAAGGTATTTGTTGTGGACGCTTGATTCGACGTACTTGTAGTAGCCCCCTGCATTTGACACCTTGGAGCTGAATATGTATATTGCTATTATGGCAAGGAACAGAGTCGCTCCGCCTATCAGGAAAGCGAGCGGTGCTGTTGTCCCAGCGTATGTCATTGCAGTAACGCCTGTAACTGCGAACGCGCCCGCAGGAAATATTACGCTTACTGCGTAGAATACAAGACCCCAGAAACCAAGAGAACCCGACTTAAGCTTCATGCCAGCCATTTGCTAAACCCCTATTCGTTTTATTCCACTATTCAATGCAAATATTTAAATAGATTTTTAAATTGTTATGGCTGCACCGTTCGGGGGCTTGCATGCATAGGCCACAATTCGCACGAAAATCAAGCCAGCTAAACCTTTTATTCCTTAGTAGCCAATCAGTTTAAATCGATGAATCTCATGCTGGATGTAGTTTGCAATGCTTTCGATATGGCTTCGACTGCAGTGCACCGATCGCATGGCGGCAATAAGAACAGCAGGCATGCAAGCAAACGAATAGGCAAAATGGCAGGAATTGGCTTTTCCAAAGGTTTTCGGCTTAATTCGAATAGTGCGAGATCCAAAGCCCCTGAAAATTCCAAGCATGTTAAATATTACTTTGCAGCATTTTTTATTCTGCTGGCAGCCACAATAGTTTTGTATTATTCTTCTTCTCCAGGCATATATCTCCCATTCGATGATTCAATATATGCGTATTCCGTAGTCAAATTGTCCGTATTGGGAACAACACCATGGACAGTTTCGGCTTTCGGCTTCGCAGCCATGGAGTTTCCCTTTTATGCGTTGCTGCATTCTGCTTACGCTACAGAGTTCCCGCCGCTCGTCGCAATAGCCGTCGTAATGGTTTGCCTGCTATGGATAGGCAAAGAATTCGAGAATCTTCTGGCAGGAGTAGTTGCAGCAGCATTTTACGCTTTTAATCCGCTAGTTATGATGTACGGGATAAGGCTTTTGCCAGACCCATATATAGCAATGGCAGATTCTGCAGGGATATTGCTGGCGCTTTTTGCAATAAAAAGGAGATCTCTCCCAATAGCGCTTTTTGCAGGCATGGCTGCAGGGGCAGGAGTATTTTTCGGCAATCAAGCCGCTTTCAGCATAATATCCTATGTTCCTTTTCTTGCCCTGCTTCTTTATTTTAGCAGCTTTAAAATTGAGAAAGCATGGCTCGCGAAGGCATTCGCTTTCGCAATAATCGGGATTGCGATATTTGGCGTTTTGTATCTCAGCCAGCAGGCACTTATGTATGGCAATCCCCTTTTTGGAATACATGGCCAGGAAGCTTATATCTCTTCCAGATACAGCAGCGAGAACTTAGTCCCAAGCTATATGTTTTATTTTTACACAATGCTCCCAATAAAGTACACATCCGGATTTCCGGGAAAATCTTTTTACGGCGAGGATCCTTATGCAAATATGGGGATACTTTTTGCATTGTTCCTTGCAGGCACAGCGTATCTCTTGATATTTTCAAGGTCTAAGAAAGGAGCCATAATGCCATTTATCGCTTTTGTGGCAATTTTCTATTTGCTGCTTTCCGCAATGCCGGCTGGCAACGGAAAATATGGGGTGGAAGACGTTACAAGGCTGCTAATACCTGTTGCCATGACGTTGTCAATAGTCTGCGGAATTTTCATGGCAGAATTGGCAAAAGGTAAAAAGAAGCGCGTTCTTAGAATTTCCGTGTTCTTCGCTATACTTATAATCTATTTGGTCGTCGGGCTTTCTTTTTACCCTACGATAAGCTATAACTACTCTTCCCTGAGTCATGCATGGAATATAACCTATTCTGCAATAACAAAAATAAACGGCCTCAACTTTACCAATTATAAGCTCATTGGAAACTATACAAACATAGCTTATACATTATGTATGGGCGCAAAGAACCAACCTTACAACTGCGTCGGAGTGATCGTCCCTCAAAAGAGGATAACCTGCAACGATATAAACGAAATAGTTGTCTACCGTGGGAGCAGTCCTTCCAGCATATGCCCGCAAAGCAAAAATTACACCACTTCATATTATTACAATTCCACTTACAATTACTCCATTTATGCAGTCAGGGAAGCAGTAAAATGAGTTATTTGATTAATTTACAGTCACCCAGCTCAAAAACCTGCGACACTCTATATATCAAAAATTGCAAAGCGGCTATTTAAAAAAACTCTCGGCTTCTTTCGGCATTTTAAGCTTCTCGCTTGACGTGCTTGCTTTTGGCACAGCGCCTTCCAATGCCTCATCCCCTAAAAACTTCTTTAGCGAATTGAGTGATTTGGCATTCCTTGAAAGGAACACCAAGCTCGGTCCAGTATCGGCACTCATGAACACGCGATCATCCGTTTCCTTGAAATCCATGAACTTCTTGATCCTTTGCAGGCTCCTGTCATTATGCACGAACATTCCACCGGACATGAGAACTGCATCTAG
Organism: Candidatus Micrarchaeum sp.; assembly: GCF_016806735.1. GTDB lineage: Archaea > Micrarchaeota > Micrarchaeia > Micrarchaeales > Micrarchaeaceae > Micrarchaeum_A > Micrarchaeum_A acidiphilum_A. The sequence goes on along the minus strand of NZ_CP060530.1, from coordinate 536,448 downwards.
CCTGAACGTGTCATTTTCTGCAGCTTGCAATAGCTGGTCTATCCCGGCAAATTCGATCTCGTCGAGAAATCTAGATAATTTGCCAAATACCCATGGCTTGTAAAAATCAGATCTCTTTGCGGCATCGTGTGCCCCTATCGTTTCTATTTTTGATTTTTCAGGAATTGCAAAAAGGTTGATATCATTTTGCTTTTCGTTCAGTTGTTCAGCATAGCATTGGCCGCTTTTTATGCCTGGATAGGAAAGCCACATGGAAATGCCGCCTGATGAGGACCTCGTACCAGAGCCTGAGACAAGCCGGGCATACATTGATACAAGCCTCCTGTCTTTTGAAGCTTCTTCCCCGTAAACGCATTTTACCAGAGCTTCCGAAGCTGCAGAAGCCACAGAAGCAGACTCGCCGAGCCCTTTGGCATCCTTATATCTTTTCTTCCTTGTTATGTAGAACCTGAACGAACCGCTTATTCTGTTTTCTCTCTTGAAAAAGTCCAAAGCCTTTTCCATCCTTTTCATGTACTTATCGCTTGAAGCTCCGTCAAGCACCACTTCGTCCTTTCCGTTGCGCAGGTACTGGCAGAAAGCCTCTGCCCTGCTGAAATCGGTTGTAAGCGATATCGATGGGTTATATGCTATGTTCATGCTGCTGTCGTAATAGCCAAGGAATTTCTCTATTCCGATTATCGGATATCCTACCCCGTTTGTTATCCTGCCTTCTTCCAGGCTCTTTTCGTGCTTTTTAACCTCCTCGAACATGCCTTTTCTGCCGAGTTTGGAATGCATCTCCCTACCTAGCCGCGAGAGCTTTGCAATCTCAGATTTTGTCATTTCCATAAAATCTTCCCACCGAATCGATTATCTTTTTTGCAGTTTCTTGGAAATCAGAATTGTCGAATGTATCTATACCATTCTTCTTTGCCAGGGCCTCGGAGTATTTCATTATCGCCCCATAAACGTCAAGCTGTGCAGAAAGCCTCTGCCCCGGGGAATTGAAATGAGTGTACAGCTGCCTCTCGTTCAACCTTTTTGTGTGGGTTGTAAAATCAGAAATATAGATATATGCAGCACAGACTCCTTTCTGCCTTATAGTTTCGGCCAACGGTTCGTTGAAGTACAGGGACTCTATTATAAGGTTTTCGCCATTCTTCGCGGCTCTGTCAATAGTGGCACTTATGCCGCTGCATATGTAATCCGATTGCTTAAGGTAGCCCTTTATTATATTTTCATAGCTCTTCTCCCCGAACTTTTTCCATGCTTCGTATACGCTAACTGAAAGTATATCGCGTGCGTTAGCGTCATTTACCAGGGGCCTTACGAATTCCCTCAAATAATCGGTAGAAAGCATTATATCTATCCCAAATTTCCGCGCCAGCATTCCAGATATGCTCGTTTTTCCAACCCCTGGAACTCCACCTATGAATATTATTTTGTTTTTCTGCACTAAACCACGATTTTATTTTCAGCTCTTTGATTTTATCCTTGCGGCTGGAGCCACCTTATATTCGATTGGCTTCTGGCCCCTTTCTTTTAAAGCCTCAAGCACCCTATCGCCATAAGGCTCCCACGAGAAGGCGTTTATTATTTTTCCGCCTCCCGCAGTCCAATATACCGGAAGCCCTGATGCCCTTATCTCTTCCACGTCTATAACTGCATTCATCATTTCCTTTTTCCTTGCCCTTGCGCCCGAGCTTTCTATCAAATAATGCGCGTTTGAACAGTTGTCTTCCGCATTTGAAAATACCATATTCCAGTCCTTTCTTAAAAGGCCAAGCTTTATTTTTGCTTCCCATTGCGGCAGCATCTTCAGCCTGTATTCGTAGAACGGGTTGCTTCTGGTAAGCTGGAAAATCTCAGCAGCTGAAAGCCTGGAATCGTATTCGAAACCCATCGCGAATATCCTTATGTTCTTCAAATCGTCTTCGGATGCGAGCTGCTTGCCGTATGGCGCTCCAGGCCCTTCGACTACAAGAGTATTCAGCCCTCCGTATACGGCCCTTATTGCAGATTCTGATATTGAGTTTGCAAGCATTGCTATCTGCCCTATCTGCAGCTCTGCATTAAAAAGTTCGTTGAGCCCTTTTACGTAAGCTGCGGCTCCCGCATCGCTGCTTCCGGAAAAAACCTTGTAATTGTTGGATTCCACAGATATCCCATAATTTTTGCCTGTCTCTTTCCTAAAGAATTTCAGTACTTCGTCCATCGAGGCAAGGCGCTCTTCAGGAAGTTTTTCGCCGTTGAGAAGAAATCTATCTATTTTTCCCGATCCGGTGCGCGTAATTTTTGTCTCGACTCTCGTCTCGTTGTTTTTGTCCGTTACAGAAAGGCCCATGGAGTTATGCACAGGCAGCCTGTTGTCCCTGGAACTTGATACAAATATTATCGGAATTGTCGGGTAAGCTTCTGCCACCACGGTATTATAGTCGGTTTTTTCTCCTGCTTCCATTTTAAGCCCTTTTTCACTTTAACAGCTGATTTTATAGCTCATTAAGGCAACGAACGCCGCCAATGAATCTATCCTCAGACCTCTTTTTGTTTGGAGACAGGTTATTTAAAGATAACAATCACTATGGACAAAAGACGAATGCAAAGATAGCATTTCCGAATTCCGTTTGGGATGAGCACTGGTGCAATCGTATAGAGGCAGCCCTGCATTGCTAATGCTCTTTTATGGTTATTGAAACGCCGCTCTCATCGGCGCTTATTTTGGCTGTACCGCCTATCGGAAATGTTGCAATAGGTGTTGTGTGCCCAAAGTCTGCATTGCTTATGATTGGTATGCCATCAAGCTCTTTCTTGGTCTTTATTATTTTCCTTAAGAGAGCATCGCTCATTTGGGTTTTGAGCTGGAACCTGCCTATTACTATGCCTTTTACGCCTTCAAACCCTGGCTGATGTATTACGGACTGCAAGTCCCTTGCAAAGTCTGCGGGAGTGATTGCATCGTCGTCCTCCAAAAATAATATTGAATCTTTAAGGTTTGGCATATACTCGGTCCCTTGCAGCAGATTGAAGGTGCATAGATTGCCTCCTAGCACAGTGCCTTCAGCAGAGCCGGAATTTATGACCTTGCAGCCTTCATTCCTAAGGAATTTCCTGTTCTCTTGGTCCTTATACCATGAGTCGTCGCTCCATTCCTTCGATTGGACAATATCATATGGCTCTTCTGACATCAGGCATTTTTTGAAATATTCGATTGTATATTCGTTTCCCTTCAGCATGCCGAATGTGGAGAAGTGTGGACCGTAATAGGTAACTAGCCCTGCTTTCGCAAATATAGAATTGTTTAGTATTGTTGCGTCGGAAAAGCCGCACAATGGCTTTGGATTTTTTCTTATAAGGCCAAAATCAATGTAGCTAAGAAGCTCATTGCTGTTGAAGCCCCCTATTACGGTCAGTATTCCCTTTATCTCCTTGCTGGAAAAAGCCCATTCCAAATCTTCAACCCTTGATTTTACCGAAGATGAGGAAAATTCGTCGATTTCTGTTGCATGCTTGGCTATTTCGACTTCAAGGCCAAGCCTTCTAAGGCTATTAATGGCGTATTGTTGCGTTTCGCTGCTTAGCAGGGACAGGCTCCTTGAAGGGGCTATAACTGCTATTTTGTCTTCAGGCTCAAGCTTTTTTGGGATTGCCATAATAGGCACCGATATATCTCTGCATTAGGTTATATTTATCGCTTTCGTGCAGATGCTTCCAATAGCATAAAAACCAAAAATAGGAGAATAGGATAAGAAAAAGAGAACGATTAGTCGTTCTCCGCAAATATCTCTTCTGCGAGCTCTTCCTTTGCGTCCTCATACTCTTTGTTTGCTATTATGTCGCTAGCACTATCGCTCTTTACAAGCGCATACTTTATGCTTCCCTGCGACATCATGTAAGAGCCGGGGCACATTACACCTTCCTTTACCGCTATGACATCAGGAGCTTCTCTCAGGACCATGGACATTGTAGCCTCTTTGCTGCCGTATCCAGGGTTCTCGTTCTCAACTATGCTCTTGTCTTCGTCATTGTAGAGCACTATAAGCTCTGCCTGGTCCAATGGAACAAGCATCTTTTCCTTATTGCAAGGTATTGCCACTTTCATATATATCACACTCGTTTATCCATTTATAAGATATTTAATATGCACGGCAGCATGCTTTGACATTTGTAAATTATATGCGGTTTTTCCCTTTTTTGATCAGCCTTTGCCCTCTACCATGCCGGTGCTTCTGAAGCCCCTCCCGCCCCTGGAACTTTGCTGTGGCGTAGCCCCAAGCGCTTTCTTGTACCCATGCTTGTATGCCGCATGCACCATGAGCGCAGCTATGAGGGCAGCTATCAGCACTATCATGAGGCCGTTGCCCTGGCTTCTCCTGCCTGTGCGCCTTATCACGCTTAGGGATTCCCTGAAAGAAGTAACATATATGTAAATATCAAAAGCGATTATGAAAGAGTTGAACAGCGCTATCAATATGCTCCACACACTCCTGCGCTTGGCCGCTATTATTATAGACTGTATTGTTATTATGAAGCCGAATCCTATTATCAGAATTCCAAGGAATATGAAGTCAAAGCTCAGGACGAATTCCAGGGTTGAGAGCGATATGTAAGCCAGATAATAAGCTATGAAGCCTATGACTATTGCCATCACGTATGTCGCGCCAACGAGCCCCAGGCCAACTGCAGCATACGCGGATATCTTCCTGAACTTTGAGGGATCCCCGTTTTTCTTCATCATTCCCAGGCTGTAGCCCCCTGCATAGGCATCCCACATTGATATCAGGAAGTCGAAAGCTATGATTATTATCGTTATTATTAAGCCCAATCCCAAGCAAATCATCAAAGCGTCAATCTTATACTGTAGATTTTGAGCCTAAAGAATATTAGCGTTACCGCAACTCTTCACTTTTCGCTTGCTGATTTTGTAAACGTATAAAAACGATTTTATGAAAAGGCTAAATATTAAAAACGCAGATATTGGCATCATGAGAAAAGAGCTTGAAATGGCCATAGAAGGGCAGTACTCTTATGACGGCGCAGGGGTTAAGCTTAGAAGGATTTTCGGGGGCCAGAATGCCGCAAGGTACACGGACCCGTTCCTGCTTCTTGACAATTTCGGATCCAAGGACCCGAAGGATTATGAGAAAGGCTTTCCATGGCACCCGCACAGGGGCATAGAGACCGTCACTTACATATTGGAAGGAAAGGTGAAGCACAGGGACAGCACCGGCGTTTCGGGAGTCATAGGCAGCGGAGAGCTGCAGTGGATGACCGCCGGAAGCGGCATATTCCACGAAGAGATGCCGCAGGTCGAGAAAGAGGGCAACAGCGGGCTGCAGCTCTGGGTCAATCTTCCAAAGGAGCACAAGATGACGCAGCCAAAATACAGGAACCTAAAAGACAAAAACATGCCGGCAGTAACGGACAGCTACGGGAACAGGATAAAGGTCATAGCGGGCAGGCGTGCCGATGCGATAGGGCTGATAAGCGACCTGTCAATACCGATAAGCTATTATGTAGTCGACATGAAGAAGGATTCCCAGTTCGTTCAGGATATCCCTGAGGGGCATACAGCTATAGCCTACGTGCTCAAGGGCCGCTTGGGGGTGGAAAAGGGCACGGAGATTGAAGAAGGGTCCGCGGCAATATACAAGCGCAGCGGGGATTCGGTAGCAGTAAGCACTGGAATCGAAACCGCGAAGTTCATGCTGATCTCGGGGAAGCCCCTTAACGAGCCAGTAGCCTGGTACGGCCCGATAGTGATGAACTACAAGCAGGAGCTTGTAAAGGCTTACGAGGAGCTTGAGAATGGCACGTTCATAAAGGAAAGCGCTGACGTCCAGGATCTTTGAATGCCTACACATCGCAGACGCGTTTGCATGCTTATTTTTCCCTCCAGCGCATCAGCTTTATCCCTATAAGCGAGAATATTATTATCTCTATTATTAGCACCGGTATCGCGTAGTATGCCATTGGCGCAAGGCCGAATGCACCCTGCGCAAGCATTGCCACAGAAGTTATCGGCGATATCATGAATACATACAGCAATGCCTTAGGAAGTATTGTATATGGGTAAAACGTCGGAGGTAGCACTGTAAGCAGTATGCTCACTATGCCAGCTATGCCCCAGATGTTCCTTACGTGCTTTATGAACCCGAATATCGTGAACGAAATTGCCATTGTGCCTAGAAGCACAGCCAGAAGGAGCACTATGAATGCTAGAGTGCTAGCTATGCCGAATATTCCCAGAAGAATGCCTATTACAGCATATACTGCAAGGCCTGGAAGCGATGATGCCAGGTAGCTCAGCCCCATAGCCAGCATATAATCCGCGGGGCCTATTCCAGTAGCCACGAAAAGATCCTGGGTCCTGAGCTGCAGCCTCTGGAACGCCATATCGCTTCCGCTGTATATCGCATTCATTGAGACTATGGATATGAAGCCTCCTATGACTGCATAGTCAATGTATTTGCCCGCAGAGAATATGGTAATCAGGAACAGAAATACTAGCGGGTAGAGTATAGAAGATATTATGTACGACGGGCCCCTCTTTATGGACCTTATGCCGTAGTACCAGGTGAACGTTCCTATAAATTTAAGATTCAATGTCCACACCCTGCATTATGAAAAGGTCGTCCAGCGTTATCGGCTTTATTACATAGCCCTCCTTTGCGTATTTCTCGGCTTCCGAGAGCTTTATGTATGTTATTCTGGTGTTGCCTATGACATATTTTGACTTTGCATTCTTTGAAGATGTTTCGGCCCTGGCCATCCCCTTGAAGCGCTTCAGCAGCGATCCGACCGTGCCCCTGGCCAGCACCTTTCCGGATTCCACCATTATTACGTCCTCGGAAAGCTCTGCCGCTTCTTCCATGTAGTGCGTTGTAAGGACTATGTTGCCCCTGAGCATCTTTATTGCGGACCAGACTTCTATCCTTGAAAGCGGGTCTAATCCGGTAGTCGGCTCGTCGAGAAAGATTGTATCAGCATTTGCTGCCAATGCCATAGCCACAAATATCTTGCGCTTCATGCCTCCGCTAAGCATATCCGAGGGAGTGTCCCTTGCATGCCAGAGCTCAAGCTCCTTGAGCGCCCTGGAAGCTTCTATTGTGGAATCTCCGAGCGACATTCCTCTCGCGCATAGGTACATCTTTAGATGTTCCATCGGCGTCAGATAACCTATAGGGCTTGCTTCCTGCGGTATGCTCACTATCCTTTTCCTTATCTCCTTTGCTTCCGTTATGTTGTCTAGGCCGTCTATCCTTACTGTGCCTGAGCTCTGCAGCAGCTGGGTTGAGAGTATCCTCATGAGCGTAGTCTTTCCTGCCCCGTTTCTGCCGATTACCGTAGTTAGCCTTTTGTCAATGTCAAAGCTTATTCCCTTGAGCGCATGGTTGCCGTCGCTGTAGCGCTTGTCGAGCCTTTTTATCTCTATCATCGTAAAGCTTTTTTCTTACTGGTATATAAACCTCTGCGCCATGTGCACCATGCGAAAAGTATACGCTTATGGAAAAACTTATATGAAGCTAAATTTCTTAGAGAGCGCTAAACCAAATCCATAGAAAGTGTTAAAGGAGGCTAGGAAGTCAATATGCGTGTGATTTGATGCCAGAAGCAAACGAACAGATTGTTGAAAAGGGCGACAGCATAGAAGTATTTTACACAGGGACGCTTGACAATGGGACCGTATTCGATTCCAATGTTGGAAAAGAGCCGCTGGCTTTCACTGTCGGCTCCGGGGAGCTCATAAAGGGTTTTGACGAAGGCGTTATAGGCATGAAGCTAAACGAAACCAAGAAAATTGCAATAAAGGCTGCCGATGCCTACGGCGAAAAGCAGGACGAACTAATAGTAGACGTCCCTGCCGAGAATTTCGGCGAAGTAGACGTAAGGGAGGGCATGGGAGTGAGAACCGAGGACGGCCATGAAGGAACGGTAATCAGCATAGGCGAGAAAACGATAAAGGTTGACTTCAATCCGCAGCTCGCAGGCAAGGACCTGAACTTTGAGATAAAAGTAGCGAAGATAAAGAAGCACGCTTAAACTTTTGTGGCTTCGTTATCTTTGTCTGAAGTTATGCCTACAGAGTATCCATTCCTGTGCTTGCCCGGAGGGAGCAGCTTCTTCCCATCAAGGTATACGTCGACACCTTGCTCGCCTTTGGCAGCGGCCTCGAACTGCATATCCCTCATCAGGCTTTCCAGCCCCCTACCATGCCTAATATATTCGAAGTAGTCCAAAGACCTTGTCACAGCAAATTCCGCTTGGGATTCGGGCTCCAGATCCGGGTTCTCTGATGCATACGAGTAGACCTTGGAGTATATTGCAGCTAGCGGCTCTTTCAATGCACCCTGGCCTGAAAGCCCCATCTCGACTGCAATTTTTCTTATTTTTGCGCCTTCCAACTCTGCAAATTCCCTGAATTCCTTTTTATTTTTTATCCACGTAAGGCCTTCAAAAAACTGCATTATGGGCTTTTCGTCTTCCTGTTTTTGCTGCTTTTTGGTGTTTGCCCTTGTGTCCATGCAATCACTAAATCAGTGTATTCTGCTGCCCGGAGCAGCGTCCTTGTCAGGAACTATCAACGAGACATTGAGCTCGTCCTCTGCTGCCAGAAGCATCCCGTCGGAAACAACTCCAGCTATGGTCCGCGGAGCCAGGTTTGCCACAACTACTATTTTCTTTCCTATAAGCTCATCCCTTCCGTAAAACGCGCCTATGCCTGCGACTATAGTCCTTTTGCCGAGCTCGCCAAGGTCCAAAGTAAGCTTGTACATAGGCTTTCTGGTTGACTGATGGACTTCAGCATCAAGTATCTTTGCAACTCTTAGATCTACTGCCTCGAACTTATCGAAGCTTATCCTTTCGTATTCGCTTACAGACATTATGGAACCGTTATCGTCATCGGATTCGAAAGAATCGTTCTTGTCGCCAATTGCCTCAACCGAATCATCAGAGCCGTTTCTTTCATGCTCTTCGCTTTCGTTGATGTCACCCATTATGCTGTCAAGATCGCGATTGTTACGCACTTTATGCACCTTTACCTATTCTGTTCATTAATATATTTATGCATATAGTGGAGCTGAAGCCTTTCCGATGCAACTAGCCTGAAACCGGCTTTTGCAATCATTGATTCAAGCTCCTTCTCTGAAATGCGGATGTGCTGCGGCGGACCTATTTCTACCTCCTTCCTGAACTCTATGAATATAAGTTCCGAGCCTTTTTTCATTGATTTGGACAAATTCTTAAGCAGCTCCTCCTTGCATTCTAGGTCGTGGAACACGTTTGAGAAAAAAACCTTGTCATAGGGCGAATAGTCATGCTCATCGCAGGCGCTTTCTTCAATTACTCTAATATTCTTTACGCCAAGTTCTGAAATTTGCTTTTTTATCAGTACAGACCCATTGCGGCCAGGCTCAAGAGCTGTTATTACCGAACCTGGATTGTACGAAGCGAAAGCGAGCGAATAGAACCCGTCTCCTGCACCTACGTCCATCAATGTCTGGCCATCCTTGAGGTCCACAAAGGTCTTTACCTTTTCCAGAGGCAGGAAATTGTTGCGCATTTCCTTAGTTCTCGAATAATCAAAATTGTCCCATTCCACAATATCACCAAATCGGCCATAATTTTAGATTCTATATATTGTAGCTCAAGGTTAATAGCTTTTTGAACCCAGGTCTGTAGTGAACGGCTAAAAGCTTGCAGGAACATAACTGTTATCGTGGTTAGAATGTCAGGCTCCGAAAGCGGCAACTCTGTTAAAGAGGCCATAGGAAGCATAAAAGCGGACAATATAAAGCTTATCGAGAAGTTTGGCGCAGGCAGGATATCAGATGTAAAAGGGGTTCCGGACTTTTACACTTTCAACAACGGGCTCATGTATTCCCACAGGGATTTCGACAGGTTCCTGGCCAGCCTTAAAAGCAAGAAAAAGTGTGCGATAGTCTCGGGTTTCAACGCCAGCGGGCTCCCCCACCTCGGCCACATATCGGTTTTCGATACCAACCTGTTTTTCCAGAGGGAATACGGAGTGAACATCTTCATGCCAATCTCCGACGACGAAAGCTACGTATCTGGCAAGGTGGACACACAGGAAACAGCGATAAAGAACTCGCTGATGCTTGCAAGGACCATGATAGCGTACGGGTTCGACGTTTCTAAGACTAAATTCATAATAGACCATATTTACACCAACATATACAACCTGGCCATAAAGCTTTCAAGGGGCCTGACGCTCTCGGAGGTCAAGGCGGTATATGGATACACGCCAGACCAGAACATAGGGCTGCATTTCTATCCGGTAGTTCAGTCGGCCCACATAACATATCCGCTTACCATAGGCTATGAAGACGTCATGGTGCCGATAGGCTCGGACGAAGACTCGCATATGAGGGTCTGCAGGGACCTGGCTGGAAAGTTTGGCATGGTCAAGCCTGCTGCAATACATTCCGTATTCATGCCAGGGCTTGACGGGGAAAAAATGTCCAAGTCCAGGAACAACGGCATATTCCTGAACGAATCTGAGAAGGAGATAAAGCGCAAGATAATGAGCGCGTTCAGCGGAGGGCAGGCCAGCGTCGAAGAGCACAGGAAGCTCGGAGGTAACCCAGATGTTGACATGGCATTCTTCTACTTAAAGAGCTATTTCCTTGGCAAAAAAGAGGCCGAAGAGCTTGCAAAGGACTACAGGAGCGGCAAAGTCCTGAGCGGAGAGATGAAGAACATGCTTTTCGACAGGATGGCTGAGCGCATCGCAAGGCTCAAAGACGCATACGCCAAAGTTTCCGAGAAAGACATGGAAAAGTCCATAATGGTGGATGAAGGAATCGACCTGCGCGCGCTTATGAGCAAGTATGATATTTTCAAGTGACGCCATGGAAAAACTGCTGATAGGCACAAGAGGGAGCGCACTTTCCATAGCACAGACTGAAATAGTCGCAAGAAAGATAGGGCAAGCATACCCGGATATCAAATGCGAGCTGATAAGGATAAAGACGCTCAACGAGAAGATAGACAGAAGCGCGGAAAAGGCAACCGACAAGGACATATACACAAAGGAGATTGACGCTGCACTATCCGAAGGCTCCATAGACATTGCAGTCCACAGCCTAAAGGACCTTAAGAACGAGCTGAACGAAGGCATTGTACTGGCTTGTGTTCCGGAAAGGGACAGCCCGTTTGACTGCATAATAAAAGGAAAGGGCTTTGAATCCAAGAGCAGCCCAGTAATCGGAACAAGCAGCATACGCAGAAAGGTGCAGGTCTCCGGCATAGTTAGAAATGCCGTTGTAAAGGACATACATGGAAACGTAGATACGCGCCTGAAAGCTTTGGACAACGGCGCTGTCGATGCTCTAATACTTGCGGAATCCGGAATGCGCAGGCTTGGCTACAGCACAGGTTTCGAGGAGCTTGGAGTAGACATGATGGTGCCTGCCATAGGCCAGGGTGCATTGGCCATTACTGCACGCACCAATGACAGCAAAATAGTAGGGATGATGAAAAGCATAGGGGATAAAAAAGCTGAATCCGAGACGTCTGCGGAAAGAGCTTTCGGGAGAGTATTTGGCATTGGATGCGATGTGCCGATAGGGGCATTGGCTCTTGCGGATGAAAAGAGAATGAGCATAAAAATTACCGGGTTCCTTTCCGATATCGAAGGCAAAAAACAGGTAAGAAAGAGCATTGAGGGCAGCTTAAACAATCCAGAAGGGCTCGGAAGGGAATTGGGGAAACAGGTAATGGAAGATGGAGGGGAAGATATAATTGCCGGGAACATCAAAGGATAAAATCGCAGTATTCTGCCCAAAAGAGGAGGCAGGAGCTTTAAAATCAAGGTTCAAGGGCTTAAAAAACGTGGAATTTATACCGGCGATAGCATTTGCCGACGACTGGGAAGCCGTTGCCAATGCAGTAAGGATGGCGGAGCTTGCTGCATACGTAATATTCGGATCCAAGCACTCGGTAAGCCTGTTTTTTGAAAAGGCAAAAGAGTTAAGGATAAAAAACCCTCTGAAAAATGCCAAGGTATTTGCAGCCGGGCATGCAACTGAGATGGAGCTTAAGAGCTTAGGAATAAACGTGGCATACGCCCCAGACAGGGGAGGCCTTTACGAGGTATATGCCAGGATTTCAGGAATGGAGCATGGACCGGTAATAGAGATATCGGGCTCCAGCGCTGGCAAAACGGATACGTGGGAGCTTGCGCCGGGATTCATGCACATAAGGATAAGGGCTTATTCTGTCGAGGATTGCAAGCTGGAATTCGATCCGCATGGATATTCTGCCGTGGTTTTTCCAAGCGGCCTTGAGGTCGAATCCCTGTTCAAGAGCGTTGATTATGATTTCAGTGGATTTCATGGGTTAAAGGCAATATGCATAGGCAGAAAGGCCCTTGTAAAAGCGAAAATGGCTTTTAAAGATGCCAAAGAAGCAGAGATAAACACACTGGAATCGGCGATAAGGGCAGCAGGTGCAAAGAATGGATAGTTATAAAGATGGCCTTTTGGTCAGGGCGATGAGGGGCGAGCATGTGGAGAGGCATCCAGTCTGGTTCATGAGACAGGCCGGAAGGTATCTCAAGGAATATGCCCAGCTTAAAAGAGGGCGCAATGTTCTCGAAGTACAGTCAGACCCGGAGACCTCGTCCGAAATAACCGTACTCCCGGTAAGAAAGCTTGGCGTAGATGCAGCAGTGCTGTATTCGGATATAATGGTACCGCTAAAAGCGGTCGGATACGAACTGCATATAGAGGAGAACATAGGCCCAATAGCAGACAAGCTTCTTGACATAGGTGACAATGACGCAATTGACCGCATCAAAAAGTTTGACTGTGAGAGAGACGCACAGTACGTGCTTGAAAATATAAGACTTTCGATCGAAAAGCTCGACGGAGTTCCACTCATAGGCTTTTCAGGAGGCCCGTTCACGCTTTTCAGCTACATAATAGAGGGAAGGCCTTCCAGAACTTTCGAGCGCTCTAAAGAGGCCATGAATAATGATCCCAAGGGCTTTGAAAAGGCTATGGATGCCGCTTCGGTACTTATAACCAATTACATCAAGGCGCAAATAAGGGCAGGGGTTTCGGTTGTCCAGATATTTGACAGCTGGGCCGGCCTGCTAGATAAAGAGGAATATGAAAGGTTTGTGTTGGGGCCAACCAAGCGCATATTGTCAGAATTGCCTAAAAACATTCCGAAGATATATTTTTCCGCCAAGACCGACGGCATGCTCGACCTATTCGCAAAATCGAATCCTGATTTTATAAGCTTAGACCCACGCACCCCAATACGCAAGAGTTATTACGAATTGGGCGAAAGGTTTGGCATACAGGGAAATCTTGATCCTGAATTGGCAAGGGCCGGAGGAGCAAGCATGGAAAAAGCTGTATCAGGAATCCTGGACGATTCGTCTGGAATCGATAAATTCATATTCAACCTCGGACATGGAGTATTGAAAGACACTCCTCCAGAGAATCTTAAAAGGATAGTAGGCATTGTGAAGGGACGCAGGCTTTGAATGCATTATTTTTTTGCGGCTTTTACATAGGCACTGTATAGCGCAGTTATTATTCCGTCAGCGTCGTTTGGCATCTTAGGCATTTTTACCTCGATTCCAAGATCCTTGCACAGCCCCACGTATTCGATTCCTGCGTCGTACATAGTTTCAAGATTGTCTGATACGAAGCCTATCGGTATTATTACAAGTTTCTTTACACCGTTCTTTGCAAGGCCATTTATCTGCCATGCGGCATCCGGGCCTATCCATTTCCCGGGAACGTCAGCTGCGCTCTGGAAGCTTAGGGACCATTTGCAGCCAAACCTTTTTTCTACGGAATTTGATGCATATATGAGCTCTCTCCTGTAAACGCTCAGGTCATCGGCATCGCTAAGCGGAAGGCTGTGAGCAGTAAAAAGCATTGTCCAGCTTTTGTCTATTTCGATTTCTTTCAGCTTTTCGGCCCATGCGTCAGCCAGACCCATTTCGTCGTGCCATGAGTTTACAAATTTTATTTCTCCAGAATAGCCACATTCTTTGGCCGCAGCTTTTACGCGGTCAAAATAGCTGCCCTGGCCTATGTAGCTGTAGAAAGGAGCTACGGGAATGCAAAAAAGCCTAGAAATGGAATCTTCTTTGGCTTTTTTTATCGCGTCGATTATATGCGGTTCCGAGTACTTCATGCCAAAATAAACCTTAGCTTTTTCCATCTTATTGTCAATTAGATTCTGCAACTTTTTGGCCTGGCTGTTCGTTATATCCAAGAGGGGAGAACTCCCACCTATGGCTGCGTACCTTTTTTTAAGTTTTTCAAGCTGGGCAGCTGAAGGCCTGGCTCCACGCAATATTTCAGTGTAGTATCGTTCAACGTCATCGAGATCCTTCGGAGTTCCATAAGCCACTAAGAGTATCCCATCCATTTATTCACACATCCATCCTTATTCCGGTAAGAATGGGAGCTTCGTTGGTTATCCATTTTCTCGCTTCTGCAGACCTAAGCTCCTCAGTGACGGCAACCCATTCAAAAATATTCGGTATTTCATATATTACTACGAATTCGTAATCAGCTATGCCAAAAGACTTAGTGGTGTATGAAGTTATTCCTTTGTTGTGGCTGCTTTCCACTGCTATCTTTACGTGATCCGCAACTATTCGCTTTGATTCCTCCTTGCCAAGCAAGTACCAGTCCGGCTTTTTGCTCATGGGATATGCGACAAAATAATCCTTGCCATCTGGCTCTGGCTTTTCCTTGGATGAAGTATATACTGAAAGGAAGCCTGCCTTCCATAACGCATGTTCCGATAAGGATTCTTCTGCCATAAGTTTTGCGGCCATGAGGTCTTTCGGGTTCTCGCACATGAGCCATAAAAGCACGTCGGAATCTCCTCGAAGGGAATTGTATAATCCGGCCTTTGCCGCATTGGACGATGCGCCCCATGATTTGAGTTTTGATGACAGCCCAGCAAGCTTTGATGCTCTCTCATTTTTACCAAGAGCCCACCAGCTTTTGGCATATGCGAACGAGAGCACTTCGGATATATATTCCCTAGCCAACAAAACACCTCGTTTTATCATATTGGATTTCCATGTAAAGTATAAATATTATTAGAACGGTTTTATACTTATAAATGGTGTATAAATGGTTTACAAGGACAATGCCAACGGCATAGAGTACGTAACTCTCAAAGTCCCTAGGATTAGTTTTACGGACCTGAAGCCATACCTGACCAAGGAGGTAGTACCCGCAGCAATAAGGGCTTATGCGGAAATGTGCGCCAAGGAAGACAGCTCGCACGAAACTGCCAGCGGAAGCGTACTGTACAACATATGCGCCTTGAGCCAGAAGACCATAAATAACAGCCTAAAGTTATTCAACGAATCGATTTCTGATTACAAGTTGAAGCACGGATATTCGGATTCGTGCGAATCCATGGAAAATACTGTAAGACTTTGGGAAAACGCTAAGATAAAAATGCTGGACGAGAAATATTTCGAGGAAGTTATAGTCGACAGCATTAACAACATAAAATCTGGAAAATCGAAGATAAAAATGACAGGAATGAAGCCCGAAGCGGAGGCGGCTGCGAAAAGAATAATTGATGAGATAATATACGAAATAAACAATTCCCATTTCCTGCCAAGGACTGACCCGCTCGGCAGGCTTCTCAGAGGGGAAAAGAAATGAGAAACGAAAGGAGAGCAAAAAGGCAAATTCCTCAGAACCAGAGGACCTTTGATGACTTCACTCTGCTAAGAAACGAAGAAATGCACACAATACTCGAAAGGATGAAAGAGAGGATAGAGAAGCTTAGCGACAACGCCGACACATCAGAGATAAATGCCTTCAGCAGAGAGATGGAAAAGGACCTCGAGAAGCTTAAGGTCAATGTTGCCGGGATCAGGAAGAGATACGAAATGCTTGACATGCTGAAGAAAGAACTAGAGAAAAATCCAGGGGACGCGATAATAGAAAGCGCAATAAACTCCATGGAAAGAAGCTATGCTCTCAAGCTTGTTGGCCTTGCCAACGAGCAGATAGAAAAATACAGTTAATCGCCGTTGTCGTAGTACTCACGGCTTAAGAATCTTGCAAGAGCCAGAAGTATAGCTGTAACGAATTCGTCTTCTCTTTTAACCGCACCCTTGGTAAGCACGCCTATTGTGCCTTGGTTGAACTTTATGCCTTGCCCGTTCTCTATTTCGTCTATAACGTTACCGAGCTCTTCCCCTCCCCTAAGCCTGGAAGCAATCTTTTCAGGGAGCATTATTGAACCGCTGGAGCCTATACCTATATTGCCGGCATTGTCGACAACAGCTACCCAGCCCGTTAGAAACATCCCATTGGGGTTTTCGTCCACTGTTCCTTCCATGCCTATGCCCATATCTGCATTGGCTTTTGACATCGAGTTTTTTGCCCTGTTTATGGCCCCGGTTATGCCTTCGGCGTTGCTCATTGGCTGCGGGTTTACTCCCGAGTCAACGCTCACAGGCACTATTTCGGCTTTGATCTTCGATATTTCCAGGGCTTTTCTGGCAGCGCTGATTTTGACCCTGTTGCTTGTCCCGACTGCTATTATCATCGCAACACCCTATCTGGTTATCTGATAGGACCTTACCTTTTCGTAAAGTTCGCGGGCACTTTTGTCCTTTTCGAAATGCTCGCGTATTGGGCGTATGCGCAGCTCCAGCTCCTTTGCCACATACGCTTTCATGTCAACAGGATGTATTTTGCCCTCGGTATACAGCGAAACCAGCTCGCGGTAGCTGCTTGCTTCTATAGCTCCGCCGAACTTCTCAGGCCTGTCGATCGTTATCTGGGCTTTTGGATCGTCTATTATTATCTTCTCGAGAAAATCGAATATAGGGTTTCCATTTACTACTCGCTCTGGGCAGTAGGCCGAATTTATCTTTTTCCTTATCTCATCCTCGGAATCATGGACAAGTATGGTGCTCTTAGGGTTTGACTTTGACATTTTGTATTCGAAGCCCTTGTCCGGATCCATGCTCTTGAGATCTTCAGGCGCACCCTGCAGGCCAAGTATGTATGGATGGTGCACTGCCACTGGGACTTTGAGCCCCATTCTCTTCGTGACCTCCCTTGCAAGCACATTGGCCTTGCGCTGGTCCATGCCAAGCTGGCATATGTCTATGCCCATCATTATGACGTCGGTAACCTGCATCGGGGGATAGAAGAGCTGCGCCGCTTCAAGCGAATCGCCCTCCTTCCTACCCATTATCGTTATCGCGCGCTTTACCCTGTCAAGGGACATCATCTTGCCCACCTTCATAAATGTCTCCCAGTAGCTAAAATCTTTCATCAAGTCCTTGGCCCAGATTATATTGACCTTGCTTTCGTCGACGCCTGCGGCTTTCCACACCTCTATGAAGTAGTTCCCGACGTCCCTTATGCGGTCGATGTCCCCGCCCATTTTTTTGTTGACGTATGCGAAGTAATCCGCAATATAAATGTTGAATTTAACGCCTATGCCAAGCAGCTTCTTTATGTTCTTGGCCCTGTACAGCCCGAACGGTATGTGCGCAAGGCCCGAGGGCTCGAAGCCGTCGTATGCTAGGGGATGCTCATTGGACTGCAGGAGCTCCCTCAGCTCCTGTTCTGTGAGTATTTCTGCGGCGAAGCTCTTTATTACGTCTATCTTTGTTTCTATATCCACACAAGCACCATCCTAATTTCTGAAATGCACTATTTATTAATTTTGTATTGAAATATAATACATTAAAAGGACATGCGTTTGCGTTTCTGCTTTCATAATTACATAGGTGTGCAATTGCCAGGCAAAAAGGAGATAGAAGAAAGGTTTCTTGAGGACGAGCTTTCGGATTATAGGCTTTACAAAACAATAGAAGGCGAAGAGAAGGACAAAACCCTCAAGAGGCTAGTGGCCAAGCTGAGCAAGACTGAGTTTAAGCACGCCAAGATATGGGGCTCGCTCTTGGGCGAAAAAAATATCGAGGAAGTAGAGATACCCTTCAAAGCTAGGCTCAGGCTTTTGACATACCCGATAGTCCGTAAACTGCTCGGAATAGCGTTTGTCACAAAGCTGCTCGAAAGGAACGAGGCCAAAGGGCTGGAGGAATACAAGGAGCTTCTAGCCGGAAAAGAATTGGGCAGCGCAGAACTTGAAAAAATAAGGGGCATAATAGGCGATGAAGAACACCATGAAAAGCTGCTGCTTGAGCAGACACAGAAACACGAGGCAAGGCTAAACTACACGAAATCCATAGTCTTCGGCATGAATGATGGGTTGGTCGAGATACTCGCAGTCATAGCCGGCCTTGCCATGGTGGCCACATCAAGCATAATAGTTGCCATAAGCGGCATAATAGTCGGCGTGTCTGGCACATTGTCCATGGCTGCCGGAGCATACATTTCCTCAAAGTCCGAGAAAGTTGTCGAAACGTCGCTGAACGGGAAGATTTCTACGCAGACAAAGCCGTCAAAGGAAGCATATTATACGGGAATATTTTATTTCCTGGGTGCCGTAGTCGCCACGTACCCGTTCATATTGGGAGCGGTAGGTTATGTGGGAATATTGGAATCGGTAGTCTCAGTTGCCATAGTGCTTTCCGTAGCTTCAACGCTGATAGCGATAATCAGCGACACCAGCATTAAGAGAAGGATAATAGAAATGCTCACCGTTTCGCTTGGAGCAGCCGCAGTGACGGCCATCATAGGCCTTGTCGTCAGAATTGTCTTTGGAATAGCAATATCCTGAAACGAAA
The DNA here is from genome assembly GCF_016806735.1 of Candidatus Micrarchaeum sp. Lineage (GTDB taxonomy): Archaea > Micrarchaeota > Micrarchaeia > Micrarchaeales > Micrarchaeaceae > Micrarchaeum_A > Micrarchaeum_A acidiphilum_A. The sequence goes on along the minus strand of NZ_CP060530.1, from coordinate 517,730 downwards.
TGCTTGATCTATGGCAAACATATATTTGCTTATGGCTGCTTGCCGCGGTTGTTGTACAATGCGTTCACAGCCAGCAGCATTGCGCTGGCCATGCCCGCAGCTGCAAAGTATAAAGATGAATAAGCAAGCTTCATGCTGTCAAGCAGTATGCCTGACGAAAACATAACCACTATTCCACCCATCGATACAGTAATTCCGGTTGCGGTAGCATCCCGTATTGCTTTGTAGCGCTTCGATATGAAATTATAGCGTATGTTTTCTTCGGATCCGTCGTCTTTTTCGCCCTTACGCAGGAACGTCTTGAATGTATCTTTGGAACATGCTTTCTCCGTAGGAGTGCCATTGGCATGGCTTGCATCGGGCCCATGGTTTTTCAAATCGGGAGAGGTCGGCTTTTGTTCAGAACCATTATTTGACTTCGTAATTTTTTCTTCCATTCTAGGCACCGCAATTTTATAGTAATTTATTCTTTTTTCATATATTTATTGCTTGCCTGTCCCGTTAAACTGCTCCGATGGCCCCATTTGCCATGCAGTTCCGCTAAACGTGGATTGCACAGTTTGTTTTTAAGCATAAGCTTAGCATTAGAATAGGCACCAGCATGTACTACAGCGAAGTTGAACGTTTCAAGAAGATAGAAAACTATCTGGAAAAACTAGCCTACGGCTCGGTTGCGCTGGACTTCATGGTTGCTGTTGGCTCATTCCTGCTTTTGCACAGGGTCGGCTACGCGAAATTCATAATAGAGGTGAGCAACTACGCCATAACTGCAGAGATATTTATCGCTGCTGTTCTTTTCCTGACTCTGATAGCAATGAAGCATTACAAAAGGATAATATTGAATTTTGATATGGGCACTTTCAGGATGAAACATAAAAGGAGTTCGTTTTATGCAAGAATGGAAAAGCAAAAAGAAATAGAAAGTGTCAGGGCCCAAAATAAGGGAAGGCCCTTTGCATACAAGGCTTGAAGGCGGAAAGCCTGCCCCTAAGTCGCAGTATTTGCCTTCAGGATTTTACCCTTATCCTTAAAGTCCACGAAACCAGGGCCTGCATCATGCTCTTTATCAGGTCACGAAGCTCTTCATCTACAACATCGCCGTTTTCTATTTTTTCTGATGCGCCGCCAATAAAGAGAAGCGGCCTTTCGAGCGGATGCACATTTAGAAATGAGAAAATTTGCCTTAAGTGTATCTGTGCGGCTGATGTCCCGACAAGCGAGCCGCCAGTAGCACCGAATGCGGCAACCGGCTTGTCGTCAAAAGAGTTGTCCCCGTACGGCCTTGATGCCCAGTCTATCGCATTCTTCAGCACCCCAGGAATCGACCTGTTATATTCTGGAGTTGCTATTAGCACTGCGTCGGCCTCCTTTATCTTCCTTTTGAATAGCTTGACGTGTTCCGGCATCTCAGACTCCTTGTCCTGATTATACAGCGGTATGCCCTCGAGATCGAATATTTCGACCTCTGCGTTTTCCGGGGCTAGCTCTTTTGCGGCTTTTATGAGAGCCTTGTTGTAAGAATCTTTGCGCAGGCTGCCTGCGAACGCCAATATCTTTATTTTTTCATTGTTTTCCATCACTTGCACCTATTTGGAAATTTTGAAGCTTGATGCTTTGCATTATTTATTTAATTACAAGAAGCAAGCCAGCCTATTTATCTATTTTAGTATTTTATTAATTTCTGGATCGTGCTTATATGCAGGTAAAAAACCAGAACGACGAACAGACTTACATATGCCTGGTCTGTGGGAATGTGATGTTCAAGATGCAGGCGTGCCACCTCAAGTGCCCTAACTGCGGCGCTGAGATGGACTGCTCAGACAAGGGCTTCATATGGTAATGCTCACGCATTGAAGGGATCTCCCTGCGTTTCATCAGGGATCTCCGGATTGCCTGCATTGTTGCCTGTTTGGGTGTCCTGCTGTTTTTTCTTCTGCTTTGACTGCTGTGCGCTCTGCTGATTTTTCTGCTGTGCTGATGCCTGCTGCGGCTGTGGGGGCGATGGCTTCTGTGCGGCGGTGCCGGCATCGACCGAATTTCCATCCTTTTTCTGCCCGTCGATATTGCCAGTATCTCCCATCCCGACGAGCTTGTCTATGCCGAGCACGCCTATCGGAGTGGGTATGCCCAAGCCCCTGGATTCCGTAGGTATGAAGATCAGGTGGTTCCTTCCGCTTATGCCTATTTCATAAAGCATGTTCAGGGCCCTAAGCTGCATTGCGTATACATTGGAATTGTACGTCTTCGCTGCAGCTACCATGTTGGTTGCTGCGAGCTTTTCCGATTCTGCCAGTATTACTCTGGCGTCGCGCTCCCTGGATGCTATGGCAACCTTGGCCATCGCGTCCTGCAAGTCATCAGGTATTTTGACATCCCTTATTTCTACAGATATTACGTTTACTCCCCATGGGGTGACTCTTTGGTCTATCAATGTCTTGACGCTTGAAGCTATCTCGTTCCTTCCGACTATCATCTGGCTGAGGTTGACCTTGCCTATGACATCCCTTAGGGCGGTCTGCGCAGCAAGCGAAACGGATTGGTCAACATCGTTGACCTGCAGTGCGGTGTTCTCAGGGTTTTCTATCCTTGTGAACATTATTGCCTCAACGTCCACGCCAACGTTGTCCTGCGTGAGCGTCTTTTCGGCAGAGAAAACGGTAGAGAAAGTCCTTAGGTCAAACTTGTATGGCATGCTCTGTATGAGCGGTATTATGAAGAAAAGCCCAGGGCCGTATGTGCCCTTGTACTTTCCAAGCGTAAGTATTGGCGCGCGCTTCCACTCCTGCAGCACCTTGACGCTTATTAGCAGGTATATCAGCAGCACAACCACAAATAGCGCCGTGCCTACTGCAAGGCTGGAAGAGTAGTAGTAGCCTATGGCGAAGAATATGACTGACAATATTATGCCTATCAGTATCGCCAATGCTGAGTTTCCGTGCATGCCCTGCGTGCTTTTGTAAGAATATAGTTGTGCGGCCATTTTTATCATCTTGAACGTTATGTTTCATTTTCTTTTCTGCCCGAGCCGGCCATATTGGAATTTGGACTTGAGATGCCATGCGGGCACTTATTTACAGGACTTAATATCATGCAAAATTTAATAACCAGTCTATTTAGAGCCCCTGCTTTTTCATCTTCCTGAGCGATATGAAAAGCTCGTTGAAATCCTTTATCGAATAATCTGCTTCCCTTATCTTTTCCTTATATGAAAACGTGAGCATGCCTGTAAGCTTTGCGCCTCTTATCTCTTCAGCATCGTGGCCCACGAATATTGCGCTTTCCGGATCAGCCTTGAAAGGCTCGAGAGCGGCCAGGTATGCCTCCCTGCTTGGCTTTGCATAGCCAGTGTCTGCAGGCACTGCAACCTCGTCGAAGAGGCCGCCTATGCCTGCCGAGCTCAGCATAAGCTCAAGCTCGGATTTTGCATGCACAGTATCGCTCAGCACTGCAGTGTAGAAACCAAGCCTCTTTATCTTTTGGATATTGTCCTTCAGGCCTGGCTCCGATGGATCGCAATACGCCAGAGAATCCCTGTCTATCGCAGAATATTTGGTTAGCAGCCGCATCGGTATGTCGAGCCTCTGGAAAAGCTCCTCCCTTGCAGATTGGAGCGAGCCGTTGGAAAAATCAATATTAGCAGCTATGGACTTCCACTCTTTTCTTAGGGCCTGCGTTTTTACGGGTATTTTTTCGCTCTTGAATAGCGCCTCTATGCCTTTCTGGAAGCGCTCAAGCATCCTTTTCGTATCGATCAGTACCCCATTGGCATCAAAAACTGCAACGTAAAGAGACATTAAAACCGCTTATAAACGCCATCGCACTTATTTAAGCTTTCCACGCAACGCTTGCGTGTGGCTTGCTTCATGCGGATTTGGGAATGATATTTATTACATTCCACTAAAATACCTTAACTGTTGCACGTTTCCAAGGCGGTAGATTGGACAAAAAGCTCAAGTCGTTGATAGTCACTACGTTTGCACATTTTTCCAATGACAGCGTATTCCTAGTTTATCCGCTGCTCATAACATACTACACGCTAATACCTGGACTGAACCTCGTGCTTCTTGGCACGCTCGCAATAGTGTACCAGCTAATATACGGAGCAGTAAGCACCCCAATAGGCATGATCGCAGACAGGAGCAAAAACGAGGGCTTTATGGTTGCAGTAGGCATAGCGATACTTGGAATCTCGATGCTTGCGTTTGCAGGTTCATTCGCCATTGCGGCTCTGCGCATGCCATTGATAATAGCAGGAGTACTGCTTTTAGGCGCTGGAACTGCGTTCTATCACCCCATAGGCGCATCGATACTGAAAGGCATCTACGGCAAAAAAGCTGCGTCGATGATGGGTATAAACGGAAGCGCAGGAAGCTTCGGAAGGTCCGTGATGCCCATAATACTGGTTTTCCTGATAACTGCCCTTGGCACGTCCTTCGCACTCGGGCTTGTCGGCATAGAACTTCTGATAGCTTCGGGAATTGTATACGTAGGGCTTATGTCTTTCAATAAGAGCATAAGGGCAGGATTTTGGGGCTTGCATGGCTTGAAGCGCAACAGGAAAACAGCAACGGCAAAGGTCAGCATATTCAAATCCGGTTATGCCGATGTCCTGCTTCCGCTTGTCGCTGTAATTTTTGTAAGGTCCATGTTCATGACAGGCACGTACACGTTTATCCCTGAATACCTAAAGGTAGTGATGCATTCCGAAGTATTGGTAGGCACCATACTAAGCGTAAGCTTCGTATTTGCCATATTCGGGCAGATATTCTTCGGATATGTGACCGCCAAAAAGGGCGGGCGCTACACCATAACTACAACAGCCTTCGTGTCGGCAATAAGCTTCGTGCTTTTCTTGCTTGCCGGCAACAACGTCTATTTCGCATTGGCTATGCTTTCAATTTTTATTTTTGTGACTTTCAACGGCTTTGCAGTGATACTGGGATATGTCAACCAGCTGGTTCCGGACAAGATAGCCAACAGTTCCAACGCTTTCACGTGGGGCATAGGCCAGATATTCGGCGGCGCTGCAGGCGTAGGCGTTATGACCCTGCTCCTTAATTATACAAGCGTTACAAATGCAATGTGGTACATATCGATATTCATGTTTATTTCGATATTCATGCTCCCTCTGCTTTACAGGAAAGGAAGGAAAAACAGGAAGCAAAATGGAAAGGGCAGCAAGAAAAAGCTAAAAATATAATTTTATATAATCAAAACGCCAGATTGCAGAACTGCTGACGCAAGATTGGATCCGAATTCTGAAATTTGATTCGCTTGACAAGTGTGCACATGGAGATTTCGAAAGAGAACACGATATTGGCGGTAATAGTAATAGGAACGCTCATGGCTTCCATTGACTCCACCATAGTGCTGCTCGCTTTCCCGGCTATGACACAGGCGCTGCACTCCACGATAGCCACCATAATATGGGTCATATTAATCTACATGATAGTCGTTGCAGTCTTCTCAACGCAGTTCGGCAGGATAGGCGACATATACGGCAGAAGCAAGATGTTCAACCTCGGCTTCATCGTATTTACCATTGCTTCATTTCTCTGCGGCATTGCCCCGACAGACATAAGCCTTATTGCATTCAGGGCCATACAGGCAATAGGCGGAGCCCTTATTGCTTCAAACAGCAGCGCCATAATAGCTGACACTTTCGAAAGGCACAGGATAGGAAGGGCATATGGCTTCACGGGCATGAGCTGGAACATAGGGGCGCTTCTCGGCATACTGCTTGGCGGGATAATAACGACGTACATAGGCTACAGGTACATATTCTTCATAAACGTGCCAATAGGCATTGTGGCAGTAATATTGGGCCTTCGCTATGTAAAGGACAGCAACAAAAGCAGCGACAAACTCGACATACCCGGAATGGCGGCACTGGCAGTCGCAATAGCGCTAATAGCTTATGCAGGCATAAACTACGCTTCCATAGGCGTAAGCTCGCTCAATGTCGCGCTTTTCATCCTTGGAGTCATTGCGGCAATAATCTTCGTAATCATAGATAAGAAAGTGAAGATGCCAACGATAAACTTCACAATGTTCAAGAACAAGATATTCAGGAATTCGCTGATGGCGTCGCTTTTCCAGGGGCTCGGATTCATGGGCGTAACGTTCCTTCTCATAATGTATCTTCAGGGAGTGCGCGGCTATTCGCCGCTTGACGCGTCGCTTGTCCTGTTCCCGGGTTACGTGGTAAGCGGAGTGCTTGCTCCCTATATGGGAAAATACTCGGACAAATTCGGGGCTAGGCTTATTGCTACAATTGGAATCTTATTTATGGTTGGCGGAGTTTTGTTTTATCTTTCGTTCCTTGGCGTTTCGACCCCAATATATTACGTGGTCGTAGGAACCATAATAACCGGATTTGGGGGCGCGATGTTCTGGCCCTCAAACAACAGCGCAGTCATGGCCAACGTGACTGGAGAGCTCAGAGGCGCAGCATCAGGCACGCTGAGGCTTTTCAGCAGCTTGGGCTTAATAGGCAGCTTCATAATCGCATTCGTTGCTGCGGCATCTGCAGTCCCTAGGTATCTGGCTTTCGAGATATTCGCTGGAACCTCGAAAGTCATAGGAGGCATAGGCAAGGGCTTCGTAGCCGGGATGCACGTAGCATTCGTGGCCCTTATGGCAATGCTAATAATAGCAGGGATTTTCTCCTTCGTGCGCGGAAAAGAGGATAGATCCGGAAAACTTTCTGATGAAAGCCATAATGCCACAGAGAAGAAACATATCAGCAAGAAATAGTGCGGCAGCTTGCACAGGATTAAATATCGCAGTGCTGAAGGAATATAGTATAATGTCCATTATATTTTGCACGGGTGCCTAAACGGATAGTATAGAAAAATTAAAGGCCAGGAGCTTCAGGTTCCTGCTTTATTCGAGGGCATTGAGGAGCGCCGCGCTCATATACATGACGCTGTCTTTTTCTTTATACCTGCATGCGCTTAAGGTAAGCATAATAGACATAGGAATAGTGGCGGCCCTGACTATGCTTTTTGCCCTGTTCCTGACGCTTGGGCTTGGAATGCTTGGGGACAGGAGGGGCTACAGGTATGAGCTCATCATATCGGAGTTCTTCACAATGGCCGGAGCTTTCCTTATAGCAGCAAGCTCAAGCGTGCTCATGATAATGCTCGGGATGATAATTGCAGGAATAAGCACTGGCTCCGGAGGCATGAGGGGAGCTTTTTCCCCAGGGTCAAGCGCCTATATAGCTAGCATATACGGAGAGGAAAAGGAGCGCGTCAAGAAGTTTTCTTCCATAAATATCATTGCTGCAGTATTCTCCATAGTGGGAAGCGCGATGTTTGGAATGGTTGGACTGGTAAGCGTTTACACCGGAGCGCTCCATGCGTACAGGTACCTCTTCCTTGTAGCTGCGTTCATGATGCTCGGCTCGCTTGTTTTCGTGATGCTGCTCACCGAGCCCGCAAGGCCCAAAAAGTCAACGCGCATCATGAAGAACGAAAGCATGAAGTATATAATGAGAATTATAGCGGCTAATGTCGTTGGCGGAGCCGGAGTCGGGATAGCGATACCCCTTCTGCCGCTGTGGTTCAACCAGGTATTCAAGGCAACAAATATAGAAATAAGCATAGTATTCGGAATTTCGTATGTGGCTACTGCCCTCGGAGCGTATTACGCATCGAGGCTTGCAGGAAAGACCAGCGTATTGAACATGGCCGCAGGCACCAGGTCGCTCAACGGAATACTTCTCGTGGCTCTTGCTCTGTCGCCCGCATTTCCCATAGCAGGAGCCATATACGTAATAAGAGCTTTTGTAGCCGGTTCCGGAAGCCCGAATAGATCCACGGTGACTGTGAAAGGCATAGGCAACGAGGACTACGGTACAGCCACCAGCCTTCAGGGCATTGCCACCAGGGTCTCGCAGCTGAGCTCCGGAGCCAGCGGATACCTTCTCGATTACGCGCTGCCGCTGCCACTGGAAGTAGGAGGAGTGCTGCAGCTCATAAGCGGAGCTTTGTACAAAATACTCCTGAAGCCCAAGAACAAATGACTATTTTTATACTTTCCCTACAAAAAACGATTGGTAATTATGGCTAGAGTTCCCCACGGCCAGATAGTCACCAAGGCATTTCCGGTCCTAAGCGCAAGCCGCACTCCAGATATAGACCTTTCCGATTATAGGCTCAGGATTTATGGCAGCGTTGGCAACGAGCTCTCCTTTTCCTGGGAGCAGCTGATGGCCATGCCAATGTCCAAAAAGGTAGTGGACATACACTGCGTTACGAGATGGTCCAGGCTCGGAGACACATGGGAAGGCATAAGCCTGAAATACCTTCTCGGCATGGCGAAACCCAATGGACAATTCCTTATGCTAAGAAGCTCGTATGTCAGCTATTCGGCCAACGTGCCCATGGAATATGTGAACGACGATAGCATGGTGGCTTTCAGGTTCAACGGAAAGCCGTTGGAAAAGGAGCACGGAGGGCCAGTAAGGGCATTCATACCCGCTCTTTATTTCTGGAAAAGCACCAAATGGCTTGATGGAATAGAGGTAATGGATGAGGACAAGCCAGGATTCTGGGAAAAGAGAGGCTACAACATGAGGGGAGATTACAACAAGGAAGAGAGGTACTGGAAGGGATTGAACTTCGTCAACAAGCTTATGTTTTTCGGGCAGAAGGATGACGATAAAGAAAATAAAAAATAGGTGCACGCATGGTAATCGCATATTTCGTTAGGCATGGCGAGGCAGAAACCAACAGGAACGAATTATTGTCGTCAAAATATGAAGGCTACCCTCTCACAGATCAAGGCAGGGAGCAGATAGCCGAAACGGCAAGGCAACTCAAAGGCATAGAATTTTCCCAGGCTTATTCCAGCCCAGTACTGAGGGCGAGGCAGACGGCAGAGATATTAATAGGCGAACGGAAGCTTGACATCAAAATCGATGAAAGGCTGCGGGAGAGAGGAATGGGATCTATGGAAGGAAAACCTGCTGATAAGGGCAATTGGATAATACCAATGCTGAGAAAGAGGGAATATTCCATGGGTGTGGAAAGCTTCGACAGCATATCTGATAGAGTATATTCTTTCCTCGAGGAACTTGAAGGCGATGGCAACGCGATCATAGCTACGCATGAGAGCCCGATATCGATGCTTGCATGCAGGATACTTGGATTCGACGAGTTTACCGGGAAGGGGATAAAGGTAGGCAACGGCTCGGTAACAGTAGTTGAGATGAAAGGAGAAAAAGCCAGGCTTTTGGCTCTCGGGTCATACTCTATTGGCAAGGGATACCTGGACGGCCTTGCAGAGATGTAAATTGGTGCTTCGATGAGCCAGCATGTTAAAAAAGCGGTAGTCATATGTGGAGGAGAAGGAACGCGGCTTAGGCCCCTGACCTACGATACTCCAAAGCCTCTCGTAAAGGTAAACGGCATTCCGGTAATAGACAATGTTGTCAGGGAACTAAAGCGCAATGGAATAGAAAAGATAACCATGGCCATTGGCTACAAGAAGGAAATGTTCATGGATCATTTTGGCGACGGATCTGAAATCGGCATGCATATAGATTATAGCATCGAGGAAAAATTGCTAGGCACTGGCGGAGCAATAAAGAAAGCCCTGGAGGAAAAAACGCTGCCGGAAACCGGCGAGGACGTCCTCGTTGTAAATGGAGATAATATATTCGAAATAGATTTGAAGAATATGCACGATCTTCATCGTTCCAGGAATGCCATAGCAACGCTTGCGGTTAAGGCAGTGGATGACGTGACCGGCTATGGAGTCATAAGCGTAGATGATGGGATAATAAGGAAGTTCGTCGAGAAGCCGGACCCCAAGGACGCTGAGAGCAACCTGATAAACCTTGGAATATACATATTTAATTCAGGCGCCATGCACATGCTGCCGAATGCCGAGGCGTTTTCCATGGAAAGGGACTTTTTTGCAAAAATTTCTGACACAGGAAGGCTTTGCGCTTATGTCTCCGACAGGATATGGTACCCGATAGATACCATGGAAAGATACAGGAAAGCCTCGGAGGAATGGAGGCCGCCAGAATGAGCGGCTGTTAGTTTGCTTTGGCTTACTTAGGGCTTATTGCCCCCTTAGCATAAGCTTAAGCTTTTCCAGGTTTTCTCCATATCCCCTTATCAGCTGCTGCATTTCCTTAGAGCCGCTGTGAACGAATGCCTCGTTTTCCATTGCCTTGGCTGCCACGCTCTCGTAAACCGAGAGCACATTGCCTAGCTTATCCATGTTCTCCTGGTTGAGCACTCTCGAAGCGATTCCGGCCTGCGCTATGGTGATGCTTGTTGTGCGGTAAAGGAATTCCCTGTCTTCGAGCAAGGATCTGATGCTTTCGAATTCGGCCATTTCATCACTAGACCCGAATTTCTTTATCGCTTTTTCTGTTGATGTTATCTCGGAGCGAAGTTTTTTCTGTTCTTCGTCAAGCTTCTTTTTTACGCTTCTTGCTGCCTCGTTCCTCTGCACTTTCGTCAGGGCCGACTTTGAATATTCTGAAGGAGTCATCTGCCCGTCCAGCCTGGCAAGCCTTTTTGGCTTCCTTACATTCTTCTTCTGGTTCTTCCTGAATTTTATGATTTTCTCCGCTTGTCCAGCAATTACCATCGAATTCTCCGAAAGAAGAAAGCCCTTCTGCGAAAGCTCAAGCGAATCACCGTACTGCTTGAGCGCTTCTGAAGCCACCGTTGAATATATATTTTCTATGTTTGACGTTGCATTCTTTAGCACATCGATCAGCGGCCCTGTAGCCCCATTCGGGATCATCCCAATCGTATCTTCTGGCCTGAAAACTTCCAGTGCCATCTTTACCGATGCGTCCGCATCTATCAGCCTTGCCAGAACGAAATTCTGCCTGTAGCTTATTGCCTTGCCAATATATTTTACTGCTTTTTCTATGCTTTTTTCCGTGGTTTCGGCACCCGTGCCCTTATTTTTGTTTTCAGAAACAGCTGTGCCGGTTCCTGGCTTTTCTGCCGATCTTTCTTTCTCTGCTTCCATTTTATTCACCCATTCGCTCAAAAAACGATATGCATCGTTTTTGGACTTTTAATTATGCCAGTTCATGCAATTAGATACTAGACAGTCCTAATCTAATTTATGAATTATTTAAGGTTTTGTATCTGCGGTACTTTTCTGAATCTGCGGCCCTTGCCGGCAAGAGCCCCGATAGGCAGATTGGCGTAGTTTCTCATTGATTTGAGCGCAAGCATAGCCTTCTCCATCTGCATCCTGTTGCCTATAGCTACCCTTATGCATGGATCTGAGAATGAGGTGAACTCCTCGTGCGTATTTTTCAGAGTAACCACTCCGTGCTTGAGAAACGCACCGTAGCATAGATCCCTCTCCATTTCCGAATCAAACATAAGGAGCGTGAATGGAAGAGCATGCACCTTTAGCCTGAGCCCAAGATTTTTGCAGGTGTCTTCAAAATCGGATTTTATGGATCTAAGCCGCTCCATCTCCGCACCGTAATAGTCCATGCTTTTGAATACCGCTATGCCGGCAGCGCGCGCAACCCTGTTTACGTTGTATTCGTGCGTCGAATTTTCAAGCATCCGTATCGTTTCCGGGTTCGATATTATATAGCCTAGCCTCACGCCTTCTGTGGCAAAAGCCTTTGAAAAGGTGCGCGTGACTATCAGATTCCTGTGCTCTTCGATCGAATCTGCAACGGTTTCTTTGCAATATTCGTAATATGCCTCGTCGACCGCAACAATTCCGCTTGTTCTGGAAGCTATATCTAGTATTTGGGACTTTGCTATGACATCGCCAGTAGGGTTGTTCGGCGTGCATATCCATGTAAGCGATGCCCAGCCTAGGTCATCAGGGCTGAAGTTTATCCTGAAAGGAGAACTCGCTATGCTCTGCTCCTTAATCCTCATGTCAGAGCCTATGCCTCTGGCTATCCTTTCAAATTCGGAGTATGTCGGAGCCTGTATGAGAACCTTCTGCCCAAACTTATAAGTGATCAGGGCGATGGCCTCATCGCAGCCGTTTGTGACCATTATATTTTCCGGCTTTACGTTTGAGTATGCAGCTATTGCTTTTTTAAGCTCCATGTAACCTTCGTGAGGATAAGAATTAGCCATGTCCAAAGAGTTTTCCATTGCCTTGCGTACTGCAGGGGACGGCCCATAGCATGAGCCAGTATAACCCAAATGAGTTTTCGTTATGTGTTTCCCCATAAGCTATTTTTCGCCATCGGCATCGTTAAGCCAATATTATTTAGCATAGAATTAAAATAATGTGCTGTATCATTTTGTTTTCAAAATAAAAAAAGGGTTTGACGCAACAGCGCCAAACGCCCGAACTGTTCAGAGTCTGTATCCCACCATGCCTCCTATCAGCGAGAGAACAAATCCTGCGAATGCAAGCACAAAATAGGATGTGCCGAGAGTCATTGCAGTAAATGTTATCCCTGTTGCCGCGGCGAAGTAAAGGCCCAAGTTCTTGGTGTGCTCACCGGATATGACCTTTGGCTCTGCCAGATACGTGAAGCTGAATACGAAGAGCGCTATTGCCGCTATCACTGACACTCCGGCGAATACTGGAAGCCAGAATGAACCAGTCCCATTGAAGACCACTCCGACAGGCATGTCGTCAGCTGCCATCAGGTAAACGAGTACCAGATAGAAAAGGCTGCCCACGAACTCCAGTGCGAAGACCCCTCCGTTGGTCTGCTTGCTGCTTGAATGCATCATATGTTTTGCCATATAAATCTATTTTAAAGCAATTAACAGATTTTTAAATCTTTCGTTGATATTGTGGCAGGCCCTGTTATTTGCGCTTTGGAATCCATACGCAATATGGTCGTTGCAATTCAAAATTTGGAAGCATTTGAGCCGAGAGCGCACTAATAAATATTTAAGAAATAGAATCGTAGTGTTAAGTTGCCCCATTAGCTTAAACCGAATGATAGGGAATGCAAATGGCTTTTAGGCAGGGATGATTTTTTGGAAAGAGACATAAAAATGCCTGAAAAGATGGAAACACTTTATTCAGACATGGCAAGAAGCTATGACAGTTCCGGGATGTACATTTCGATGTTCCATGCTGCAAAACGGCTTGGGGATAAAAGCCTTGAAACTGAAGCCATTGAAAAGGAAGCGGCGAAATTTTCTCTTTTCGGCTTTGATTACGGCGCCAAGCTATTTCTGGACTTGGCAAAAGAGCGCATGGACAAAGGAACTCTTGAAGATATTGACATACCCCAGATAGAACTCGGCATAATCGACATTACGAGCAAAAGGCTTGTTGCATATTACGACAATTGCAAAGAGCTATTCGACAAGGCTCAAGGCATAAGTGCGCTGAAGCATGTCGAAAAGCTGGTGTCAGGCATGTACGCAATGTCGCGTCTTGATTCCCTTTACTACCATATTTCCTCCGGATGGCCATTTCCCTTCGCCGACGGAACAGAAAGAAATGTGTATTGTGGAAGTGATCATTTTATTGCTGAAAATTTGGAGTACTTGGAATTTGTGTGCCCGAGGATTGCCGATATTGTTGAAAATTCCGACTTGATAATGGAAAAGAGGATACTGCAAAAAGTAGGGCATATGAATAAGCTTCTGAAAAAATCAGGAGTTGACGAACAGCATACAAGCGAATTTGTTTCTGCAATCCCAAAGCTGATCGGAAACGCCGTGAGCAGCAGAGACCTTTTGCTTGGTGCACTTTCCGATCTGGATAAAGACAGCATGGCCAAAGTCATTTTAGCCGTAGGCAGGGCAGAAGGTCCTCTGACCAAGCTGCAGTGCTTATACCTCTCTGTAGAAAATTTGGAGGGCATTGCCGAAGGCGGAGACTTCCAAAGGCTCGAAGACATAATAGAATCAATACAGCGCATGGCCATGTGGAAAAGTTCCGACATGCACAGCTTTGAGCGCCTTTTGGCGATTTCGGAGCCGAGGAAGAGCTATGGAAGGCAGACCAATCTTGACAGATACCTGAAGCTTAGAAGAAGATGAACTTCGGATAAAAAATAATAAATAATTGAACGACCGAACAAGAACCTTGCAATGTAACAAGGTGCTCTTCATGCATTCGAATTTCGAGGTAGAGACTGAAAACGCGACAATACGCGGCAAAATATCAAAAGCGCTAACTGATGTCCAGAGCAACAGGAATGGAAATGCGCTTTTGGCGAGTTATAGGGAGCTAAGGCCATACCTTAGGAACAATGGAAACAGATACAAAGATCAGATTAGGATAAATTACGAAGGGCAAAGGATATCTTTCAGCATGAGCACAAGGGCATATTTTATCGGAGGAAACTTCAAAGTTGTATATTACAATTCCAACGAGGGCTACACAAAAGCAACAATGGACGACATGATGGCTCTTTCCGGGATTGAAAGTTATATTGGAATAAGCGGAGGCCTTACCCAGGTCATAACGCACCTGTCCGCCCTTACGCACAAAAACGGCATACGGTGCACGAACCTGTATGACAGGAACGGCTTCCAGCTTATATACAACGCATTGCAGCTCGCTAGATACGACGCCATTCCTAGCTCCATAAGCCCGATGTGGCACATAGAAGCAAAGGATAGCAGAGAATCAAATGATGTATTGGCTCTTTATGGGGAGAACAATAGATTTCACATGAATTTCGTACTTACGCACGATACCATCGAGCATGGAATAGAAAAAGCCGAGAGCAAAAGGTACTTTGTGTACAGCTCCAACGCTTTTAACATCTCAGTTGACAGGAAAGATGGAAGGGAAGCAAGAAACGAAAACTGCTGGGAGAACCAGGACAGCGGAAAGATGCTCGTGGAAAAGCTAGGGAGCTCAAGCAGATTGAAAAATGGGAGCACATACATGGCCGCTTCTGTAAGCATGCCAGTAACGATAATGCTAAGGAAGGAAAGCAGGAATGATGACGGAATGCACCTATATTCCTATTGCACAGGAACAAACGAGCATGCCGAATGCGTGCATTCGCAATGATTTCTACTTGAAAAGATGCATGGCAGTGTTTATCAACGCTATGTGCGAATAGGCCTGCGGGAAATTGCCGAGGAGCTCTCCAGTTTCCCTGTTTATATCCTCCGAAAGAAGCCCGAGGCTGTTTGTGTGCTTTATGGTTTCTTCGAACAGCTTTATTGCTTCGGCCTGGCTGCCTATCTCATATAGTGCGTCTATATACCAGAATGTGCACGCTATAAGCGCGTTCTTTGGCATACCGAAATCGTCATTGGCGTTATACCTCATGACGAAGCCATTCCTGAAAAGGCTCTTGCCTATGGCTTCAACGGTCTTTACCATCTTCTCGTCTTTATAATCTATGAATCCGAAATATGGCAGAAGCAGCAAGCTTGCGTCCAATTCATCCGACCCGTATGACTGCGTAAAGGAGCTTATGCCTTCATTCCATCCTTTTGCCATCACATCGTTTTTTATTTCGTCCCGTATTCTCATCCACCTTTTGGCATATTTTTCCTTTCCCAATGCCTTTGCTATCTCGGCTCCCCTGTCCAAGGCAACCCAGCACAGGACTTTGGAGAATGTATAATGCCTGCTGAGCGTCCTGAACTCCCATATGCTGTGATCCTTGTACCTCCATTCCTTTATGGCAGATTCGACAAGCCCGTATATGAGCTCCCAATCCGATTCGTCAAGGTTGAAGTCTTTCTTATGCTTTATGTAAAAAAGGTATATGGCGTCGAGGAGCTCCCCGAATATGTCGACCTGCCTCTGTGTTGCCGCGGCGTTGCCGATTCTCACGGGTCTTGAGCCCTTGTACCCGCTGAGGTTGTCAAGCGTTCTTTCCGGTATGTCGCGCTCGCCATTCACTCCGAAAAGAACCTGCAGGTTTATGCCGTACTTCCTGTGTATGGATAGCGCCCATTTCATGAATTCGTGAGCGACGTCGAACTTGGATATGCTGATTAGCGACATTACGGTGAATGAGGAATCCCTTATCCAGCAGTACCTGTAGTCCCAGTTCCTTACATCGCCGACAATTTCCGGTATTGACGTTGTTGCAGCGGCTATTATGGCTCCAGTCTCATCGTATGTGAGCAGTCTCAGCACCAGCGCAGACCTTGCTATGAGATTCCTGTTCTGCTTCGGAAGCTGCGCTTTTGATATCCAGCCCTTCCAGTAATTAACAGTCTTATCCATCATTAGCTTGATTTCGTCAATCCCTGTTTCCGGCTTTATTTTGTTGTATGTGATGACCATGTATGAATCTTTATCCAGCACAAGTTCTTCTCCCGTTTTTATCTTTTCAAGCGGCAGGTTCGAATACAGGTATATGGATTCCCTTGCGGAGCTGTCGGAAAACCTAATGCAGCCATCTTCCATGCTAACCTCAGGTTCTGCCGTGGCATACTGCAGCATCGGCTTCACAATTGCGGTTACGCCGGGCTTTCCCCTTGTTACCTTTATCAGCCTGTGCAGCTCCGGATCCTTGTACAGCCTGCCATGTGATTCGTAGTGCGGAAAATAGTCATATAGGTCAAAGGCCCAGTCCGCGGAACTGAAATGCGTGACGATCACGTTGGAATCCTTTACGTATTCCTGCGACGATTCGAATCTTCCGCTAGGTGTTATCTTGAAATGCCCGCCCTTTTCCTCGTCCAGTATCCTTGCAAAAACCGACGGGGAATCGAACCTCGGAAAGCACAGCCAGTCTATTGACGAATCGCTGTGCACCAGCGCAGCGGTTGCGCAGTTGCCTATTATCCCATATTCCAGGTCCTGCATCCCATCAGCCCATTATTATTACGTTCTTTATCTGCTCCCTGTCGTTAAGCATTTCGTAGCTGAAGTCTTCGAGCCTTATTTTTCTTGTTATCATGGTCTTCAAAAGGCCGGGATGCTGCGACTCTATTGCTGCCATGTCCTGTGCCCCTTTTATGAAATGGGATATGTTTGAATTTACGCTTCCGAGTATGAGCTTGTTTCCAAGCACCATGTTGTAGTTGAGCCTTCCTATGTCTATGCTTTCGGAATAGCTCTCCCCGGTTACGCTCAGCAGGCACAGAACGCCGTTTATCGAAGGCACGTTTAGCGCGCGTGCAACCGCTTTTGGGCTTCCGGTAAGCTCTACTGCTATGTCTATTCTTTTGCCAAGCTCATCTGGCAGCTTTTCGATAGGCACGTCATTGGAGTTTATGTGCTTTATTCCCATCTCAGCATATATCCTGTCCTTTATTGTGTTGGTTGCCGTCCTGTCTACGGATACTACGTCCATCCCGTTGAGCCTGAGTATCATTGCGGCGAACAGCCCGACTGTTCCTGTGCCGAGAACTACCGCGCTCTTTGGCTGCCACACCATTCTCTTCTGGGCCTCAAGGACCTGCTTGACAGCCTTCTCTGCTATGCTGAACGGCTCCAGCATTACCGCCACTTCGGATATCTCTTTTGGTATCTTTACAAGGTACTCCTGCTTCTCCTTGTAGTATTCCGCCATGTAGCCGTGCTCTCCCTTTATGCCGCGCTCAAGGTAGTCGCCCTTTATGCACATGTCCGATTCGCCGCTCTTGCAGTTTATGCAATCGTCCGGCCTTCGCACAGTCGCAACTACAATGTCCCCTGTACTTATGCCGTTTACAGCCGAGCCCACTTTCTCCACAGTCCCTATGGACTCGTGCCCGGGTATGAGGTATTCGCTGCCTGCGGGAGCCTCACCGTAAAGCCCTTCCCCAAGCTCTTTGTCGGTCCCGTCAAGGCCAAGCATGTTCACTTTTACTAGGACTTCGTTCTCGCTTATTTCCGGAGCTTCGACTTCCATTATCTTGAAGCTCCCCTTTTGTTTTGGTATTATCGTTCCTGCCTTCATGATTATTGCCCCTTTTTCCAAACGTTATATCCTAACCCTTTATCAGCACAGCCCTGGCTGGGGAAGCGTCTCCGTTATATTTCAGAGGGAAGCCTGCAAAGCCGTACCTTCCCGGCTTTATGCCCTTAAGCATCAGGCCTTCGTATATCAATATTCCAGAACCAAGGAGCTTTCTGTGCACCGACATGTCGCTGTGAAAGCGCTCTATGCTTAGGTAATCTATCCCAACGGCTTTTATGTGCAATGAAACCAGGTATTCCGCACCGTCCATGGAAAGGCTCGCGTAATCCTTTCTAAACTTCGAATATCCCATTTTCGAATTTTCCGATTTTAGGAGCACTATGTCATTGCGCCTTATCCTTTTGCCATGCAATACGCTTTTCCCTATTGCCTTCCCGGAATCCGATACGTCAACAACGATCGCATCGCCTGAGAAATCTGACAAGCTCCTGCTTCCCAGCTTCCAGCCCTTTTCCATTGCGTGGTATCCTGCATCTATGTGCGTGCCGGCATGGCTCTCCATGCAAATATATGACTGATTGGCCCCGTCCTTTTTTATTGATTTAGACCTTGATATTTTTATCCTGTTGTTGCCTGGATAGGTAAGCATGCCGTTTTCCAGCTCCATGCTTATGTCTATTATCTTCATCAGCCCTTATTCTCACTCAACTAATAAAATAGTTATCAGCCTTTTTGTAGCCCTGGTTGCTCAGAATCCCCTGGTTTTCTCCCTCCTGTGCTCTCTTGCTGCCCCGATTTCCATGGCATTGAGAGTTATGCTTTCCTTAATTGCCGCTTTGACAGGATAGGCTTCGTATTCCTTGTAAAAGTGCTTGCCGAAAAGCATCAGCGAAGTTACCTCTGAAGCTAGCCGAGCCCCGTTTATGCCTATGTGCGGATAGGGCTCCGGAGGTATCCCAAGCTTTATGGCAGTGTTGCTTAGCCCTGGCCTGGACTTGCCAGCTATCGCCTTTGAGACGTTCTTAAGGTTCAGGTACCTTCCGGGAAGCCTCATCGGCTCGCCGTAATGCAAATATGCGGCATTCAGCATTTTCACGTCGTAGTCCCCCCATGCGGCAATTATGCCAGTGCCGTGCACCGCGCAGAATTCCTCGAATTTCCTTATGAGCTCTGTCGCGCTCTGCTTTCCGTTATCGAATATCTGCTCTTTCGTAAAGCCGTTTATCTTAAGCGCGTAGGCGTCATATGACCTGCCGTCCATGACCCTGCACTCCTCATAGAATTCATCTTTCGTGTTGAAGTCCACCGCGCCCAATGAAACTATTGACCCTGACTCGTATGGAGTACTCCCTGGAACGCTGCCGGAGCCTTCTATGTCGAATATTACCGCGTTCAGCTTTTCCAGGTCTTCCGGCTTTATCTGTATCATTTCAGCACCTCGCGAAACTACTAAAGTGGGCTAAAAGCGCATTGCACACGCTGCTGAATCCAGTGCAAACCTTTGAAATTCCGTTCATATGCTACCTTTGAAATGCATTGGCTACTGCTTATCTGCGCTTTCGCTCCTGGCAAGCTCAGCCGCTTTGGCCCCCTGCAATTTTGACGCAGAATACGCTTCCATTATTGCTGCAGTTACGCTTGCGGCTCCATCCTTTACGCTTGAATTATTTTTTATAACGCTCAGATTGTTGCGCGTGTAGCCCCTGAACAGCTTCAAGTGGCTAGAATCACCTTCCTCTATCATTTGCGCATGCACTCTGTCCCTTCCTTCCGACCTGTGCTTGAACCTCTCCTTTAAGGTTTCCAAATCCGCAGTAAGATATATGAACAGGTCCGGCCTCACGGTGCCAGCCCAAGCCTTTATCACCCCGGTGAGAAGACTGAATTTCTCATGTTTCGGTTCTTTCCCGGAAACGTTTCTCGCTGCATCCATCATGAAAGAGAATGAATATGGCGATTTTTGCATAAGAACAACTTCGTATTTCTTGCTGTTCTTCCATGCGCTCGCTTCCTGCGCGGCGTAGCTCAGGACGTGATAAGCGGCAGTATACAGAAATGAGCGGTACGATTCTATTTCGCCTAATGCAAATTTTTTCAGGAATCCTGAGAGGAAGCCCTTTTCCATTGCGTAGGATTTTGCATCTATCGCGCTTGTGCCCTTTTCCCTTAGCAGCTTCTCCACCTCCCCTGCAATTGTGGATTTGCCGGAACAGGGCTTGCCGTCTATGATTACCTTGAATGCCATGGTTGTGCTTGGAATCGGAAATATTTATTCCTTTTGCGGAAAACCGGCGCAAGTTCAACCCATGAAGAAATCGCCTATCTCCTTCCAGTTGCGCACCTTTACTATGCTCTTGTTCCTGTCGCTGTCAAAAAAATCCGCATTCCAGCTTTTCCTTAGGAGCAGCGCAACCCTTCCTGCTGCGGCAACGGATTCGGCTACGAGCTGGCTGTCATCTATGTAAAAGCCTATTCCGTGCTTCTTGTTTAGCAATGCCTTTTCGGCCATATTGGATACATGTAATACTTTGTCGAAGCTTACGTGCTTTCTTTCCAGCCAGGGAATGAAAGAGGATTCTTCGCCGATCGTGGCCGTGACTATGTATATATTATGCGTTTTCCTCAGGGCGTCTACTACTTTAGGTATTGAAGGATCTACAAGCTTTATCCTTTCCGGGTTTTCCCATGCGCGGCTGCATATGCTTCTGGCATGCACTTCGGCTATGCCAAAGCTTTTTTCTATGCTATAGTATTTCCACTTTTCAAATGACGCATCAGGGACGTATTCCTTTCGTATTATTTCAAGAGCGATCGCTGAAGAGTCGGCTATTGTGTCGTCAAGGTCTATGGCTATCGTGTCACTTTCCACAATCAGTATTTGCCACAAAAAGATATTTAGATTGAAATTTTGCATAGCAGACTTGTGCTTCTTGGCGTTAGGCTTGGTAAAGCCTTTTCAGAAAGCATCATTGAGGCTTATGGCTAGAGAAGTGCCAAACTTCAAATATAAATATTAGGAACGCGGCAAATGTTATCATTGCAATGATTTTTATGTAGAAGCAGCAGGCGGGAATTGAAGGGCAAAAGGATGCAGACAAGCACAAATGGGGCTTATTCGGAATGCTCAGGAAAATTGATGATGGCCAGATAAAGACAGACTTGCATTACAACGAACTCGTAAAGCTGCAGCGCGAGAGCATCAATGCCATAGGCACTGGCAGATATGAAGAAACCAAAAAGGCGCTGATGGCAAAGGAGGCGCAGTTCTACAACGACCTTGCCGACCAGCACAAAAGATTCGCCAGCAACGCAAGAGTTTTCTCTTACATAAACGGCGCCATTACAGGTATTGATGCAGGGGTTGCGACATTTTACGTTGCCTCTGGAAGCAGTCTAATCGTTGCCGCTGCTGCAGGGGCAGTTTCAGTTTTTACAGCCTCGCTCGCAGTTATTTCCGTCCGTTCTAAAAGGAAGAACGAGAAGCTTGCAGCCGAAAGAAGGGAAAGGGCAAAGAGCCTGGAAGAGGGAAACGCTTATGGCTCTGAAGCTACGCCCGAAGGTAGCTTCTATTGACATTTATGCAACGTGCATGAGTTAACGCAGGTTATCTCGTGCTTTCAAACATTTCCATTGCTGAGCTCGCGTCGCTTACAGGCTTTGACAATATCGCCTTGCTTTGGACGAATGAGCCATTTTCGGTCCTGATGAAAGCTGAAATCACAGCAAACTCTTCTTCGCCCCTGGAATCCAGATTAGATACCCTGCACAGGCGCTTGCATTCGCCGTAGTCCGAATTCTCCTTCAGCGTTCCTATTATGCGGTATTTTCTGCCATCTAGGGCGAATAGATTTGCATCGCCCGAAGGCGAAGTTATGCTTACCCACTTCATTTCTTTTTTGGCCATCTTTCCACCTTTTTGTTTGCAATGGAGAGAGGCCGAATGCCCTTCCATAGTTGGCTGGCAAACGTTTTAGCCTTTTCGCTTTTGCTGCTGCTCAGCCTGTTTTGTGATCCTGGCCTTTTGCAACAGCATAAAGAATTTATATTGCATTTCACGACTTATCTGCGTATTCTGACTTGGTTGCATGAGGAGCGCGTTTACGTTGATGATGGCCAGTGTAATGCTTTATGCAGTAAATGGCACAATAGATTACGTAGTAGTTAGAAGCCTGCCCCTCAGTTATGCAATAATCTCCATAGGGTTCGGAATACTGATAGGCTTCATTGCCACGAAGTTCGTTTTCAGGCTTAGAGTCAAAGCAGAGACCAAAGGACAATACGCATTCGGCATCATAACGGCATTTATGATTACTGCATACACGTTGCCGCTCCTTATAGCTTACAAGAGCTACACGCTGGCCAGCATATACCCCCTAATCGGGCTGTCGGCACTCGTGTTTTTTGCCATAGATGCAATTAAGTACAGAAGATCCCTGAGGCTCGGGCAAACCGTAATGCTGCTCATGGGCGTGCTGCTAATAATTATTGGAATATTCTATGCCGAAAGCAACGGATACAGGTTCCAGCTCAGCACGCTGCCATTCATATTCCTTATAACCGTATTTGCAGGGATAGGGTATTACATGGAATTTTACAGGATAAAGAAGTACAGTATAGGCACGAAGATGCTTTTCCAGCCAATATTCCTGATTGCCACGGGCTTGTTCTTTGCCTGGCCAGTTTATGCCCTGAACATTTATTTTGCTTTGGGAATTTTTGGGGGCTTTGCTTTTGCCTTCGCTTCTGTCATGGAGCTGCGTGCTATGAAAATGACAAAAGCTAGGGGCAAGGCCAATATGCTGATTAAGAGGAACTTCATAAACGATTTCGAGTATTCGGATACGCTCCTGGTGCTTCTCGGCAGCGTAATAATAGGCAGCTTCTACCCTGTGGAGATTTTCGGAGGCATACTTATAGTGGCTGGCATAATCGTGATAAGCTGGCTTTCCAATTCGGCATAGGCATTACCGTTATGCACGGCTGCTTGCACAAGCGCAGCTTCCGGCAGGGATTCTCCCATATATTTTTCGCCCATTTTACTGGATTTTTCTGATTAAGAAATTTGCATTTATACAAGATTCCTGCTTATTTTTCATATGCATTTCTACACAGATACAATAATAAGCTTGTTTGCAATGCTTTAAACATGGAAAATCTCAATTTTCCCAAAACCGTAGGCAAGCACAGGTTCGTGCCGCTGTACAGCGCAGCGAACATGTTCAAGAGCATGAAGGCAGAAGTTCGCGGCAAGGGCTACGCAAAGGCAGTCATGGTGTATTCAAATTCGCTGGTGAAAAGCTTCAAGGCTTCTTACAAGCTCAAGGAAGCCAAATCTCTCGAATCCATAGTAAACCCTCTTGGCATATACGAGTTCGGCAGGGGAAAGCTATTGGTGCATATGGATATAGGGGCGCCAATGACAGCAGTTGCAGCCGAGGAACTCATAGCTGCAGGAGTCAGGGAATTCCTCATAATGGGCACTGCCGGAGGGCTTAATGCAAGCATGGAGATAGGCGATTTTGTGCTGTGCACTAAGGCTTTGCGCGATGAGGGAGTATCGCATCACTACCTGGCAAACTCTAGATATGTTTTGCCCGACATGGAACTCACCGCAAGAATTGGGAGGATAATGAAAAGCGAAGGAATAGGCTTCAGGAAAGGCCCGACATGGACCATAGACGCTCCGTACATGGAGACTGTGGAAGAGGTAAAGCGTTACTCTGAGGAGGGAATAGCCACCGTTGAAATGGAAGCGGCAGGATTATTCGCAGTTGCAAAGAGAAGAAAAGTAAAAGCGGCAGCGCTTTTCACAGTATCAGACATATTGAGAATTGAAGGCTGGACGGGATTCGTAAAGAAAAAGTATCAAAACACTTATCCGGAACTGTCTAGGATCGCAGGCCTGTTTTGAGTTAGGCTTGGACGGCTATTAGGACTTGAAAAAGAGGCAATTGCAGTACAATCGCTAGCAGAAACTCGGAATCTAGGCTCAGATCCTGAAAAGCCAAGCGTTCAGAACTTCCATAAAGTTGAAGTATTGAAACCGAGCACATATTCCTTATTGCTTTTTTTAGGGTCGTAAGAGTATATCCCTAAGATTTGCGCAAATGCGTATGCGGTTAGAAACTGCAGGAAACTCCCAAAATTTTTCTTTCCTGAGGACTCATAGAATTTTCGGAATGACTTGTGCGCCATGCCCCTCTCATTGTCGACGAGCATTCGAAACAGCCGCAACTTTAACGACAGTGAACCATTGGCGTACCTTTTTTCCCTATCTCTTAACATGTAGCCTATGGCTTCGCGGTTATTAACAAAATCCCTGAACTTTATGATACCGTTTTTATCCAGCAGCAGGCGTATGCCTTTGTTTTTTGCTCTTGCAAGACGTTCCCAGTCCTCTGCCGAGTTAAGGTCGCGCCACGGAAGGTTTACATTAGTATTGGCCAGGCTAAGCCCGCCGAAGAGGAGGTACATTTCGTTGGGCTTTACCTCCTTAATCATTTCCGAAAGCATGGCCACGTATTTCGGGCTGAATATCATGTCGAAATCGATGTACATTACAGGATCGTCTGGCGCAGCTTCCTTAAGCAGCATTGAAAGGGCTATGTCCCTTCCCTTGCCCCTTGAACATTTCAGCCTCTCGATTTTGACCTCTTTGTGCCTTTTCAGAATATCATAAGTTCCATCAGTTGAGAAATTGTCAACTGCGTATATCTTATACGGCCTGAGACCGGATATGGATTCGAGGCATTTTTCCAACAGGTCGGCGTTATTGTAAACGGTCCCATATATCCTAAGCATTGGCTCACCTTTTTCCCACATTTGGCTTTTGCGCTGCCACGCCTATTTGCCAAGTATTTCTATTTATAATTCCGGCTTCATGCACACGAATGTATTTTATATCGGGTCGGTGCAAGAGGGCTTATTGCAAATAGAGTTTGAAGCTTTTATAAGCTTTATTGTTGCTTTAGAGCCAGAATTGCTAGTCATGCCGATTCTGTTGCACCTTTTGATAAGCTCATATATTTCTAAATTTTTTATACCTTCTTGTTCAGCGACTTGCTAGCATCACATATTTACGTTTTGCACGCATGATAAGTGCTGGCGGTTAACATGGAAGAGAAAAGCAGGGAGCATGTAGGCGCTTACACGTGCGTATTCAACAGTGATTTTTCCGAAATGCTTCTCCTTTGGCGCAAGAAAGAGGAAAGGGATGGAAAAGTAATCAAGGGCTGGGGCAACGTAGGTGGCTCAGTGGAGCCAGGAGAAACGGCATTGGAGGCATGCGCGAGAGAAGCAAGAGAGGAGATAGGCATAGATTTTGATCCGAAGAAGCTTATCCACATAGGCAGCAAAACTTCCCCGGAAACCAGTTTGCGCAAGTGGAGCATATATTTCTATGCGGTTTCCATGGATGAAAGTTCAGAAATAAAGCTCAACGACGAGTCCAGGGGCTACGGCTGGTTCGACAGGAAGGAATTGCCGAATGAGACTTTGGACTCGAAGGAGGACATTCTTGGCTGGTGGGCACTTGCTGAAAAGGCCTTCAAAAATGGCCAAATCCATATCTGAAAGCAGAGATATTCAGGTCTAGTGGCTTGACCTAGAAAAATTTTAACGCTTATTTCGTTTGCTGCTTAGCCCAGTCAGGGTAGCTTATATGTTTATAGGCAGCTCTTCTACCCATATGTTCCTGCAACGAGGGTTCATGCATTCGCGCAAAATTGTGAATCAATTATAAAGTTGCTATAAACTATAAAACGCTTAAAATAATAGTTAATTATTTTATGGAATCATTGCGCTTCTTCATCGGGTTTGATTCCTGAATCGTGCAGAGTCAGCAAAACATAGTATAGCATATCGCAATCTGCAAGAGCAGGCCTTGCCAGAAGCGCTAATTAGTATTATAGGGTTTTATACATTTGAAATATTGGCTAATATGGATTTTACAAGGCTTACCATCTCTTCGTTGCTCAGTTGGAGTACGCGTTTTTCGAGTATTTGATTTTTCTGTTCTCCGTTTTCAAATTTATCCATTATTCTGCGTGCTTCGGCCTTTGTCACTTTATTTTGCAGTATGGATTCCCCGTTGTTCCACAAAGCGTCAAGCATTGCATTCCCGATCTTGCGGCTATCTTCCAAAAACATCAGCTTGAGCATCAGTGACAGCGGCGACTGGTTTGGTTTTGGCGAAATCCTTAATATGGAAGAGGTTACCCTGGGCTCCGGTTTGAAAGCATTCTTTTTTAGCTCTGCGATAACTTCTACGTTATAAAAGGCATAGAAGAATGCAGACATTACGCCAAAATCTAAAGAGCCGGGCTTCGCCAGTGCAAGCTTTGAAAATCCATGTGGGGCCACTGTTACGCAGCATTCGAAATTATATTTTCTTTCGTGCAGCAGCCTTAGGAAGAACGGCTGAAGGATTTTATACGGTGGGTTGGAAACTATCTTGTTGAATTGCGGCAGTTTGACATCCAGGGCGTTGCCTTCTATAACCATTACCTTGCGGTTGCCGCCGAAAATTTTTTTAAGTTCCATTATATATCCAGGGTCTTTCTCTATGGCATATACGAGACCCGCATGAGCCGCAATTGCTTTTGTCAGATTTCCTGGGCCGCTGCCTATTTCCAAAACGCTGTCATGCTCTGTAAGCGATGCGGCATTTGCTATTTTGCTTATAACTGACTTGTCAACTATGATGTGCTGGTCCTTGATCTTGTCAGGAATTTTATTATCCATTGTTATTGCCTGGGCCTTTTGCTAGACTAAGTCGTATTGGGCAATAATGCTTTTTGAATATTTGGATGTTTTGGCAATAGTTTACTTTTTGGCTTTTGCCACTATCATGTAATGCTCGCTCACGCCTATGGTTTCGGGCTCTTCGCACGTGCTGAAGTGTATCCTGAGCCACTTGTTCCACCTTCTTTTGTTCTTCATTAGCTCTTTGACATAGCTTCCCCTGTACGATGCAAATCCTTCAAGGGCAGTCCTTGCCAGAAGCTCCACCTTATTGCCAAACAGGCCTTCGAGCTCGTAAGGCCTGAATCCGTGGAATGGGAGGAACCCATACCCGCCAAAATAGTCCCCTGTTTCAGCCCATTTGTCAATATACCTGCTGTCAAGATCCGTCTGGAAGGTACTTACGGTCCCTCCGAATATTGTGAACCTTCCCATTGCAGAAACGAAAATTGGAGCCATTGGCTTTGCAATCCTGAAAAGTTCCGCAGCTGCTTTCTTCCTTTGCTTTTCTTCCATTATGTGCGACATAGGGCCGCCCAGGCATACGACAGCATCGAAGCTTTTGCTTTCGAGCATTTCGAGGCTTTGCGCAAAGCCAACGTATGCGCCTTTGAGCCTTTTCTTTAGCTTCCTGGCTGCGAACCTTGCCTTCAGCGACTTTATGCTCTTTTCAATGGGATCGACAGACACAACGTCATAGCCGTGCTGCGCAAGCCACAGAGAGTATCTTCCAGGGCCGCTGCCTATGTCAGCAACAACCCCATTTTTAGGGAGATACTTTTCAAGGTAATGGATTGTGGTTATGTACTCCATTATCCCGTTGCTCAATGTCAGCCGTTCCCACTCATGAGGAGTAGAAGAGGCATAGCCTTTGATTATTTCATTATGCAGTTTAGCGGCTTCCATGCTTCAATACGCACATAGAATCATTATAAGCCTTTTCTGCAATTGCGCAATGCAGCTCTGCTATGCATTTAAACTATCAAATAAAAATTAAAAACGAGTTTGATTTTCTAGCTGTTAATCTATAATAAATTTGTGATTATCTATCTGCTTTATATGGGTTTTCCTTTGCAAAATTAACAGCAGCTTTCAGATATATGTAAAAGGTAACTGTTAAAACTGCCACAATACCAATAGAACTAACAGAGGACAACCAAAGTGCAACTAAATTTTGATTAATTGAAGCTATGATAATAAAGCTGGATACCATAAGGAAGATAATTGTGAGTAGTATTACACCTATGAAAAAAGCCTTAACTTCAACAATCCTTATTCCAGCATCTTGTGTTTTATTCTTAGTCCAGAACAAAAATTTTTCGGGATTTTTTGTAATTTTATTTCTATAACTAGTTGTTACATCTCTAAGCTCGCCCATATGGTAATTAAGTAAAAATACTGCGGCGGCAATAACTAAAGCATTATAAGATACGAGAAGGTTTGTCTTTATATTGATGGATATTTTAAAATAAAGTAAAACGATTAAAATAATTACAGCAGCAACCATCAATAGAATTGCCCAACGGCCTTTTTTTATCACTTTTTCTTCAACTTTAGACTTCATGTAAGATTTGCCAAGTAAGAATGAAAATAATAAGCCAAATAAGGTTATTTCGTTTCTTGATGGCTTTTTGCTCATTTAATGACCTGAATAATAGAACTTTTATTCTAGATATACGGTTAATAAGACAAATATAATTAAATTATTAAAATTGCTGTGTTTTTAGTTTCTTGATAAAACCTGTGTATTTATATCTATTTTTATTTAATACTTAACAAATATTATCACAAAGTTGGTCTAATGAAGCTAGATTTCGATCCTAGAAAGAATATTACCAAATTAGATTACTTTATAATGCAGTTTGATAAGGTAAATCGCAAAATAAAGGATTTGCTTGTTGTGAAAAGCATAGTAAATAATTGGTATGATGTGATTCTTTTTAGAGTAGGCTTGAAGAAACCTGGATTCATAATGTGGCTGCGCAATGGCAAAAAAATAGAAATAAAAAAACCTGAAGATTATTTTTCGTTTTGGGAAAGTGGAGATGATCAACAAGCGTTAGTTAACTTAAATCGTCCAGTTAAAATAATTGAAAAAAACAAAACTATAGAATTCAAATTTGACAATAAGCCATTAAAATTTAATTATGATTCTCAAAAGCAATTACATAATACGTTAAGTATGATAAAAGAGCAATTTATAGATGAACAATACAAACAGTTGGATGTAAAAAATAGAGTTGTTATAGATATTGGTGCAAATATAGGTGATTCGGCAATTTACTTTGCTTTAAAAGGTGCAAAACATGTATATGCATTTGAACCTTATCCTTATTCTTATATGTCTGCAATCAAAAATATAAGATTAAATCACTTAGAAAAGAAAATTACTTTACTAAATGCAGGTTGTGGCGCAAGAGATAGTGAAATTATTATAGGCTCTAATCACATAAGCGTAGCTAGCAGTGAATTAAAAGAATCAAAATCTGGAAAAAAAATAAAGGTATATACACTTGAGAGTATATTTAACAACTATCGGGTAAATGATGGAGCAGTATTAAAAATTGATTGTGAAGGTTGTGAGTATGGTGTTCTATTAAGTGCAAGTAGTAGATCACTAAGAAAATTCAGGCAAATTCAAGGTGAATATCATTATGGATACAAAAATATTGAAAAAAAATTAAAGAAGGCGAGATTTTATATGAAACATACAGTACCTACGCGAGATATCTCGCATGAAAGTAAGGGTTTCAATGGGTCCTTTTTTGCATACCTGTATTTCAAGGAATAGACTTATAACAAAACAAATCAAGCATATGTTATTGCCTTTTTATATGCAGTTAGAGTACTCTTTGTACAATTCCCCCATGTAAAGCTTCTCGCATATTCTGTTGCTTTCTTTTGCTGTTTTTCGTTGTAGCCGTTTTCTTTTAATTCTTTTATTATCTGTGCCATGTGTTCTGGGTTCTCGGCTTCAAAGCAGTATTTCCTTACCTCTTTAGGTATTTTAGCGTATTTGTATATTATCACTGGAAGGCCGCGGGATTGGGCTTCACGAATTGGCAAGCCGAGACCTTCGTATAAAGATGGAAAAACAAAAGCATCAAATGAATTGTATATCGAGACCAATTTGTCTTCTGGCGCAAAACCCATGAATTTTATACTCTTTACTCCTGCTGAGTATTTTAATAAATTCTCATATTCTAACGCCTTTTTGCCATAGATAAGAAAGTGCATATCGTTATTTTTAATATGTTTAAACGCATCTATTGCAAAAATAAGATTTTTAGAATAGCTAAATCCACCTATGTAACCAACTCTAAATATGGGTGCATTTACTTTCCTCTTCTGAATTGGTTTTGAAATAAATTCTTTATTTAAACCACTTGGTGATACAAATATTTTATTTTTATCATAACCAAGAAGTATTGCCTCGTCCCTTGTTTGTGTAGAACGTACTATAAGATAGTCAGATTTTAAAGCAGCTAATAGTGATTTTTTTACCAAAGTTACGAATATTCTTTGTTTTAGATCGTCTTTACTGCTTATTTTAGCTTTAGGATCAAAAAATTCCCTAAAATCATGTACAGTAGTAACAAGCTTATATTTGCCACGTCGCATGAAAATCTTATGTCCGGGGTCTGGATTATGCACTATATCATAACCGTCGAATCTTTTTGCACACGTACCAAAACCAAAGGACAACCAGTTATTTAACCATGGGGAGCGCTGCAATAATCTGCTTTTTTTAAATTCTATTTTATCTGCTTTAATATTTGACTTGGAAAGACCTTCATAAATGTAATACATGTAGTTTTTAATCCCTGAACCAGTACCTTTTTCAAAGTCCCCGTTTAAACCAAGTAAAGCTACTTTCATAATGTTATCACTTATATATTTTTGTTTCTTATAATCTACAGATTGTATGACTTTATTTATATACGGTACAGTATTTAATAACGCAAGTAGAGTTCAGGCCTGCATAGACTCTTTAATGCCGCTTAAATATGCTAAAATATTTGTAGTAGATAATTACTCTACTGACGGAACTTACGAGACTTTAAAAAATATTGAAAATTTAGTTGTAATAAGGAAAAAATGTTCGCATGGCCTTGGTAGGAAAATTGCACTAGAAAAAGCGTTAAATAAAGCTGGTGATGAAGATTTTTTAATGTATGTGGATTTCGATACTGTTTATAATAAAGAGTATATAGATTTGGTAAAAAAAATATTGGTATATTAGGAGATAACGAAGTATTTATATTTGGTATGCTCTCTAAAGCAAAAGCGAATAAGTTTGTTCCTTGGAAAGATTTATTTACTTCTGAGGATCTTGAAAGATATGCCCACTTCAAGTCGTTTGGATATAGATTAATAATGGATAAAGAAAAATTTGACATAGTGTATGGCGGAAAAGGTTTAATAAATAAGTATTATCAGAATGATAACAGCGTTGGAGAAAATTTTTATAATAGGCACAAAAGATATAAAACTTCAAATTTTGGCTTTGGCATTCGGATGTTTAGGGTGCTCGTAGATAATGAAAGGGGTGTGGCATTTAAGTCTTTTAGTGAATTTTATAACTCATCCTCTTCCAAGAGCATCATTAGGGGTTTATTGTTTATGGTTGCTTACACGATAGCCCGCATTTTAGGAGTATATAGTTATTCAAAAGATAAAAACAATATTGAATACATAAAAGAGAGTTTACAGGATTCTTAATTAAAGTATCCCTCCTTAAGTCCTTTTATATAATTTTTGTAGTAGGCTAGTTTAGGGCCATTAAGCTTCGGTATTTTGTATAATGAATAATAAGCAAAATTTATTGGCACGTATAAAATAGCAAATATAATAAATTTCCACAAAGGAGCGTATTTTTTTTCTATCATTATGTGACCTTTGATTATTGTACGAAGCCTAAATGGGCTTATATGGGTTACTACACTCCCATGGTCATGTACAGTTATTGCTTTTGTATATATGTAATTTTTGAAACCTTTTCTTTTAAGTCTTTGAGCGAGATCAAATTCTTCATGATGCAAAAACTTTTGGTCTTCCATGCCTACTAAAAAATATGATTTCTTTGATATCATATAAGCATTAGGTATTACGTCGGTTTCTATCAAATCTCTTTTTAATTCGGAGATGTTTACTGGTTTTGGATATGGATTTATCCAATTTGCTTTTGCACCATAAAACCACAAAGATTTATCTTTGTTTAGCATTAGAGGCCCGAGTAGCCCGATATTTTCACTATTTTTATATTTTTTAACCAGTTTTTCAATAGTATCAATTTTTATTATATTGTCATCGTCTATAAAGAATAAAAGCGGGCCGTTTGCCAGCTTAGCCCCTTCATTACGGCTTCTTACCCAATAAGTCTCTTTTTTGTGTTGGATTAAGTGTATTTTAAATTTTTTATTTAAAAAACTCAAATCGTCCTCAGGTGAATCATTTATAACAATGACTTCTATCTTTTTGTAAGTACTTCTAAAAATACTTTCCAAGCACCTTATAAGTTTATCTGGTCTTTTATATGTAGGCACTATTATAGTTAGCAAAATATTTTTTCCCATATTATCGAATCCATTCTATTCTGTTTTTTTTCCTAAAAGCATCTGCAAAACCATTAAAAGTCCCAATGAATAGCGCCTTTAGCAGTTTTCTTTTTATATTTCCAATGTTTCTATCTTTTATTATTGCCACGATATAAAAAGTTAAGTAAATCGGTACAGATAAGGTAAAGGTGAGCTTCTGTAAAAAGGTATCATATCTATATACATAAAGTATTTTACTGTGCATGGAATGATACATTCTATTCTCATTTACACGTAGGAAATATGTAACTTTTGGATCAAATGGTATATCGTGGTAAGTAATCGCATTAGGATTAATTATTACTTTATAACCTGCTTTTCTGACTCTAGCCTCAAAATCAGCATCCTCCCCCATGTGCGGTACCAATAAATCCCACAAACCTGCTTTATAAATGACTTTTTTCACAAACATAAATGCATTTGCAAAATCTTCAACAACCTCACCTTCGCTTATTTGATTATTCCATATCTCATTTTCATGTAAATATATCGCCCTTCGCATAAAACTACTCCTCATGACGCCTGCATGCATTATCCTTTCTTTATGTGTATAATAGAGGGCTAAAGGACCAACAATACCTATATTCTTGTATTTGTTCATAGTTTTTACAAGTTCTGCTATGCAATTTTTATCTATTTTGTTATCGTCATCCAAGATAA
This sequence comes from Candidatus Micrarchaeum sp., assembly GCF_016806735.1. GTDB lineage: Archaea > Micrarchaeota > Micrarchaeia > Micrarchaeales > Micrarchaeaceae > Micrarchaeum_A > Micrarchaeum_A acidiphilum_A. Next base: position 484,967 of record NZ_CP060530.1, on the reverse strand, counting down.
AAATAAATTCACCCTTTGATAATCTAATTGCATTGTTTATTGCTAACGCCACACTTTTCCCGGTATTTTTGATATATTTTATATTGTGAAAATGTTTTCTTTTTTGTTTAACAACTTCTAAACTTTTATTTAGTCGTGAGTCGTCTGAAACAATAATTTCTAGATTTTTGTAGGTGTTCAATAAAATAGAATTTATACACCTTCTTAGCATTTTTGGCCTATCCATAGTAGGTATTATTACAGTAACTAAACCGTTGTTTTCTTTATTATTTAATTTACTTTTAAGCATAAAATCATTAATTATTCAATTTAAACAAAGCTTTATTAATAAACTACCTACTTAGTAGTATTGATTTTTATGGAGAATGATATATATAAGATACAACATAAATACGAACAGTTTTACCGTTTCAACCCAAAGCTTTATGATGCGGCTTATTATATCAGAGAAGAAGGACTATTTACATTTTTAGTTAATTCATACCTGGGCAAATTTTTTCTTTCTGGAGCTATAAAAAAAATCCATATTGATACGTATAAAAATAACATCGAGTTAAATGAATGGTTAAATTATTTGGAAAAATTCAATTATTTTGGCATAAAATTATGGCCTGGGCAAAACCGTTTCGAAATTTTTTCGCTTTTAAAGATACTAAAAAAAAGAAATTTAAAAACAATATTGGAGATAGGGACTGCAGGTGGCGGTACGATGTTCCTTTTTTCTAGGATTGCAAGCCCAAATGCAACTTTGATAAGTATAGACAATGACTACGGTTGGAGAAAAACGTTTATAAAATCATTTGCAACAAAAAGGCAAAATATTATATTGGTAGAAATGAATTCGCATCAAAAGCCAACTAGAAATAGAATAAAACACACATTAATGGGTAAAAAAATAGACTTTTTATTCATAGACGGGGACCATAGTTATAATGGGGTTAAAGATGATTTCAACATGTACTCCAGATTTGTAAAACAAGGAGGGATTATAGCATTTCATGATATACTTTTAGAGGATACTGTAGGGAAGTTTTACCAAGAAATAAAAGATAATTTTAAGCATATTGAGATAATTGATAATAAGGTAAAAAACAGTAGAGAAGTAAAAAAAGGTATTGGGGTGCTGTATCTATGATTTTTGTGATAATTTGATTGAGATTAACTATTTTCTAGATTATATGCATGGAAAGTTACCTTATCTTGCACCCATAGCTGTAGCCATTTTTGTTTTGATCAGTATATTAATATATACGCATTTTGGATATCTTTTTGGGCATGATACTGGAGTTACAGTATTTAACTCGTATGATGAATATGCTGGTTTATACGTTTGGTCAATATATGATTATACTGGAGTTCCTAACACAACTACACCTATTTTCGATTATTTGTTTGGTAGCATAGGATACCTAACTAAAGTTTTAACTGGAAACAATGCAATTGGGTTTATTGTATTTTTATATACTCAATTTTTAGTTGGAGCTTTAGGTATGTTCTACTTAGTTTATACTTTTACTAAAAATTTTGGAATATTCAAAGCACAAATTATCGGAATAATATCTTCGTTGATGTTTGTAATACCAATAAGCGCATATGGTGAAACTAGTGCAGGGGTAATGCTACCTTTTTTCATTCTTACGACATATATGCTTTTGAAGCATATTGATAAGTATAAAAAAATAGACTTAATCTTTTTAGCGTTATCAATTTTTACCGCAGGAGTTATATTGTCTATGGGAGGAACTTATTTTGGCGTTCAAAGTCTGCTTTTTATATTAACCGTATTTGTTTTTCTAACAATTTTAGCTAAAAGCGATGTTCGGCTTAATTATATAAAAAGTTTTTTTTATGTAGTAGCTGGATCAGTTACTTTAAACTTATCTTGGATGCTTGGACCAGAAATATCTAGCAAATTGTATTATGCCTTTTTGACAAAAGTGAGTTCTTTAACATTTATTAAATTTTATACAATAAAATCGATTGGGATAATATTTTCTTTCGACTTTTTTCCAACTGATAAAGTTTTATATTTTATTCTTTTCCCATCTTTACTAATTTTTATTATAGCAATTTTGAGTTTAATCCTAAAAAATAAAAATTATAGATTAGAATATAACTACCTTATCTCTATTTTCATTGGATATTTGGTTATTACTTTTTTTGGAAATACTATTGCAAAACCATTTGGTAATATTTTCAAATATTTTTATAAGTATTTACCGTACTTAAGTGTATTTAGAGGTTCATTTATATCAATACATTATATAGCTATTTTCACATTTTCGTTACTATTTGGTTATGGTGCAGTATTATTATTGAAAAGGCTTGATAGTAGTAAGATTTTTACTATGATCTTGATTCTTTTATTAGTGTCTACAGTAATAATATTTTTATACGAATCAACGTACGGTTTAAATGCGTACTTGGGATATGGATCTTTGTATTTTCATAATATCCCAAAGTATGTTATAAACATTTCAAATTATCTAAACAACAATATTGGAAATTTTGCTGTAGCTACATTACCCTCCGCACCTGGTTGGCAAACAACAAGTTGGTATTATGGTGTAAATATTTATTCTTCTTTAGTTTATACTCACGAAGTTTTTACAGGTGGAGAAACAAGCGTTAATGAATTAATTTTTCCACCATCAACAAATGAGTATTACAAATATTTAGGTAGCACATTAAATAATTTTAAAATAACAAATGAAAGTTTATCAAATTTATTTGGTATATTTGGTATAAAATATTTAATTTTAGAATCAGATGTTTTAAATAATACTAAATGTAATTGTGGGTATTACCCGTTTAATCTTACTGTAATAGCATATAATTTGAATCACTCAAAAGATATTAATCTAGTTTATTTTGATAATTCTAGCGTGTATGAAAATATAAATTATGTACCGTTAGTATATTCGTCAAACATTGATAACATAGGGAATTCCACAATAACAAATGAGTTTAGAGTTTTAGGTAATTATTCATTTGACATAAAAAATAACTCAGTATTTACTAATTCAATTGTTAGTTTTTATAATGATAGCAATACCATAAACGCTACTCAAATAGCGAACTTTTCCAAGCCAAACATCAGCTTTGTTGAAAATACGCCTACGAAGGTTACTGTTCATGTTTCCAATGCTACTACTCCTTACTACCTGGTTTTTCGGGAGACGTACGATCCACACTGGACAGCATTTTATTCCAATGGAACTGAAGTTAATCCTCGCGACCATATCGCAGTCAATGGGTTTGCCAATGCGTGGTACATGAACAAAACTGGCAATTATACTATTACTTTGTATTATACCCTGCAGACAGATGCGTGGATTGCGTGGGGTGTGAGCTTTGCTGCGCTGTTCGTTACCATAGGGATAGGAATTTATGGATGGAAAGAGCAAAAAAGAAAGATATTAAATAAGCAGTAACCAAATTAACTTTAAATTCGGGATAATTAGTGCTAAACATAATCCATATGATATTGTGATAATATGAAAGTTGCATTGATAACAGAGTTTTTTGCACCGCACCTTGGAGGCCAGGAATTCCGCTTCGACAGCTTTGCAAACGCGCTTACCGGTATGGGCGCAGATGTTGATGTATATACTATAGATTATACTGGAAAATTGCCTAAACAGGAAAAAGCAGGGAAATTTGATATTTACAGGCATGTTACAATAAAAGGATATTCCAGCGGAACAAAAAGGAGCATAAAAAACACATTCGATTATGCAGTGGCATGTGCAGACTTAATTGACCGCATACACGACTCTTATGACAAGATAATAGTAAACCAAATGCCGGTAATGCACCTTCTTTATATTAAACCATACGATAACGTTATTATTGACTGGTGCGAGTATTGGCCCAGCGGGTTAAAACACATGCTTTTAAATAAGGCAATAAAGCGTTTTAGGAACGGCATTTGCGTCAGTAGTTATATTCTTGACAAACTTAAAACAGTAAATCCAGATGGAAATTTTAAGCTTTTTTATACCCCGATAGACACTGCAAAATATAAAACTGATAAGAAGAAAGGCCATAAAAGAATATTTTACCTTGGAAGGCTGGCAGAACATAAAAATATTGCAAATTTAGTAAAGGCAGTAATAGCAGCAAATGAAAATTCTAAAGAGAAATTTTCTTTGACAATAGCAGGCGAGGGGCCCTTGATAGACACAATAAAACGCACAGCAAAAAATCACAGCTATATAAAGATATTGGGCAGGGTAAGCGATAAAGATAAGATAAAGTTTTTCAAACAATCAGACATCTTTGCAATTCCAAGCAAAAGAGAAGGAATGCCAAATACTATATTAGAAGCCATGGCTGCTAAATTGCCAATATTGACCGTAAAAAGCGAAATGAATAATGCGGCCGCGTTCGTAAAGCACAATAATATAGGTTTTGTTGCAGAAAGCAGTTCTGTTCCGAGCATTGAAAGGTCAATCTTAATGCTTGACAAAACTGCAGCAGAAAAGATGAGGTTGAATGAAATGAAGCTGGTAAAACTTATAGATTCCAAAGCTGCAGGAAAGAAGATTTTAGATATAATAAAAGATAGTGAATAAATGCGTGTTTTAGTTACTGGATCCGCAGGTTTTATAGGAACGAATGTAGTGCACTATTTAAAGAGCAAAGAAGTTAATGTTTATGGAATAGATATATTGGAAGAAGGCAGCAACAAGGTAGACATAAAAGACTATTCTGCTTTGAAAGAGGCCTTCGAAAGATCAAAACCGGAGTTTGTCATACACCTAGCCGCCAATGCTTATCCCCAGAAATGCGAAGTAGACTGCGATGCATGCTTTGCTACTAATGTCAACGGCACGTATAATGTTGCAAAACTGGCAAAGGAGTATGGTTCAAAAATAATATTTGCTTCTACTGCGGCAGTTTATGGCAAGGCAGAGGTAATGCCTACCCCAGTAAAATCAAAAACAAAGCCCATAAATCTTTACGGGCTAACCAAGCTTATTGATGAAAGCATAGTGAAATATTATGCTCCAGAAAACCATACAATATTCAGGATTTTTAATGTATATGGAGAGTATTGCGATAGATCCTATGTAATACCAGATACGATAAGAAAGCTTATGCTCGAAGAGCGCCCAGTTCCTATGATGGGAACTGGAAGTGAGGAAAGAGATTTTATTTATATAGGAGATGTTAATAACGCCTTTTACATGGCAATTACTTCTGGTAGCAGGTCTGGTACTTATAACTTGGGAACTGGTTCGGTTATAAGCATAAAAGATTTATCCAAAAAGGTTTCAGAACTTTTAGGCATAAAAGACGTAACTTTTTCCTTCCAGGGAAAACCTAGAATAGGCGATATAAACAAGCTGTTAGCAGATGTATCTGGCGAAAACTCTTTCCCAGGATGGAAACCAAAAATAGGGTTGGATGAAGGCATATCCAAAACGATAGATTATTTCACAAAATAAAATGTGCATACACTTAACAGTATAGCTTATTTATTACCCATAGGAAAGAAATAACACTACAGTGCTTATTTTTTAAATTATGCATAAAAGTAATCAAAATTGATTACATTTAAGCAACATTTATAAATATTTGACCTGTTATTTAGTATTAGTAGTAGTGCTTGGTGCCATGATTAGGCAAATATGCTTGCCGGCACATGCCTGATATATGTGTTTAGATGTATTGCCATGAAAACAGAGGAATTCAATAGGATACTGCAAACGAACGGCATAAGCGTATTCTCTTTAGAGGACGCTTCAAGGATCATAGGGAAGCCAAAGCATTATACAACCGTATTTCTCAGAAGGGACAGGATAGTGAAAAGGGCCGCAAACGGAGTTTATTATACTCCGGATGCGAGCAATTACGAGATAGCTTCAAGCATAGTGGAGCCTTCATATGTTAGCTTAATATCTGCTTTAAGGTTCCACAACATTACAGAACAGATTCCCAATACTATATATGTGCTTTCAAGCAAGCGCCACAGCAGCATAAGCATTGATGGTACAAGAATCGAATTCGTGAAGGTAAAGCCTTCGCTGATGTACGGCTATAAGAAGATTGACGGCGCAATGATGGCTGAGCCCGAAAAGGCCATTGTAGACATGCTTTACCTCGGAAGATTCGAGGAATATGCCGAGGAGGCAATGGAAAGCGGGGCGATAAGCAGGGAAAAGCTTGTTGGTTTTGCCAAGCTTGCAGGAAGAAGGAACCTTGCGAAGCGCATAGAAAAGCTTCTTGAAAAGATTGAAGAGAGGATCCAATGATTACCAAAGATGCCTTAGCAGAGTACAAGACATACAATGACCCTTACCAAGTCGAAAAGGACTACCTTCAGGATCTGCTTCTCTACAACATATATGCAAATTCCTCGAATGAGATGGTGCTCAAGGGAGGCACAGCCTTTGCAAAATTCTACAACTCGGACAGGTTCTCTGAAGACCTAGATTTTACGCTTTCTGAAAAGGTAGAAAAGCAAGAAGAATTCGCCAAGTCAACAATAAGGGATGCAATAGAAAGGCTTGAGTACACGCACAGCTATAAAGAGGAGCCGCATGTTAATGATTTTGGGACTGTTGCTTCCATAATATTAGTTGAGGGGCCCAAGTTCAATGGAAAAGCGAGCACAGCACAGCAGATACGCTTCAAGGTTGCGACAGCAAAAAAGCTTTACCTAGGCAGTGAAGCAATGCCAAGAAACCCGGCTTATGCAGATGCAAGGCCTTATGTCGCACTGGTAATGAAACGGGAGGAGATACTTGCTGAGAAAATTCGCGCGCTCATGTCGCTAAAACGCAAGCATAGGGAACGCGATTTATACGATCTTTATTTCTTTGTAGGAAAGAATACACGCATCGACAAGGATTTAATCCATAAAAAGCTCTCTGAAGCGAATATAAAGCCAAGCATTGAAGAATTTGGCAAAGCTATTGGGAGCATAGAAAGGACTTGGAAAAGCCTAAAGCCCATGGTGCAGCACAAGCTTGAGGATTTTCTCTATGTAAGCGATTTCGTGGAAAAAAGAATTCATGAAAGCGGCGTATTCTGAAAGCCTTTTAGCTGTTGAAAGCAAAAAGGCAAGCGGGCAAACTCAATGTCAAAAAGCAGAAATTTGAATATCATTTATTCGATACTTATACTTGTAGCGTTCACTTTTGCGGTAAGGTCCTCAAACAACGCGTTCATGACTACCATACCGCTTTTCGTTGAAAGATATTTTCATTTCAACGGGACTGATGTAGGACTGATTGCCGGATTTTCCTCGCTTGTAATGTTTTTGACGACATTCTTCATAAACAGCAGGCTATGCGCCAGGTCGCGCAGGCGCCTGTTTATTTTCGCAAATGTGCTTATAACAGTCTCTTTGCTGTTGATAATGTATTCGACTGCTTTCTCGGTATGGCTTTACGTGCTGTTCGTAAGCTTTTCAGCCGGGATAATAATGCCGAACATAATAACATCCGCGGGAGATTATCCAGACAGAAAGGTAAGAGAAAGGATGATGGGCATATACACATTGGCATTGAGTGCAAGCCTTATTGTCGGACCCACTTTGGAAGGATTGGTGCTTGACTACTTTCCGTTAAAATACGGATTCCTGCTCTTTGCCTTAATAAGCGTCATTGCCGTAGTGCTGTCGCCTTTCATGAAATTCCCAGAGGCCAAATCGGAAGAATCGAAAGACGTGAAGGTTTTTGCCAACCCCGGCTTCAAGGTCGCAATATTCTCAATATTGACCTACAACGTGCCGTTTTCAATGATAGTATTTTTCAGCGGCATATTTGCAGAGCAGGCCTTCAAAATGCCGTACTCTGTAATAATGCTGATTTTCTCCGCATTATTCGCGGTATCGTTCATATCAAGATTAGCGTTATCGTATTTTGTGCCGTCAAACTTATGGAAGTATATAAAGTTTTCAATGCTTATGACAGCCATAGGCGTATCTGTAGTATTTTTCAGCAGGGACGCTTTGCTTTACGTAATAGGGATAATGATTCTCGGAGTGCCGCACGGGCTTACGTATCCGTTATCCATATCTTCAATAGGCAGGTCTTTCGACATAAACAAAAGGAACAAGGCAAACAGCTATTTCTTTGCTATAATTATGCTCATAAACATAGTCGTCCCGACGGCAGCTGGAGTATTGATAGATTATATCGGATTCAGAAATGTCATGATATTCATAGTCCCGATTATAATAATATTGTTCGTTTTGGCAAGAAAGGAAGTGAAGTTGATAAGGCTTGATAAGTTATCCATGCGAGAGGCTCATCTTTAAAAAGTAGCCCTTGTTTCTGAGCGCCCATTTCGTAAGCTTTATCTGGCTTTTTATTTTTAGCTCCTTTTGATCCGGAGTCTTGCGGCTTGAGTTGTAGAAGAACTCTGTGTCTGAAGCGTTGGTTATTGCCAACAGAGAAGGCAGCGCCTGGGCGTCTTCCTTTGAAAGGCTTCTTTTGTCAGTGTAGCCGTCTATAAGCGCCTTTAAAAGGATTTTATTATATGAGGCCCTTGTTTTCTTGTTTACTGCGCAGAAGTGTATGGCCCATGCAAGGTCCATCAGCAGCGCATCTCGGTAGTTTGCTATGTTGGCAAAATCTATGAGCGCGTATATTCTTCCATTCCTCCAGAGCAGGTTGTCCGCTGCTATGTCAAAATGCACGGGATAGGACTTGAGAGTTTCATAGTAGGAAAGATCCATGCCGTTTAGCAAAGGAGCAAAAAACTTTTATGCAGCCATGAAAGCCTTGTCCTCTTTGCCAGTCTTGTGCAAAGCCTTTTCGTAAGTATCGTGAAGCCTTGCCTTTATGTTTTCCAATGCCTGATAGCCTTCTCTGCGGCTTGATTCGAACCTTTTCTTTTCAAATATGTTATGAAGCTGCGCGTCCATAGAGCCAATTTCGTAGGCATCCTTCTTTGTTATCGGAAGGTCCGCATTGCCAAGTATGAAGCGGTACATTGAATAAAGCGCGCCCTCGTTTTCTATGTAAGGCTTGCCATTCTTTACCGGAAGCATTTCAGGCACTTCGTATGGGAAGCCTGATTTCCTGACATAGTTTGTAAGCTCATACTCCTTTTCTATGTCGCTCCTCTTCTTCCAATCCATGAAACGCTTCAAGATGTATCTGCCGTTGTTGTAGCTAAATATCCAGTTTGAGGACGCATATCCCTTGTCCATTCTGCTGAATCTTGTGCTTTTCGGAACGGGAAGCCAGTTCCGCACAAGGCTAAGCGTCTTCGATTTAGGTTCCCGTTTGGAATTCGTAGAGTTCACCATTCATGAGTCTTGTGACATCCTCCCACCCGTGAACGGCGTGGGCTTCCTCTGCGTCATGCAATCACTGCATCCAGCAAAGGATGTGTTTTATCGGTTCTCAGTTCCTCGAGAACTGCCCCCCTTTGAGGTCTTACACTCTCTCCCTGAGCGTGACTTCCCCTCTGTCCGAGGGTAGCTCTGTTGAATATGTTTATTGCAGCATTTATATCTCTGTCCATCTGCATGCCGCATCTGTTGCAGTTGTATCCCCTGATGGATAATGGCATGTCTTGAATGTTGCCGCAATTACTGCATTGCCTTGATGTATTTCTTGCAACCACCTTTATTACCTTCATACCAGCACTTTCAGCCTTGTATGAGAGCATTTGGATAAATCTGTTCCATGAAGCGTTATAAATTGACTGTGCGAGATTGTGGTTCTTTACCATATTCTGAATGTGAAGGTCTTCCACTGCAAATGATGTATATCCTGAATTTACCAATTTATCTGACAGTTTATGTGCGAAATCGTTTGATTGGTTTGCAACGTGTTCCCATTTCCTTTGCAAATTCAACTTTGCCTTTTCCCTCCTCTTTGAGCCTTTGTGCCTTTTTGCGATTATTCTCTGCCATCTTGCGATATGCTTCTCTGCTTTCTTTGCAAATTTAGGCTTCTCTATTTTTGTTCCATCTGATAGCGCGATAAATGAATTGAGGCCCATGTCTATGCCTACAGGGTTTGTGTTTTCGACCTTTGGAAGCTCTACTTCCTTTACTGTGGTAAATATTGCAAAATATTCTCCGCCTCTTTTCTTTATTGTAAGGGTTTTTATCCTACCTTCTATAGATCTATGCAACTTTATCTGCATACCGCCTATCCTAGATACTCTCAAAATATGCTTTTTGTTTTTCTTTACAATTGCGAATGAGCCGTTGTCCTGCGGGTAGGTTATGCTGCAATATCTGTCTTTTGATTTGAAACGAGGAAAACCAACTTTTATCCTTTTGCCTGATTTCTTTTCATTTACCCTTCTGAAGAAGTTTTGGTACGCCTTCAGCACACGATATTTTATTTCGCATCTTGTCTGAGAGTATATCTGCAGAAATCTCTTATCATTTTCTATCTCTTTTGCAAACTTATTCAGATGCGCCATTGAAAGTTTCTTGTTTCCTTCCCTGTATGATTTTATTGACTTTTCGAGAAGCAGGTTGTAGAATTCTTTTGAAAGTGTGAGTTGCAATTCTATCTCTGACTGTCGTTTTGCATCAGGATAAATCCTGAATTTATAAGCTCTTGTCAGTTCCATATCTGCCATCTATTTTATCTATATGCTCATAAATTTTTATATCTTGTTGCTCTGCGGTTCGCTTTCATCCCACCTCTAAAGAGTGTGGGATTTCCCGCTCACTTTGTTAAATAGTATTAGAGAAAACTTTTATGGCATTGGGCGCATTGAGCGGAAATGCAAAGTCAGGAATCCTGCTATTGGTTTTGCGCTATGAATTTTATTTGGAAGATTGGGCTTCATAGCACCATGATTTGAAGCCTCTTGCCAAAAATCTTCCTAGTTATGGGGTTGCGGCAAACATGGCTTTTGGCATGGCAAAATTCACAGGCAGCAACGGGAAAGCCATAAGCTGTAGATGCTGAAAGAGCAGATAACGTGATCGGAGAGCCTGCTCGGGCTTTGAATAGGAATCAGGGTTGTATGTAACGAATCTTATAGAAAAATATAAGAATATATACATGTAATACTTAATCATGAAATCCGAGGAACTGGAGCAAGAGCTTAAGCTAAACGGGCTTGACATATTTACTCCTAAAGACGTGGCCAGGATTACAGGCAAACGCCTGAATTACGTATACCTAGCGCTTTCAAAAAGCAAGAGGTTTTTGCGCATACAAAACGGCTTGTACTGCGTAAACGGCACTGACCCGTTCAGGATTGCGTCCGCAATACTGCATCCCTCCTATGTGAGCCTGATATCAGCATTGGTATATTATAAGCTCATAGACCAGGTGTCAAGCACAATAAAGGTGATAACAGGCAAAAGGCATTCCAGCATTGAATTGTTCTCTGGAACGCGGATAGAGTTCAGGAGCGTAAAGAAAGAGATGCTCTATGGCTACAGCAGGAAGCATGATGTTTCGATTGCCGACATAGAAAAGGCAATAGTAGATTCGCTGTACCTGCTTGAAGATACGCAATATATAAGCGAGGCAATGGAAAATGCCAATGACGCAGGCATTTTCGATGCTGAAAAATTGCTGCTGTATGCAGAAAAAAGCGGAGTAAAGAGCGTATATTCAAAAGCAAAAAAGCTGGTGCAAAAATGATAGGCAAAGAAGAACTTGGCATTTATGCAAAGATGCGCGGCGTTGATCCTTTTCTCATCGAGAACGATTACCTGCAGCACGTTGCGCTGATTTGCATGTATGAGGAATTTTCCAACGAGCTAGTGTTCAAGGGAGGCATGGCGCTGCAGAAGGTCTACGGGCTCGAAAGGCTGTCGCGCGATTTGGATTTCAACCTGCTTTTTGGAGAGCCTAACGCCAAAATCGAAAGAGTTGCAAAAAGGATGGGAGACTACTATCCAACCAGCATTACAGGCCCTAAAAAGATAAAGCACGGGCTCGGGTATAAGATGCACATAGAGGGGCCGTCTTTTGGCTCTACGGGAATGCGCCACATCCTTCCAATGACTTTTAACAACGAAGAGGGGCTTTTGCTGAAGCCGGACTTCAAGAGCATAAACCCTGGAATGATATATAAAGATCCTGACCTGCATGCATATTCGCTTCTCGTAATGAATATTAAGGAGATAATGGCAGAGAAAGTAAGGGCGCTTGCTACAAGGAAGGAGGTCAAGCCCAGGGACCTGTATGACTTATGGTTCTTGCTCGGCAGCGGATTCGCGCTCGATATGGGATTGGCCCGCAAAAAGATTGAGCATGACCATGCAATTTTTTCCTTGGACAATTTAGAGGGAAGGATAAAAGAGATTGGGCCCATTTGGGATTCTGATTTGAAGCCTCTTGCCAAAAACCTTCCTAGTTATGGGGTTGCGGCAAACATGCTGCTGAAAGAGCTGAAGAAAGGAGCGAAGTGCTGAAAAGCCAAGCGCCGAGCATGAAGTCATGCTTCTGGCGCTTTCTTATGCTCCTTTCTTTTGGATAATTTTTCCAAAATCAAGGATGTATATAATCCCACTGAGCCAACCGCCATTCCGGCAACTCCAACTGCAAGCATGGCTCCAGAATATGTTGCAATGGCAGCCGAACTCAATGCACCAGTGGCCGTAGCAGCTACGGCAAATAGTTCGGTCCCGAGAATGGTTGCAATCCCGGCGAGGCCTACCCCGGTTGAGATTTTTTCGGTTTTTGTCTGCTTTCTTTTATCGCGCCTGCGAAGCCTGGAACTTGACTGTTTTTCTCCAGTATTTGAATTTTCCCTGAGTAAGTTCCTATAGTTTTCTTCCTGTTTTTGCGATTGTGCCGAAGCCTGCTTAGTTGCGTCGTTTGCTTTGTTTTCGGTTGAACCATACTTATTCTTGAATATTTCCATAACAAAACCTTTCCATCCTTGGTAATATATTTGCGTTTTTTTATATATTTATAGATTTCCTGATTGTATGCAAGCATACCCTGATTTTATGCCTGTTTTCAATCCAGTGGATTTCGTCATGCGCATAAATTAGATTTTATTTCCGGCCCATATTTTAAAAATAAGATGGCGGGGCATTTTGCCACGCCCAAAATCCGAATAGAGCTTATTGCTGCCGTGATCCGTATTATTATTGCTGCGTTGGAGCCGAAGGTGCCTGCGCTGCAGAAGGCTGCTGAGCCTGCTGGCCCCTCACAAGCTTGAGCCCTATGCCTGAGCCCATCTTCTTTCCATAGCCCAGTTCTATGAGCAGAAGCCCTGTGGGCTCTATGTAGCGCGCTTTTTCCAATGCGCCCACGTCAACCGGATCCATGCCTATGCTCTTGGCGAGGCTCATTACGGTAGCCTTTGCCTGCTCGTCGTCGCCTGCTATGAACGTGGCAAGCTTCTCGTTCCCCAGCTGCCCGGTCTTCATATTCTCTGCAAATATAGTATTGAAAGCCTTGACAACCTTGGCGCCCTTTGCGTGCTTGGCTAGCTCTTCCGCAGCGGACTCGTTGAAGCCCTTTGCCCATCTCCAGTTCTTGTCCATTGGATTTGAGACATCCACAAGTATCTTGCCTTCTTCGGCTTTCTTCATCTCCTTTACCGCTTCCTTTGCGGCTTCGTATGGCACCGCAAGTATTATGAGCTCCGAATTCCTTGCTGCTTCCTCTATGCTCTGCACATTGGCGTTCGGCATCTTCTGCTTTGCCTCTTCGGGCTTCCTCGAGCCATAAACGACTTCGTTGCTCTTTGAAAGCGCTTCGCCTATGCTTTTTGCAACATTCCCAGTACCTATGATTCCTATTTTCATTTTAACACCAGCACATATTCTCAGTAAAAGAATAAATCATTATTGCATAACTGCAGATATTGCCGGTTAAGCTTTGAAAGCGCAGGCGGCAGTTTCAGATATTTCTGTTCCGGAAATTCTTGAACGAGGCACGTATTTCCAAGAGCGCTTTTTTGCTGTCCCCAATTGAATAGACCTTTGTCCATCTGCCTTTCAGGCCGTCCTTGTTGTGTTCCAGCATGTAAATCAAGGAGTTGAGCTTTTCCTTATCAAGCATGGATAACTCCAAAATTTCACCCATTGTTTTGTCTGATGAATCCACGGCCATTATCTTGTTGTCAATGCCAGTTTCGTCTTTGACGTAGAGCAGCCCTATGGCTCTCGCCTTGACCGTAGAGCCAAGCCTTAGGCGCTTGCTGCTCATTACGAATACGTCCAGCGGATCGCCGTCATGGCTGAGCGTGCCTTTTATGAAGCCGTAGTTGAAGTTTTTAGGAAGGGGAAAAGCCGATTTCCTGTGCACAACGAGCTTGCCCAGCTTTTCATTGTACACGTGCTTGAGCGAAGATCCTGCAAGCATTTCTATGCATGCGTCAAATTCCTCCATTGACATCAGCAATTGCCACTTTTATTAATGCCTTTGGAAAAGTATTTAACGGATTGGCTTTCAATTTAAACAGAAAGGTGCGGAACTTGAGATGGAATGGCGTTAGCGTGGTACTCCCAACAATAGAGGAGGAGGGCGCGTTCGCGGTCATAGACAGCATTAGGGCGCTCATGCCCGGATGCGAGATAATAGTCATAGACAAGAGCGGCCCAGAATACAGGAGGAGGATACGCGCAAAGAAGGTCAAGCTAGTAGAGCAGCAGAGCAAGGGCTATGAGAACGCGCTTATGGAGGGTTTCTCGCACGCAAAAGGCAATGTGCTAGCAACAATAGATCCGGACGGGACATACGATCCTGAGGACCTTGCCAAGGTTGTTGCGCTTGTCGTTGAAGGAGATGCAGATATGGCGCTCGGCAACAGGCTCCACAATAGGGACAGGAAGGCCATGAACGGATATATCTCGTTCGGCAACAAGAACATAACGAAGATATACAACGCCGTACACGGCATAGGCATACACGATGCGCTTTCAGGCATATTCGCAATGAAGAAAAAGGCGTTCGAAGCGATAAGCGAAGTGGTGCCTTATAGGGCAGGCACGCTGTTCTTCGTTCTCGAAGTATCCAAGGCAGGCTATAATAAAATAAAGGATATCCCAATAAGCTATTACCCCAGGCCAAGCGGGGAATCCAAGCTCGCCAAGTCCAAGCTTTTGTATGGCTTGGGGGTTGCGGGCCACATCGTAAGGTCCGCAAGGGACTATTCTCCGCTTCTCATATTCGGAGTAATCGGAGTTCTCTTAATACTCGCTGGGCTTGTCATAGGCGCCTTTGTAATAGCCAACTACCTGCACACCGGCACGCTCAACGAAATAGGAAGGTCGCTGATAGCGTTCATGCTTGTAACTGTTGGGTTTCTTTCAGTTATATCGGGATTGATACTTGACCTGCTGCTGCAGATAGTAAGAAAGATGGACAAGCTTTAGGGAATCGCAAGTTTGCATATCGGAATGCAGTTATGTTGATATTTGAATATTATCATGCATAGGATATTGATGGACGCAAGAGAAAGTTCCTAAATATCTACGCAAACCTTCCGCTTAAGCTAAGAAATGAAATAGTGCTTGTGCTAGAAGGGGAACCGTTGACTTGGAATGCAGCACACATTGAGGCCAAGAATAGGGTATTTATATGTTTATGAAAGATAATTTTATGTGGTGTGAAAATGCCACAAAAACAATCCGAAACTCCTTCTTTGAGCAAGTACATGAGAACTGTTGAAAAGCGCAACGGAGAGCGTGTGATCTACACATTTCCTGCTGGACAGGCAGAAGCTGGAAGAATAGCCGATGCAGTAAGGGAATATGCCTCCAAAAACCAATATGTGTACACTGAGGAGGAGAAGCTGCTGATGCCCGACGAGTCGATGCAGATATATGTGTTTGACAGGAACAGCGTAGTTGTGGCTTCAAGGGCTTACATTGGGAACATCGGCGAAAGAGCAAGGGCTGAAGCGCGGGAAATAGCTGAATACGCATACGCGCTGCTGAAAGATTCCAAGCTTTTGAGGGTGTGAAACAATACCAATGAAACAGGACTGAAACTTGCCTTTTTGGAAAGCTAGCGAAGCATGCCAAGCAGGATTTCGAGCATGCCATCTGCATTCTTGTAAACGCTTACCATGTCAAGCGTTTTGGAATCGAACATCTTGATTGCCGAGAACAGAAGCTCGGTACTGCCAGGCTTTGCACGCTCCCAAGGGTCATGTTTGTCCTTTATCTGGAATAACAGGTCTGATATTTCCATTTTAATTTCATTGGATATCACAGACTTGAGCATGCGGCTTAGCGCGTCCATGCTGTTGCTTGCATATAAGCCCTTTGCTATATCCCTGAACTCCTTATCGTGCAGAAGTGCTCCAAATACGGCTTTTTCAGCAGCTAGCTTCGCGCCCTCGTATTTTGACATTCCTTGCGGTGCGGATGCATCAAACAAAGTAAAACTCAAGTTCATTGCCAAAGCCGATTTCTCATTATCCGTGGATTATATTTATAGTTTTGGATATAATACTTTTGTGCAGCATCCGAGAGGATTTCAATGAAAAGAAAGCCAGTTACCCTTGATTATCTCGATAATGGAGCAAGATATACTCTGCTTTTCATGGCGCTGTATCTGCTTGTGGCAGTGTTTGAAGGGTCATGCACCAGGCCGGTGCTCAACAGCACTTTCCTGTTTGTAACAGCTCCGTTCAATCCGCTGGAAAACTGCATATTGGCCAGCAGTTCTGCAGGGTTCTTCGTGGCAGTAGCCTCAAACTTCGTATTCGTAGCCGTATTGATATTCGGCGCGGGAGCTTATTTCGGGTATCTGAGCCGCGTCACTAAAAGAGGCATGCGCATGCCATACATATTTGCCTCTGCAGTGATATCGACGTATATAGCTTCGGCTATGTCTTTCGCTTATTTTTCGGAGTTTCCAGAGCTGCGGCTTAAGGTCGCCACAGGCACGTCGATAATAGGGTTCGACATGTGCATGTTCATGGCAATCTTCATGGGAATTGAGGTGTTTTACTATCTGAAAGTCAGGAGCGGAAAAAAAGGTTTCAAGAAATCGAGAAAGCTGGGCTTTGACCCGGTGTACGTGAACACCAGGCTGGGATTCATACTGATATTCTTGATATTGATGTATTCGTACCTGAGCGTAAGCCTTGTACACCTTGCAGGGCTTATAGCAATACCAATACTTGCAATGCTGGTTCTGAGTTTTAGCCACAAGGGCATAGGCAAAGTAGTCGGGTCAATTGGCAAGACTAGCTTAAACGGATTTGGAAAGGCGTATAAATAGGGTATTTACGCCAGAGCAGCATATTGCATAAATGTCAAACACCATGGCAAAAGGTAAGTATAAAGAAAGGCCTGATTATATTTGGGTGCATTGGTGGAATACAAGAATCGTAGCGAAATAGAAACAGTTCAAAAGAATTTGAAAAGCTTCAGAAAGGGTTTTGAAAAGTCCTATGGAAAGGACAGAAGCATAATGTACGTAAATTACATAGGGCATGAAGAGTTCAGGATTAGATATGGCAAGGCGAGTGCGGAAGACAAAATAAAGAGCTATTCGTTTAAATCTGGAAACGTTCTGTACGTGGACATGCAGTGCCTTGAAAATTGTTCTGCAGAAGAAGCTTACATGATGGGGCTGAGCAGCGCAGTAGCGGAAATTATGGAGCAGTATTGAGCCCGGACCTTTCACTCGCTCCTGAGCGCTATTATTGGATCGACCTTGGAGGCCTTCCAGGCAGGATATGCGCCGGCTGCAACGCTTATCAGTATGGCAATTGTAAATGCGAGAAGCAGTGTCTGTACGGTTATTACCGGAGAAAAGCTCACCGAAGACGAAGAAGATCCAAAGCCTGAGCTTGAGCTTGCAAAACCAGAGCTCCTTCCTCCGAATCCTGATGAACCTCCTCCTGAAAAGCCTCTGCCCACCGCAGGCGACGATGTTGATGGAGCCGCTGAAGCCGTTGTGCTATGCGAAGAGAGAAGCGCTGGAAGTATGTAAGAGCCTCCAGCCCCTGCAACCATCCCGACCATTCCGCCTATGACTCCGATCATTATTGCTTCTGAAAGAAACAACAGCATTATGTCGCGCTGCTTGAAGCCTATCGACTTTAATATGCCTATCTCCTTTGTCCTTTCGGATACCGAAACCATCATTATGCTCAGTATGCCTATTCCTGCCACTATTAGAGAGATGCCGCCTATCGAGCCCAGCAGAAGGCTGAGCGTGCCGGTTATAGAAGATACCGTTGAGGTTATGCTCTGGACTGACAGCACTGTCGCGCTGTTTCCGAATACGTCTGACAGCAACGTGGAAAGCGCAGATGTCGAATTCAGGCTCGTGGCCTTTATTACGAGAACGTTGTACGAGTATTTGTTTATCATGCTTTCGGCTTGCGTAAGCGGCATGAATATGCTTGTATCAGGGTCCACAAAGAACGAGGTACCGTATTCGCCAAGTATCCCGGTAGGAATAATCGGAACCGTCTTTACCCCGGCAGATGTTCTTATTCCGGTAAGGTAAAGAGGCTGGTCAAGCTCTATGTTTGGGGCAGAGCCGGAGCTAGGATTGGCTATGCTGTATCCCAGTAATGCCTGGCCTGTACCGGAATCAGAATACAGGGTGCCTGAGCTGTAGTCAAGCTTGCCAAGCACAGATTCCAGGCTGGAATTTTCTATTCCCAAAACCGTAGTTGGGCTTGAGCCGGTGCTGGTAGTTATGTTTGCGCTGAACCGGAGCATAGGTATTACCGAGCTCACGTTGGGAAGCGATTCTATCTCGCTTATCTGCGCATTTGTGAATATGCCGTCCGGGCCTGATGCGGACATGTATATTGTTGTAGGGCCTATGGTGTCAAGCGACTGCGTTATGCTTGCCGTAACCCCGGTGACAAGGGATATCAGCGCTATTATTGTAGCCACCCCTATCATTACGGTGAGGACAGTGAGACCAGTCCTTAGCTTTCGCTGGGACATGCCCTGCAGGCTAAGCTTAAGGATGTCTTTCGGGTTCATTGCTTGCACCGTTCATTTGGACTGCTTCTTCTGCTTTTTGGATCCCTTTCTTTTATAGAAAAATGCGCCTATTATCGCAAGGATAATTATTGCAGCTATGACGTACAAAAGCAGCCTTGAACCGGCATCCCTGTATTTTGCGGTGTTTGCATAAGGGTTGCTGGAAAATGCGGTAGAGTTGCCAGAAGAAACGGATATGGGTATCTCAATCAATTCATTCTCTTTCTGGTTGAGGTTGTTTATGTAGCTCACGGTTATTGGCACTTCATAAGTGCCTGGCTTTATGCTCTTGCCAAGAGTGACGCTCAGGGTGAAAGCTGTCGGGGAGTACGTGCCTATGCTGCCCAAGAATGTTGAATTCTCACCCAATATGGAAATTCCGCTGACCGAATGTGTTATCAGGGTAACTGCGCTAGCAGATATGGAGCCAGTATTGAGCAGCGTGCCGGTAAGCGAAACTACCGAGCCTGGAGTGGCAACGTCTGGGAGCTGCGTAGTACCAGTGTTGGTTATGTTTACGTATCCGGGCGAGAGCAAGCTTAGTGACCTGCTGACAGAATAGGGCTGCCCGTTAAGGACATAGCCAAGCTGTGCGTTTAGGGTAGCTACGTCAGTCTGCGATGTTATGTATAAGCTTATTGGTATCGAAGCATTTTTCATTGCGCCTATCGAGCCGATCGAATAGTAGCCGTCGCTGCCTATCAGAGTCAGCGGAGACGTTGCAGTGAGCGTGAGCGAAACGTTTGATATGCTTGAGCTGTCGTTGTTTATTATTTTAAGCGAATCGTTCTGGAGCTGGCCTATTGTTATCTCGTTTGACGAAAGGCCTATCGCAACCTTGTTTGGAGGCGATACTGCATACATTCCGAATGTGACAGGAGAAGTCTCGTTATATCCATATGCGTTGATGTACGAGAAGTCGATTGTTACCGGAATTGTAGTGGATGTGGCTGAAGGGGAAACGTAGACCGGCACGGATACCTCCTCAGTCGAATTCGGAGTAAGCGTGCCTATGGAAGTTGCAGGGCCAGCCTGGCTTACGTATGAAGTCGATTCTACAGAAGGCTTTATCGCGTATCCGTAGCCGGATCCCTTGTTGCTGACATTCAGCGTTATGTAGTTTACCTTGCCGGCAGTAAGCTGCTGCGTGGTGTTGAAGTACAATTCCGTAGAACCCTTAAGCGGTACGAGAAATTGCGTGCTGTATTCGTATCCCTCGTTGCTGTTGGTATAGTTCCAGTAAAGGTTGAGCTTTTCATATGTGCCGCCGTTTGGACCTACAGGAGTATTGTTCGCAATGTTAAGGTAGTACACCACGTTGAAGAACGAATACGGCTGCACGTTCTGTATGTTGTCTACAGCGTACAGCGAAGTGCCGTTCTGAGCCGTGAAGTACCCTACCAGCGGCATCTGCGCCTGTACGTCTACAAGCTCACAATTGTTGTTGTTGTCGACTGTTACGGTAAGCGGAACGTCCTTCTGGCCTGGGCCGGCAGATACCGAGCTCACCTGAAGCGACTGGTTCTGCTGGAGGCTCTGCGATGATGGAAGGCCCCATTTCACTCCGACTATGTTAAAGCTCGTTACGGTATTTGGATTTGTGCATGACGCATTCGTAGGAGAGGCACCCGATATGCCTGAAACCATTAGAAAGGCGAATAAGCCAAGAACCGCCATCATCGCATATTTTCTCATTTTTACACCTATGATATTATCTAGTCTTTTATTTGTAAGTTTTGTTTATTTTATATTGCCAGCAGCAATTTATACCGATTCGCATAACTAGAGCTTTTTTGTATCGCTCAGCTTGGCCATCATGTTTTCCTTTGTTATGAGCCCGTCCCTTATGAATATGCGCCTCTTTGCAAATATTCCAACTTCAGGGTCGTGGGTGCTCAGGACTATTGTGGTGCCGAATTCCTTGTTGACCCTTGCAAGTATCTGCAGCACGGCTATGGCCGACTTTGTATCAAGGTTTCCGGTGGGCTCGTCCGCAAGCAGTATCTTCGGGTTATTGACAAGCGCCCGCACTACTGCAACCCTCTGCTGTTCGCCTCCGCTCAACTCGTTTGGCTTTTTCTCAAGCTTATCGCCAAGGCCAACTTCTTTCATGAGCTTTATGGCGTTTGACATTACTTCGCTCCCATGCTTCTTCGATACCATTGTAGGAAGCATGACGTTTTGTATTGCGGAAAGATATGGCACGAGGTTGTATGACTGGAATACAAAGCCTATGTCCATGTTCCTGAGCTCGGCCAGCTCGGAATTGCTCATTTCGTTTACCCTCCTGCCTGCTATTATTATTGAACCGCCAGTAGGGGAATCCAGAGTACCCATAAGATCCAGCACTGTTGTCTTTCCAGATCCGGATGGACCCATCACGGCAACGAACTCCCCCTTTTTTATCTCGAAGCTCACGCCATTAAGCGCCACATATGCCATGCCAGACTTGTTGGTATATACTTTCTGGACATTCTCGAAGCTTATTATTGTTTCGTTTTTCGTAGCCATACGCATGCACCTCTCTTTAACCGCACTTGGTTCCATTCCCATCGCTGTCATATACTGCAATGCCGTTGGAAGTTATAACTATAATCCTATAATCACCACTAAGCACAATCGAATCGATGGCCTGTTCCTGTATAGATCCATTGGCTGCCGAATACCTTAGCGTTACGTTTGAGCCTGGACCCATGCCATAGCCAATGTTACCTGCCATTTTCGGCATTTCCCACAGTGAAGAGCCCAGGCTCCCATTTTTCAGCACCGCGAATGATACGCCAAGCATGGGCATGAGCCTTGGTGTCTGTGGCATCTTTGCAATGGCATAGGGATTCCCTGTTATGACAACCCTCTTTGGCATATTCGTTACGTTTATTGATATCGGCTTGGAATTCCAGTTGTTGTACAGCTTGGATATGTTTATTGTAAGAGTGCCTGAAGTGCCGTTATATGCAGTTGCGTTGACGTTGTGATTGAAGCTCTTGCCTGGGGTGATAGCATAATCATGCATGGAAAAACATGAAAGCATAGCAACACCTTCCACTTCTGCAATATTGTTTCCGGTGTTTATTAGTGATATCGAAACGTTTTCATTGCCGCCATTTTGGACTATGGATGCGTTTGCCACTTTTACACCTGACTCGCTGAAAAACAACGCTGCTTTGCCTGCGAATTTGTCCAGAGGCATTGATTCGTTGTCTGAAAAAGCCTTCTTTGAGCCATTGGTATTATTTTCCGAAATCCATGTCCTGTTGGCATAGCCCAGAAAACCGGAAAGCTTTGGCATAAACGCGAATGATTCGGTGCCGTTGGAATAATTTGAAAAGTATGGAACCACAACACTGGACAAATCCAGCAATATAGATGTCGAAGAGTTTACGGTACCGTTTCCAACTACTTTCGTATAGAAGCGCTTTACCGGTATTGCAAGAGCATATGTAGAATTGCCTATGCTTATAGATCCAGAACTTATGTTTATCGATACCCCGTTTATTTTTGATCCGCTCTTTATATTGGCTGTCGCTATTATTCTCGAAACGTTTACAAGGCTAAGCGCGTCAAGCGTGCCTGTCGTATTGAGCGTTATCGTCCTGTTGGCTCCGCCTGAAGTGTAGTTTATAGTTATGGAAGAATAGTTCAGCATTACCGCGCTTGTGCCTGCCGGGAGATATGGAGGATCTGTTATTGCTATAGGCACGTTTGCAGAAGCGGAATGAAAGCTTCCAGAGAGGGCGAGCAGACCAGCTATTGCAGCAATAATGAGAAAGCCGGCAAAGGCATATTTGGACTTGCTGCCTCTACTATAATTTATCTTGGCTGCAATGGTTTCCGGGAACTCGCCTTCGAACCCAGTATTGAGTTCGTAGTGCTTCCACTTCTTGGCGTATTCGCTTTCTACCAGACGTATTGCACCGAGTCCCTGCAATTCGTTCAAGTGCTTGCTTACGGTTGACGGGGCAAGCCCGAGCTCTAAGCTTATTGTACTGAGCGTATCCTTGCGCTCCTTTATGAGCTTCAGGATTTCGGACTTCGTCTTACCGTACTTTGACATACGGATACTCTGTTTTTTTAATATTTATATGCTTTCCGTGATGTTTCGCTTTTCATTTCGCTTTGGTTTTTTCAGTTTGTATATGTTCTTTGATTTAGATTCGCGTTATTTGGAAATTGTGTTTTACGCAGATACAACTTTTGCGTAAAAACATTTCCAGCATAACCTTATTAAAAACAACACGTAATTAAAAATATGAAACGAAGCCTGGAGCCAATAGCCGACAGAAGCATTGCAAGGTTAGCGATATTGATATTAATTATTGTGATTGGAATCGGATTGAGTTATATTAATTTTTACGGGCCTAGCCAGCTTGGCGACCAGTATGAGTATGTAATGTTCGGATGGCAGGTACATAGCGGAAACGCTGCAGACCTCATGTATGATGGAGTGCTTGGCCAGAAATTGCTGCTCAACTATGGAGTAGGGTTCTTTTTTGATTTGTTTGGAGTAAATATATTTGCCAGTACGCTTTTTTCAGAATTCTGCTTCATCGCAACGTTGGTAATAATATACGAAATAGGCAAAAGCCTGAAAAATAACACTGCCGGACTGATTTCCGCGTTCGTATTCGCAGTTATGCCAATTTCTCAGATTTATTCTGCGCAGGTCAACGATGGAATACCTCTTGCTTTCATAGCTGCGCTATCAGTCCTCATGGCAGTCAGGGCAACAAGATCGAAAACCGCCAATTCGGCATTCGCGTTCATGACACTTGGAAGCTTCTTCGGGACCATAGGGTTTTTGATTACTGCTGAATCTCTTATAATCCTGCTGCCTATTTTTGCAATCGTGCTATACTCGCTTATTTCTAAAGGTTCGATTGAAAAAGGCAGGCATGGATTGGGCCTCAAAAGAAAAGGCGTTATGTACGCGCTGCCATTTTTTATCGGGATCGTTGTCGGCTTGGCCGCAATAATGCTCTGGGGGCATATGCTCGGAGGATCATATCTGAGCATAATAAAGACTGACGGTAATTGGTACAGCGCCAGCATATGGCGCACGACATCGTACGGCGAATTTAACATATTGAACATATACAGGGGAGTGCTCTTTCCATTCTACGGATCGGGAATTAAAAGTGGCGCAACGCTTTTCTCTTACGTGCTTCCAAGCGGTTCAAATTCATTGCCACAGCCTTACGAAAATCTTTTTTACACATGGTTCGCTTATGCCGCGGTTGCGTTCGCAATAGCTGCCGTGCTTAAAAGAAACAGGGCGATAATCCTTCCCCTGGCATGGTTTGTAATAACTTTGGCGTATCTTTCGGCAGGAACCATGAGCCTAAGCCATTATACGCTGATACCGCCATTTGCCAGGTACACCTTCATATTTACTCCTGCACTGGCGCTTTTGATAGGAATAAGCATTGCAGGTTTTTATGAAAATAATGATGCAGCAAGTAAAGCCAGAAGCAGGAAAAAAGCAGGCAGAGAAAAGCGCAAGCCTTATGGCATGAAGAAAATTGCGATGACAGTTTTGTTTGTAGCGGTGCTTGCGTTTTTGACTTTCCAGTCGTTTTACGCTTCTACCCTGGTTAAAAATTCAGCAAGGGCGGACATAGAGCCGTTCATAAGGGCCGCGCAATACATAAATTCCGTAAGCCCAACGTACGTATTGCAGAGCAATTATTTCATACCTATGCAGATTTATACAGGATACAAATACCATTATATTGACATAAGCAATTCCACGCCAGCGTGCAGCGAGGTAAACAGCAGCATGCTAGTCGTTTTGAAAACAAACCAAAGCTTTCAGGAAAAGTGTTCTCTTGCAGAAGTGGCGGGCCCCTTTACAGTACCAAAAATAAATGGAAGCAATCTTTTCGAGTTTGACGGCATCTGGACTGGCTTTGCCGATGGAAACGTTTCAGTTTATAAAAAATAAGTCGGCTGTGCTTATGAAAGATCCTGAGGCTTTACTGGCGTAGACCTTATCCTCTTCCCGGTTATATGTTCCAGCGACCTTACTATTGCCAGGGGAGTGCCTATGGTAGGGGCTTCTCCAAGCCCCTTTGCCTTGTCAGGAAGGGTTGAAGGGTTTTCCATTATCTTGACAACGCATTTTGGGGCTTTTGTTGACCTCAGCACTCCAGCATTCGATATGCTTGAAGTTAGCAGCTGCCCGTTTTCGTCGTAAGCCACTGCTTCGCCCATTACCTGCCCGGTTCCCTGTATAATGCCGCCTTCTATCTGCGCTTTGACCATGGCTTTGCTAAGGGCACGGCCTACGTCATAGCACGCCCTTACCTCAAGCACTTCGGGATCGTTTACAGGACCGAGCTTGGCTGTTGCAAGGTTTGCCCCGAATGAATTTATTTCGCCATCGAACTTGTAGAATTCCGAGTAGTCGTAGTTGCTGCTTAGCAGGAGCTTTTTGGAATACTTTCCGTGCTTTTTCTTTATCTCTTCTTTTATGTGCCTTGCCGCATCCACCAGGGCTGAGCCCCCCACCATTGCGGATCTGCTGCCCCAGGTGCCTATTCCGGCTTTTATGTTGTCGGTATCTGGAACCTCTATGGCTATTTCGTCAGGAGACAAGCCAAGTTCTTCCCTTGCCAGACTCCTTATGAAAAAGTCATGCCCCTGGCCGTGCTGGTTGCTGCCGAGCCATACGTGCATCTTTCCGTCTTTTACCTCAAGGCGCACACCCTCTCCGGGAGCCGCGCCAGGCACAAGAACGAAGAACCCTATCCCTGCATTGCGCTTCTTCATGCTTTCGTAGCCAAGGGCCTTAAGCGCTTTCTGCATGAAGGGCTTCGATGCGTCTATGTGCATGCCAAACGGAGACGTGAAAGGCTTCTCAGAGGCATTCAGCAGGCGTATCTCTGCATCGTCCATCTTAAG
The DNA here is from genome assembly GCF_016806735.1 of Candidatus Micrarchaeum sp. Lineage (GTDB taxonomy): Archaea > Micrarchaeota > Micrarchaeia > Micrarchaeales > Micrarchaeaceae > Micrarchaeum_A > Micrarchaeum_A acidiphilum_A. The sequence continues at coordinate 459,199 of NZ_CP060530.1, read as the reverse complement.
CTCGTCCGCAAGCATGTCTACCATTCTTTCCATGAAAAATGCTGCTTCAGGCCTTCCGGCACCCCTGTAAGGGCCATAGGGCGCCTTGTTTGTGAGCACGCTCAAAGCCCTCACGTAGCCGTTTTCTATTGCGTACTGCTCGGTAAGCTGATGGGCTATGAAGCCCGGAGCGAAGCCGGCCAAGCCTTCAGCATACGCACCTGCATCAACTATTATGGTGCCCTTTATGCCCAATATTTTTCCAGACCTTTTTGCGTATAGCTTCATCTTGCCTATTGCGCCCCTTCCCTGATTGGCTGCCATTAGGTGCTCCAGCCTTGTTTCTATCCACTTTACCGGCCTTTTGTATTTCATCGCAGCAAATGCCGCTATGACATGCTCTGGCTGCAGGCCGCCCTTGAGGCCGAAGCCGCCTCCCGTATCTGCCTGTATTACCCTGACCTTGTCTTCAGGCAATCCAAGGGTGCCGCAAAGCCCTCTTTTTATGCTGAAGACCGATTGCGTAGATACGTGTATTGTGAGCCTGCCATTGGAATAATCTGCAAGTATTCCCCTTGTTTCTATTGCGTTGGTTGCTATCCTGTGGTTCTCGAGCCTGTCCTCAAGCACTATGTCTGCCTTTGGCTCGAAATCCTTGCCCAGCATTTTGTCGCTTATTACGTTGCTCTTCATGCCCTTGTGTATCGGCTCGAATCCGATGGCCTCTTCCGGGCTCACAACAGGCTTCAGCGGCTCGTAGTCCACGTCAACGCTTTCCAGGGCGTCCTCGGCGCCATACCTGTCTTCGGAGAAAACAGCCGCTATGGGCTGGCCCACGTAATTGGCGTAGCCCTTTGCGAATATTGGATGCGCAGCAGGGTTGGCTGATGCTCCTCCAGCACCCTCCCCGACAGAAGCAAGTGCCGCTTCAAGGTCCGAGGAATTAAGCCCTCCTTTTACGCCGTTTATTTTTGTCCTGGCATATGGGCTCCTTACTACAGCCATGTACAGGGGCTTGTCTACCTTTATGTCATCGACATATTGGCCCATCCCTTTTACAAAGCGCTCGAGCCTGTCCATTGAATGTCACTTCTTTTTTTCCTGAACGCTGCGTATGGCTTTAAGTATGCCGACATAGCCAGTGCAGCGGCATAGGTTGCCGTCTAGGCCCTTCCTTATTTCAGCTTCAGTAGCGTGGGGATTCTTTTTCAGTACGTAGTTGGCTTCCATTATCATTCCTGGCGTGCAGAAGCCGCACTGGAGCCCGTTATCCTCGATGAAAGCTTTTTGCATTGGATCCATCGAGCCATCCTTTGAAAGCCCCTCTATGGTCGTTATTTCGTGGCCGTCAGCCTGTACCGAAAGCACGGTGCACGACTTTACCGGCTTGCCGTCAAGAAGCACGGTGCAGGCACCGCAGTTGCTAGTATCGCAGCCGATGTGCGTGCCGGTAAGGCCGGCGCTGTCCCTTATGAAATGAACGAGGAGCTGCCTCGGTTCCACAGTTGCGGAATAATCTTTGCCGTTTATTTTTATTTTGGGTTTTGCCTCTTTCATGAACACACCTTTCATCTGATGCGCTTTACGGCCATTAGGAGCGCGTCCTCGACCACATGCGACAGCGCCCTGCGCTTAGTTTCCGCATTGGCGTAATAGCTGTCCTCGACTTTTGAGGATGAATATGCCTTTTCCGAAGCCGACTTTATGAGCTTTTTCGACGGAGCTTTGCCAAGCATTACGGCTTCAGATTCTTCAAGCCTTATTGCCCTATCGGAGCACCCTGATGCCGCTATCCTTACCGTGGAAAGCCTGCCATTATCGTCGAGCTCCAGGTATGCGGCACAGGCAGCCAGTGCGTAATCGCCCACTTGCCTGTCTACGCGCGAATAGGCGCTGCCGTGCCTGGCCTTTTTGACATTGAATTCCACCGATGCCAAAATCTCGTCGGAATTCACCTTTGTAGAGTACGGGCCTGTGAAAAACGAATCCGAGCTTTCGTTGCGCGATCCGGATTTGGAAAAAACGTTAAGCTTTGCCCCGTACGCAAGCACAACTACGGGCATGTCGTTGCTTGGATCCGCGTTGGCTATATTGCCCCCAATGGTTCCCATGTCGCGGACCTGGGTATCTGCTATGCATGATGCGGCATCACAGAGCGCAGGAAGCAGCAGCGATACTTCCTTATCGGATGCTATTTCGGAAATCCGCTCCATTGAGCCTATGTAAACGGAATCGCCCTTACGGTTTATTCCACGAATATCAGGGATACGGGATATGTCTATTATTGTGCCAGGAGTGGCAAGCCTTAGCTTCATCATGGGAATAAGGGATTGGCCGCCTGCCAGCAGCTTGGCATCGTCTTTTTTGGATAGGAGGTCAAGCGCCTCGCTTAAGCTTTTTGGAGCATAATAATCGAATTGCTTGGGGAGCATGGACAACCACAATAGTTTAAGCCGCGGCAACGTATTTAAGCGTTAGACGATTTGCCTTTTATCTGCGTTTAGGCAGTGATGCTCAAGCGTATTAATTGTTTTTGGTAATAAGCTTATGGTGATGGAATGAAGCTGCAGGGAAGCGCCGAACTGGGAATGACGGCAAAAAAGGCATACGAAATACTTTCAGATCCGGAAAAGATAGCCAAGCTGGTCCCAGGAATGCAGAGCTATGAGAAGGACGGAGACGGAGTCAAGATGAGCGTAATGGTGGGCTATTCATTTATAAAGGGCAGATTCAGTGTAAGGATAAAATCAATAAATAAGGTAGAAGGAACCCATGTTGACGTAAAGGGCAATGGAAGCGGTGCCGGAACTTCTATAGACTTCCTTTCAAAGTTCGATATAAAGGATAAGGGCACTACTTCAGAGATATCCTGGGACGCTGACGTCAATGTAGGAGGCATAGCAGCCACCATGGGAAGCAGCATGATAAAGAGCGCTGCGGACAAGTTCATATCGCAGATAATAGACGCATTGAAAAACGGCAGTGGATGAGCCCTTCAGCGCCTCAGCAGGTTCTTTTCTGCTGGGCCGTATTCTCTCAGCACGGTTTTCAGGTTATCCCTGAAATCCCTGTATTCCTGCATGAATTTTGTTATGTTTTCCAGGCCTTCAGAATCTTTTCTTGATGCCATAAGCATTGCGGTTTCAAACATTTCATTGTTAACGTGCCTGTACCAGAACCCGTATATCTTCTTTGTTTTCCTAAGCAGATACCTTCTTGATTCCGAGAGCAAAGCATCTACGGTTTCCGCATCTGCAGGACATTCAGCCCATTGTATAATCCTTGCGGCGTATTCGGCAGTGCTTGGCCATTCAGATTTGCCTTGGCTACTGGCAGATTCCTTCCCGCTTAGTGAATCTGCTATGCGTTCAGAATCCTTTTTCATCAGGAAAAGCACGTCTTTGAGTGCCCTTTCGTGCTCTTCGCATGAGATTATGCTATATTCCCTGAAGCTTTTCAGCTCTGCCATTATCACTTCCGAGCCATAGAACCTTGCAAGCTGCTTGAGTGCGTGCTTGTATTTGACTTTTATGCCAAAACGCGTATTTTCCATATAACCACTTGCATATACGCGATTTTATGCCTATTTTCAAATATCTAAATCTTGTGTCTGGGTCCAATAATGCCAAAGTAGAAAAACATATTAATATTTATTCTTTGTTTAGGTAGTAAGATTGATTATATAAGTGAGTTGATGGGTATTGCCAGAGATCCTAGTGAATATAGGGCCAGAGCGCAATCCGCACTGGAATACCTCATAACATACGGCTGGGCAATACTAATTATTGCAGTGGTCATATCCCTGCTTTACCTGTACGTCGCAGTCCCAAAGATAATAGTTCCATCAACATGCAGCTTTCTCACAGGTGCAGTATGCCAGGACATGATTTTCGGCACAAATGCCACAACCCATGCAACCACCATGGGCCTCTTCATAACCAACTCCCGGAAATATCCCATATACGATCCTGAACTTTATGCCAGCGTAAACGGGAAAAACACGACTGCCGTGCAATGCAAACCCTCTTTCGTTCTTCCCGGAGGTTCTGTCATATGCGTGTTGAAGGTTCCAAACGTATCATCTTCCTTGGGGCAGTTCTTCTCCGGAAGCATATATCTTAATGCATCATATTGCGGCCTTGCCCCTAAACCATCTTCTCCCTCTTCGTGCTCTACAGTTCCTAAGGAGACTTACAAAGGCATCTACAGCGCGCATGCGGAGCCTCTCGTTTCACCAAGCTACACGCTTTCGCTTTCGGTAGTCAATTCAACCAACCCTGCCAACAACGCAAAAGACGAACTAATTGCAAGGGTTGACCTTCTGGGATATCCGCAGAGCGGCGCAACAGTGAACTTGACTGCAACATTTACAAAGAACGGGACAAATGCTGTTCCACCTTATTCGCTGCAGAGCCAGTTCGTAACAACTGGAACCAACGGCCAGGCGATTGACTACATTTGGGGTACAACAGTTTCGAATGTTACGGTAAATGCCAATTATGCAGGCCTTAATGCGACAAAAACAATAAATTTCGTTGCAGTAGTCCCGATATTCTTCAACATATCAAACATACCGACGTCGCTGCAAAGCAATCCTTCAGGCATTGCAACCATAGACGGCGTTTCATATTCATATTCGCAGCTCACAAAGAAGCCAACGAATTTCGACTGGGGCTGCAACACTACGCACACGTACAGCTTTGACCCAATAATATACAACTCATCCGGAACCAGATTCGTTTTCAAGAGCGTAACCATAGACGGGTTCACTTCCGACAGCAATTCGGGCAGCGCTACGGTGTCGACCTGCAAGAGCCAGAACGTCACCGTATCTTATGCGGAACAGTACGAGCTTTATGACATCGCTTCGCCTTCCATAGGGGGAACAGTTTCTCCTGCTACTTCATGATACGCGCCATCCAGCAGCGTTACCATATCAGAAACGCCAAACACTACAGGGCATTACGTTTTCATAGACTGGACGTGCACCGGAACCGGATGCTATTCCGGAACTGCAACATCCACTTCGGTAACGCTTAACAATCCGATAAATGAAACTGCAGTATTCCAGAGCACTACTACTTCTACATCAACGACTTCCACATCAACAACAACTTCAACCACATCAACGAGTACAACCACATCGACAACTTCCACATCCACAAGCACAACATCAACATCTACTACGACGTCTACATCAACCACCACATCTACGTCAACGACTTCCACATCGACAACCTCAACGTCCACAACAACGTCGACAACATCCACCAGCACCAGCACAACATCAACATCTACTACGACGTCAACGAGCACTACGACATCGACATCGACAACCACTTCTACTTCAACAACTACGTCGACTTCAACATCTACGACGTCAACGAGCACTACGACGATATTAAGCTGCACTTCTGGAAGTTATGCGAGTGGGCCTGAATGCGATGCATATGACTGCGCACACTTAGGTGCTGATTGCTTTACGGTTTATTCCTGCACCACAGGCAGCAGCACAGGGTGCTCAGATACTAGCGGTAATAGCTGCAGCCCTTCCGGATGTGCTATTGATGGAACCACATCCACAACGACTAGCACTACATCCACTTCCACCAGTACAACTTCGGTCACAGGAGGCGGCGGCGGTTGTGTATCTGGCAATGATACCATTTTAGCATTTAACGGCACGTATGTTACAGTTTCGAATCTCAAAATTGGCGAAGTTGTCTACGGATATAACACATTCGGCATGAAGCTGACAAAGGAACGCATAACATACATAACAGAATCCTACTCGCAATTCCTTGAAATGATAAACGGAAAGATAGGTGTTACGCCTTCAGATCAGCCGATGTACGTTAGAAACGGGACATACACAGGATGGGTTAAAAATCCAAGTGTAATAAAACCGGGCTGGAGCATTTATGATCCTTACAATATGAGCTGGGTATCTGTTAGGAATGTCACTTACTTGACAGGCGCTTATCCGGTTTACAACATTTATACGAACGGCACAAATGATTACATAGTAAATGGTGCATTAACCGATGTAAAAATAGCATGAGTGGTCGTTTTGAAATATTCGAATTACCGAGTCGACGATGCAGGAATTGGTAATGACAATAATAATACTAACCAGTCAGGTATGCAAGCTGTAGACAATACGCCACAGAAAGAGCCATACGATGACAAATTCACTTACCTAGGAATTAAAGAGCCGGAATCCAATAGCGGAAAGCTAAAACACTATTTGGCTGCCACAGCGCTTGTCGTTATATTGCTTTTGTTGATAATACTTGTTCTCCATAATTTTGGCATATATTTGCCATTGCAACATATTACAAACACCACAACTTCAAGCCCTATATCAATAAACGAATCCAGCACATACTTAGGCAATTTCTCGTTCAATACGAAATTGAAAAATCTCGGCACCTTTGTATACAGTGACACTTATTGCAATTATACGGAGCATTTTGTAGATTATGCACAGAAAGGGGTACCTGTGCCCCCAGGCGCCATAAATTTCTCAACGCTTAATACGTCAGAGCCGATATTTGTGTCATTCGGAGTAGAAAATATAAATGGTTCATTGGGCAGATATTTATCGATAATAAATGGAACCGGAGGATATTGCCAGAAAATCTTTTCAGAAATATCAAAAAATTCGCTTTATTCAAAAAGCAGCGCCAAGATAGATGGGATTAATGCATACGTTATGAATTTCTCGAATTTCACAAATGCGGGGCTCAACCTGACACAGACTTATTATATAGGGCCTAAGCCGAATTTAGAATGGCAGATAACTAAAGTCGTTTACAAAAACGTCGCTCTGGTAACGTCTGTATGGTGGTTTGAGGGCAAAGCAAACAATACGGCATTATATAATTATTCTTCCAATTTTTATAGCCGCTTTATATCGGAAGCTGCAAAATAGTAATGGGTAACGGGCAATGCAGGCAAAGAATTACAAAACAGAGAAATTAGCTTATGCGTTGGTATTAGCTGTAATTTTTTTGACTGCTGCATACTTTGGGCTTGTTAATGTTTCGGCAGGAAGAGGAGCAGTTAAAAACAATACGCTTTTTAGCACTACTGGCCTTGTGGATACGCTAAATTTGGTCGGAAGCAGGTATTTTGATTATTACGGGTATATGGTTTTTGGCAACGTTTCTTACAGCAAGCTGCCAGATTACGGAGTTGGCAATATCACAGGTTTCGATGGCATTGACGTACTTGGCGATGTTTCACTTGGCAAGTCCATAACGGCTTTTGTATTTAAAAATTCTTCGCTGGCATTTTCTGAATTCGAAAATGATTCTTATATAAACAGCTTCTATGGTTATGAAGTCGCGAATTACAGCGTCAACATATCTAGCGTTTCTTATAAGGGAATAAGGCTAAAGATACTCAGCATGAACATGCGTTTCCCAAACGGCATAAATTACAAAAAATATGGAGTTGCATTTTATCTTAGAAATGGGCTTTTCATGTGCAGCAGTGGAAACGAATCATTTTGTGAGACCTCGTCAGAATATCTGATAGATAAATTGTTGTACAGTTACAAGGCGAATTATTGATCTTGGGATACTTTTAAATCTGTTTGCATGCAATTTTTATGTGGATGAGGAAATAAGGCATTTTGGTGATTTTGCGGATAAATGGACTACCGTGCTTGCTATTTTGGTTATAATGGTAGTTTTGGCGGTTTTTGTTTTGGTCGTAACTTTGCCTTCGAAGCCTAATGGCAGTATCACTACATCGATATCTAATAGGGCCACAACAGTTTCGACGATTTCATCGACTACCACAGCGAATTTGGAAAGGCTCAGCATTGCGAATTACAGCTACAATAGCGAAGTGGGCCTGTTCAGCGGCAGTGAGCAGGTACCTGTATCCAACGGCTTTGTAAGCGGAAGACTTGTTACTTATACGTCCCAGAACTCCAGCCTTGTCATAAGGACCCTAACGTATTCGGACAGTAAGACTGCAAACGCTGCCTACGATTATATATCCAATTTCAGCGGGAGCGGCGCTACCTACATAAAGGATATGCCAAAGGATTATATCGGCGTGATACTCAAATCCGGAAGTTCTGAGCTTTATGGAATCATTTTCATGAAAAATTATTCCATATATACGGCAACAGTTACACAGACCCCTGGAAGATATATAAACCCGAACGCGACCATAAGCACGATGCTTTACGCGATTAATAATACAGTGTAAGAAGCAAATGCTGCACGCAATCATTTCCGCATTGGTGGAAGCGGTCGCTTGCGACGCACCAGGTTCACTCCTTTTCACGAAATGTTTAATATACTTTAAATCTATTGCTAATCAGGTGAATAAATGAGGCTAAGCTGGATGATAGGCGGGGCGCAGGGAACCGGAGTGGACACATCGGCAAACCTGTTCGGCAACGCTGTCGCAAAAGCGGGATATTACATATTCGGAAGCAGGGAGTATTTTTCAAACATAAAGGGCAGGCACAGCTATTTCAACGTTGTGATAAGCGACAAGCCGCAGCACAGCGTAGAGACAAAGGTGGATATACTGGCTACTTTTGACGCCGAGACCGTATTCCAGCATTTTGACGAAGTAAAGAGCTGGCTCATATACGACAAGGCGCAGGAGTCCATGGCCATGGACAAGGTAAGGTCTCTAGAGCCCGAGATAGCGGAGAGGCAGGCAGCGATACTTGAAAAAGCAGGCTTAGGAATTACAATAGGCGACGTTGTGAAATACGTTTCCGGAAAGGGAGTGAAGACCGTAGCTGTAGACTACGGCCCGCTCATGAAAAACATAATAAACCAGCTCAAGATGGATCCGTTCGTCGCGGAGAAAGCCAGGAACATGCTGTGCGCTGGAGCTTCGTTTGCGCTTCTGGGCCTTGACCAGCAGCTGCTAATTGATGCCATAAAATTCACTTTTGCAAAGAAGGAGACGTTCTTAAACCTGAACACTCTTGCAGCGCAGGCGGGCATGTCGCAGGCCAAGGACGCTTATGGCTTAAAGCAGTTGCAGGCGCAGGGGCACAGAGTACAGCTGGACGGGAATACAATATCTGCGATGGGCAAGCTCTACGGAGGGCTTGGCTTCCAGTCGTATTATCCGATAACCCCTGCAAGCGACGAGAGCACTTACATAGAGGCAAACCAGCTGCTCAATGAAGGGGACTCGCAGAAAGGAGTAGTCGTACTGCAGACAGAGGACGAGCTCGCAGCCATCAATTCCGCCAATGGGGCTGCACTTACAGGTGCTAGGGCCGCAACCGCGACTTCCGGGCCGGGATTCTCACTCATGAACGAGGGCATAAGCTGGGCGGGCATGAACGAGGTTCCAGTGCTTATTACCTATTATATGAGGGGCTCTCCGGCTACTGGCTTGCCCACGAGAAGCGGACAATCCGACCTTAAGCTCGCGCTTAATGCAGGGCATGGGGAATTCGCAAGAGTAGTGCTCGCTTCCGGTGACCATGCGGAGATATTTGAAGATGCGATAAACGGGCTCAACCTGGCAGAAGTGTGCCAGACTCCTGTAGTTCACATTATCGAAAAGACGCTTGCCAATGCGTATGCGGTCATGGATGAATCGGTTCTTGAGCAGGGCAGCGCAAAGATAGACAGGGGCAAGGTTGTCTTCCCCGATGAACCGGAAAAGTACAAGAGGTTCGAAATAACCGACGATGGAATATCGCAGAGGGCTTTCCTGGGGCATGCGCAGATGTATTACACCGGCGATGAGCACAACGAATACGGCCATATAACAGAAGCCAGCGACAACAGGACCGCAATGTACGAAAAGAGGATAAAAAAGATGGAAACGGCGGAGAAGTTCCTTCCCGATTCCAAGAAGGTCAATATAGTCGGCAATGCAGATACGGTTCTTCTTACATGGGGATCTCCGAAAGGGGCCATACTCGATGCGATGGAAGAGCTAAAGGGTTCAGGAATGGAAATAGAGATGGTGCAGGTAAGGATGTTCAGCCCGTACCCGAAAAGCATAGTGGCAAACGCGCTCAAAGGCAAGAAAAGGATAATTGCGGTTGAGAACAACTATTACGCGCAGGGCGCTGAGGTAATGACGGAGCACCTGGGCATAATGCCTACGCACTACATATTGAAGTGGAACGGCAGGCCAATGGCAAAGGACGAGATAGTATCTGCTGTGACAGACATAGCCAAGAATGACACTAAGAAGGTGGTTTTGAATGGAGGTAAATGAAGCATTGGAATTTAACGACTGGTGCCCCGGGTGCGGGGACTTCGGAATATTGAGGGGAGTGGAAGCCGCTCTCAGCGAGATGAAGCTTGACTTTACCGATGCGGTTATAGTTTCTGGAATCGGATGCTCGGGCAAGCTGCCCCATTTCGTGTCTGGCCCAATATCGGGGGTGCACACGCTTCACGGAAGGTCACTGGCATTTGCCATAGGGGTCAAACTGGCCAATCCGAGCATGAAGGTAATAGTTGATGCGGGAGACGGCGACACCTTCGGCATAGGAGTAGGGCATTTCGTAAGCGCAGGCAGGCGCAACGCCGACATGACCATGATAGTCCACGACAACAGGGTGTACGGCCTTACCAAGGGCCAAGCGGCACCGACGATGCCTATGGGCGAAAAGACAAAGTCGCTTCCGAAGCCCAACATAAACGAGCCCATAAATCCTGTGGCGCTGGCAATAGCGTCAGGCTATACCTTCGTCGCAAGGAGCTTCGCTTATGACACTGCAATGACAAAGGAACTCATAAAGCAGACAGTGCAGCACAAGGGAATGGGATTGATAGACATACTGCAGCCGTGCCCGACTTACAATGACATAAATACGAACGAATGGTACAAGGAGAGGATATTCAAATTGGAAGACGATCCGGAAGTGCATGACCCTTCCGAGACAATGGCAAAGATGACCCAGGCCCTAAAGAATGCGTACATGCCAGAAGACAAAATACCAGTAGGGCTCTTCTACAAGAACGAGTTTATACCGACATTCGAAGAGAGGCTGAAGGCCAACATACCAAATTATATGGAGAAGTATCCGGCCGACCACGAGATAGAAAAGGATGGAAAGCCCATTACCGACATAACCAAGCTCATAGAAGCCAGAAGAGTGTTTTGATGGGATTGACAGGCAGGGCGCAGAAGGAGCTTTTCGAGCGAATGTGGAGCGATACTGCAAGCCTGGAAAGCGGAAACCTGAGAGTTGCGGATAGGCAGCATGTCCCGATAATAAAGAGATTGGGCAGCACTCCGCTGCCTACCGAATACGGTGGTTTCACGTATGTCGTTTTCGGTGATCTGACCAACGGCCAGTTCCACACGATGATGATATACGGGGATGCAAGCAGGATAAAGAAAAAAGAGAGGCTTCTGCTAAGGGTGCATTCGGCGTGCGGCACAAGCGAGCTGTTTCACGCTACCAACTGCGAATGCAGGGAGGAGCTTGAAGAGGCCTTGAAGCGCATCTCAAAAGCCAAGTCCGGCATAGTAATATACCTTAACCAGGAAGGCGCTGGAAACGGAATAACCGCAAAGACAAAGGCTTATTCGAATGCTTTCGAATGGAAAAACGGGAAGATAGTCGAAAGGAAAAAGAAGGATGGCTCCGATGTAAGCGTATACGACGCTTACAAGAAGCTGGGCTACCCTCAGGAGAACAGGTCTTTCGCAGCTGCCGCTGCAATGCTTAAAGAGTTTGGAATACGGAAGGTTAGGCTCATGACCAACAACCCAAAAAAGGTTGAGGGGCTGAAACAGTACGGCATAGACGTGCAGCCCTACGGCATACACATAAAGCCTAAAAACAATACCATGAAAAGGCATCTTGAGGCCAAGGCAAAGCTTCTAGGACACAGCATAAAATCCAAAGACCTTGAATAGGCTACTGCTCTTCCGAAAATCTGTCCCTGGGCTTTTCTAGCCTTATCAGGCTCGTATGCGGCGGAGTACTCGTGCCCGTACCGTTTATAAGATCCTCGATATACTGTTTGGCATACTTGGGTGTTGATGGATGCACGTACAGGTCCCAGAGCAGCTTTTTGGATCCTATGCCTTTTATGGAAGCATGCGTTATGGCATCCATGTTCTCCTGCTTGCCGCTGGAAAACATTCTTATCAGGGTGTTGGCCTTCAGCACTTCGTCGCCCATCAGATAAAAAGCATTTATTGATAAGGATGGGAATTCGTTGCGCATGGCAATTTCAACAAGATCCTCTCTAGTAAGCTTGGAATTGGCAAGCAGCCACAGCCTGTGGTTCAGGCTAAGATTGCTGTCCAATATATATTTTACAGCCCCGGAACGGGTGAATTCCGAACTTGCCATGCTAGTTAACGGGAAGATAAGAATAAAAACCCATTATTACTTGTTATGAGTCTCCTGCACCGCAAGCGCACATGCCATTTTCGTCTATCCTGCTGCCGCATATCGGGCATATATGCTCCTTGGAGTACTTCACTTCATGATACTCTTTTGAATACAGTTCGCTGTGCGGATCTTTTGACCTGTATTTTGATTTTATTTTAGCTTTGAGTTCGGCCTTTGTCTTCCTTTTCTTGCTGTGCTCAGTCTCTTTCATCGCACCACCAATATTATTGTGTGCCTCTTTATATTTAAGTATTGCGCCCTGCAACAGATGACATGTGTATTGCACTGGCGTTGCGCCTGCATTGGAACAGATGCTGTAATCGAAACCTGCAGGGTATAAATAATTGACGATGCAAGGAGTATATCATATGCGCGGCAAGAGGGATACGCTTCGCCTCAAGAAAAGAAGCTTCAGGCTTCAATCCGCAGTAGAGATGTTGAGCGTATATTCGTGGGCAATTATACTAATCGCTATGGTCGTCGCTATGGTTTTTGCCCTCAGCGGGCCTTTCACGCCGGCGCAATATCTTGGCTCAAGCTGCAACATACAGCCGCTCATGCTTTGCCTGCATTCGTACCTGGCCCCATACATAAATTCCGGAGAGCCGATAAAATTTTCGCTTATATTCGTCAACAATATGGGTGTCACGCTTAATTTCACCGGGCAGCATTTCAACGTGACAATGGATAACGTGGGACAAAAGGGGGAGACGAACAGCACAGGGTCGTGCCTTCCATTGATTGCACATGCGGGCACCGAAGTGATATGCACGGCATACGTTTACGGAAGCGTCGAACCCCCAATGTACAGCAGCGTAAGCTCAGCTTTCAGCATAGGCTATTATGTATGCAAGGGCAGCTCATGCTCTGGCCCCTATACATCTACCGGAAGCTCCATACAAACCATATCCCCTGGATCCGCGCAGCTGGTTAACCTGTCTGTGGACACAAGCCCTGACAACGGAAGGGTCGTCATAAACGGCATCGGATACAGCAGCGGAATAATAGTCCCGTTGGAGAAGCAGAATTATACGATATACGCAGTGCCGCCTAACGGATACCAGTTCAACAACTGGATATTCAGCTCTGCATCATCAAGCATAGCAAATGCAAACGACATACAGACCACCATATCGCTAAGCTCGAATTCTGTGCTTACGGCCAACTTCATAAAGAGCTGAATGCGCTGCGGCATATCAAGCTTATTTAATTTTAGCAGTGAAATATGATCATGCAGATAAATATAGCTCAGGGCGTTGACATAGACGCTCAGAAGCTGCTTACCGGAAGATGCTGTGTCATAGGGCAGAGCGGCTCCGGCAAATCATTCCTTATAGGGGTTATAGCCGAGGAGCTGTCAAAGTCGCACCTTCCCTTCCTTATTGTAGATACAGAAGGCGAGTATGTGAATCTGGGAAAGGCCTATGGGCTTATAGTAGTCGGAAGCGGGCCTGAGGCAAACATAGGCCTTGATACCGACTACGGGCTGCTCTTCAGGCAGAGCATACAGGCGAAGAAGCCCGTAGTAATGGACGTATCCGATGCCGTCGATCCGCAGCATGCGGTGTATGAGGCAGTAAGAGCCTTATACGACGTGGAAGAAGAGCTCAGGAACCCCTATCTGGTTATCATAGAAGAGGCTGACAAGTTTGTTCCCCAGATTGTAAAAAGCAGGATAAACATAATAGAAGAGGTAAGCGTCAGGGGCAGGAAGCGCGGCATAGGCCTGCTCGTGGCCACGCAGAGGCCTGCAAACATAAGCAAGAACGTCCTGGCACAGTGCTCATACGGATTCATAGGCAAGCTAACGATAGAGAACGATTTTGACAGCATAAGCATACTGCTGGAGAACAGGAAGCGCATGGAAGAGGTGGCTAAGCTCGGAACTGGAGAATTCCTTCCTTTCGGCACGGGAAACGAGGATGTCTTCAAGGTAAAGGGCAGGAGCTTAGCGCACGTGGGCAGCACGCCTTCAATAGATTACAGCAGCGGAACGGAGATAAGCCTCGAATCCGTCATATCACAGCTCAAGAACTCGTCAGTGGAGCAAAGAACAGGAAGCAAGCAGCCCAGGCAAAAGGCGCGCACAACTAATGCCCAGGAAAAACAGAGAGCAGAAGAGATAAATGTGGTCAGCGGAATACGTGAAAAGGAGGAGCTGATGCAGCGCTTGCAGGGAACCAAGGGAGCCATAACGCGTTTGATGCCGAAAAGGGGCTACTCCGTAGAGTCCATAGATACCGTTTATGTGCCATTTGCTTACGTCAAGATACTGGTTCCTAGAGGCAAGGGATCGGAATACGACGAGATAGAAGCAATATACGACAGCAGCATGCGCGAGGTGTCGCTGCACGGCAGCCCAAAAATATTGAGGCACGCACCACAGAAGGCTAACAGCCTGAATGCAGTCGAATTCTCCACCTTGGAAACCCTTAGAAGGCTAAAGCACGCCAAAAGCTCGAAGCTTGCGAAGGCATGCGGCTTGACAGTAGAACGCATGGAGAATCTGCTTATAAGCCTTGAAAACAAGGGCCTTCTCTCGTTTGACGGGAAAGAGTACAGGTCGGTTCAGCTTCCTAAGACAAACAAGCGCATACCCCAGACATTTGCAGCCAAGCCTGATGGAATGGTAATGGACATCGATACGGAAAAGCTTGGCAGGATAATAGAAATGAACTACCCTGGATGCAAGCTAGAAGAGCATTCAATCTTTTACATGCCTTTTTACAAGGCAAGGCTCAGGTATAAGAACAGGGTTAAGATATCCGTTTTTAACTCAATGAGCCTAAAGGAGGAAAAATCCGCGTTGGTAAGCGGCTTCTCCAAGCTATGAGCAGATGCACAAACCTTTAGTTCCCGAAACTGTAGGAATCTCCAGGGTTAAGTATAGGTACTTCCGCCTTGCTTTTTAGCATCTCCTTTAATTCCTCCGGGTTCTGCTTTATCGCAGGAAACGTGTTGAAATGCATCGGAAGGACCACTTTTGTTCCGAGCCATTCTGCTGCTCTTGCAGCCTCCTTGGGGCCCATAGTGAAAAATCCCCCTATCGGGAGCATAGCGACTTCTGGCTTGTATGTTTCTCCTATCAGCTTCATGTCGCCGAAAAGGCCAGTGTCTCCGGCATGGTATGCGGTGACGCCATTGCACCTTATTACCACTCCGGAGGGGTTCCCGCTGTGGAGGGCGAACGTAAGCGCAGCTTCAAGCTTGCCGAGATTGACGTATGTGCCGATGTTCATGCCCATTGCTAGCTCTTCCTTTAGGCCCGCCTTTTTTGCTTCCTCAACGGTTTCAAAAACAGCCACAAGCTTGGCGTTGTTGGCGTTTGCTATCTTTACCGCATCGCCCATATGGTCGAAGTGGTTGTGCGTTACGAATACGTAATCTACGCCGTTGATTTCGGCACTCTTCATTGCAGAGGCAGGGTTGCTGTCGAGAAATGGATCTATTATGACTTTTGCGGTTCCAAAATCTATGAGCCATGCCGCATGGCCCAGCCATTTAAATTCAACCATATAATCACAATGCTTTTTCTCTCAAAACAATTAATGCCTTTCCAATTTCAGCGTTTACTTTTGGAAATTTTAGCCCGTTTTAGTTTCCTTGGCAGCATGATGCGACGATATTTGGCGCTGCCATGCTCGGCATTGCGGCTATTATAAGCGGTATTGTTCCTGCTTATACTTCCTTATTTATGCTTGTCTTATAATGCCAACGGCGTTTGATGCATTATTCAAATTTATATATTCCTGATTAGGCCAGGTATATAAATAAATATTATTCAATTGAATATCATATTATGAATAGCAGCAGGGATTCTGAAGGCAGCACTAACAGCAAAAAAATCAAAGAAATGGTCCAAAAATACGGGGCTTTATTTTACGGCAGTGCACGTCTGCTTAAAGGCATGGGTAATATCCATGATGAAGTTGACGAAAGAGCAATAGGCAGACTCCTCAATTCTACGGAATTTTCAAGGTTATTGGACAGGATTAAACAGACTATGTCTAAAGATGTTATTCTAACAAGCCAAGGCTCTCGAATCCAGCGCAACTATTCCAATATGATATTGGACATGGTGGCATCCATATATATATCTGACGATATAGGCGAGGCATATAGCGTAGGTGGCTCGCACAAAAGCCTTTTTGATCTTGATATTGAAGTAGCCAATACACTAATTGAAGATCCAAAGCAGGCAAGAAAGGCTGTTTCGCTGATGAATAGAATAGCAATAAACTCGTTCGCGATATCGGAAATAATAAAAAACAAGAGCGGGTTTTTTCCGGAAGAGGCCATTTTATCAGGGCTTGCAGTCGAATTTTACAAGAGACTTATGGAAGAGATAGGCCGTGGAGGAGATAGCTACAAGGATTTCGTATCTTCGTGCTTTAGGATAGTAGAAGGAGGCAATATCGGCTATAACATAGCACTGCTGAACAAAAGCGACATAATCAATGGGCTTGCTGACGATAGGCTGGCGCTGAACAGGCTTCTTGGCATGCATTACTTTATTTCCGGAATTGAAAGGCGTTAATCAGAACGGCTGCCGCGCTTGCATGTGCTCAATTTATTTCTTGCACATTGCCCTTAGTTCTTTTATCATGCCCATGTTGGCAGATACCAGCTCTTCGTATTCTTTTGTATGCTCTTCGTTAGGGATTACGCCGTGATCCTTGCAATAAGCACTAACTATTTCAACAAGCTTCTTGTTGCTTTCCGAGATTGCTTTGGCTAGCTTTTCCATAGCCTCAAACCTGGAATTTGAATCAGTCTCATGCATTAGGTAAAGCCTATTGTTGACGCGATCCACGCTCGAGTATAAGTTCAGCACCTTCAGATGCTCAAGTATATAGCTGTCAAAAATGCCACTGGTTTCGGAGCTGTAATATGCTTCCTTTGATGCCTTCCAGTTGGCCCTTGCCTCTAGGCGGAGCATGTTCCAATACGCCCTGTAAGGATTCCTTGAAGTTGCGGCCTTTCTAAGGCTGTGGCTTAGCCATGACTGCCATTTTATTTCAGAAACCATGACACTGTCTATTGCGTTTTTGAAAAGCTCATATTCGTCAACACCTATGACAGATACATCTTTTAGGGATTTTTCGTTCCTTGAATTAGAGCTGCTTGGAAATCCGGCATTAAGTATGCCGAACAGCATCGCGCTGCTGTTCCTAGCCGTTTCTTCCTTGCGTTCGAAATCGGTCCTGAGCTTCAGTTTTTTTTCATAGTCCCTTTCTGAGATTATTCCCTCGCTGAACATGCGTTCTATGTTTGCCAGGTAGGCACGATAAATTTCACTAGTTGTTAAATGCATGCCGAGGCTTATTGCCGATGTTAAATATGCTCCCCTAAAAAATTCCAAATCTTTGGTCTTGGATGCGTATCCTTCGGGCAGTTCGCTTTTCTTTATGATGGACCTCGCCAGCAGTTTTTCGGCCATAGAATAGCCTGCGCCGAAAGCAAGCGGATCTTCGGAAGCCAGAAGCGATACGACGCTGCTGGAATACCCTTCAAGGGATTTTGGGGATGCGTACATAGAGGCTGCAACCAGCAATCCTGCCTGGCTCTCCAACGAGGCCCTGTTTCCTGATTCGTGGCTCGACAGCAGCTTAGGTATTATCGCTTCTAGAAGCTTGGCAGCAATAGCGTCGAAGCCCTCCGTTCCGAGCTTGAACAATGAAGAATAAAGCTTGTCTGCTGCAGATTGGGATATGTAAGGTTCTGGATACTTAAGTATTGCCGCTAAAGCCCTAAGATCTTCCTGCTTTGAAGTGTCCATAAGCGTTATTGCCTTGTATTTCGTAGTGGAATCCGAGTGCGGAAGCGACTCGAAGGCTTTCTTCCTGTCTTCAGCCGAGCCGTATTCCAGCATTATAAGAATTGCAGCTTCTATCCCCACGTTGCTTATCTGGGATGTGCCAAAGCCTGTGCTAAAAAAGGCACGTGCATTTTCGAGCAATGACGCCTGTTCTTCATAGTCCGGAACTTCTAGCATTACAGATAAGCCCAGTGCAGCATAGCTGCTGATAGTGCTTGACGAAAACTCCTTGCATATGAACTTGAGATACCTTGCCTCTTCGTGATCCGGATTGTTGTACAGTACCGATTTTATTGCGTCTACGGAATCGCGGAATAGTTTCTCGCCCCCAAAAAGCGCAGTGTTTATCAGGAATTTTGATATTTCCCGATAGCTTGAGAACCTGAGTTCCCCTGGCCATGGCTCCGAAAAATAATTAGTATACCCTATCTCCTTAACTTTGGATAGTGTAGACGCGACCTTGCTTGCCTCTTCATCAATTTTCTGCCCCTTTTTGAATAGCATTTAACCAAACCGCATTGAAATCGATAAAGTAGAAACGCTTTATATAATATAAATAGGTTTACACGACCATGTTAAACAAATAAATATTTGAAAAGGCGCTAGATTAGGGTGATTGCATGGACAAGCGTAAAGTCTCAGTAAAAGAAATGGTGGATGAGATAAAAAAGAGCAACACCGAATATATTTACAGCAAGCTGGAAAAATTTGGAAAAATCTATGTAATAGAAGGCGTATACGATGCGCACATGAAAGGTGATGACAGAATACTCAGGTCAGACAACATTTACCTGCTTTATAAAGATGTGTCGGGATCGGACCTGGAAAGGTTCGCCAGCGAGGTTAGAAGGTTTATAAATGACAAGAGCTTACTGGTGGCGACAGTATACATGCTTGATGATTACATGGATAGCCTTGACAGGGCTTACAGAGACGAAAGGAACTCTTATGAGAAGGGGGCCATATCGCAGCTGAAAACAAGGCTTTCTTCCTACAAAAAGGAGGCGGAAGATCGCATGGAGCGCTCAATAGAAATGAGCCTGAATGACACTGAAAGGGAAACGCTGTACAAGTACGCCGAGCACAGGGTTGCTTCAGAATGACTGCTTTGCATAGCATTGGACAATTGACGATGGAGATGCCATCGAATATATACATGGACAGAGACAATAAGTTAGCTTCGTGCGTATATTGCAGACCCATTGCATACGCTTGGCGGTAGTTTGATATGAGGGACTTGTATCTTCTGAAGATAGGGGGCAGCGTCATTACTGACCTTTCCAAGCCAAACACCGTGGCGTCTGGGCCTGTGACCATAGGCACGCTTCTGGAAGAAGCATATGAAGCATATTCCTCGGGTGGGTTTGACCTTATTATTGGGCACGGCAGCGGCTCTTTCGGGCATGTCGCCGCTGCCCAGTACAAGGTCAACGAAGGCTTGGCTTATCCAAACAGCAAGCTAGGAGCGCTGATAACGCACATGACTGCGAAGCAGCTGAATGATATATTTATAAGTGAGGGAATAAGGCTTGAGATACCGCTCTACCCATTTTCTCCGGCAAATTTTTCATTGGCCGACAATGGAGAGCTGGGGGCTGGATTCTGCGACCATATTGCAGGCGCAGTGGAAAAAGGATTCATACCAGTTGTTTACGGAGACGTCATAATGGATAAGAGCAAAGGCGTATCCATAGCTTCTACAGAAAAGGTCCTTGATTTCATAGCAAAGGAAATAAAGCCCAAAAAGGTACTTTACGGCTCCGATACTGACGGAGTTTTTACAGCAAATCCAAAAGAGCACCCTGATGCCAAGCACATAGACGTTATCGACTCGGCAAACATAGGCTCTGCATTGGAAAACACAGGCGTGTCAAATGCCAGAGTTGATGTCACAGGAGGCATGAAAACCAAACTGGCAAGGCTCTACGAAACCTGCAAGCGCACCGGTGCCGAAGGATATATTTTCAACATAACAAGGCCAGGAATGCTAAAGGCTATGCTACTTGGCACTGCGAACCCGGAATTTTATACTTTGGTCAAGGCCTGATTCTCAGGATCAGAGAAGCTCTTCAGGAGTTATTATTCCGACGACTTTCCCTGAATCGGTTACCAGAACGGCGCCGCTTATTTTTAATATATCCTTTATTGCAGAGACAGGCATTGACTTGCCAACGCTAGGCATAGCTGGCGACATGTATTTTGATATTGTGGAGCCTTTTTCCGCATCGAGCAGGTCTGCAGTCGTTATGGACCCTATTACTCTTCCGTTTTCCACAACAGGGAATTGAGATATGCCGCGCTTGAGCGCAATGGCTACTGCCTTTGATACGCGGTCTCCAGGCTTAAGAGATATGACAGTCTTGTTCATTATTTCATAGGCTTTCTCTGAGTCCGAGACTTCGAGCTGTTCCAGGGTTTCGAAAATGCGCTTGGCGATATTATAATTTGGAGTTACCTTTCCGAGTTCGACTTTTGCAAGCAGCGACTGGCTTATATTGCATTTTGATGCAAGATATTGCTGTGTAAGATTGAGCTTTTTCCTTTTTTGCTTTATGATTTCAAGTTCCGGCAAGTTTGAATACATATATATCATTTATTAGCGGGTGTTTTGCGCACTTCCAATAAGATATTCTTTATCGAGGTAATTTATATCTTAGCTTAAAATCAAAATAAGAAAAGTAATATTTTGTAATATTTTTTATTTACTATTGCGCTTTGAAAGCAGCAGGTAGAACAGCCCGAATATAGCCAATATAATTATGACTGCAACAGCTATCGCACCAACATTCAATCCAATCGTTTTGGCTTTTTGCTGCTGCGTAGTTGTCACAGTGCTGTTCGAGAGCCTAGAGAAATAGAAGTTATTGTTCTTTGCGGCGAATGGGACTACTATGTTTGTGTTTGGATTTCCGACTTCTGATTGCGATGTATCGTTAGGTATGTAAACTTCGGCAGTTGGCTTGCCCATTGCATCCCATACGGGGTTGCCAATGTTGGCATTGGTCGTGGCGTTGTCCTTCGTCCGCATAGCCCGTTTTATTGCGGACAATGAGGTTAAGCAATTCCCTGTAGGGTTGGAGATGTTTGAAGGTACAACCTGTGTGCATTTTCCGTTCGTAACGTTTGGCATTATGTTGGGGTCAAAAACGTATACTATTATTACGTACCAAGGTATTGGGTCATTGTGGAAAGTATTGTTGATAAGGTGCGAGTGTGCAGGCAATGTCATTACGCCATTTGGCAGGCCGTCAAAGCTGCTCTCTCCGATTAAATTTTCGATCTTTGCAAAATCTGGAGAATATACAAATTTTGGATCAGGCTGGCACATTGACGAGCTGTTGCCAGCGCCGCAATTGACGTAAAAGGTAGAGTTTCTGAAGATGGGCATGCCGTTGGTTGAGTTGACGCCGAATATGCTCATTCCAGCATATGCGGGAACCAATATCCAGTCCGGAAGTGCCTGCGATGAATTAGAAGCAATGCCTGCATAGCATGGGTAATCCGTTTCGTTGGCAGTTGCATTCGGAATTGTAGAGCTAAGTGGAGGGTAGCAGGAATAGCTTCCAGTATAATTATAGGTTATAACCGAACCGTTATAAAATGCACCTGCCTCGTTTGCAGCGGGATAATATTGTATTGAAGACGCAGCCAAGGCTAAATGCAAAAGAATCGCAAATGCAAGTATTAGTGTTATTGCCTTCAAATGACCACAATTTATTGCTTCATGGAATTTATATAATTTTGCAGGTCAACGCAGTTATTTTATGGATTCAGCACAGCTCCTTCCGAAGCGCTAGATACCAGCATAGCGTACTGGGCTAATAGCCCGGATTTGTGCTTTGGTTCAGGCTGCCTCCAGCCCCTGCGCCTTGAGTCCATCTCCTTTTTGTCGACTTCTAGCTCCAGCGTGCCCCTGTCGCAGTCTATGGATATATAATCTCCATTTTTCACAAAAGCCAGAGGACCTCCAACGTAGGCTTCAGGAGATACGTGTCCTATCATTAGTCCCCTGGTGGCGCCCGAAAACCTTCCGTCTGTAACCATTGCCACTTTCTCGCCAAGATCCTTGCCAATGATTGCGGCGGTTACTGAAAGCATCTCGCGCATGCCTGGGCCGCCCTTGGGCCCCTCGAATCTTATGACGACTATATCTCCAGGCTTTACCCTTCCGTTGGTAACCCCATTAAATGCCTCCTCTTCGGAATCGAACACTACCGCAGGCCCTCTAAGCTTTGTTATCTTGGCCGCAGCCACTTTTATCACGGCACCTTCAGGAGCAAGGCTGCCCCTCAGGATCCTTATCCCTCCGCGAACGTGGTACGGCTTTGAAACTTCTGATATCACATCGTTTTTCATTTCTGGGATTTTCATTGATGCGATATTTTCAGCCATGGTTTTGCCAGTAACAGTAAGCACATTGCCGTCAAGGAGCTTGGATTTCAGCAGTTTTTTGAGTACCAACGGCACCCCGCCGACCCTGAACAGGTCTTCCATCGTATGTGTGCCCCCGGGCCTCATATTGGCTATCTCTGGGACTTTTGAGCCTATTCTGTCGAAATCGTCGAGAGTCAGTTTTATTCCATTCTCGTGAGCTATGGCTATCAGATGCATGACGACATTTGTTGAGCCGCCCATAGACATGAGCGCAGTTATGGCGTTTTCGAAAGCTCCATAAGTCATTATGTCTCGCGGCAGTATCCCATTTTCAAGCAGTGCCATTATTGCCTTTCCCGACTCGTAAGCATAGTCATATTTTATGCCTTCTACAGCAGGCGGTGCGGAGCTCCCAGGAAGCGCCATGCCAAGCGTTTCTGCCATGGTGCCCATAGTATTTGCAGTGAATAAGCCTGCGCATGTCCCTATTCCAGGTATTGCATTGTCCTCGAGCTCTTTGAGCTCCTCGGCACTGAGCTTATTGCCTGCAAACTGGCCCACCGCTTCGAAAACATCTTCCATTGTTATTTCCTTGCCGTTAAGGTAGCCGTTCATGTTGGTGCCGCCGTATAATATTATGGAAGGTATGTTAAGCCGTCCGGCAGCCATCAGCATGGCCGGGGTAGTCTTATCGCATCCGGATATGCCTACGAATGCGTCGTAGGCATGGGCGTTTATCGTCATTTCAACAGTATTGGCTATTATTTCCCTGCTTACGAGCGAGTACTTCATGCCCTCGTATCCCATTGCAACGCCGTCTATTACTAAGGGAGTCGCGAACATCCTAGGGGTGCCCTTGTTGTAATATACGCCCTCCTTTGCCTTCCTGCCAAGGCCCATAGTATGCAAGTTGCATGGGCCTGCTTCGCTCCATGCTACCCCTACCCCTATCATCGGCCTTGACAGATCCGAATCGGAAAGGCCCATGGCTTTCATGTAAGCCCTGTTAGGAGCCTTGTAAGGCCCTTTATAAAGAGCATCGGAACGCTCCTTAAGCATTGGCTCGCTTTTCTTCCCAGACAAGTGAGTTTCTTTCATATGATTACCTTGCCTTTTTCTTCTTTTGCCCCCTTGGTTTTGCTTTGGCAGGCTTGAACGTTCCTTGCACAACCCATGGCGGCTCGGAATCGTTGAACGGCTCCATGCCGTGCAGCTTATACTCTTCAAGTATTCGCTCGTTGACTTCTATGCCCAAGCCTGGCCTTCCCTTTGCCAATTTGAAATACCCCTCATCCAAGCTATATCCTGATTTAAGCAGATTCTTCTTCCATGCAGGATTGAATGCCTCAAAGCTTTCCTGTATCAAAAGGTTTGGTATTGTATAATCAAGGTTCAGCGTAGCTGCAGTCTGTATAGGGCCAAAAGCGTTATGATACGCGACTTCTATCCCGAAGGAATAAGCCATGTCGGCTACGCTCTTTCCCTGCATCAAGCCTCCGAAGTTTGTTATATCCGGCTGGATGACGTCGACTGCATTGTTTACCATATAGTTCAAAAACAGATTCCTGTCAAGAACGCGCTCACCCAATGCAACTGGTATTCCCACCCTTTCGCGAAACCTTATCAAGCCTTCAAACTGGTCAGGGTGCACTGGCTCCTCGATGAAAAGTGGCGAATATTCTTCTAGGGCAAGACCTATTCTTATTGCAGAATTGGCATTAAAGCGGCCATGGCATTCAATCATCAAGTCAAGATCCTTGAAAGATTCCCTCATTGCGCCGACGACCTCTTTTGCGTTTTCGAGCTGTTTTGCATTTATGCTGTCGTAAGCGTCGCCGAACGGATCAAATTTGACCCCTGTGAAGCCCATCTTTACAACTCCCTTTGCCTTTTTGACAAAATCGTCAGGGCTCACGCAATTGTCGTACCAGCCGTTGGCGTATGCTCTTACTCTGTCCCTTATCATCCCGCCAAACGCATCGTAAACCGGCATGCCGTATATTTTTCCTGTTATGTCCCACGATGCCATTTCGAACGCACTCAGGGCAGCAGTAGATTCCATTGAGACGGGGAGATAGAAAGAATTCTTGTAAAAATCCAGGTAATTTTTCTGTATTTCCGTTGCCTCCTTGCCCTTGAATATTCTTGACACTTCTTTCATTTCTTCGTATACCGGCAATGTCATGAGAGTAGTTGGAGCTTCGCCGTAGCCGACTATGCCATCGCTCGTTGTAAGCTTCAATATTAGAACGGTGGAACTCCATGGGCTTGATTTTGAAGAATCGGCCTCGCCCAGCTCTATTATTTCGATATCCTTTATTACACTCATTTTTCCACCACTACCAGTTGCAACTGCAAAACTTTTAATAATTGGAAAAGCCATTGTATAGCTGAGTAAATGGATTATGAAAAATGGCTAAAGAAAAAGGCCTTGGGAATAATAACACCGGCAATAACCCCGTTCAAGGGTGGAAAATTTGATTCAAAAGCCATTGCAGCACTCGTCGATTTTTTGGAGAAAAATGGCGCAAGCGGAATATTTCCTGCAGGTTCAAATGGCTGTGGGGCGCTATTGTCTTTTGAGCAGCATGTATCGCTAATCAAGGAATTCTCGGAATTTGCAAGTTCGAAGCTTTTTATGCTTCCAGGAGTGGGAAGAAATTCTGTCGAAGAAACGTTGGAAGTTGCGCACAGTGCAATTAAATTCGGAGCCGATGCGCTCGTAATAGTGACGCCATATTACTTAAAGATGGACGAGAAATCGCTTTTTAGGTATTTTGACAGCGTGGCAGATAAGATTGATGCTGGAATAGTACTTTACAACATACCGCAATTCACTGGCAATTGGATAACCTTAAGCATGGCAAAGAAGCTTGCAGAGCGGCACAAAAACATAATAGGAGTCAAGGACAGCAGCGGAGATTTCAGGAGCATATCGGGATTCATAGAAGGGATGGGCAACGAATTTGCAGTCTTCCAAGGTCAGGATGATTTGCTTCTGCCATCGCTTATGATAGGTGCACACGGCGGGGTTTGCGGAACCACTAATTTTACAAGGCTGGCTTTTGACGTCTACAAGGCTTATGTTTCTGGTCGGTTGAATAAGGCAAAAGAGCTGCAGGAAAGGCTGACCGTGCTGATGCATTTGTTCACGCACGTTCAGTTTCCATCAGATTACAATTACATGTTTTACAGAAGGATAATGCATTCACGCGAGACGAATGCAGTTCCTCCCCTTGAAAGCATAAGCGACAAATATGGCGAGGATCTTTACAAATCCGCGTCCAGGCTTATTGACTGACAAACAGGGCTTCATATTTGGGTGTTATTGATGAAGATGTATATAGGTGGCAAATGGATAGATGGGACAAGCCCCAGCAAGATAGAAAAGCTATCGCCAATAAATGGAAAAAGGCTTTACTCTTTCAAAGGCGCTTCCAAGGATGATGTAGACAAAGCGATAAGAGGCGCGTATGAAGCATTCCCTAAGTGGAGCTCGATGACTGAAGTTGAGAGGTCCAAATACATATACAAGGCATTGGATCTTATAGCCAAAAGCAGGAAGGAGCTTGAACGCATAATATACAACGAAAACGGGAAGCTGACAAAAGAGGCGAAAGAGGAAGTAGACGGCGTAATTGACCAGATGCAGTATTATGCAGAATTCGCAAGGAAGCTGAATGGGAGCATAATAGAGGGCACCACAAGGACAAGAAAGATATTCCAGTACCTTCAGCCTTACGGAGTCGTAGTTGCCATAACGCCATGGAACTTTCCTGCTGCCATGGTAGCACGGAAGCTTGCTCCCGCACTTCTTACAGGAAATACTGTGGTGCTGAAACCTAGCAGCGACACGCCTGGAAGCGCAGAGTTCATAGTAAAGAAATTCGAGGAAGCGGGATTGCCGAAAGGGGTTCTAAGCTTGGTTGCAGGAAAAGGATCCGAAATAGGCGATTATATAGTTTCGCACAAAGACGTAGCGCTTATTACAATGACGGGCTCAACCGCGACAGGGCAAAGGATAATGGAAAAGGCGTCATCCAACATGGCCAAGCTTATACTTGAATTGGGAGGAAAAGCCCCGTTCATGGTTTGGAAGGATGCAGACATTGAAAAAGCGCTTAAAACCCTGATGTGGGCCAAGTACTGGAACACTGGCCAATCGTGCATAGCAGCGGAAAGGCTTTACGTCCATGAAGAGATATACGACAGCTTTGTAAAAAAGTTTGTATCAATGAGCAAGGCGCTCAAAGTAGGGGTGCCTTCTGGCTCGGGCATGGGACCGCTAATAAATTCTTCAGCCCTTGAAAGCATGGAAAAGATTGTGGATGAGTCGGTTGGAAACGGAGGGATTGTGGCGTGCGGAGGGAGCAAGCCAAAGCTGGCAGATTCGGGAGCTAAAGGCTACTACTTCAAGCCCACAGTAATCGAAGGATTGGATCAGAAATCCGGGCTTTTCCAGGAAGAAGTGTTTGGCCCAGTAATAGGGGCAATAAAAGTATCAGGAAAGGAGGAGCTTTTCAAATATGCAAACGATTCCAAGTATGGCCTGGCTTCATACCTGTTTACAAAGGATTTTGCGCTGGCGCAGGAAGCGTCAGAACGCGTGCGCTTTGGCGAGCTTTATATAAACATGCCTGGCCCGGAAGCTTCGCAGGGTTATCATACCGGTTTCAGGATGACCGGGCAAGCTGGCGAAGGAAGCACTTACGGCATATTGGAATATCTGAAAAGAAAGAACATATACACGGATTATTCTGAAGAATAACAGTCTTTGATCGTTATTCACTTTCTCAGGTATGAATTTGGTTGCGAGTACTTCTCAAGCTTCTTCTTTTCCAAATTCAGGGCCTTTATTTCTTTTCCGGTGTTTGACAGCTCGGCCTTCGCGGATGCGAGCTTCTTTGTGCGCTTGACGACCCTCTTGTCAAGATGCTTTTCCATCCTCATAAGCTCTTTTAGCGAATTTTCCAATTCTGTTTCTGCCTCGCTTATATGGTAGTTCATCTTTTTGTAGGCCTTCGCTTTTGATTTTGCCAGCTTTGTATCTACATCGTTAAGCTCCCTGAATGCCTTGTTGGACCTCAACGATTCAAGCATGTTGAATGTGTAATCGTAAAGCTTTTTCATGTGCTCAGCGCGCTCTGCTGGGTTTTCCTTCGAGAACTGCTTGTACACGCTTTTGAATTCATGCTTTATGGTCCTCTTTGTGGATTTTATTAGCTTGAGGCTGTCGGTTTCCGATACTGCCTTGAGCAGATCTGAAAAAGCCTGCCTGTTCTCCTTGCTGTTGTTATAAACAAGAGCTTGGATGGTCCCCTTTCCTGCACTTATCAATGCCTTTCTTTCTTTTGCGCTATCTGCTTGGGTCTTTGCATTTGGATTTGGCGTATTGACGCTTGCTACGCTCTGTACCTGCACGGACATTTTCTGGTCGTTTTTGTTCTCATCGGGCTTTGTTGTTTCTGTCATAAATATCACACGCATTATGGATAGTATAACTATGGATTGCATATGGCACAGTTCAAATATTTATAAATAGCCTTTGCCGTGTTTTGCCTTATGGCTTGCCGGATTTATTTGCAGAAACGGCCAGAGCTTTCATTTCCAGAAGCGTTTCTTCTTGCTTGAGGAATCGCCCTCTGTTTCCGCGTATTTTCTTATGAGATCTTCCTGCTCTTGCGTCATCTTCTTTGGCAGGTCAACCTGTATGCGTATTATCTCGTCTCCAACCCCGGCCCTGTTGAATCTTGGTACTCCCTTGCCCTTTATCACAGCAGTATCGCCGCTCTGCGTGCCTGGGCTTATCTTTACGCTTTCCGAGCCATCTATCGTCGGAGCTTCTATAGTGCCTCCAAGTATGGCAGTGTAGAAGGGTACGTGTATCGTAGTCACTAAGTCGTCGCCCTTGCGCTTAAACCTTGGGTCTGGTTCAACTTCTACGTCTATGTAAAGGTCGCCTCTCCTGGAAGTGCCGTAGTCCCCAAGGCCGCGCAGCCTGAGCCTGGTACCGGTATCCACGCCTTTTGGGATTTCCACTTCAACGCTGTCATCCTTCTGTATTCTTCCGGTGCCGCCGCACTTCCTGCATTTTTTCTCTGGTACTTTTCCCGAACCTCCGCAAGTCGGACACGTGGTTATAGTCTGCATGACGCCGAATGGAGTCCTCCTGGCATTTGCAACTTGCCCCCTGCCGTTGCATGTGGGGCATGTTATCACTTTTGATCCGGGCTCTGCACCCGTGCCAGCACACCTGTCGCACTGCGCTATGTGCTTTATTGTTAATGTCTTTGTAGCGCCGTTGACGGCTTCGAGCATCGAGAGCCTGATCCTTGCGAGTATGTCGTTGCCCCTTGTGCCCTGACCGTATTGCGAGCCCCTGTTGAATAAGTTGTCAAATATGTCATCTATGTTCCCGAATCCGGAGAATCCTTGGTCGCCCACGTCGAAGCCCATATTCCTGAATATATTCTGGAAATCAAATCCGCGGAATATGTCCTCCTCAGAGAAACGCTGATTGAACTGATCTGGACCGTATGCGTCATACTGCTTGCGCTTTTCAGGATTGCTCAGCACCGCATACGCTTCGTTTATCTCCTTGAATTTTTCTTCTGCTTCCTTGCTCTTGTTCCTGTCCGGATGGTACTGCAATGCGAGCTTCCTGTAAGCCTGCTTTATCTCGTCTAGGGAAGCCCCCTTCTTAACTCCAAGAACGTCGTAAAAATCCTTTGCCATTTCTCACTACCCGATGGGTTTCTCTTATTTTGTGCACCTTATTTATAAACATTTTTGCATGGGCATAATGCCCATGCTACATTTTGCCCGCTTTTCATTTCACCTTGAAATCCGCATCGGTTGCCCCGGTTCCGTCGCTGGCCCCGTCCTGGCCCTGTTGGCCATCCGGTCCTGCGGATCCGTCTGAAGGCCCTTCCCCTCCAGATTGGCCTTGCGAAGCAGCCCCGTATAGCGAGGAGCCTATGTCTTCAAGGGCCTTCTTCAGGTCTTCGGTCTTTGCCTTTATTTCGTCGTAGTTGTCGGTTTTGAGGGTGTCTTCCAGCGCGGCCTTGGCTTTGTTTACCTTGTCTTTCTGCTCTTCCTTTATCTTATCCTTGAATTCCTCAAGGGTGTGCTCGGCAGTGAACACGAGCGATTCTGCGCTGTTCTTCGTCTCTATCTGCTCCCTAAGCTTCTTGTCCTGCTCCTCGTATTGGTGCGCTTCGTTCATTTTCTTTTCTATGTCATCCTTGTTCATCTTGTGCGGCGCCACGATGTCCATACTCTGGGCCTTTCCGGTTGCCTTGTCGGTAGCCGTTACGTGCAGTATGCCGTTGGCGTCTATGTCGAACGTGACTTCTATCTGCGGCACTCCGCGCCTCGAAGGAGGTATGCCAGTGAGGGTAAACTTGCCTAGGTCTATATTGTCCTTGGCTAGTGCCCTCTCGCCCTGGACCACGTGTATGTCCACGCTTGTCTGGAAGTCTGCGGCCGTGCTGAAGACCTGGGATTTCTTTACGGGTATGGTTGTGTTCCTGTCTATTATTGGCGTTGCAACCCCACCCAAAGTTTCTATGCTTAAAGTGAGCGGCGTAACGTCCAGCAGCAGTATGTCCTTTACCTCTCCGGTGAGGACGCCAGCTTGTATTGCAGCGCCAAGCGCCACTGCTTCCATAGGATCCACTCCCCGCTCTATCTTCTTGCCGAGCAGCTGCTCCACGTACCTCTGCACTATTGGCATTCTAGTCGGACCGCCGACGAGTATGACCTTGTCTAGTGCGGTTGGCTCGAGCTTTGCATCCTTTAATGCCTGCATTACAGGTTTTGTAGATTTCTCTATTATCGGCACTACAAGGCTCTCGAGCTTGGCCCTGGTGAACTGGTATGTGAAGTTTACGGGCTGCCCGTTTTTCTGGGCAAGGAACGGCAGGTTAACTTCCGTAGTCAGGACCGTAGACAGCTCAATCTTTGCCTTCTCTCCAGCCTCCCTGAGCCTTTGCATTGCCTGCATATCCTTGCTTATGTCTACTCCGGACTGGTTTTTAACCTCAGACTTTAGGAATTCTACTATGGCATTATCCATGTCCGTGCCTCCTAGCTGCGTGTCACCGCTAGTTGACTTGACTTCAAACACTCCGTTTCCGAATTCCATTATCGTCACGTCAAGGGTTCCGCCTCCGAGGTCATATACTAGAATCTTCATCTCCTTGTCAGTCTTGTCAAGCCCGTATGCAAGGCACGCGGCTGTCGGCTCGTTGACAAGCCTCACAACTTCTAGTCCGGCTATTGCTCCTGCATCTTTCGTTGCCTGCCTCTGGTTGTCGTTGAAGTATGCAGGCACTGTTATTACTGCCTTCTTTACTTCTTCGCCGAGGAATGCTTCCGCATCCTTCTTTATCTTCTGCAGCAGCAAGGCCGAAAGCTCTTGTGGCTTGTAGTCTTTTCCATATATCTTGTATGTGTAATCGCTGCCCATCTTTCTCTTGAAAGCGGTTATAGTGCCTTCCGGATTCGCAACAGCCTGCCTTCTTGCCGGCTCTCCCACTAGGCGCTGCCCATCTTTCGTAAAAGCGACATAGCTCGGAAATGCCTTGCCGTATAGCGAAGCGCCCTCGCTGCTTGGCACTATGGTTGGCCTTCCGCCTTCAAGCACGGCTGCAGCAGAATTCGATGTTCCCAAATCTATTCCAATTATTTTCATTTTTACACCTTTTAGCGTTTTTTGTTTTTAAGACAAATTTTCATTTTCCATCTTTGTTTCCCGTATCCTTTTGGGCCCCATTTGGCTCTTTTGATATTATTACCGAAGCAGGCCTTACCAGTATGCCATTCATTTTATAGCCCTTCTTCAGCACTTCGAGGACAGTACCTGGGTCCTTGTCTGTTTCCTTGGCCATTATTATCTCGTCTGTGTATGGGTCGTATTTGCCGCTGGGCTCGAGTTCGCTAAGGCCTTCCGCCTTGAGGGCATCCATCAGGTTTGCATAGACCATTTTTACGCCTTTTGAGAGGTTTTCGTCCTGGCTTTTTGCAGAGGAAATCATCGCCAGCTCAAATTCGTCAAGAACTGGAAGCATCCTCTTCAGCATTTCTGCCTTGCCGACGTTCTTCGCATTGGCTACGTCAGCTGCCGAGCGCTTTTTGTAGTTGTCGAATTCGGCGGCCATGCGAAGCACCCTTTCCTTGAGCTCTTCGTATTCGGATTTTGACACTACATTATTCATTGCAGCTTCCGGCTCTTTGCCTTGCGAACGATCCCCATTCTTCTCGGGAATTTTGCCGTTTCCATTGCTGTTTTTTTCATCTGCCATCCCTAGATTCACCTTTTTGCATTTTTTTCTTTGATTGCATTTCGCGCATTTGCTCGATAAGCATGCGGTCGAATTCCTGCGCAGCGTCGTGTATTCTTGAAAACTCCCTGTCTATGTCGTATTCCATCTCCTTGATTGTAGATGCCACGTCTATGGCACGCAGGTAATACTTTCTACCTTTTTTCGTAACAAGCCCGGTGTTTATTAGCCTGTTTAGATGGTATATTACAGTGCTCCTGGCAATGCCCTCCTTTTTGCCTATCTCGGAGCTTGTTATGCCTGTGTTAAGCCTTGACGCAACTATGAGCTTTTCAAGTATCTGCTGGTCCAGCGCTTTGGAGCTTTCGTTGTCCTCTGCCAAATCCAGAACCTCGCACAGCCATTTAACAAACCCTGTTGGGGTCTTGTTTGAAGCTCTTTCAACAGTCTTTATAACTATCCGCATGCAATCGCAGATAGGATTATGAAACAAAAGATATAAATAATTTTCGGTTTAATTATAATATAATTGGATATGTCAAATAAAACTTGACAAAAAGGTGAGATAATGAAGAAGGATGAAAAGGCAAAAAACGGAAAGGAAAAGAAGCTTGATGTATACAGGCCCTTCGAAGCACTGGATAGGATGGACGACTTTTTCGACTACGCTACGAAAATACCGTACAAGCTGCTGAACAATTACTTTTCCAGCTACAAAACGCCTGACGCAGACGTCATAGACAACGGGGACTTCTATACGGTGAAGATAGACCTGCCTGGGATCGACAAGAAGAATATAAAGCTGAAGGTACTGGGAGACAGCATAGAAGTAAGAGCAGAAAAGAACGAGGAAAAGGAGGAGCATAGGGGCGGCTATTATTCCAAGGAGAGGGCCTCGATGGGATACTACAGGAGCATACCGCTGCCGGAGAAGATAAAACCGAAGAGCGCCAAGGCGAAGATGGAAAACGGCACGCTCAAAATCGACGTCGAAAAGTCTGAAGAGACTAAAGGGAACGAAGTAAGCATAGAGTGAGAGGTTCGCTTCTTTCCTTTTTTCTTTTTTTCTTTGGCAAGCAATAACTAGTTTTGCATGCAAGAAGTATCATTATGGCAGGGAGAATGCCGATTGAGGCTTATGCGATTTTTTTACTGGCAATCGCATTCATCTTCAACGCATTTAATGCGGTTTATTATTATACCATATACAGCATTGCCGTGGGCTTGCTCATAATATTGGGATGCGCCGGGCTTTTGGCTTATTATGAAAGCGCTAGGGACAGGACTGCTAGGATGAGGAATCCGAGGAGCCATGCAATTTACAAGCATGCCATAGCTGCAGCTGCTTTTGCAGAAATAATAGTCATGGTGCCTAACCTGTCGTTCCAAAACGTGGCTGCGCTTTACATAAACCCGCAGCTTGCTACTTTTGCATGCCTTGCCATAATAATAGCGCCTCTAATGGCTTATGCAATAAAGGTAAGCCAAAGCAACATAGGAATGTTAAAGAGGGAGCCTCTGTCGTATCTCTATATAGTCTCGGCTCTTTTTGGATTCCTTGGATTGTATTCCCTGGCTTTCTACTCCGGCAGCGCATACCTCAACTCCCAAGCGTTCATCAGCACTGTGCTTTTCATGAACGAGGGCATACTTTTCGCGCTTGTTTCCATGGCGCTGCTTTTCTCCTGATTTACCTGCTTAAATCATGTATTTATTTATTGCTATCTCAATAATCAGTATATGGCGCTTAATGGCAGGAAGAAGGGGCAGATTGCCCTTGAATTCTTAATAGTATACTCTTTGGTGCTTCTGATATTCGTTATCATATTCGCTCTAGTTGTCAATCAGCGCGCTGCATCTTTGGGAAATGATGAATACCAATCGCTGCAGCTGGCGGCGCAGAATATAGCCATACACATGGATCAGGCAATAATTGCCGGCAATGGATATTCTGCAATAGTTTCGATACCTCCAGTGACCAGCGAGAATCCTTACAGGCTTTTCATATCAACAAGCGGAGTCGTTGAGGCAAACATAACCATAGGCATAACCAAGGCTGAGGCTATAGCTTACAGCTCAGCCAGGAACCTCATAATAAACGGAACAAAAGTCGTAAGCTCCGGAGGGATTTCGCTTTACAACGTGTCTACCTATACCGGAAGCATAGAAATAACGAACGCTAACGGAAAAATATACATAGACGAACTGCCCCCCAGCACCTCTTTCCTTCCTGATTCGCTATACGTAAAGAACAAAGGAGTTACAAAAGGAGTAGAACTTAACGGCAGTGCCCCGGGAAGCTATGTATTTGTACCATCGTCAAACACCATCACATTTGTGCCTGATGTTAACAGCTTTACTATATCCGCCTGGGTAAACATACAAAGCCAGGAGGAACCTGCTCCTGCGTGCTATTGGAGCTACCACGTAATAGGTTTCGGCGGATATCCAAACGGGGTTATAAGAGATATATGCAATGGAGGAGGCTCCATAGAGATGGTGAGGGGAGGCAATCAAGAGATGAATTTCCCATACAATAAAAGCAGCTTTTATCTTATGACTGGAGTTTATAACGCCAGCAGCGGAGACGTTTCGCTTTATATAAATGGCAAATATTATGGCGGAGGACCTGGAGGTACTTCCCAAGCCACAACAGGAAATTTTGTAATAGGCAGCCAAAGTTCACAGCCAATAGGCAATGTTATTATCACCAATGTGCAAGTTTATAATGCTGCATTATCTTCCAACCAGATAAACGCCATTTATAATGAGGGGATCGCCGGAAACCCTGTTGACAGCGCAAACGTAGTAGGATGGTATCCGCTTGACGGTAATACCAATGACTACAGCGGGAACGGAAACAACGGAATACCCTATAATATAAAGTATGTTAATATTGCAGAAGTTGAGGCTCATGCAACGCTTTCCAACGGAGACAACGCTTCGCACGTTCTGGTGGGCTTTGATACCAATACAGGAGTTGATTCGATATCTCCAGAATACATAACGCAGCCTAACGACAATTATGTTGCAGGGATAACGCATTCGAATGGCAATGCCACGCTTTTCATGGCATCAAATTCTCCAATAACTTCCATATCTGGACAGGCTTTCCTTTTCAACGGCAACTCTTCAACTGCTGCTAACCTTAGAGGGTGGTGGCCACTGGAAGAGGGATATGGAAGCAGCGTCTTCGATTTCAGCGGCTATTTTAATTCGGGAGATTTCACAAATTCTAACTGGCAGCCACTTCAACTGGTATCTACTGCATTTATGGTTGGAAACTTTGACGGGAGCAACAGCTATGATAACGCAACAACCGCGGAGACTTATGCAAGAGGCATTACAATATCTGCATGGATAAATAACACAGGAACCGGAACTTATTGGCAGAACATAGCAGAGGTTTCCGGAGGGCCATATACTCATGAGACATTCGATATAGGAATAACCGGGGCAAATGGAGCCGCAGTTGCAAGATGGAACAACGAAGGAAGCAGCATCAGCGGGGCTCCGCAACCAAGCGGAGGTGTACTGACAGCAAATACACCTTATCTGGTAACCGGAGTTTGGAACGGAGCCAACAACACTATAACAGTATACATAAACGGAATGGCAGTTGCTACAAGCCCAGGAAATGGGACATACGCAGAGGCAATAGGAAAGATAAATATAGGCGCAGCGTATCCGGGAATGTACGCCTTTAGCGGAAAGATAAGCAATGTACAGATATACAATACATCCCTGCAACAGAGCTACATAACGCAGATATACAAAAACGGGATAAATGGGGCTCCGTTAAGCAATGTTGGGCTCATAGGGTGGTTCCCGCTGAGCGGCAATCCCAGCGATTACTCAGCAAACAATTATCCAGTATCGTCAAATGCTATAACGTATACTAATCAGCGCTCGGTAAGTGCTACTAGCACCAGCAGCATCCCGATAGCAAGCTTCAACGGCACGAGCTCTGCAAGTAGAATATCCATACCACCAATGGAAACGCTCAATGGCCATCATCCATATTCCATAAACGCATGGCTTGAATACAGAGGAGGCTCGCAATACTTCAGCCAAAATCAATACCCAGTAGGATGGGGCGGTTGTACCATGGGATTTATGATGTCTCCTCCATCGAACATAAACTTCATTGCATGGTATACATCAAATGCTAACAATCCGCCAGGATGCCCAACGAGCGGAAGCGGAGTGTCACCCGCAGGAGCAACAATAATGCCAGATACGCTTTATATGGTAACTGGAACCTACAATTCAACTACGGAAAAAGTGGATTTCTATTTGGATGGAAAATATTACTCAAATGCGACAGTACCTAGCGGAGATTACCTTAGCAATTATACCGAAACAGGATATATTGGAGATGCACTAGACGGAAACACCGGCACGGAGTTTTTCAACGGTTCGGTTACGAACCTTCAGATATATAATGTGAGCCTCACACCGTATGAGATAGAGCAGCTTTACGTTGCCGGCAATCCGGTAGAGAAGAGCTTTAACATTTCAGCAGGATGATTTAGTTGTATAGGAATTTAAAGTCAAAAAATTACAGAGCCCAATTTTGGAGCTTTGATATAATATTCGCAATCGTGATATTCACCGTGGCGATGACCATACTGGCTTACACTTGGTACAATATAGACAACCAGCTCGCACTTAGCTATGGGAGTGGCGCGGAGACGATGCAGTTCGAAACGCAGGTCCTTACTGAAAGGCTGCTTACGCCTGGCACGCCTTCAGATTGGAGCGCGTTGATAAATACGTCAAACTCTTCTACGTGGAAGGACTTTAGCGTAGGCTTAACCTCGTCATCGAACAGCAGCGAAATATCTGCGCAAAAGATATATGCGCTTATGGCAATGGCCAATTACAACACTTCGGATTACGAAGCTACGAAGCCAGTCATGGGAATAGGATACGATTATTACATAATCATATCGGGCAGGGATATGAACATTACCATAGGAGAAAATCCTGCAACGCACAATGCGCTAACTTCATATGTATACAAAACGAGGGCAGTCATGGGAACAGAGCCAGTCCTGATGAAGGTAATAGTTTGGACAAACGAACCCATAGCAATAAGCTGATGACCATGCAAAGGAAAGAAAAGAGCAAAAATTACAAGGCGTTCATATTCACATTAGACGCAGTATTCTCCCTCATAGTAGCTAGCGCTGCGGTTTCACTGCTCTTGTATGTGCATTTCACAAGCCCGATAACCCCTGCAGCAGCGCCGACGATAGAAGCGCTCAGTGTAATGCACAACATCCTCTCTACACAGCTTTCCGGAATATTGCAGAGCGGAGTAGCTCTTCCGCCATTGCAGGCTTACAAGCTCCCAAGCAGCAGCGAGCCGTTTGGCTATTCGGGCTTCTTGGCCAACGGAAGCTATATATCGGCACCGACTAATCCTGTCAGAGAAAACAGTTTTACCTTGTCTTTTTGGATAAAACCTACAAAAGAGGGCAGGCCAGTGAGCGGATGCGGGACAGGGGATGGGAATAACGCAAGCGTCGTAGTTTATTTGGGTAACACAACGCATTCGGTCGAAGTCGGATACAACGGTACGGGAATATACGTAAACGGATGGTATACGAATTGCCCAGTATCTGGAAGTGGCTCGGTACCGGTAGGCAAATGGACCTATGTGTCAATACGCGGAAATTCTTCTGCTATTGCAATTTTTATAAACGGAATAGAAACGCCATATTATGTTTCAAGCTCCAGTACTGCAGTATTGAAAGATCTGCTAATTGGTACTGCGCTAGGGACAGGGGGAGGAGTAGGGAGCAGTAATCTTGGTGAATACAATTTCACAGGCTACATAGCCAACGTGCAGCTCTACAATTCTTCCCTGACACCGAGCAAGATATACCAACTTTACAAGAGTGCGATAAACAGCGTGCCCATAGGAAATTCGAAACTTATAGGTTGGTGGCCGCTCGACAAGAATTCCAACGATTACAGCGGCAATGGAAATGATGGCATACCGCACAACGTGAACTATGTGGTTACGGATTACCTCCCAATAGGAGATTACAACGCCAGCATAAACGAAAGCATAGCGGAAACATTGGGAGAGCTGTACCTCAACAACGACAGCATGTATGCAGAGTTTCTCCTGAACGATTCTGTATTGGGACAGCCAAGGGCAGGCATATATATAAATGGCAATTATTCCGGCTCCGAAAGCGTTTCGTTCTTCAATACAACAGCTGGAAGCTACGGCTTGGTATACAACAACAGCCTTCTAGACGTAGGAAATCCGAACATGACAGTATCTACATGGATATACCCCGAAGGATTAGGTACGTGCGGTGCAACCACACCAACATGCATAGTAGTTGACAAACAGGGAAGCTATGCACTTGGAATAAATGGATCTGGAAGCATTTGTATACAGCTTCAGGGGACTAGCTTGGGAAGCACATGGAATTGCAGCACAGAGGTAGTGCAGGCGAGAGCATGGTCGCAGATAGGATTCACAAGAAATGCTTCCATAGCCAACATAAGCTATGACGGAGGGGTTTTGAAAAACGTTTATGCCACTGGCAATGTAATAGCAGAGAGCGGAAACACAATAATAGGAGCTACCGGAAATCCAGGCAGCATTACAGGCACTTTTAACGGATCTATAACAAAC
Organism: Candidatus Micrarchaeum sp.; assembly: GCF_016806735.1. Taxonomy (GTDB): domain Archaea; phylum Micrarchaeota; class Micrarchaeia; order Micrarchaeales; family Micrarchaeaceae; genus Micrarchaeum_A; species Micrarchaeum_A acidiphilum_A. The sequence continues at coordinate 420,719 of NZ_CP060530.1, read as the reverse complement.
CTTGAAATTTATAATAAGACCTTGGCCCCGAATGAGTATTACGATTTGTATTTGCAGGGCATAAGCGGCATGGCACTTGGAAACTCCAATCTTGTCGGATGGTGGCCGCTTGATGGGAATACCAACGACTACAGCGGGAACGGCGACGCTGCGATACCATATGATATTTCTTATGTATCGATACCATTCACACCGCCTAGCCTTGTGAATGCTTACTCCGTAAGCAAGTCTTCTATACCGATTTCGCTTAGGAGAGGAAATGAATTGCAGACAGATAACCTGAGTGTGGTGATATGGCGCTGAAGAAAAAAATACCGAGAAAGCCAAAAAGCAAGAGAGGCATATTGCTTACGCTGCTCACTCTAGTCATATTCATACTAATGCTCGGAGAGGTTATAACCTATGTGGTACTGAACATAAACTACGACAACCTTTCTTCCAGCGTCGCACAGAGCCTTGCTTCCGGGAACTTTGCCCAGAACTTAGATTCGGGAATGAACGCATTCTTATACTCAAGCATGTCCAAATCTATAGGCATAATGATAGCTTTCGAAAGCGATCCTGCAACAAGGATGGGCAACTTTATAACCAATTCAAGCGATGTCCTTTATGGCCTTTTGTACAACGGCACTATTTTCAACAGCACCGCTTATTACAATAACAGCTTCAAAAAAGCAGTAAGCGAATTTGAAGCCGAAGCGTTGACCGACGGGTTTACGGCAAACCTTTCTAATGTTACGTTAAGGGTAAAGCAGGCTGCACCTTTCAGGATAGGCGTTTATGTGACGGGACTTGCAGCGCTCAACACGAGCAGCGGCATAAGCCTTGATTATCCGATAAACGCCAATACGACTGTCAGCTTGAATTCAAAGCCCTCTTTGATAGGCGCCGAGCAGGGCCTCAACGGCACGTTCCAGAAGGAAGTGCTCCCAAAAGCAACCATAATAGGAAACCTTACTGCAGAATCTGGGTCCGAAAGCCCGTACATGTTTGCGTATGGAAAGATAATATACATGGCAGGAGAACCTTCGTGCTCGAATGTGCCCAGCGAATATACAAACGGCAATTATATACTTGCAACGCCAAACGCTGCGGACATTGGCCAAAACGTTTGCGGAATGGCAGGACTTATAACCAATATATCCAATTCGTCTACGCCTTTAAAGCCATACTTGGTTTACAAAAACGACACGATAATGAGTTATCTCCAGGACGAGCCCAATTTCCTGATAAATGGGGCAGGCTTGGACCTGCTGAACACATCAGCGATACAGAGCAGCGCTGTTGGGGGCTTCTATTACGCTTCTCCATATACTGCTTCATACCTGCAGAGGACAGAGGGCAAGCCATATGCCAAATCCCCAGAAGGCATATTCTCGTTCAGAAGCATCGACAGGAATGCGGCAAATTTTAACGGCAATAGCGAAATTACAACAAGCATACCGATAGCAAGCACATACAATTTTACTGTAGCTTTTTGGGTGAATCCTAAAAGTTTGTCGAAGATGGAAAGCGGAAACGGGTATACGATTTTAAACTCTCAAGGAACAAATAATTTCGAGATGTGGCTCAACAATGGCGGTAGTAACGCTGCAGCCCCTGGAAGCGGAAACGAAGAAATAGGATTCGGCAGCAATTTTTACCACGGATACGGAATTACCAATTCAACATGGAATTTTGTCGCTGTAAGTGTTTCAAACGGTATTGCAACATTCTACGATAATAATATGCCAGCATATAAAGTAAGCATAGTTGGCGGGCCGTATTCTATCCAAGACTTGGCAATAGGCCAATCAGCACAAGGCATAAGCCAGCTGAACGGTTCGATAGCCAATGTACAAGTTTATAATTCAACGCTTTCTAGCTTGCAATTGCATGGCATTTATTTACAGGGAATAAACGCAATGTCAGTTAATGAATCCGGACTCGTCGCATGGTATCCGCTTTCGAGCAATGCAAACGACTACAGCGGGAACGGATACAACGGAGTGCCGACCAACGTCATATACTCTGGAGTAAATGGTTATACGCTTGAACCTACAGGCCAGCTGCAACAGAATTACGTATCCAGCGCAGCAACAATAAATGCAACTGGAGGAATATATGCGGCCAAGGTGCCGTTCAGCAAGCTTGGCTTTAATTATTCAGTAAGCATGTGGTTTGAGTTGAAAAGCGCAATAGACCCGACTGACAACAGTTGGAGCCCAATAATAGACTTGTACAATGCGACAACAAACGGAGGAGTAGGTGGCGGACAGGCTTACGACTTCGGAGGCGCTTGGGCGGGTGGTTCATCATCGCAGTTTGGTTGGGGAGAATACTGGCCGCAGAACTGGCAGTTTTGCGATACGCCTGCAGGATTGATAAAGCCCGATGTCAAGTACAACGCAGTTGTCACAGTGCACAACTATACCAACATAACAGTATACATAAACGGCAACAAGGAGAATAACTGCGTGATAACTACAACTCTTTCGACGGTGATAGACAATTCGCAAAACCTGGCACTCGGTATTGGTGACAATCCGCCAGGAGGAGATGAGATTGCGAATGCCACAATATCGAACGTGCAGCTTTACGCCAGTACCTTAAATTATTCGCAGGCAAAATGGATATATTTAAACGGATCTACTGCAGGACCAAGCCAGAATGAAAATAGCGCCATTGGGTGGTGGCAGCTAGACGGCAACGCGAATAACTATCTTGGTCCTTCGGGAAATGGAACTATAACAGGAGCCATTTTCGACCCTCAAGAGCTTCCCGCTTCCACAAGCCCGCTTGAGGGAGTGCTTGGATGCGACAGCATGAGCTCATGCAACGCCACTGCGCAAAGGCTCTACCTTTCTGGTTTGCCGCTTGAGGACGCTGGCCTTGGATATATGAATGCTAGCACAAGCCTTGGAATGCAGGATGGGCTAGTGCCGGCTGCAACAAGCTTCAATGGAAACGGATATGAATATGCGCCAATAGGCAGCTATTTTGGCACTGACAACAGCTTAACTGCAGAAGCATGGGTTTACGCAACTCCGAGCACAAACGGGCCAATAATAGCAGTTAGAGGCACAGGAGGAAGTGCTCCCTTGCTGAGCGAGAACGGGTTGAAAGTACATGGATGGGTAAATGGAGTTAACAGTAACATACCGTTGAATTACACGCTTCGGGGATCTGGATGGTACAACCTCATAATAACCTATAATTCCACTAGTGCAAGTGAGGTTTTTTACGTTAACGGAACCAAGGTTAATAGCAGTACTGGAACATATGCTCCTTCCAGCGGTGCTGATTACTGGACAACTTATACTACAGGCTCCAAGCCGGCTGGGGTTGACAACGCATTTTCCGGAACAATCGCAGACGTGCAGCTTTACAAATCAGCCATGTCTCCAAGCATGGCTGAGCAGCTTTACCTCAACAACAGTGTAGAGGGCATTGGCCCTGCAGATTATTGGCCGTTGAGCTCGGGAAACCTTAACATGCTAAACGAGACGGAGAACGTGGCCAACTACACAAATTATGCTTATCTTTACGATTCGCCTTCGGTCGCGTGCACCAATTCGCAGGTAGTAAATGGCAACTGCGGAGTGGAATACGTGCCTGGATAGATAGCAGTTGCAATTGCGAAATCCACAGCCCAAAGCTTACAGTTGCAAACCGTAGAATGAATGCGAAGTAGCAAAGCTAGTGCAGATTTTATCTGCTGTTTGAAGGATTTGAGCAAGCGCCAAAAGGCAATGAAGCCAATTGTGCTTTCAATACCCTGCATTGCTTCGCGACATCACAGACTGCCGAAGCTGCTGAACAGCGATGCTATTACGCCTCCGACTACGAAATATATGCCAAGGCCCACTATTATGAAAAGTGGTACGAGCCTCATCCCTTTTGTAGTGCTGCCGGAAGATATGGTAGACATTATGAGCGCTGCGAAACCAGTTATGACGCTTATCGCAACTAGCGAGAAGTTATGGTAAGTAGTAGGGCTTATCTTTGGCGGGCTTGGCTTAAGGAAAGACACTCCGGTTGTAGGTAGCCCTCCCGGATTTGAAGCGAGTATGCCTTTCCAGACTGTGTCCGTTATTACAATCATCTGGCTGGTAAGGCCGTAAAGCACTGGAGCTGCTATCAGGCCGGCGAAAGCTATGAACAGGCTGTACATGAGGAGCTGACCTGAAACCTCTTTCTGCAGCATTTGCTGGCTCCTCATGTCCTTTGAGAGCTGCTCCATGAGGTCGGCCATTGCGCCTCCGTATTTCTGGGCCTCTATCATCATCCTTACCGAATGCTGGAAATTGTTCGATTTGTATTTGCCAGCTAGATCGCGAAGAGCGTTCTCGAACGTTTCTCCTCCGAATACGTTCCTGTTCATTGCCTGAACGTCAGATGTGAAGTACTTGAATTCAGGCCTTGCAGCGAGCAGCATGGACCTGTCCAATGCTATGCCGCTTTTGAGGTTGGCCGCAGCCAGCGCGAAATAGTCCGGAAGTATCGATTCGACGAACGTCTTCCTCTGGTCTATTTTATAGTTGAGCATCATGTACATTACAACCGCGAAGAGAAGCGCGGCCACTATGCCGCCGCCGAGGGCCAGCAGCAGGTTAAGGTGCATTATCAGGTAGAGCGCAAAAGCGAGTATTATAAGTATGGTGAAACCTCCGACTATGACTATGCTAAGGAAAGTGTTGACATCCATCTTTGAGCCCGCTAGGTCCAGCGTTTTTGATATGAACCTTGCTACGCTCCTGGAAACTAGCCTCTCGAAGTTTATCCTGCTGAATATGTTTTTTGCCATTTAATCACGTCGAGAATGAAGGCCTCGAGCCCCTTATCATCTGCAGGAACACAATCTGCAGGAAACCTATCGCTATCAAGCCTGCTTCCAGAAGCTGCGGTGTTACCGTGAACAAAGCTATGAAAGTAGTGAGTATCGTTACTACCGCTATACCCATGCTTGGCAGTATTACTCCGAAAAGCATGTAGAACATTGCTATGGCGTTCAGCCTTTGGCCGTACCTCCTGAGCTCTATGACCCTCTCTTCGGAAAGCTGGTCTATGACGCTCTGTATTGCAGACACAACGTCGCCACCTGATTTTATGCTAACAGAAGCCTGCAGCATTATCCTCTTGAAAGAGTCGCTCTTGCTCTCTGCTATGGTCTGGTCTATGGCCTCTTCTAGAGGCATGCCAAGCTGGACGCGCTCGACAACCTTTTGAAACTCCCTGCTCGCATCGCCGTATCCCGAGCTTATGGAAACCAGAGTGTTGAACAACGGCATTCCGGACCTGAGCGCTATTATCATGTCCCTCGCGGCAAACAGTATGTCCTTCTCCACCCCCTTTGCATTTTTCTTTGTCTTGTGCTTTGGAAAGTTGAGGAACATATTCATGCCCATATAGAAGACGACAAAGCCTAGCAGAAGCGCAAGCACGGCAGCGACGGGGAAAAGCAGGCCGAGATGCAGGAAAAGGACGAAGAACGTTATGCCAAGGACGATGCCTATGGCCATTGCCGCTATTATCATCCTTTCCACGAACGAGTAGAGCGTGCCCTTTATGCCCTGATCCTTGAGCGTCTGCTCAAGCCCCTTGTGCTTCGCGCCTATGCCTTCTACGAAAAGATGCCATCTCCCTGGCTTTTTCTGGGGCTGGGCTTTTGACTGCGATATTGGATTTATACCAGATCCGTATTGGGGGATTTGCTGGGATGGCATTATTGGCTGCGACTTGCTGCGATCCGGCTGCTGGAAAAGCTTTGACCCTATCCCGGGCTTAGGCTGAAGCGCTATGTCCTTGCCGTTTACGTTGACAACTTTTGGCTTTTTCTTTCCGAACATGTTTAGGCACCGGCGTTTATCAGGCCCATGGCCTCGTCAAGGCGCTGCTGCCTCAACGCCCATAACGACTGTTCAGTCTGGTTAAGCGTTATCTTCCTCTTCCTTAAGTCCTTGGACGACCTTTCTATATAGGCAGACAGGCCGTATATTTCCTGCAGCACGACCTCCTTGTGGTTTTCATCAAAAACCTGCTCCTTCAGCCCTTCGATTATGCGCTCAAGCTCGGATATTTGGTCGGCTATGGAAAGCTTGGGCAGGACCAGATCCTTCTCGTTGAACTTGACCTTTATCTTTGGCTGTGGCCTGGACTCCGGGACTTCGAAGCTCTGTTGCGCTGCGGTTGGGACTGCGGACGCCCTGCTGGACTGCTCGACCCCAGAAGCTATCAGCTGCGATTCCTTAGGCATGGTCTTCTGTGACCTTATGCGCTGGCCACCGCGGTTGCTCTCTATGGAATCTATCCTGCTTAGCAGGTCTAGATAAGTATGGGAATTGGAATTTTCATTCGTTTCAAACAACTTTGATACGTTTATTGAAGACTGCTGCGGCTTCTGTGTAGATGCCTCTATGCCCTTTATGTAGACAACTACCTGTTCGTATTCACTTTTTGTGCTTATGCCGTTCTCATCCATCAAAACAACTCCTTTGAATAAGGAATGTCCTTATCCACCATGTTTATGACCCTGTCCTTGTCCATGTAGTAGTTGGCTATAAGGAAGCCAGCATTGTTTATGTCTATCACGTTGTATTTTATCATCCAATTTATTATCTTGGCCCTTATCTTGACCTCTTCCGCTATTTCCGACTTTGTATATCCGCCGTATAGCGAAAGCACGTCTGCCATGTTCGTGAGGTCGCTTATCTGCGCGAACGTGTCGTTCCTCATGTTCCACCTGTATAGCACGTTGGCATCTCCAGTCCTAAGCATCTCTGCGAATTCCAGCGTACGCCTTATGCCCTTGCTCCTGTGCCTGAAGAGGCTCACTATGGCTCCGAGAGCATTCATCTGGATTTTGGGCGTAGCTATTGGAGGGTTGGTCATTCTTACCACCGTGTCCTGTGCGTTGTCTGCGTGGACCGTAGCATATACCGAGTGGCCAGTGTGTATGGCCTCGAATAGCGTCTCGGCGTCCTTTCCGGTCCTGATTTCTCCAACTAGCATTATGTCAGGCCTCTGCCTGAGCGCGTTTATCATTAGATCATAAAGCGTCACTTCTCCCTTGCCTTCAGGGTTCGGCTGCCTTGATACCATTGCAACCCACTGCAGCGAATCCGGAAGCGCGAGCTCCCTTGTTTCTTCAACAGATATTATCCTCCTTGTAGGCGGGAAGAATACGCTTGAGGCGTTAAGGAAAGAGGTCTTTCCGCTTGCCGTTCCTCCGGATATAAGCACGCTTATTTCGTTCTGTATGCATAGCCACAGCAGGCCTGCCAGTTCAGGGGGCAGGCTACCTGATTTTACCAGAGCCGGCATTGTCCAGGGGTTCTTGGCAAATTTCCTTATCGTTATTGTGTTGCCTATCTGCGATATCGGATACAGGGTAGCGTTGACCCTGGAGCCGTCGACAAGCTCTGCATCCATGAGCGGGGAAAGGTTGTTGAGCTCCCTCCCTACGCGCCTGCCTATCTGCTCTGCCTGGTCGTAGATCGCATCCTCGCTCGTGGGCTTTATGTTGGTTTTGCACCAGCCTATCCTCTTGTGGAAAACCCATATGAAGCTCTTGGAGCCGTTGACAGCTATTTCTTCAAGGTTCTCGTCCGATAGCGGCACTTCCAGGTCCCCGAGGCCCAGCATCATGTTGAGTATGTAGGCAGTGAGTATGTTCTTCGTGTCCTCGTCAGTGTTGGGCAGGTATCTGTCGATCAGTATCTTGCTGGCCTGTACATATCTCTTATTGAGGTCGTCTACATATGCCTGTATTTCTACCTTCGTAGGGTCCAGAGGCACCATCGATATGAGTTCGCGCCTGAACGACATTAGGAGCAGCTTTGTCGCGTCGCTGACGCCCTCGTAAGTAACGTTGTAAGTAGGAACAAACTCGTTGGGATTTGTTTTTATGACAACCCCTATGGCCATCCCGTGCGCATTAAGATTGTATTGTTCTAGAATTTTCTCCGATTTGACCTTGTCTGAAGGGGCGCTTTCCGCTCCCTGCTGCGTATTTTCCGAAGCCTCTAGTATTTTCTCCTCAGGAACTTCTTTCGCAGCATCTTGTGCCTTGTCCGTTTCTTCACCATCCTGTTTTTTTGGCGTGTCTTTTACCATTCAGCACCACTCAAGCTTTCTCCGACTGCGCATTATCGTCGCTCTTTTTGTCAGGTTTCATCTTCTGGGTGAGCTTGTTTATGTTGTTGAGCGAATCTGATATCTTTGATTTCTTGGTCTTTATCTCGCCCTTTATAGCATCGCCCTTGGCTTTTAGATCGGACATCTTCTGCTCCTTTTCCTTGACGCTCAGATTTTTGGCTGCATTAAGCGCATCCACTTGGTCCTTTAGCTTCTGCAGCTCGGTCCTGTAGTTGTTGAGCTTCGGACCCAAGTCCTCTATTTCCATCTTAAGGTCGCTCATGTTTTTTATGATTTCCCCCATGGATCCTGATCCCTCCATGACCTTGTTGAGCTCGTTCATAGCTTCTTCATACTTGGGCGAGAAGTTTGCAGTGGCCTGCTTTAGCGACTGCTCGAGCTTTGAATAATTGGAATTGAATTCGGAATGCTGCTGGTTTAGCTTCTTTGAGAGCTGCTCCTCAGTGAGCTGGAGTTCCTTTATCTCCTTTATGTCGCCCTTGTACGAGCCGGCCTCCTTCTCAAGCTCCTTGTACGCGTTCTCAAGCTCCGAATGGGACTGCTTTATTATCGAATCGAGCCTTGCACTTTCCTGCTTCAGCTGGTTCTCCAAGTCCTTTCTCGTGTTCTCTATGCTCTGGGCTACATTCTTTTTTACCGTTTCCAGCTCCTGCAGCGCCGCCCTTGCGTTGTTTATGTTTTCCTGTATAGTACCTGGTATGCCGCCCTTTGCCTTCTGCTCCTGCTCTGATACCTTTCCGAGCTTGGCAAGCAAATCGTTGAACCTTTTTTCCATGTTGTCATAGTCAGAGCTTATACCCTTCTTTATCGCGTCTATGTTTGACTGGTACGACCTCATCTGGGCGTACATCTTGGAAAGCTCTTCTATCTTTTTTCGCGCTTCTGGAGATTCTTTCTGAAGCCTCTGCTCGAAGCCGGATATGTTTGATTCTATCTCCCTGAGCGACTGCTCGAGCTTCTCGGTGCTTATCAGATCGGCATCAATCTCCTCTGACATTATGAACTTCTGCTGCTGTGTCTTGCTCTCCAGGGCCTGCATCTCATCCTTGCTCAGCTCCATGGGAGTCAGGAACATCTTTCCGACTTCGTAGCTTATCTTGATAAGGTTGCCGGACTCCAGCACCTTGGCCCAGCCCTCGACAACGCTAGGGGCTATGCCCAATGACGATGCTATGCTGTTCAGGTCTATGCGGCCTTTTGAGCGTATTAACTCAAGCATCGTATCTATGGTCGTCCTGGCTTCTGTGTTGGATTTTTGTTCCATTTGCAACAGCACCGATTATTATTCGTTACTTAGACTTAAATACCTTTATAAGTGGTGGTTTTAAGTTTTTCTTTTTTCGCGTATTTAACGATTTATAGGCAGCCAAACGTATTTCAAAGCACGTTCCTGTAGAACATGGAGAAGAACACGGCTATGAATAGCATGAATATTACTTCTGTTACCATTCCGGCCACACTATGGAAAAGGGAGTAATAGGCAATGCCCATCAGCACCATTATCACCCCCAAAGAAGAGAAATATACCTTCCTGTTCCACCTGAGCACCTTGCTTCCGTCAAGCGGCATTATCGGAAGCATGTTGAAGAATGCAAGAAGTATGCTTATGAACATTACAATGGAAGCCATAGTGCTAAAGTATGTATTGGCTGGCGCAAAAATGAATATTACAAAGAATACTGCGAATACTGCAAAGTTTGTTAGCGGACCCGCAAGCGATGTAACGCCATTCTGCTTTACGGTGAACGAATTAGTGTATATCACGGTGGCTCCCGGAATTCCGAAGAGAAAGCCGAATATGCTCGTACCCAGAGTTATGATGAGCCCCATAGGGGACGTCTGGAAAGCGGCTATGGCTCCGTAGTGCTGAGCAACGTACTTGTGCATCAGCTCGTGGAGCACGAAGCTCAGCGTAACCGCAACGAAAGCTATTGGCAGAAGCACTACCGCATTGCCAAGGTTGCCGAATATGCCCCCAGCCAAGGCTATCGAAAAGGCTACAGTAAGGGCAGCGTCGGCCATGGCGATCTGCTTTATCTCTTCCGTTCTTGTTATGTTTGGCCTGAACTGCATAGGCTTAATTTATCGGCAAGGTATTAAAATACATGCGACAAAATAATATGCGATTAGCTCCATCGTCTAGTGGTCATGGCGCTCTGCCACCATAAAAGGACGGCGGCCTCTGGAGCCGTAAACGCCAGTTCGAATCTGGCTGGAGCTAATTATATTTATCGCGGCATGCAGATGAGACACGCAAAAGCAGGTGACCTTGCCGATATTGCTCCTTTGCTGGGCAAGATAAGAAGCATTAGTGGCGTCAGAGAAAAGAGAACGGCACATTTCTATTTCAGGGGGCGAAGCGTCATACATTTCCATGTAGACGAAAGTGGTGGCGTTTACGCCGACATAGGCGATACGAGGATGCGGGTAAAGGGAGCGCACACGCGAATCATGAAAGCGCTGGCGGATTACGTCCGCAGAATAGACGGCATGAAGCGAGAGTGAGCGCACCACATCACTATTTAAATTTGAATTGGCATCTTAATAGTGCTGGTGTTGTTTTGGAATCGCTTTCGGGCCATACGATAGTATGCGGCTATGGGGTCGTAGGGCAGAGGATAGTAGAGACTCTGCACGAGCACGGGATAAAGTTCGTGATAGTTGAGTATGACCACAACGTAGCTGCCAAGAGCATGGAGAAGGGATACGACGTAATAGAGGGAGATGCCACCTCGTCGCACGTTCTGAAAAACGCCGGGATAGCTTCTGCCAGGGCGATAGCCATAGCGATGGACAACGACGCGAAGAACCTGTTCGCAGTATTGACGGCGAGGGATCTCAACAAAAACATATTCATAGCAACCAGGGCCAACGACAAGCTCGTAAGGGAAAAGATGATAGAAGCGGGTGCAGACTACATAGTAATGCCGCAAAACAGCGCAAGCGAAGAGATAATCGCCGAGATAACTAAATAAGCGATGAAGCACGATGAGCGCAGGAAATTCCAAGGTTGACATGCCTTTGAGCTATATAGCAATGCTCCTGATAATAGTGGTAGCCTCGGCATCCGGTACCATATTCCTGGTTCATTATTACGTTGGCAATTTTTATGATGCGGCTTATTTCACAATAGCTGCGCTATTCGACATAAACGGCGTGACCCTCTCGCCCGCTTTCAACTACCATCTGCTGAGCTTAGACACCGAATTTTACGATACGTTCCCGCTGCTTATGCTTGACGGAATAGTAAAAATAGTGGCCATAGGCTTTATACTCGCCGGAATAGTCGAGCTCATAAGCGTGATAAACCTTTTCGAGAAGCTTAGCAACATAGGCGTGCGCAAAATGAATAACGGAGTCATAGTGTGCGGCTACAACGATCTTGCGGAAAGCATATGCCTGACGCTTAAAAGCAAGAAGAGGAAGTTCGTAGTAGTGGACAAGGATCCGGCCAAGGTGGAAATACTCAGGGGGCTTGGATACATAGCAGTAAGGGGCAATTTTACTGATGACAATGTCCTCAAAAAATGCTCCGTGCAGTCGGCAAAATCAATAATATTCTCCACGGAAAGCGATTTTGAGAATCTTCTCGGAATAGTCACTGCACATTACCTTAATCCGGGAATAAACATAATATCAAGGGCAAGAGAGGAGACCAGCGTAACGAAAATGCACAGGGCTGGAGCAGGTCTGTGCGTGGTTCCTGAAGTGCTTGCCGGGCTTGACATCGGAGATATAATAAACAGAAAGGCAAGGAATGGTGCTTGAATGATAGATGAAAGGCTGACGATAATAGCTTATTCCTCAATAATCCTGTTTATCGTGGCCGTTGGGCTTACGGTAGCATCAGGCCTCGGAATAGCGGTTGCAATAGTGTGGAACGCGCTGCTGGCGCTTGATATTGAGTACTATAAGCTGCCTTTGACCGTTGCGGAAAACCCGTTCCTTGTAGCGGCAAGCGTAATTGACGTCATAGTGTTCACACTTTTGGCAGTGTGGCTCGCAGCTTTGTTCTTCGAATTTATCAAGGGCCTCGGAATCAGGGAAAGGTTCCAGGAAAGGAAGATACGGGGATTCAGGGGCCATGTGATAATAACCAGCATGAACAGGCTCGGGGAGCTCGTATCCGCCAAGCTCAAGGAGAAAGGCATTAAGCACGTATTTGTAGTCCAAAGCCAGGAAGAGCTCGAAAGGGCCGACGAAATCGGCGTATTTGCGATAATGGGCAACCCCACAATAAAGGAAACGCTGATCAAAGCAGGAATAGGCAACGCAGCGTATATGGTAGCGTGCAGCGATGACGACATAAAGAACAGCATGATAGCGATTTCGGCAAAAGCGGTAGACAGCAAAATAAAAATAATAACCAGAGTGGCGAAAGAGGAAAACATACCGAAACTTAGCAGAAGCGGAGTTTACAAATGCATAATGCCAGAAGTGGCTGCAGGAGACAGAATGTCGGAAAGCATAATATCCGCATATTCATAAGTGCGCATTGCAGAAAGCCAAAAGCGATGGCTCTTAGGGATTGCATGCTGCCTGCTTTTGATATATTTAAGAGCTTTGAGCCGGTTACTTTTTAATGCCTTTCAAAGCTTCGTTGTACGCATCAAGCCACACCTTTTTGCGTTTTTCTTCTATGCTTGCTGAACCGTGCCTTCCGGCTATTGGATGCAGAATTGTGTGGTCTTTTGACACGTTCATTTCCCTCCTTATCTTATCATAATCGCTCGACCTATCCCTGTAAGTCCAATAGTCCTCGTTAGGGAATTTTTGAAGTCTTTCTTCGTGGTAACGTCTCCCTGCTGCTGCACCTACGAGCCTTCCACCAGGCATCGGCAGGCCAAAAGAAACTAGATTATTAAGGCCTTTTGCAGTATTCGATCTCAGCTGCCCGTGCTTGGCCGATTCGAAGGCTGAAGTTGCTGAAGATTCGCCATAGTGCATCTTTGCAACTATGTCGTTAAGCTTTCCGAGTCTCCTTTCTGCCCTTGCAGCATTCGGCTTCCCAGTTTCTATCTGCTTGGTCCAGTGTCTTTGCAGTAACGACATGCCAATTGCAGTAGTTGCACCCTTCTGGAAGAATGCTGATTTTGGTATTTTCAAGACATTTACAGGGGTGCCTGTCTTAGTATTTATAGTTTTGACGTAATTATTGAATCTCGGCACGTGCCCTATTCTTACTCCATTCTTGCTTATCGAAGCATATCTCGTAGCCTTCGAAATTTTATCGAAATCGGTTACTCTTTGCTTGTAGATTCCGTGTATCATGTGCTGCTGTTTAAGGTCACTTTCTTTTTTTATTTGATTATTTAACTGGAAGTTGAGCTTGGAAGCACGACCCGATATCTTTTTGCCATTGAGCTTGCTTATGCTTGCGGCTGAAAGCGCCATTCCCCCTGCAAGACCTGATACTGCCATCTTGGAACCAGGATTTCCCAGTATTTTATCCGCGACTTTACGAGCCTTAGTATCGGCGTTTATAGAGGCATTTATTTTGGCTAGCCGTCCCTGAAGCTTTTTTGCTCCTGGTGAATTTCCCAAGCCCTTCTTTTGGAGCTTTGCAAGACGTTTATTAACCCTGTTCTTGGCTTGCATCCTTAACCTGTTTCGCGCTGCAGGAGCCTTGGCCTTCGCTTGAGCATAGTTGGCTTTGGCTTTTTTGGCTTTCTTGATTAAGCCCTTTTTCGCCTTGCCTGCGGCTCTGCCTCTTTTTATTGAATCTGCACCATACCTGGTGCCCTTAAAGCCCTTGCCTACGCGCCCTGATCCTGCGTTTGCGAAACCCATTATGGTACCCAGGCCGAAGAGCGCGAATATGTCCGTGCCCCTAGTAAGGCCAGCTGCGGCGGCGATTAGAACCAGTATTATTATCACAGGCACTATTGCCTCTATTATGTCAAAGCTTAGCAGCACGGGTATTAACCAGAGCATTTCTCTCAATAATTATACGCATTGCTTAATATAAATATTTATCTGGAGCGTTTGCTGGCGTGCGCAATACCTGAAAACTGCCTGCGCTTTGATGATATTTGGTAGGCAATTATTCCAGCTATTGCTACAAGCGTAAGCGCAATGCTTATGTCTCCCATGCTGAGGTAATAGCTGCCTAGGTTAAATGACGCAGATGTCTGGTTTGGTGCGAATGAATAATTGTATTCGTATGTAGATAGGGCAGTCTGCGTAGGGCTTAGCGACAATATGGAATTGGCTATTGACGGCTGTGAGTATTTCTGCGGCTCTGGGCCAGGGCCTCCGTAGTACTTTGCAATTATCTGGCCGGTTCCGGTGCCACAGGCGGTTATAGTGTTTGTTGAAAATCCGCCATTGCTATTGGTGCTTACTATGGCTGCAAGGCCAAGCTGCGAAGTCAGCACGCCGGTGCCATTGTTATACTCTGGCTCGCAATAGCGCGTATACGCTGCTTCCGGTATGTTGCCAACAACGGTATTCGGAAGTACAACCGCAGTATTGTTGTATATGCTGCAATCCGTCGGAACGGTTATATTTAGCAGGCTATGCCTTGGAGGCGCAGCACATACGCCGGAGCTGTTATATTGAGGGTTATATGATATAGCATTTGCTTCCAGAGCGCCTGTGCTTCCCTGTATGTATTCATTTAGCGGATCTGCGAAATTGCATTTCGCCCCAGGATTCGCCCCAAATGCACATTTCTCTGCATACGTGTAGTAGTTCGCAAGCTGGCTTGACACGTAGGGGCTTTCCGAGGAATTGAAGTAATTGAGCGGCGTATCGTAATAAAGATATATTTTTGATCCCTCTGGCAGAGGCACGAAGCTTTTTGAGTATATTCCAGATACGTAACCTGCAGAGCCGCTTATGTTAAGTAGTGTCTGGTTGGCGTTGATTGCACTCACTATCGGATTGACGTTCACGTTTATCACAGTAGTATTTGCTATGTCCAGATCCATGGGTGCGTATATTGTGTTGTTGAAGGAGTCCTGAAGTACGTAGATCAGCCTGTTGTAACCTAGTATCTGTCCGTCGTTCGGGAACGATATTGACATCAGGTCGTAGTACTTGAAATACGTGAACTGCTGGAACAGGTTGGCAAAGCTGGTCTCCGAATTGTTAACGTATGTGAATATGTTGTTCCCGTTAAATGGAACTGGATTGGTTATGAGCGAATTGGCAACCCCATAAACGGGCGTGTTGGAGGGGGGCGTTGTGCTTATATTGGCAAGCTCCACTTTTGAATAAGCGTACCCAGGGTAATCCGTTCCGCCAGCCGATTGTAATACGTTGTAAAGGCTGTAGTTGTACATCCTGGAATAGTTTATCATCTTCTGTACCGAAGCTCCGGATGAGTTTATGCTCTGGTTGAGCATCACCGAGCCGAAAAGCCTGTTGGTAAATATATTGTATGCCGAGCTCGGGGATATTATGGAATTGTTATCGGATATGTTGGCATTGTAGAACAAATTTGAGAGTATGTCCTTAAAGTAAGTTGGACCTCCCTCTACGAGAGCATTCGAGGAAGATGGAGTCGCATTGACCTGCAGCACCGAATAGCTGTTATACGTAAGGGTCGTGTTTGATGGAAGCACGTTCGTGCAGCCAGATGGATCGGTGCTTATAAGCTGCCAAGATTTTGTCACAGTATATGAAGCATTGTAAGGTATAAGGGCGTAACCTCCTACAGAAGAGGTAAGCTTTATGAAGCTCGCTACAGTAGATCCTGGAAGTATTGAACTTATCCCATTATTTGTAAGGCCAGAGTTGAGGGCAGTATTCGAGCTTTGGCTGTTGATTCCGCTTTCCTGCCCTGAGGCATAACTGCTTCCGTAGCCGCTGAGGCCATTCGGAAAGAGAGATTCCGAAAGCGCCTGTGCATCGTAGTAATCAGTTGCCGAGCCTTCGCCAAGGACCGACTTAATAGGGCTAGGTGCGGCGGCGAATGGAGGATATATCTGCGATATGTAGTTGTTTTGGGCGCATACGCCACTGGTTGACGTATTTATCAGGCATCCATAATTCGCGTAGGATGAAAGCGATATCTTGGTGTAGTTAACCACCTGCGGCACAAACCTAAGGAATTCTGTGTACATTCCTTTGTATGTGGGTTGAGAACAGTACCTGCCTGTCCTAGTTGTGTAGCAGGAACCTGAAGTCGCAGGCACCAGCACGTGCGCTATCATGTAGGCCGTGCCGTTGTAGTTCATATAGAAGCCAAGGTCGTTCTGGTTGGGAGATGGAAAACCGCCAGTGGTAATGAAAGGCCCTATTGGAGGATATCCGTTGTAGTTTATGCTGCTTGAGGGGCCGTATTCGCATCCCGCAGCGCAGTATGAAACATAATTGCCGTTTCCCACAGATATGTTTGCCGAGAGCGGCCACCCATATGGGGGGTCTGAAACGGTAGTTGATATGTTTACTCCTGAAAGATCCACCCCGGGATATGAGGCGTTGGCTATCATGTCGTCATAATTTTGCCCGTCGATAGGTATGGCGGTGCCGTTAGGGAAAAATACGCGCATCGTCATTATGCTCGATGGCAAGCCATTTACAGTAAATGACCAGTCGTCAATTACGTAGAGAAGGTCACCGTAGTCGAATATGGCCAGAGGATGATGATTTGATGAAACGTCAAGAGTATTGGCAGTGCCCGAATAAGCCGCTGCCACGGTGTTGCTTCCGAACGGTCCTCCGTGCGCCAGATATGAAGAGATGTTCAGATTATATGTTAAGTTGGAATACGAAAGGCTAATGTTGCGCTCGTATGTCAAGGTATTTGACGAGAACATAGGTATGTTCGGGTAGCTCGAATTAGACAGGTATAAGAACTGGCCTCCAGAGGTCGTAGCTATTTCTTGGGCCAGTTTGAAGCCTGCATCGCTTGACGGGCTTATGACGTGAGTGACCTGGCTTGCGCTTGGATTAGAACTAGAATAGTTGGTAAAGTACGCTGCAAGCTCAAGATTGCTATTTTTGCCGTCCAGACCGGCTAGGAATATGTCATCAGCATAGTCCGATGTTACCGACGTAGGGATAAATGCCTTTAGCACTGCATTCTTGCCGTTTACGCAGCTGAGTGTCCATGACCAGCAGGCATAAGTATTGCTGCTAGATATGCTGGTAAGATTTGTTATGTAATAGTTTTGGCCCTGCTCCGCAAGGGCGTCTTTCCAATATGATTCCCATGCCGTAACCCACAGCGAATTGGTGCTATACGGCGAATCGGTTGCAAGCGAATTGACAGCGAAGTTGGGCTGTATGTTTGTAAGGTTGTAATAGCCAAAAGGTATCATTCTTACAGTATAGAGGTAACTCTTCGTGTTCGTATTGAACAAGCCCGACGACACAGTGTGATTTATTATGTATATGAAGTCGTTAGGGGTCGCGATTGCGTATGATGGGGAAAGCACAGCCCCGGACTTGAACAACCCTACTGGCTTGCTTAACAGCGCCGAAAGAGGGTTGGAGCTGCTAGTCTGGGCCTGCTGCTGGCTTGTGTTAAGCGCAGTTATGAAATCCGGATTCGGGTCGTCGAAAGCTGCGTTGGAAGTCATAGATACAGATGAATATGGATACTCCACAAAATAAGAGCCGGAGCTGTTGATTAGGGTGGCGAAGAATGAAGAGCCAGTATGCAACCCATATGGCTCAAGGTCGTTAGGGTTTAGATAGTTATGTGGGCTGTATAAGTCATACGACTCGTTCAGATATCTTGTCCTGCCGTTAACGTCGCTGACAGTAGCAGGTGTTGACAAGTTGTAAAGCAGGTAAGGTATTGCAGCCACCTCGGAGAAATGTAGCTGCGAGGAAGGTATCGCATAAGCTCTGTAGTCGTATAGGCATCCTAATGGATTATAGCAACCGTTAAAAGGACCTCCAAATCCTTTATAGCTTGCCGTAGCAACGAGATAATCGTTTGCATATTTGTTTACCCCTTTTACAAAGTCGTTTGCAGTGTACACGTAAGATGTATGACCCTGACAACTGCCAGCAATGCAGCCAGAGCCTCCGGGTTGTATTGTATTCGCATAATAGAATGTTGCGGAATTTGATACTTCGTTTAGACTATTAAAGCTGCAACCTGTGCCGCCGTATACGCCGCCATCCCAAAACAGCCATTGGGCGCACCCGGTTCCTGCATGTGCAGTGCTGGAAGTTTCAGCAACTGAGCCATTCTGAAATATTATCCTCTGGGGCAATTCATAAGGGAGATTTACAGGTATCGGTATCTTTTGGTTTTGTATGCCCTTGAAGTCCACCGACTCGGAATAAGTGTAGTTGTACAGACAGTCGTTAGTGCTGTTATAATATTCTAGATACGGGAAGCGGCTGTCGGGCTTTGGGAATTCCCTCTTTTTCTGGGAAAGGCTCGAAATCTGGCTGCCTGTAAGCTTGCTGAAATTCACAAACTCGAGCGTCCAGGTCCACACCCCAGATTCACTTGTCGTGCTTGGCTGCTTGAATATATAAGACTCCGTGTTATATATGTTGGATATTGCATATGACGAGTTCATCATTTGTGCAGAACCCGAATATCCGAGATTCGCTACTGTAAGCACACCTGGGTTCGTTATTGTGAACTTTGTTGTGGAATTGGCTATCGTATTGCGAGACCATGAAACAGTCGTATTAATTGTTATTGTGGTGCTTAGGGGATTCGTGCTTGCCAGGCACCTGTTTCCAGATATGAATTGTGGCGTTGAAGTATTGAAATAGTCGGCAGTATAAAGAGGATTCGGAGCTATTGGGCATGTAAGCAGCCATTGGGCGTTCTGCTCCTCATAGTTGAGCTGGTTTGCCGTTGTAGGCTGGGCCGATGTGTATCCCTTAGAAGGTTCTAACGAGCCACCCAACGCATCTGGATATGGTGTTGTTATATAAGTGGAATTAATGAAAACGCAGTAGCCACTGGTTTCAGTATAAGTTTTGCCTGGGCCCGTGCAACCGCTCGGAGGTGGAACAGGAGGCAAATTCGTTATGGCTATTTCACCGTCGCTGCCAGGGTTGCCATTTGCACAAGGAGTACTGCCCTCTGCGCTATTTGATCCACCATTTGACGTTAGGCCAGGATAGCTTGAAGAAAATCCTTGATATGTTTGTGTAGGAAGTATGCCATAATTTGTAGTTATTTCTATGACTCCTCCGCCGCCTCCGCCTCCGCCACCGCAGTAGGAGCTATGGGATACCCCGGCAGCGTTGCCGCCGTTGGCATCTATGTTTCCCAAAACCGCATATTTTGGTATGCTCGTAGTTATTTCTATATAAACGAAACCTCCGCCACCGCCACCGCCTGCCCAAGCAGCAGAGCCACTCGCATTATGCCCAGAGACAGTTATGAGATTGTTGTTTATGAATCTGTCCGCATAAATTTCTATGTAACCTCCGCCGTTGGCACCATTATTTCCGCCGCCTGCCCAAGCGCCTCCGCCGCCTCCGCCTCCGCCATAGTTGCCGCCTTGTGAGTTGCCGCTATGTGACGAATTGTACCCACCAGTAGCGTTTGCGCCACCACCGCCGCCTCCGCCTGAACCCCATGCAACAGTGAATCCTACACTAAATGATTGGTAGTTTGGAGCGCCTCCGTTGCCACCAGCCAATGAGCCAGTTAAGCTGCTGGTATCAGGGCCATTGCCACCGTTGCCGTTGCCGCTCAAATCCGAATAGGATGACCCGCCGCTGCCACCATTCCTGTTTTCTACAGTGCCGTTATTTATGAAAGTGCTGAGCGCATATATCGCATATCCGTTAGTTTGAAGTACAACATTCTTTTTTACCAGTATGTTAAATGCGCAAACATCTGATCCAAGCACCGTATTGCTCGAGTATACTACATTGCTCTGGGCACTTGTACCGCTAGGACAAGTGAATGTTGGCGTCATTATTGGAGGTTTTAATATGCTGGAATTTGGAGCAGCTTGATATGATAAGGATTGCCCAATAGAAAAAGATGCTAACAGTGATAGCAAAATCATAACCGCCAAAGCATAAAAAGCAACCGGCTTGGCTTTTAATAAAGCTTTTCCCATCATATACACTTTATATTGCTTATCTTTTTAAATTATTTAAAACTATCACAGCATTACGGACCTTTTATTAAAGATGACAATTCCTTTGCCGTTTTTGCTATCTGCTCCGGCGTAAGCTTGAACACCTTGTCAGAACTTAAACTTAAATCACCCGCAATGGCTGCGGCTTCCTCCTTTGTTATGCCAAGCTGCTTCTGCGAATCTATTATAGCATTCTTGAGGCTTTTTTTCTTGTGCTCCATTATTAGTGATACTATGCGCATCGTTTCCGGTTTTGTCTCTTCAGCTTTAGGCTTAAGATATACGAGCATCGAATCAACATTTGGAACCGGATAGAAATTATTGCGCGGCACCCTCATCATTTGATAAGCGTTGAACATAAGCGATGTGGCCACGCTCAGCTTTGAGTATTTCTTAGTATCCGGCTTTGCAAGCATATGCTCGGCGAACTCTTCCTGGACGCAAAGCAGTGCTTCCATCCTGTGTTTCGAAAGCCACGATATCGTCTTGCTCGACAGGTTATACGGTATGTTTGACACCATTATGTCGCATCCTTTGAATACGGAATCGGGCTGCTTGAAGAAGTCGCCGTTTATCAGCATCAGGTTGTCGAACCTGAGCTCTTCGGAAAGTATGTTGTAAAGCCTTTCATCGCGCTCGACAGCTAACACACTCTTTGCCTTGGCGCAGAGCCTGCCGGTCAGCATACCTAGGCCTGGGCCTAGCTCGACTACGGAACGACCGGAGGCATATTCTGCCTCAGAATCTGCTATGGCCTCATTTACCATGAAGTTCTGGCCTAGCTTCCTGTTTGCACGCAGTGCCTTTATCCTTTCTATTGTTGGGTTCATTTGAAACATAGGGATTTTATACGTTTATAGTTAAAAAATAGTGCATCAAGCGTGCCTCGGTAGCTCAGCATGGTAGAGCGTCTGCATGGTAAGCAGAAGGCCGAGGGTTCAAATCCCTCTCGAGGCTATATACAGCCATTCCGCAAGGATATTTAAGGATTCCTTATCTATATTATTGATGTACATGGATGCGGAAAAAAAGAGTAAAAATCCCGATATTGAAGAAACTATTCCTAAAAACCCATTTGGATATGGAGAGATAAGAACCGATTATAGGACAGGGTGCTCATCTATTTTTGCTTTGTCGAGAAAGGACAGACCCATAGACTACATTACCAAAGAGAGTGTAGAAGACAAAGGCAGGGAGTACTGCCCGTTCGAGCCAGAAAAATATGAGCTCAACAAAACGTTTTTTGAGATAGGTAATCCCTGGAGGGTAAGGGTGATATACAACAAGTACCCCATTTTGGAGCACAGGGCAGCTAATATCCATGATGCTGATGGAATATTTGAGAGATCGTCAAACTTCGGGTACAGCTTTGTCATAATAGATACGCGAGAACACGCCAAGAGGTTCGAGCAATTTTCCAAGGGCGAAATTGAAGACCTTGCCAGCGCCATGGCAGAGACGGAAAGGAGGATTTTACTTGACAAAGATATAACTTTTGTCTACCTCAACAAGAACTTTGGCAGAAAAAGCAGCGGCACTTTATCCCATTCGCACTGGCAGACTATCGGATTTGCCCGAATAAAAGGCATAATGGAAATGAGGCTCGAAAGGGTAAAAGAATTCAAGAGCAAGAAGCGTTCCTGCCTTCTTGAACATGCAATTGAAAAGGAAAAGGAAAGGATGATTTTCGAAGACGAAGACGTGGCTGCTTTTGCACCCTTCGCACAGCTGTATACCGGCGAAACGGTAGTCATGCCAAAAAGGCACGTAAGCGCACTCAGCGAATTGAGCGACCAGGAATTGGCTCACATTTTGTCAGTGTGCAATAAAATAGTAGTTGCCAACAACGCATATTTCGGAACCCATCCGTATAACATACTGGGTTACAGCCTAAAATACGAGAAGGATTTTCATTTTCACATCGAGGTAACGCCGAGGATATCCGATATAGGGCCCATGCAGATGCTAGGTTATTACGGTAGCAACATAATGCCAGAGGATTATGCAATCGAAATAAGAAAAATAATTAATGACCAGAAATTATGAAATTGAACCTTTCTATTTTTCTGCCCTTATAAATGAAACTGCACATGGAGAGGAATAGGTCTGGACAAGAAGGCCGCTGGATTCTCGCGTTACCTTTATTCCGTCAATTGAAGCACTTCCGGCAAGATCCATATACAATACAGAAGAATTGGCATGTGTTTCTGCTATGATACTGCTTGAATATGCGAACGCTTCTATATAGGCAATGTTTTCGTATGCTTCCGTGTTGTTTAACGCTGAGTCCTGCGAATGCATTATCGCAACAGCATGTGACACAAGCATGGCTATTATCACAGAGGTGGCAAGCACACCCAGGCCAAAAAGCGACATTCAACCACACATTTTGACGCACATGTAGTCCGTCCCATTGTCTTCTACTGCTATGCAGTAGTTTTTTACGTAGTTGCAATTGGATACTTGACCAATTGCAGTATAATGCTCGCCTACGCTTATGCTTAAGCCGCGTAGGCCGTAAACCCGCATGGTGTCATTTATCGTAGCATCACATAAAGAAGAATAGATTCCTGAATTCATGCAGGTATGTATTGATTGATTGTTCTCGTATACGGAAACCAGGCTGAATAACGCCGGGCCGAGCTGGCTGGGAAATTGGGATGGCTCCTCAGATGCTGGAATGAATACTGAATATGCTGCTGAGAAAAGCAGCACCATGCAAATCACAGATTCCAGAATTGCGAGCTGTGCCTTCATCAACTCACCCTTATTTCAGAGCCCATGTAGCTGTATTCCGACTGCTTTCCAGTATAGTTGTATAGGTCTGCCGAAATGTTGTAGAATTGCATTGGGGAATCAGGCTTGCAGGAATATGCTATGCCGGCTGTGCTTATCGAAGCTTTGCAAGAACTGGAATTGGCAGGCGCAAGCGTTCCTATCAGCTTTGAAAGGGAGTTGTTGTAAGAGTATATCTCCCTTTCTATAGTTCCGGTGGCGCCGTTGTCGGAATTGTTGTAGTACGCCAGGTCATCCTTTACGCCAGAGTAAGCATATTCGTAAGCAGAATAGTTCGCATCGCTCCCCACATACGCTTTGCCCCTAGAACTGAAAATGTATATGGAATCGGGCTGTATCGATTGAGCGTAGATTGAATTGCCTGGAGAAGCAGTTCCGAAGACCTTCGTGTTTAGGGTTATGTTGGAAAATTGAGAGCTTTGGGTTAGTTTAGAGCTCAGATTTAGGTTATTGTACCCTATCCCAAAATTGATTTTGTAATTGTATTTCGGGACTGAAGAAAGCGCACTGGCATTGTACCCTGAATAAGTTTTGTATACGCAGTAGGTCTTTGTAGGCACCTGTGCGCTTCCATAATAACAGTTTGCGGAGAAGGCCCAGAAATACCATGATGCCCCTGGGCATTGCGATTGTATCGGCATCTGCTGCCCGAAAAAGTTGAGCTCGCTGCAGTGGGAACCCTCCGTTATGTAATAGAGCTTTGACTGCTTTGCGGTCGTGTATGTGACAGATTCGTTTTCCGGATGCAGATATACGTAGCGTATCTCATTGTTGGACTGATTGCCCTGCGATTGGCTTTGTTTGTTTTGGTACGCGTAAAGCGTGACGTTAGCACGGTATTCGGATTTGCTGCTTCCATTGATGGCTGTTATTTCAAGCGACACTATGCCTGCTCCTGTTGACATTGGAACAGCATAGAAGACGAATGCTGCCTGCCTTTCATAGCTGTTGCTGCTGAAATTCTTTCGGCTCAGGCTTATTGTCGCGCTGCTTATATTCGCAGAGATTGCCGAGGGCAGGGACGTAGACACCAGCAGAGTTGCCATTGAAGCGTTTCCAACCTGCAGCACAGGAGCAAGAAGATATGCGCTTATTGTATCGTTGATTGCAGCCATCGATCCATTAAGGCCCGTGGAGTTTGGATTTTTTGCATTCAATACACCCATCATTACGGAATGTACGCGGGAATAGTAGGATACACCGACTACCCCCATGCTTGCAACTGCTGCCATTATGATTATGAACTCTATTGAGCTCTGCAGCTTTATACTGCGCAATTCATGCATTTTGATACACCCTAATTAAGTAGATCTTTCCCGAATACGCGGCTATGCCGCAAACGTATCCTTCATTCACAGTGTAATTTAAGCTGCAAGTCTGGTTTTCCGGGCCATAGTCGGATAAGCGCGTAATTTTAATCGAGTTGCCCACTTGCAAAACAGGATATACATTGCCTGTTGCCATGGCGTATGCCATTTGCTGCATTTCATAGTATGCAGAAAGCTTTTCCATTGCCGACTTTGAATTAAGAGCAGATGAACGGTAATGATTGGCTAAAAGCCCGGTTACCAGCAAAACCGAGGTTAACAATATTGAGATCGCGACAATCTGCTCCAAACCCACAAACAATGCTTTCATTGCCATTCGACCCATATGCCGTAGTAATTCGGGACCTGTGCCGCCTGGATTATAGTGTTCCTCATTGCAAAAGATGATGCCGAAATCTCGGAATTTATGCCTGAAAAGACCAATGATGCATATGCCGATATGCCGATTAAAATTGTGAGAACCGAGACTGCCAGCGCAAGCGATATTATAAACATGGGGGTTATTTGGCCCATCATGGCGAACCACTTATCAGGTATAAATCCGTCCCAGAGTACGATTCGCTTATGTTTTCCACAGAGCCGGAGTATTCGCATATTGATGGGCTAAGTTTTATTCCTGCACCATAGTACACGCTGTAATTTCCACAAGCTACGGTTTCGGATCCGGAGCACGAGCACACCGATTTTGGCACGTATGCAGCAAACGACGAGCTGCCGTATTGCTGCATTGCGCTTATATGGCTGAAGAAAGACTCAAGCTCGTACTTGGATATTCCATTGGTGTAGCCCGATCTAATCCCTGCCGTGGCATAGATGGCCGTCGCAAGAGCAGAAATGCCAACAGCCATGTATATAAGGAATTCTAGCGTGATTTGCGCTTTTGTCTTCATTTAGAACACCTACCCTTGAGTGGTTATATTTCCAAGCTCTGACTTGAGCGTCGATATTACGCTGCCGTTAGTCCCATTGAAGAATGAGTGCACAGCAGCACCCTTTAGCTGCGTTATCATAGCCAGGGCTATTATGATAACTATGCTGACTGCTGAGAGCATCATCAGATACTCTATCGAGCTTTGCCCTTTTCTTGACCTTGCCATTGCCATAATGGCACGAACCAGTGTGGAATATTGTGTTTCCATTTTGACACCTCAAAGCATGAAAGCCGACAGGCGTAGGGCCGCCTGCATTATAAATGATGCAATGGCACTCATTTGAAGAGTGCGCATGAAAATTCCGTCGTGTGGCCTCAGAGAATTTGATGAAGTCGAGTAGTTTACTGCCATTATATAATACATGAACATCGCAATCAGCGCTATCGAATAGCTTTGGTATCCGACCGGACTTGAGAACCTTATGATGTTTATCGTTATCCCTGCAAATACCGGAAAGAAAAAGTTTATTCCGCTTGCAACCATCATGTCGCTGCTTTCTGACATCTGTGTCATTTTTGCAATATGCCCCATCAAAGCTGAGCATTTTGCGAGAATCCAGCTTGAAGCCTCGGTTAGGCCCGGGCCCCCGGAAAAACTGGAGTATAGCGCCATACCTATGGCGCTTAGGCCTGGATCTTTCCCTGAAACCATTTTGCCGAATGCAAATTCAGCATTTCCAGTAGCCCGGAACTTTTTCATGGCTGATTTTATTGCATTTGAATGACGAAACCCAGGAGGCATTGAATTCATGGCTTTGGAATAACTGGTACCCTTAGGGCTTTGAGAAATGGATTTCAGAATTGAGATGGTTTCCATTGGCGATGATTTCCATCTGGAATCCTGGCCAGCTTTTGACAAGCCATGTAAAACTATCGCAGAGAGAAAAATTGGCACGGAGATCCACACGGAATAAAATGAAACTGCCATAGAGGCGATGTACATTGCAGCTGCAGCCGTTGCAGTATGGCTGCCAAATGCATGCTTTGGCTTCGCGAATGCACTTATGATTGTTTTATATGATTGCATTGCTCACCACCGAAGTCGCTTTTAAAGCTATTAGATAGGCAATTGGTGCGGAAACAACGAATATGGCGAATGCCTCCGGCAGGAACGACACGCTTCCTGAAAGAATGGAGTATCCTGCGATTCCGAAGAGTGCGAATGAGGGCAGCACTGTTGAAAAAAGCATAAGCACCGTGGAATTCCTGTTATTCCTGTTGTTATACGCGGATAACGCGTTTTCAAGATTCGAGATTGCAGAATCCATTATTACAGAGAACGTGCCTATGGCGTCTAAACCGGAACTGGATTTTTCTACAATATGCTTAATTATTGATGTGCGACTGTAATCCTTGTTTGGCGATTTTGCCGCTATATGATTGATCGCTTCGCCAAAACCCACCAAGCGCATCGCTAACGGCAGATTTCTCAGTGCGAGAGAAACGTCATTTGATGGATGACCGAAAATTTTTATGGAATCCGAAAACGCCGTTGCTGTTGGCATCCCATTCATGCGCTTGAGCATTATGGATGAAGCCAGTCCGAAAAAAGAAAACCAGTTCCTTATTTTTGACGCGGCCTTCTGGATTTCTAGTTTCGCTATGTAGTATGCAAAAAACATTGACGAAGAGAGAATGGCTATTGGATAACCGTAGCCTCCGAAAAGCGTAATTGCGACTGCAGGTATTATGGCAACATACCCTATGCACATTAGGTATAGGCCGAATCCGGCAAATTTTTTATTTTCGGGCGAATTCATTCAAATCCCTTATATTCCAGTATAAATTTTTGAAAATCGCGGGAGCCGCTTGAAATGAAGGAGTATATCGCTTTGGACCTTGATTGGAATTCCTTTATTGCTTCGCTTGGGGACATCTTCATGCGCATTGCGAAGTAGGTTATTGCCTTGGAATATCTGAGCTCTTCTTTCTTCGGCGTGCCATTGGAAAACATGCTGTTTATCTCGAATTCCTCTGCCCTTTCCGGGTTTATCTCCGCACGCGAAAACCATTTGTATTCGGATATTCCGGCTATCCTCCTTTGCATCGCGCCATCAAGGGACATGTGGATGGCAAGATCGAGGTTTGACACTAGCGCATGGTCAACAAGCATGGGCCTGGATTCCAGCCTTGATATCACGCTTATGCCGCTTCCGGATACATGCATGGTAGCTATGAATGGCACCCCGGTATTTGAACCGAAAAATGCATCCCTGGCCTCTGCACCCCTTATTTCCCCTATTATGAGCCTGTCGGGCCTGAGCCTTAGCGCGTTTGCCACCTGGTCCGATATCGTGCTTTCGGATTTGTCAGCCGATTTCTTACCTATCAGGTAAACGGCATTGGTGAAGTTTGAATGCATTATGAGCTCGTCGGTTTCCTCTTCAATCGCTACTACGCGTTCGTAGCGCGGCATCACTTCTGCCAGGGCCTTCAGCAGGGTGGTTTTTCCAGATGCTGGCGGACCGGTTATAAGGAGATTGAGCCTTGCATCGACTGCCATCCACAGATATGCCAGAAGCTCCGGATTAAGTGTGCCTTTTGCGAGCAGGAACGCTGGCCCGCTGCGCTCGGGCTTTGCAAGCCTTATGGATGCCACCATGCCTGATGGCGAATATGGCGACTGCTGCGCGTGTATCCTGAGTCCGGAAAGCGTGCTTGCGTCAACTATTGGAGTATCTGAAGCCAATTCCTTGTCCGCGGAATCGAGAAGCTTATTTATGCAGTGTATGGAATCCTGCTCCGAAACGAATTTGATGTTGGTGGTACAGAACCCGTATTTGGAGTGATAGAGAGAAATAGGATACAATGGGCCGTTTATAACTATTTCTTCTATGTTTGCCGAGTCCTCGAGCAGAAAGCTCAGCGGGCCGTATCCGAACAGGTCCAGTGCAGCGGCTTTCACCGCTATTGAGTTTTGAGGAACCCCAAAACGTTCTGAAAGAAGAGCTGCTGCAGAGTCTATTGCGCTTTTATCGCCTATTTCGTATTGCGTATTTCCTGCCCCTATAACAAGGTCAACCATATCCGATTTCATTGCGTCTGCAAGAGGCTTGGCCGAAATCCATTCCGGATGCGCTTTTATTGAATATAGAAGCGACGAGCCTGATTTCCCCAATACAGCATTGGCAGTCTCAAGCAGCACCTCTTCAGGATAGCTTTCAAGAAAACTGAACGATAGCTTATGGCTTGGTGCAACAGCAGGGACGTGACGCCTCCTTATCGAGAATCCTTGAGCCGAAGCTGTTGCAATTTTCGCCCTGATTATTTTACTAAACTCCATAATATTATATTAAAATATATATTTATATACCTTTGTATAATTAATCGTGTTTGGCGGCTGCACAAAACGGTGAATTGCGAAAAGAGTGCAAATGTATATAAACCTTTTACAAAAAGTATTATTATGGTAAAAAAAGAAAAGCAGCAGGATGAAATCTGGGCATTGAGGAAAGCGATAAGCAGGCCAAACTATGCAGTCATGGAATTGCTTTTTGAAAAATCCCCAAGAACCACAAAGGAGATATATTCCGTGCTTGAGAAAAAGTTCACAAGGAAGACGCTTATAATATCACTCAGGGAGCTCTCGCTTGACCTCAACGTGATACAGCCCACACATATAAGGACAACGAACGGATATGGATTGGGCTACAAGCTTAACCCTAAGGTCAAGGACATGATAAAAAGCCTGCAGAAAGCTTCGAAAGTAGTTGAAAGCTGCATGTGAAAGCAGTATGATTTACCTGTCTGAAACCCTTACTTTTTTCTGCTGCCCGAAGAGTTCGATTATCTCCTTGGTAGTCGTTGCTTCTTCTGGGCTTTTGTCCTCCCTTACTGCTGTTTCGCCGACCAGCCTCGGGAACCTGAGCGAATACCCTGATTTGCTTCCATCTTCCTGAATGGACATGCCGCACGTATGCATTGGCGATTTTGTTATCTCGTCCGCCTTGACGGTGACTACGTATTTAGGGTATACCCAGAAATCAGGCTCGATTATGGAATCTACCCTGGCTGGTTTTGATTTCTGTTCTATTTTGGATAGCAGATTGTTGAGCTCCTGCATCTGGGCTTCGGTAAAGCCCGTGCCAAGCTTGGAAACGGTCTCGAAGATATCACGCTTTTCGTTATATACTGCACACAGCAGGCCCCCGAAGCCGAATTCGGTCCTTGATCCTTTTCCGCGATAGTATCCAACTATCACCAGGTCAAGAGTGTCCGAGAGCTCGCCCTGATAGCTGCGCTTTAGCTTTATCCACGAGAATTTCCTTGCCCCGGCTATATACGGGGACTTTAGATCCTTTGCCACTATGCCTTCCAAGCCGTCCGATACCGAAGAATTGAAGAAGTCCTCCAGTTCCTTGGCCGAGCGAGTGATTATGCGCTTTGACGGCTTTATGGTTTCACTGCCATTGAGGACCTGCTCGAGCTTTTGCCTTCTTTGCTCGTACGGCTCGTTCATATAGCTTTTGCCTTCGGCAAACATCAGGTCAAAAGCCATTAGCCTGAGCGGAAGGGACACCGCTTTTTCTGATATCCCGTGTTTCCTTTTCCTCTGTATTGTCTCCTGAAAAGGCATGAACTCCCCAGTTACGTCGTTGTATGCCAGGGCTTCCCCCTCAAATATGACCTCCTTTGAAGAAACTTCCTTTATGGCAGCTGCTGCTATGTCGGGAAACATGTCCGTTGTCCTTTCCAGCCTCCTAGAATATATTTCCACCCTTTTGCCCATCTTGTGTATCTGGCACCTGAAGCCGTCGTATTTCTGCTCCACCGCGCATTCGCCGCCCATCTTTTCGAGTATTTCTTCTGCAGTGGGAAGGCGCTCGGCCAATGCGGGCCTTATCGGCTTGAATATGGATACGGAAAAGTCTTCAATGGCTTTTATCCCCTTTGATTTGAGCTCCTTGGCTACAAGCCCTAGGTCGCTGCATATGTTGTAGGCCCTTTCCAAGTGTTCCTTGAGCGTGCGGTCGCCCTTGTACATTACTGATAATGCCTCCAGCATCGTAGCGTCGCCAAGGCCAAGCCTGAGCTGGCCAAGCGGATATCTTATTATGTACCTGGCTTCGACTGGGCTGGAGCTTGCCACCAGATTTGCAAGCAGCTTTATCTTCTGGTCCTTGCTGCCCTTGCCGGATGATTCCGATATTTTAACCATGGACGAATAAACATCGGAAACGTTTGGTTTCGAAGATGACATGCGCTTGAGCTTTGATTTTGACACCAGATTCTCTGCCGTGCTACCCAGGTCTCCGGTCTTCCTGAAGTCGGCCTCTACGTCCTCCTTGGTGTATCCTGTTGCCAGGGCTATCGCCTCTGCTGCTATTTTTTCTGCAACGCCGAATTCCTTGCCCTCGAACGGTGGAGCCAGAACTCCCTGGGTAATGTATACTATCTGCTCTATCTCTGATGGCTCGGCCTCCTTGAAGGTTTCCGACATTATCTCTATCATTTTAAGCCTTGAGGAAACCCCTTCCAATACGCCGTAGTATTCGGCCAGCTTTTCGAACTTCACCATTCATCACTTCAGCAATCCGGGCTCTTAAGCCATGAGCATCCGGAATTAACCGAGCAGTAATTCGCACCTGAATTGGTATTGGATGAATTTGACTCCGATGTACCCATGCAAAGCGCACCTGTCACAGAGCCATTGAACGAATCGCCTGAAAAAACGTTGGATGTAGAATTGGCCATGGAAAGGCCCACGCCAGGAGATTTGGCAACGTCGTTCTTGAAGAGCACATCCGTTGTGTTGCCGGCATAGTACCCTATCTGGCGCGAAGTAGAGTTGCTGTCTGAAACAGTCCCAGATGCAGAGTTCTCTATTAAAATGCCGGTAGTGTTGCTTATTACCGACACATTAGAAATCGTAAAGCCCTTCGAAGAGTAGACCCCTATGCCAAAATACTCGAAAGGCGTGCTCGCACCAGTTGCGTTCACGTATATTCTGTCGTTTATGACCTTTACGCTTGAGTTCTTTATTATTATTGGCGTGGTGAATCCGCGCAGCATGCAGTTTTCTATAACTCCGCTCTTTACATTGTCAAATTTTGCAAAAGTGCCTCCGTGCGTAGCAGTTATGGTATTGTAGTTGCAGTTTATTGTGGTAGAATTTGAATACACCCCGTTGCACAGTGCGCCTAGGCCGTAATAACCGTCAGTTCCAATGTCGTATGAAGACGAGCTGAAGAAGGAATTGCATGCTATCGGCCCGGAACTCTTGCTTATGCCTGAAAGCCACATGCAGTTGGATACTCTCTGGCCGTAGTTTATGCCACCGTATTCGGAAGCAATCCCTGAAGCTCCGCCGGCGCATGCATAATCGTAATTTGAAGAGCCGGAGAACATGTTGTAAGAGATTGTATTGTTGGTCGAATTAGTGTTTGCATATATTCCGGTTCCATCGCCAGTGCCGTTGTTGCCTGAGATTTCGTTGAGGCTGGCGTTGTAAAGGTATATCCCATATGCGCCGGAATTAAATGAAGAGCCCTCTATAAGGTCCGATCTTGACGAGTTAATGAAAAGGCCGGAATTGCCAACGTTGGTTTCGGTGATGTTGTAAACCTTTGTGCTCTTCGTGGCTTTCATGTAAACCCCGAAAGTATCCCCTGAAGAAATGGCATTTGTTATTGAAGAGTTGGTTACGTTATCCAAGTAATACCCGTATTTTAAACCCGTTGCCCCGCAGCCGATTATCGTTATGTTTTTCACATTGCTGGCTGATATGCCGGTCCCTAGCCCGCGCGTCTGACTGGATATTTTATACGTGCCGCATGACAGCTTTACATTGCTTGACTTTATCGTTATACAATTAGTGGAAGAGGCTAGTATGTTCTGGCTCAGCGAATAATTGCCCTCATAGCTTATAGTGCCGCAGGAATTTATCGGATAGAATTTGAGCTGCGGTTTCGCCACGTTAGTGCATGTTGTCCAATCGGCATCGGTAAGGCCGCATTGCGTATCCGACATGAGCGAGTATCCCGATTTTATTGAATTGTTTGTCGCATAAAGGTCCATCCTTGAATTGTTTGTCGCCACCCCGTTGTTGTAGACGTTGCCTATGGAGTCGTTTACATATATGCCATAGCTGTTTCCGGTAAACCTGAATGAGTCGAAAGTGTCCAGCGTTGAAAAGCCAACGTACAGCCCTATCTTGCCGTTGTCGGCCCTTACGTTGTAGAACTTGCTTGAGTTGGAATTGACGAGCATTATTCCAGTGCTTGTATTGGATATGCTTACGTTTGACAGCTCAGCACCGCTGACATCCCTGAGCATTATGCCGCCCTTCGAAGAGTTTATCCCGCAATAGTCAATCCTCAGACCAGGCTCTGAATTCGCATATATTGCATACCCAGAAGTAACATTGGTTATATTGTTGCTTTCGCAATCTAGATGCACGTCCGGGGCATTTATCGTTATGCATGGGACCTCTGCAGATGCGTTGATGAAGCCCACTGCTTTTGAGTATGCATTGGCATTTATGTTCTGGGCTATGTGATAGTTGCCAGGCGAGTTTATCGTGCCGCATGAATTTATGACGCTGCCCAAAGAGATCTGGGAAACATTTATTGGATAGTTGGTTTCAGTGCACGACAAAAAGTCGCAGCCAAGATTTACTGCACAAACATTGCCATGGGCCGAGCTGGCGTTTATCAGGCCGGAAAGCCCATGGCATGCCAATGAATTAGGCGTTGAATTTATTATGTTGTTATAGAGATTTTCGCCGCTTGAGTATATGTTTATGCCTATGTTGCCATTTGATAATATTGTGTTGTTTGACACCTTGTTTCCCGCAGATCCATAGCCCAAATATACGGCACCCTGCGGGCTTGAGGTTCCAGAAACTTTATTTCCGGATATGGAAGAGGACGAAGTGTTCGAAAAGTAAACGCCTGACATAGTATTGTTGTATATCTTATTTCCTGCAACCCTGACGTCCGTAGAGTTTACAGCCGCTATACCGTATGAGAATTCGGAAAGCGTGCATCCGCTTACAGTAACGTTGTCCTTGCCAGAAGCGTATATCGCATAAGTATACGGGGTCTTGTTGCTGAATGGCCCTGAACCGGTTATGGATTTGCCGTTGCAGATTATCGCGACGTTGCTAGAATTGACGTAAAGGCATGAACCGGAAGTTATGTTGCTGCTTACGTCTGAGCTAAGGTAATATGACCCTGGCTTGCCCAATGTGCCACATGCCGACATTGTATAAACATCAGGGCTTATTGAAGTTGTAAGCACGGTAGTGGTTGGCGATTGCTTGTGAAGCGTGATAACCGCAATTAAAGCTATGAATATTATGACTATGACAATAAGGAGGTATTTTAGTGAAAATTTTTGTTTTGAAGGTTTTTTTGCCAACGGGACCGGAGATAAGGGCTTCTGCTGCTCGAATGGATTGCTTGGTGTAACATCCACTTTGTATCCTTTTGGTTCCGTGCTAGGAACCTCGTTCCAGCCACCTGGTGTGGCTGGGCTCCCAGGCCCTTCTGATCCTTGATCGTTCTGAAGTATTGACACTTACTCTACCGGCAGCGTATTCGCCACTTTCAGATTTGTTTATAAATGAATTTATAGTTTGTTGTTTGAATTATAAAAACGTTTATTGCCTCGGTAGCTCAGACTGGTAGAGCACCTGTCTCGTACGCTCAGCATATTGGGCTGTGAAAACAGGGGGTCGAGGGTTCAAATCCCTCTCGAGGCTTGCTCGAATGCCATATTATTGTTGTCAGCTTATCTGCAGCATTACCCTTCCGTCCCTATCGCTAGAGGATAGCGCCCTTATCGCTGCCTGCCCATCTTCAAGCCTGAACTTCTTCCATACTTTGAGCTTGTAGCTTGGCGATTTCGAAACCAGTTCCTTAAACTCGCGCATGGAACCGCCTGTAGAACCCATTATCGTGGCATGTTTTGAGTACACGCCTGAAAGATCCAGGCTTACCTGCGGGCCCGTAAGCGTTCCGAATGTGGCGAGCCTGGAATTGCTCCCCATCATCAAAAAGCTTTCGTTCCAGAATTTCTCTCCAAGAGAGTTTAGAACGAAATCCGCCATTTTGCCCTTTGTTATTTCCTTTATCTTTTCAATGGCGTTTTCCGAAGATACGGTATAATCCGCGCCGAAATCCGCCATCGACTGCTTCCTTGATACGGCTATAACTTTTGCGCCTTGTTCTTTTGCAAACTGAAGGGCGAACCTGCCGGTGTTGCCAGAAGCGCCGAGTATGACTGCTGTTTCACCCTTGTTAAGACCTGCGCGGTTAATCGCGTGATATGACGTAAGTGCAGCTACAGGCAGCGAAGCCGCCATCTCCCAGCTTGTTTCATCAGGGAGCTTTACTGCATTCCTCTCGTTGACTGATATGTATTCTGCAAAACCGCCGTTGTTCATGACTCCGGTTATATAGCCATTTCTGCATAGCATCTCCATGCCTTTGCTGCACATGTCGCAGGTGCCATCGAAATACCTGTTGAATACCGCGACCCTGTCACCCTGCTTTGCGGATTTGACCGAAGGGCCTACGGCTTCTACAGTACCGGCGAACTCAGCGCCGGCTATATGCGGCATTGGCTTTATCCCAGGTATTGCGTTTATGATCATGTTGTCTATCGGATTTACGCCCGCCATTGCAACTTTTATCAGGATTTCGCCTTCCTTTGGTGCTGGTTTTTCTACATCAGCAACCCTAAGGTTTTCAGTTCCCTGCTTTTCGAAAATGAGCGCCTTCATAACAACCACGATTTGATTGCGCAAACAATCAATAAAATCATTGTATGCACGCACATTTACTTCTCTACCAAAAACTGGATTTTTAGGCTGCAAAAAATGTAATCTTGTATAAATAGGATATTGACTTGTATAAAAACAATCCCTGAGCAGTAGTATATGGTGAAAATATGTCTAAAGTACCATCTGGCAAGACAAACCCGGGGGCATTCGCCCTTGAATTCGTAGGCAGCTTGATATACCTCGCTTTGGTATATGTTACCTCTTCAGGCACTGCAGCGGCTGGAAGTTTTGCAACAGCAATAACGGCAGTATGGCTTCCGCTCCTATACGCGGTCGGAGTTCTCAGCGCAGTATCGCTATTCATACTCAGCTTTACCAACCTGATCAAGAACAATCCGATAGCCAGGGCAGCCATAGCACCAGCGTGCGCCGGAGGATTCTCCTTCGTGGCAATGACAGCTGGAAATCCGCTAATGGTAGTTGTTGCGATAATCGGGTTCGTGATAGCGTCCGCAGGAGCAGCATACGCAAAGGCAATGTGCTGAATTGATTTTGCCGCTTTAGCGGCACTTTTTATTTTTACTGTATCCTTGGCAGGGCTAATGATATTTAAAAAGTAGGAATCTGAATGGGCTCCGCTAAGAGCCCAAAAATAAAACAGAAATAGTAAAAAATAAAACTAATCCTTTATCTCTTTGTGAAAGCTAATCGCAATCAGAGTCTTTCCGCCAATGCAAACCTTGCTTTGACGTCAGTTATCCTGACTTTCATGCTTTCTCCCTGCTTCGCGCCCTTCACGAAGACAACAAAGCCGTTGACCTTTGCTATGCCGTCGCCCTTTGAGGCAACCGCTTCTATGGTCACGTCGACCTCATCGCCAGCCTTTACGGGCTTCTGCAAGAAGTACGAGGGTTTTATTGATACGCCCCTGTCCCTTCCTTCGCGTCTTGGCCTTCTCTGCTCTTCTCCTTCCATTCCTTCTTCATTTCTTTCCTGTCCGAAACTTTCGTCTTCTTCCATCTGTATCTTTGCTCATATGTAGGCTTGGTTCATTTCTTTGCCTTACTACATATATAGTGATATTGCGACTGCGCTTATATTTAAAGCTTTGTATATATCGGCATCGGCACATGTGCAGATAAATCCTGGGCCCGCAGCAGTTTTGCGCCTGTTTTTGATGTAGTTTCGGCATCAATTGTATCAATGCCAGCGCTATGCGGGCTAAGTTATTTAAGCACTCTATAATATAATCATAGTGCTGTTGTGATCATATGAAAATGGTAATTGCGGCTCTTGCGCTCGCCGTGCTTATGATTTTTGCAATCGCAGGCTCCAGCTACGGCTCTTATACTGTGACCCACCTTAATACGACCGTAACGCTCAATAAGAACACTAGCGCGCAGGTTACGGAGGTGCTTACCGTCTTTGTAAGCAACAGCTCGGTAAACCAATACGAAACGAATAGGATAGCCCTTAACCTGACGCTGAGCACATGGCAGGGTTTCATAGGGCCGATGCTGGTCCAGCACATAATAAATCCGAAGAGCGGGGTCTACAACTTCAAATATCTGCCAGGGCCGCTGGTGCCGCAGTACAATGGAGGAGTGGCTAAGCTCATAATGAGCTACGATGTAAACAACGTTACAAGCGTCAAGCAGACCGCACCAAGAGAGTTTGTATACTCGTTCAGCAGGAACGTCTTTAATTTCGAGCATGCAACTAGCGGAGAGGTCCTTCCGTCAAACACTACGCTCACCATAATTCTGCCTTCCGGGTCACAGGTATCAGCAATTTATCCGATACCGGATGCCCCTGTTGCCAATTTCACTAATGGCTATTCCAATACGACGCAGTTTTCCTGGTTCGATGGTGAGCCGCTTTCAAAGTTCACGTTAGTTTTCATAATGCGCGAGAGCCTCACGGCCGAGGTCACCGGTTTTTTCACTGGCGCTTATAACGCCCTTGGAATTTTCTCTTATATTATAATAGCCGCGATAATAGCTGGACTCATAGCATACGCCTATGCGAAATCCAGATAAGATGGTGCTTGCATTGCATGAGTACGAATTTAAGCTGCTATCGTTCCTCAAAGATAAAAAGAGCGCAGATGTGGAAAGCATATGGAGCGGCACCAGCCTTGGGCGTGACGCAGTCCTTTGGGCTTCCGAAAGCCTAAAATCCAAGGGTGCGGTTGAGATTAAGATCGACAGCGGAGCCGAGGTAGAGCTCGGACCAGAGGCGCTTGGCTACGCCGAAGGGTTTCCTGAGCAGGCTCTGCTTGCGGAACTTGGAAAAGGCCCAAAGAAGCTGGATGGAAGCATAAATGGCATAGCGCTGGCATGGGTTAAGAGGAACGGCTGGGCTGACATCAGTGACGGAAAGCTCCACATTACAGAGAAAGGCAGGAAGGCCCTAGGAAGCCGATATGAACAGGAGAGCGTGCTAAAGCTGCTTCTTTCCAAAATCGGAAGCAATGGGAACAACGTTGCCTATGTCAGTGATGAAGAAATGGCAGGAATAGAAAAGACACTCAAGGAACTTGAGCATAGGAAGCTGCTGCTGATTAAGCCTAAATCAAGGATAGCCTCGATATCAATAACCGATATTGGCATGGAGATGCTTTCCAGAGAAAAGACGGCAAGCGGAATAGGGCAGCTCACCAGGGACATAATAAAATCCAGAGCATGGACCGAGTCAGGATTCAGGCCATATGATGTTGAGGCGCCGGTAGCCGAAGCGTATCCTGCGAGGAGGCATCCGATGAAAGAATTCATGGAGCTCGTAAGGCGCATGTGGGTAAGCCAGGGCTTCATTGAAACTGCAGGTCCCATGATAGAATCGTCTTTCTGGAATTTCGATGCGCTTTTTTCACCTCAAGACCATCCTACGCGCGAGATGCAGGACACGTTCTTCCTGTCAAATCCTGAAATACTCGGAATCGCAGAAAAGGAGCTGCTGAAAAGGGTAGCAAGGATGCACAAGAAGGGATGGAATAGCTGGAACGAAGATATCTCGTTTCAGCCAGTGCTCAGGACGCATACAACAAGCGTTTCGGCCCACAACATAAAAGAATACGGCAATTCCAGCATGCTCGAATATCCGATAAAGCTTTTCTCGATAGGGAAAGTCTTCAGGAACGAGAGCATAGACTACAAGCACCTGGCCGAACTTCACCAGCTGGACGGCATAGTCATAGGCAGAGGCCTGGGTGTGGCTGACCTGAAAGGTACGCTTGAGCAGTTTTACAAAGGGCTGGGCTTCAAGGTCAAGTTCAAGCCCTCGTACTTCCCGTTCGTCGAGCCTGGGCTCGAAGCCAGCTATTACGACGATGAGCACGGAGACTGGATAGAGCTCTGCGGAGGCGGCATTATAAGGAAGGAGATAACCAAGGCCCTGGGGACCGACATGCGCGTTATAGCGTGGGGCGCGGGCCTGGACAGGCTGATGTTCAAATATTTAGGCATAAACTCGCTGAGCGAACTTTACAAGAACGACATAGGATGGCTCAGAAAACGCAAGCCGATCAAGCTGTGATGTAATGGCAACCGTAACATTCGCTAAAAAGGACCTTGTCGAGGAGTCAGGCATCGAAAAGCCGGAAAACACCATACCTAAAATTGGCATGGAGGTTGAACGCGATGCCGACGGTGAGATAACTGTTGACATAACTCCAAACAGGTCGGACATGCTAGATATAATAGGCCTGGGAAGGCAGCTGGCCCTTTACGAAGGCTTGCGAAAACCCAGAAGGTATGAAGCAAGCGGCAGCAGTGGAATTTCCATAAAGGCTGGTAAACTTGTAAGCAGGGTCAGGCCCAATATTGCAGGGATTGTTGTAAAAGACGTTTCTTTTACTGAAGCCTCTTTGAAGTACCTGATAAACTTCTCGGAGAAGCTCGGCAGCACTTTGGGCAGGAACAGGAAGAAGCTTGCAATGGGGATCCATGACCTTTCTGCAATAGATGGAAATCTTATTTATGACGCCTCTTATGAAGGAAGCATAACTCCTTTGGGGGAAAATGCGGAAGCCGGATTCGACGAGGTAATGGAGAAAAATCAGAAGGGAATAGCCTACGCAAATACAATTGCACCGAGAAAAGGTAGCAGGCAGCTATATCCGTTCCTTAGGGACTCTTCGAAGACCATTTCGCTTATACCTATAACAAATTCCGAAAAAACCAGGGTAACCGCAAAAACAAAATCGCTTTTCATAGATTTTACAGGGACAGATCCAAATACGGTATCGAAAGTAGCCGATATGTTCGCATGCAGGTTCATCGATGCTGGTGCAAAGGTCTATTCGGTTAAAGTCGTTTCTGAAAATGGCAAAGATGTCGAATATCCAAGGCTCAATTCGTTCAGCATAAAGATCAAGGCTTCCGGGTTCAGCGAAGTGCTGGGCTACAAGGCGAATGATGCCGACATAAAAAAGCTTGCAGTAAGAAGCGGCTATGTCATTTCCGAGGAAGCAAAGGGATATCTGTCCGTGGCAGTGCCGCCATACCGCTACGACGTTTTCAATGAACAGGATGTTTACGAGGATCTGGTTTTCGCATACGGATACGATTCAGTAAAATCCAGGCCCGTGCCAAGCGTAAATGCGGGAAGCGAAACTGCATTTACTATCTTTTCCGACAAGCTTACAGAGATTATGCTAGGGCTCGGATATACCGAAGCGTACAACAACTACCTGGCAAACGAGAAATCCGAATTCGAGATGATGGGCAGGGAGCCCGAAATGGAAAAAGTCGTAAGCATAAAATATTCCAAAACCGAAAACATAAGCATAATGCGCAGCAGCATACTGCCATCGCTTATCAACAACCTGAAGGATTCTGCATCGGAGCAGATGCCTTACAAGATGTTTGAAATAGGGGATACCTTTAGCGTTTCAGAGGGCAAGGCAGAAGAAAGGAAGTCATTTGCTTTCGTATCTGAGCACTCAAAGGCTGATTTTGCAGAGGCAAAATCCGTAATAATATCTGCAATGGCCTCTCTAGGAATTGAAGTGGGATTTGAGGAGGGCTCCGGGACTGAATTTATACCTGGAAGGTGCGCAAGGATAATTTCTAAAGGCGAGGATATAGGAATAATCGGAGAGGTGCATCCGAAAATACTGAACGGATTCGGGATAGAGGAACCTGTTGTAGGGTGCGAGATAATACTATCAAAAATAAAGTATTGAGGGCATTATACTGCTGCGTGCTCTGCGCTTGGAATGACCACTGCACTGCTTAAGTAATTTAGCTTTTTGCTGAGAATTTTGTGCGTGTGTTTATGGAACCTGCAAACGCTATGAAAAACGGCAGAGGGGCCAAAGGCCAAAGCGCCATGGAATACCTCATAACATACGGGTGGGCCATACTCATAATCGCAATTGCTCTCGGAGTACTATTTGAGCTCGGCCTGTTCAACCCAAGCTCATTCGTCAGCACCAGCTGCATATTCCCTGCAGATTTCAGCTGCATATTCAGCACTCTCAGCAGCAACGGGATGCTTACAGTAAACATGCAGCAGTCAACAAGTTCTCCGATAAATATAACCGCAATAGGCTGCAATTCAAACGATTCGCTCAACCACATGGTTTATTTCCCCAACGGCATAGATGTGCAGATAGGATCCAACGTCACAATAACAGGAAACAGCACGGCAACACTGCAGTGCTGGAGCAACAATACGGTGTTCACCGGCAATCCCGGGGCTCTTTTCAAAGGATATGTAGTTATAAACTACACCGACATACAAACAGGATTTCCGCATACCATATCAGGAACCGTGCTGGAAAAAGTTACCTGAAAACAAATTTTGTGCACGCTTATTTTATGCGAGCCAAGCCACAGCTTTGACAGAGAGAAACTTCAGCGCTGTATGAGTTGTTCGTCTTTTACCGTGCTTACGGTGCGCTGCCTCCTGCTCGCAAACGGCCTGAACTCCCTGCCGTTTCCAGAGAAGAACTTGGAGAAGAATTCCACGTATATAAGCCTTGCGCCTTGTATTCCTGGCTCGAATAGCGCTATGGCTATATTGAAGAGCTGGCCCACTATGAGTATCACTATGCCCAGTATGGCAAGAGGTATTGAATGCGTCAGTGAATGCATGAATATGAAGTCTATAACCTGCGCGAGTATGACCGAAGCCAGCAATATGCCTATGAGCCTAGTATATGAAAGTATGTGGCTTATGAGAGATGGCAGTTCCATGAGCGATTCAAAGCCTTCAGTGACAAGAAACATTATTATTCCGCCGATAAGCAGGAAGTATGCAAGCACCACGGAATAATTAGGGAACCATAGCGGCTGCTTGTGGAGAACTGCAAGGCCGAATATGACTATGCCCCATGCAGCCATGAGCCAGCCTATCCTTCCGACTGCATGCTTTTTGTGCCCTATTGCAAGATTGTTCAGGAATCCCAGCACGAACCCGAAAGATACCATCGCAACGCCTATCCAGCCGGATACGAGCAGCAGTGTCGGCAATCCAGTCTCAACGTTGAAGATTGCAGTATAAGGAAGCTGGAAACCGAAGTATTCATTGAATATTACGCCGAGAAATATGGCTATCACTGCGCCCGGCATTATGGATTTTGCCAGCACCGTGAGGCCGTTGTTGCTTATTATTGTGTTGACAAATTTGCTTATCGGTTTCGGTATGTGGCTTTTCTTCGGCGGGTGTCTTATTCTGTGAAGAAGCCATATTGAGCCGAGAAGCATAACGGCACCGTATCCTACGTCGCCTATCATGAAGCCGAAGAATATCGGGAACACTACCGCAAATATGAGCGTTGGGTCGAACTCGTCGCTTTTTGGCAGCGAATAGAACCTTATGAAAAACTCGAATAGCCTCGTCGTAACGGGATTTGAAAGCTTTGTTGGAGGAAGCTCCTTGGTGTGTATCTTCTCCATTATGAAGCCGTCGTTGGTTATGCGCTTAAGCGCAGACCTCAGCCTGTGAAGGTCTTCCTCAGGCACCCAGCCCTCGATTGCTATGACGTTGATTCCAAAGCCGAACTTGGACACTACGTCAAGCTTTTCCATCTCTAAGTCTAATTGCTCGCGAATGGCGCTTACAAGAGGATAGTGTATTTCCGATATGTTGGTAAGCTCTGATTTGAGGGCTTCGTACTTGGATTCCGATTCCGATATTTTGGATTCTATGAGCTTTTCGTTTGCAGACACGGGCCCTGACATTTTCGGTATGGCTTCCACTGAGAGTTTCATGCTTCTTACATAGTTGCCAAACTCCTTTTCCGAATCCCTGCTTATGCTCGCTATTGTTGAATATTCTCCCTTCAGGATCACGCACTCCTTTATCTCTTTGTGCGCTTCCGAATTGAATTTCTGCAAGTCCCTGCCCTCCACCAAGAATGATGCAATCTTGTCGGTCCCAAATATCGCCAGATCGTGCCTTGTATGCGGCATACGCTTCAAAAGGTTCATGGTGTCCCTGAGCTCCTTGAGCTCGGCTTCCGCTGATGCCATTTCCCTTGTTATCTGTGCGACCCTTTCCGTTATCGTTACCGAATCGGCCTTCTTTATCAGCTCTGCAGTGTCTTCCATGGAGTATTTATCCTTGGGCTCGTATTTGTAGAGCATGGATTCGAGGCTCCTGAACTTTTGGTCGTAATCGCTTATCTGCCTGTAATCAAGGTCGTCGCTCTTGTTAAGCATCTCGGCAACGTTCTCCGGAAGCTGCTCTATTTGCATGACGCCAAGGTCATGAAGGGCCGTAATTACCGGCTGGCGGTGCTCCTTCGATATGATTATGCGCTCCCTTGACATCCTTGCAGGTTTCAACAACATTATCGCACCGTTTTACTTCTTGCCTTGGATTCCAAAATATTCCGAAACAGCCTCGGCAAACGCCTCAAGCGCTTCATCCTCCGATACTTCTTTAAGCGAAGAGACCTTTGACTGCTGCGCCTCTATCAGCGCCTCCGCGCTTTTTTTTGCATCCTTAAGCGCCTCCACCTTTATCGAATCGGCCTGCTCTGTCGAACGCTCCCTTGCATCGTGAAGTATTATCTCCGCCTGCGTGTGCGCGTTTTTCATTATGGCTTCGGCTTCGGATTTTGCCTTTTCTATGGCTTTCGAGTATGAATCCTCGCTTTCCTTTATTTTTTCCAATGTAGAAATATCGCTCATTTTACTACCCCTGACAGCAGCATTAGCATAAGCACGGCGAATACCGCCACCGCTATGTTTATCGCCATTACTGCGTACATTATCCTCTGAAATTTCATTATCGCACGGGTGCTCTCTTCGGTCATCTTGAGCCTGTGCTGCTTATGCATTATCTTGTCCATAGCGTAATTGCTTTGCATCAGGCCTCACCTTCGCTCTCCAGCTTGCCTTTTATGTATTTTATTGAAACTATCTGGTCCCTTTCCATGTCGTCAAGCCTTTGCTTTATGTATGATGCCTTTTCCTTAAGCTTTGGTATTGCAACGTTTTCTATTGCATTGCTCCTTCTGTTGAGCTTCTCTATTTCGTAAAGCAGGAGGCGCAGCGCGTTCTCCTTTTCCGCCACTTCTATGAGCAGCTTGAACAGGTTCTCGTAGCTCCTCTTCGCGTCGAACACGGATGCCGGCATCGATATTACTGAGTAAACTGCATCTTCCGTTCCGTTGGACTTTATCTCAAGATCCGGTATCTTCACCCCCATTATGTTTTTTGATGAAGCTCTTGCAGAG
Organism: Candidatus Micrarchaeum sp.; assembly: GCF_016806735.1. GTDB lineage: Archaea > Micrarchaeota > Micrarchaeia > Micrarchaeales > Micrarchaeaceae > Micrarchaeum_A > Micrarchaeum_A acidiphilum_A. The sequence goes on along the minus strand of NZ_CP060530.1, from coordinate 377,089 downwards.
GCCTCGGCGTTTTCCGCGGCAATGCGCTCCATGGTTATCCTACCTGACATAATATCTGCGATCTTTACGGAATCTGCAGCCAGGCGCACGCTCTCGAGCATGTTGCCCCTCATCAGCCGTATCTGCCTTGCCATGTCGAAGAATGCCAGAACCAGGCTTGACCTTTTCATCTTGAGCAGGTTGAGCCCCTTGGCTGCCACCTTTATGCGTGCCCTTGTCTTTATGAGCTCCAGCCTTGTAGTCCTTATATTACTTTGGGCCATTCTTCTCTTCCCACTTTCCGTATTTCTTTATGTATTCCTCCTTGACCCTCTTGACGTCGTTCCTGTCTATGTTCGACAGAAGCTCCCAGCTAAGCTCCAGGGTCTTCTCTATGCTCCTGTCCTCGTAATAGTCCTGGTTGACGAATTTGCTTTCGAACAGGTCGGCGAATTTTAAGTATGCCTTGTCGCCCTGGCTGAGCGCCTCTTCTCCCACTATTTCGGTTAGGCTTCTGAGGTCCTTGCCCTTTGCGTATGCGGCATAAAGCTGATCCACTACGCCCCTGTGGTCCTCCCTCGTGCTGTTCTTGCCTATTCCCTGGTTCATCAGCCTGGAAAGGGACAGCAGCACGTCGACGTTCGGGTATATTCCCTTCCTGTATAGCTCCCTGCTCAGCACTATCTGGCCCTCAGTTATGTAGCCCGTGAGGTCGGGTATCGGATGCGTTATGTCGTCTCCAGGCATGGTCAGTATCGGCACCTGCGTTATCGAGCCCTTTCTGCCCCTTATTTTTCCGGCCCTTTCGTATATCGTCGACAGGTCGGTATACATGTATCCGGGGAAGCCCCTTCTTCCAGGAACTTCCTGCCTTGCGGCCGATATCTCCCTGAGCGCTTCGCAGTAGTTTGTCATGTCAGTAAGTATTACCAGCACGTGCATGTCTTCCTTGTAAGCCAGATATTCTGCGGTAGTCAGCGCTAACCTAGGCAGTATTATCCTTTCCATAGATGGATCCGATGAGAGGTTCATGAACATTACTGCCCTGTCAATGGCCCCGGTTTCCTCGAATTCGGTCTTGAAGAAGTTTGCCTCTTCGCTGTTTATTCCTATGCCGCCGAAAACCACGCTGAAGCCCTCGGATTTGTTGAGTATCTTTGCCTGCCTGGCTATCTGCGCCGCAAGCCTGTTGTGCGGCAGTCCGGAAGCTGAGAATATCGGGAGCTTCTGCCCCCTGACCAAAGTGTTCATTCCGTCTATTGTAGATATGCCCGTTTCTATGAACTCCGACGGCTCTTCCCTTGAATATGGGTTTATGGCGCTGCCGTTTATGTCTATCTCTTCACCCTGCACTATCTCCGGGCCTCCGTCCCTTGGTTTGCCCATGCCGTTGAATATCCTCCCGAGCATGTCGGTGCTGACCTTGAGCTTGGCGGTTGTGCCGGTAAGCCTTACCGCAGTGTTGCCGGTGTTCATTCCCCTCGTTTCGCCGAACGACTGCACTATGGCTGTTCCATCCCTAGTATCGAGAACCTGCCCAGTGACAGTCCTTCCGTCTTCGAGCTTTATTTCTACGAGCTCGTTGTACGCCGCATCCTTTATGCCGTCAACAAAAAGAAGCACATTTGTTATCTGGCTTATTGTTTTGTAGTAAATATCTCCCATTTTTACACCGTTATATCATTCTTCAGAAGCCTTTATGTTGCGCATGTCCATGGCAAGCTTGGAAATCTCCTTGGAATACTCCTCTATCTGCTCCTCGGGAATGAACTTCATCTTTGCGATTTTCTGCTTGACTTCAAGCTTTGACATCTTCTCGGCTGGCACGCCATGGTCTACAGCCATGGATTCCTCGTCGCCGACCTGAAGTATCGATTTCAGCATAAGGTACTGCTTGCGCATCGACGAATATGTATCAACCTCGTCGAAGGCGTTCTGCTGCAGGAAGTCCTCCCTAAGGCTTTTCGCCGTATCCAGAGTGACCTTGTCCTGCTCCGGAAGCGCATCGTAGCCTACGAGCTGCACTATCTCGTTTATCTCGGATTCCTTCTGCAGTATGGCCATTGCCTTCTTGTACAGGCCCGACCATTCGGGGCTTATGTTGACCTCGTACCATTTGGCGAGGTCGTCAGCATAAAGTGAATAGCTGTTTAGCCAGTTTATCGAAGGAAAATGCCTGGCGTTGGCAAGGGCTGCATCAAGAGCCCAGAAGACCCTTGTGACCCTGAGCGTGTTCTGCGACACCGGCTCGGATATGTCTCCTCCTGGCGGGGATACTGCACCTATTGCAGTTATTGAGCCTATGCCTCCGTTGAGGACGTGAACCCTGCCTGCCCTTTCGTAGAATTCGGCGACCTTTCTTCCGAGATATGCAGGATAGCCTTCTTCTCCAGGCATCTCCTCGAGCCTTCCGGATATTTCCCTTAGCGCCTCGGCCCATCTGCTTGTCGAGTCTGCCATGAGCGCCACGTCATACCCCATGTCCCTGTAATATTCTGCAAGAGTTATGGCAGTGTATATGCTCGCCTCCCTGGCAGCCACGGGCATGTTCGAAGTGTTGGCTATGAGTATTGTCCTGTCCATTAGGGGCTGGCCAGTCTTTGGGTCCTTGAGCTCTGGGAATGTGGTAAGTATTTCTGTCATCTCGTTGCCGCGCTCTCCGCAGCCTACGTATACAATCAGGTCTGCGTCCGACCATTTGGCTAGCTGGTGCTGTATTACGGTCTTGCCGCTTCCGAACGGGCCTGGAACCGCTGCGGTTCCGCCCTTTGCGACTGGAAACATCGTGTCTACGACTCGCTGTCCGGTTATAAGCGGCACTTCCATGGGGAGCTTGTCTTTTACCGGCCTTGGCATCCTCACTGGCCATCTCTGCAGCATTGCCACTTTGACATCTTTTCCAGTTTCCGTTTTTATAGTCGCAAACGGCTCTTCTATTGTAAACTCGCCGTCGCTTATTGAGCTTATAGTGCCAGACACACCATGCGGGACCATTACCTTGTGCTTTATAAGGCTCGTCTCATCGACTTCTGCTATAATGTCGCCTGCGCTTACGTGCGCACCCTTCTTCTGCACGGCTTTAAGCGCCCATTTCTTCTTGGTGTCAATAGACTCTACGTTTATGCCCCTGGCTATGAAGTCGCCGCTCTCGGCCCTTATCTTGTCCAGCGGCCTCTGTATTCCGTCGAATATGGAACCGACGATGCCGGGCGCAAGCATAACGGAGAGCTGCATTCCTGTGCTCTTTATTATGTCTCCTGGCCTGAGTCCGCTTGTATCTTCGTACACCTGCACGGTGGCCATGCCTTTTTCCAGCTTTATTATCTCCCCGATAAGCTCCTCCTTGCCAACCCTCACCACGTCGTACATGTTTGGGTTTTCCAGACCTCCCGCTATTACGACCGGGCCCGAAATTCTATATATAAATCCGCTCATTCAAATCAACTTGCAATTCAAAGTTCAATCAAGTGTCATATCAATTTTTGTATATGTCGACGCCCAGGACCCTCTTGGCCAGCGCCTCTACCGATTCCGACTGCTCGGATAGCTCCTTCTCCGAAGGTATGAATATTACCAAAGGCTTCATCGCCGTTTCCGTGGCCCTGAGCGCATTTGGGCTGAGCGACAGTTTTATCGAATATGAAGCTATTACTAAATCGTATTCCTTAGAGGCCATGAGCCTCAGGAGCGTCGACGAAGCCTCCTTGCCCTCGCTGATGAAAACATCCTTTATCCCTGAAAGCTTGAACCCAAGGGCTATCTCGCGCTCGCCTATGACTGCTATCTTTCCGAATTTAGCTTCCATTCTGCTTCACCGCTTCGTTGTGCGCGTATAGCGCAAAGTCGGCCTTTATCCCGTAATAGCCCTGCAACAGCAACGCCCTGAGCGCGTCCCTTTCGGCTTCGAGCCTGAGTATGTAGCTCATTATATAAGACAATGATTGCGAGGATGAGGAGAAAGTCGGCATGAACCGTTTATACAGCGACCTTTTCAGCACCGCTTCCAGTTCTGAGAGCTTTCCTGCAGTAATGTACCTGGAAAGCGAGTCCTGCGCGCCATCTCCCAGCAGCTTAGACAGGGCTTCGGAAGCTTTTCCATTGACCGCCTCGGCGATCTGCGAGGCGCTTATGCTGCCTCCTTTTATTACGTATTGCTGGATGTCCTGCACGCCGGAATATGCAGCCTTGGCGGCGTTTAGCACGTTTTCAGCGTCTATCATCGCTATGACATATTCGTACACCGGGCCCTCGTCGCCCTTGTAGAAGCGCAGCGACTCTGCAAGATGCGTATAGTAGTAGAAGCCAAGCTCGGTGAGCATGGGTGCCAGCGATCCGTTCTTTGCATAGTCGTCTATGTGTGACATCAGCACTGTCCCGTAGCCGAACTTTGCAAGATAATTGACTACCGAAACTACGTCCTTCTGCGCCAGCAGGTTGGCATAGTCCGGCTTGCTTATGCTGCCCGCAAGTATGCCGACTGGATTCTTAACGGCCAGCATGAAATGCGATGTATCTGTAAGCTCGTAGCCCATTGTCTTCGAAGAGAGCACAACCTTTATGTTTTCTATATCCCACTTGCTTATGTAGGCCATTACGAACGGCTGAGCCAGCGGCGGCATTGCGATATAGGCTTCCTGCAGCGATTTTGCCATTGTGGCGTTTATTACAGCCTCGAAAAGGTCTGGCATCTGGTACAGCTGCGAAAGCTCGTCTATCTGCTTCCTGTATCTGGTCTCCGAGAGCATTTTGAGTATCTCTTCCGGAGATTTCCCAGAAGCCTGCTCGTAGAAGCCAGTGCTGAGAAGCGAGGTTGCCATCGCCCTTAGGCTGCCGTACTTCCCAGTATACGTTGAATCAGTCATTTTTACCATTTATAACCTTGATAAGCCTTGAATAGAATCCATCCCTTACCTTTGAGAGCATGCTGTCAAGGCCATAGTCTATTGCCATTTTTCCGTCTGAAGAGTTTGCGTACAGGCCGAACGCGAAGCCTTCGGGGGCTTCTGAAAGCTTGGCCTTCGGGAATTTCTTTTTTATCAGCTGCATGTCGTCCTTGGCAGCATGTACCTCGCAGTCGGCCCCTAGTGCATCAAGAGCGTTGGAGTACAGCTTAAGCAGCAAGGCCTTGTAATCGTCCGTATTTTTGTATTCCGATATCGAAGCCTTGAGCTCGGCTTCCGCTGCTGAGAGCTTTTCAGCCATCGAGCTGTAGAGTATCCTTTTGGCCTCTATATTTGCCTTGGACTGCTCCCTTGCCTTTATCTGCGAAGCCTCGAACTCGGCCCGGGAAATCGTTTCCTTTGATTCCGAAGCCGCCCGTGCCTTTGCATCGTTTATTATTTTATCCGCTTCGGCCCTGGCTTCGCTGAGGAGCTTGGATGTTTCCTGCTCCCTGCGCTTTTCTATGCCTGCCACGATCTCTTCGAGGCCCATTTGCACCACTGGCTAACTTCAGAGTATCTGCAGCAGCAGTATGAGGCCGAGCACGAATCCTATTATCCAAAGCGTTTCTGGTATCACGAAGAAGAATAGCACCTGTCCAAATTTTTCAGGCTTTTCGGCTATTATTCCCATTCCTGCAGCTCCGATTCCCTGCTGCGCCATTCCAGTTCCTATCAATCCTCCGGCTATTGCTATAGATGCAGCAACAGCATATAACGGACTTACCGCTACTACCATGTTTTTCACCAAATCATTAAGCTTTAACGTAGCAATATAAATAAATTAACAAGCATAGATAACTAATCTCGTGCTAATGAATACAAACAATTAATTTTGCAACGAATAGATTTATAAAGACTCCATAAAATAGGCGCAGCACGGCGTTTGCGCCAGCATATGCTTTTGAAAGTGATCATGATGGAAGGGAAAGAGATTAAGATAGAAAAGATGGGCAATTTCGAATGGCAGATTGATGCTTCGCAGGAAAAATCCATGAACGTTCCAGTGAAGATATTCGCCAACGATTACATAATTGACAACATACAGCGCGACAGGACGCTGAAGCAGGCCATAAATGCAGCCGGGCTGCCGACAATGGTAAAGAACATGCTCATAATGCCGGACGGCCACGAAGGCTATGGGTTTCCGGTAGGCGGCGTTGCGGCGTTCCCTGCCAGCAACGGCATAGTTTCACCCGGGGCGATAGGATTTGACATAAACTGCGGAGTCAGGCTCATAAGGACCAATCTCAGCTTCGCCGAGGTAAAGCCCAAGCTGGACAGCTTAATGGACACGCTCTTCAATATGGTTCCAAGCGGAGTCGGAAGCAAGGCGGCAAAAGGATTTACCAGAAGCGATCTGGAGAAGGTCGCAGTCGAAGGAGCCGCACAGGCCATAAAGCAGGGCTTCGGCGTGGAAGAAGACCTGGAAAGAACCGAGGAGAACGGATGCATGAAAGGAGCGGACCCAGACAGGGTAAGCGACCTGGCAAAAAAAAGAGGAGTGCCGCAGCTTGGCACTCTGGGAGCAGGAAATCATTTTCTTGAAGTGCAGCGCGTCGGAAAAGTGCTTGACGAGAAAACAGCCAAGGCCTTCGGGCTTTATGAAGACCAGGTAGTAGTGATGGTGCATAGCGGCTCCAGGGGCTACGGCCATCAGGTATGCAGCGATTACCTCAAGGTGCTCAATGACTACAATGCCAAGAACAACATAAAGCTCGTAGATCCTGAGCTTAGCTACGCGCATACGGAATCCAAGGAAGCCGAAGATTACCTAAAGGCCATGAAGTGCGCGGTCAATTTCGCGTTTGCAAACAGGCAGGTTATGATGGACTCCATACGCAAGAGCTTCGAAAAGGTTTTCTTGAAGAGCTGGGACGAGCTTGGCATGCACCTCGTTTACGACGTGGCCCACAACATAGCCAAGGAGGAAGAGCACGACGTTGACGGGAAAAGGATGAAGCTTATAGTGCACAGGAAGGGAGCCACCAGGGCCTTCGCCCCAGGAAGGGCAGAGATACCAAGGATATACCGCGATTACGGGCAGCCTGTCCTGATACCCGGAAGCATGGGAACCTCAAGCTACGTTCTTGCAGGCCTTGAAGGAGCTATGAAGCAGAGCTTCGGCTCTTCGTGCCATGGTTCCGGAAGGCTAATGTCCAGGCACCAGGCCATACGCGAGATACCTGCGGCAAAGACGCTCGGAAGCATGCGCGACAAGGACATAGAGCTCAGAGTAAGGGACAGGAAGCTTGTAAGCGAGGAATCCGAGCTCGCGTACAAGAACGTTGACGATGTCGTTGCAAGCGTAGCCGGTGCCGGAATAACAAAAATAGTTGCTCAGCTGCTGCCCATTGGCGTGGCTAAGGGATAATCAAGCGCAAAACAAAAGCAAAAAGAAAAAGAAGGGGAAGGAAATTACGGATTGTCCTTCCTTGCCAGATTCTGATATGTTTCAGCCACGAAGTCCTTGTCGCTGTAGGCGCGCATTTCGACGACATTGTCAAGTATGTCGCTTATGAGCTTTCCAATCTGCTCTGCAGATGCCTTGCTTGGCCTTACATAGAACTCCGCCTTCCTAGTGATGGAGCTCTTTGCATCATTAATCTTTATCTTTGTCAGCCCTTCAAGGAAATTCTTCCCGGAATCGTGCAGAAACTTGTTTGTTTCAAGAGTCGGGAGATATAGCTCAACACCGTTTAGGGCAAAGCCGTGCTTGAACCTGTCAAGGAAGCTTGCGTTCCTTGAGGTAGTCCTGTTTGTCAGCCATGTGCCCATCATGCCCTTGTTTATCGTGCCTTTCTTGAACCTCGCTTCTGTGGCCTCGGCAACGTCGTTGAGCAGGTATACGGATGTTATATAGCCCTCTTTGAAAAGCTTCTTCGCAAATTTTCCAGGAGTATGCTTCTTGCTGTAATAGTCCGCAAATTTCTGATCCTGCTTTTTGTAGGCCTCAAGAATTTGATCGTTGTGCTTTATGACGTCAGAGAGATATTTTTCGAAAGCGTCCTTGTTGTAGAAGAAGAATTGCCTTCCGTTGCGGCCGACTTTCTCCCTTTTCTTGTCCATGAAAAGCTCGTCGTTTCCATCAAGGTAAGCGATCCTGTAATTGGTTGCGACAACGTTTTTTACCTTTACCTTTTTTGGCTGTACCTTGCTCGTTTGTGGACCCAGTTTTGTATCGTGAACCGAGCCTATGACCAGTGCGTATTTTACAGGCAGTGTTGCGACAACCTGCTCGCCATTCAACATCCAAGCGTATCTGTGTACCGTGCCTTGCGCATTCTGGGATGCATTAGATATAGACTGCTGCGATGTCACAGACTTAGTCTGTATACCTGCATCCTTATTCAGTTCCTTTTCCACCATTTTAACACCTTTAAACCTAACTAAAAAGTAGATAATATTTATATGTTTTGTTAGCCATCACCCCAAAAACAAAACTATAAATATAGGTATCGTGTATTATTTTATCTATATAAAGGGTGGGTTGTTGGAAGACAAGATAGTAATAAGCTTGATGACCGAACCTGGCAAGAAGAGACATACGTGCCTTGCCTGCGAATCCTACAAAAAGGAGATAAAGAAGAAAAACAAAGAGGCACTCCTTCTCTATATGAAGCACATATACGAAGTGGCTCAGAAATCCGGAGGCAACAACTTCATAATACGCAAGAGCGAAGTGCTGAAGGAGGGCTCGCAGGACAAAATGGATGAGGTAATCTTCTCTCTGCCAGAGCATACTGACGACAAGTAATCTCTACTGGTTTTGACATGGTTGACGGGCTCGTGAAGGTCAGCAGCGAAGATGCATTTGATACTGTGCTTGAGAGGGCAACCGCTGCAATAGAAAAGCGCGGCATACATATCTTCGCAGTTATAGACCACAAGAAGAACGCAAGGGACGCAGGCATGGATATGGATAATGCTACTGTGATAATTTTCGGCAGCCCAGAAGCTGGCACAAAGCTTATGCAGGACAAGCTCAGCATAGCCATAGACCTTCCACTCAGGATTTTGATAAGCAGCGAAGACAACAAGACGATACTGCGCTATTACAACCCGCTGCACATGGCAAAGGAGCACAGACTTGACCGCAACCTTGACGTTATAAACAAGGTTTCGGGCCTTCTTAACGCCATAGTCATGGAGGCTGCCGGCAAGGCGTGAAGATATCCTTATTCGTGCTTATTTTTCAATTGCGTTTTTTTGCTGTCCAGATCCTTTGCGACTTTCATGATTTTTCTCAATTCGTTTATCCGTATGGACGCGTAGCCTCTTATTGGAAAATGGCATAGATAAACCTTTGATCCGAAAAGCGCTTCTTTTGGACCGTAATCAGGGATTCCGGAACCGTCAAACATCTGATAAGTGACTTTGCCTATGAAGCACACAACTCTAGGCTTGTAAGTTTTAACAGCCATGAGCATTCGCCTTATTCCGTAAGCGGCTTCTGCTTTTTTGAGCTTTGAGACATCGACAGTAGGCCTGTTTATCAGGTTTATGAAGTTGAGCTGATACTTTTCGGCAAACCTTTTTTCATACATTTCACTGAGCTCAGAATCGTTTTTTAGAAGTGAGATTGGCTCATTTATTATATTCGCTCTGCTCAGAAGATACCAGAACATCTTGTTGTTCGAGAACGGTACGCCCCTTTCATAGGAACCAGGATGGGGATTTATTCCTACGAACATTATCAGCGCATCCTTTGAAAGCTTGTAGCGTATATTTTTGTATTTCAAAACATCACCTGCATCGATTGGTGTGGCACTATGCGCTCCGGCTTTTCGGATATGTTATCTTTGTACCCTTTACCTTGGCAAACGATGTAAGTTCGTGCGGCCTTGATCCTGAAATACCAGATATGTGGTAAACCTTCCTTCCCCTTACCGTAAGCGCATCTGCTATGAGCGATCTATGGCACCTGAATGGGTTGCCCTCTGCACACATCATAGCCAGCGTGTGCTTCCTGCTTAGCCCTATGAGTTTCAATACGGCGCTGGCAAAGGCTCTGGTCTGCATATAGTCTGCAAATCCCCTGAAGCTCTCGTTTCTCCATCCCATGTTTATGGATTCTTTTGATGGCTTCCTCAGGCCGCCAAGCTCCTTGAAGTGCACGTATTCTATGCCGTTCCGTTTCAAGCGTGATGAAAGCCTTGCCTCATTGAAATCCGGCTGATGCCTTGATTTCGGGATTGTTCGAACGTCGACGAGCGTATCAACCGAATGTGACTTGAGAATTTTTATGAACTTGGCTATTTCGAGATTCGAATAGCCCAACGCATATATTGGATTCTGGCTTTTAGGCATAATAGCATATCCTGCAATGGATATTAACACTTATCGCAATTATTTGTTACTTGGCAAGGCGTTTTGGCTGCTTTTGGAAAAATTTGTGCCATCGCCAAACCACTACGGCTTGCTTATGGAAAGAAAGGCTCAGTTATAAACTTTGTTTATGGCAACTCGATTAGGCTGCAATACTCCCAATAATCCATTTATATAACCAAAAGCTTGATGCGAATACAAGAATTCCCGCTAAATACAAGAGCCTATTTAAGCCCAAAGGTGAAAATAAGTGGTGCTTTCAGTCAAGATGCGCTTTCTGCTGCGCTTACTCGGCAATGTTCGTCAGGCGACATGATGAAAAAGACAAAATACCACGCCAGAGCTTTAGGCATCGTTATTGCGATCCCGATAATTGCACTTATGTTATACGGAGCGATAAGCTCTGGGCAGATCTATCCGCACTCTGGAGGCATGCCGGTGCCAACAAGCCATATTAATTACTCAAACTCGTCCAGCCATGGAATGCACGAGGTTAATTCAAGCGCAATTGGCAATGGGCATAATGGCAGCCGGGTGCAATTTTTAAACCGTACCTCGGTTAATGCAACAGACGCCTTGGCTGCAGGCAACCGCAGCGGCATGGGCAATGATAATTATAATTCTTCAACCAAAGCCGGATTTAATACCAGCAGGGCAAGTACTCCAAAATCGACACTGTTTAACAAGACATTATTCCTTCAAAATGCGACAGTAGCATCGCAGTCTACGTATATGAAAGGCAGCAAGTACCTGATACTTAAGACAGTAAGCATTGCTTATTCGAATTTGACTTTCAACATAAGCCAGGTATCCTATGTCAAATTGACAGCAGAGGCAAACCAGAAAAATTCAGGCGTTATTATATTTGGAGAATCTTCCTTGGCGAATGCTTCGGAAAATGCATCGCAGCAAGTTCTTGTAATGGCAGGGACCAATGCCACAGTATCCGGCGTATATTCCCCTGGCAGGCTGCAGCTTAGCGTAGGCAACACAAATACGACAGACCGCATAGCGATCCAGATAGAGCTTAATATAACACCGGTCAACCGATAAACCAGTTATAGGCGCAAAAGTAGTTAAGAATCCAACCCCTTAATGGATCAGGATAATAAAATTTAATGGCTAAAGCAGTATAAATAAGCTTATATATGCGCTTGGCTCATTATGCAAACTAGAAAAACAACAGGTTAATCTTATGCCGGATAAAATAAAGACCAATATCGGCGCGATAGATACTTATCCAAAGCTGATACTTGCTCTTATAATGCTGGAGCTTGTTTTGGGCGTGATACTTTACATGATTGGCCATTTTAGGGATAATGCTTATATACGCGGAGTGGGGATTGGGCTCACAATAGCATGGGTCACTAGCGCGATAGCGTACTTAAGCGTAAGGATGAGGTCAAAGTAAAGGAGCGAAGCAATGAAAATAAGAAAATATTATGTCCGTGGCGTCGGTGTAGGTTTGATAATAGCGTGGGCGACAAGCGCGATAGCTTATTGGAAAGCCAGAGGCACATTTACCGAGGTTGAACTGATACTGTTTGAATTTGTCCTTAGCATTATATTCATTGTGGTCTCGCTATTCATGAAAGAGCACCCCAAATCGGAGTAGTTTTGTGCACGGAAAGCAAAGAGCACGGATTTTTTGAAGCAGGAAATTGTTATCAGCGACGCCCCTGCCGGTTGCCCTCTTCTCGATAAGGAACCTGCTGTTATTTGTATCTTACCTCTGGCAAAGTTGATAATTATTACTTTCTGAGTTTTGGTCGCTTTTCTATTGCAACTTTTATTATAATGTATAAGCTTGATATAATGAGTATGCTCATAAATATTGTATTAAAGTCTATCCCAAAATAAGAAATTTCTATAAATGTCAGAAATACAAGAAATATAACCGCCACTATCAGACCATAAAAAAACAAAGCAAATTTCCAATTAACCATAGTGTCACATTTAAGGTGTAGCGGGTTTTACAGAAGTTACATTCAAGTAATAAATCTCTGTATTACTACCAAAACCTCCAATGCAATTTCCAAGACTTACTATCCCAAATTCTGAACAACCAACCGTTTTTGTAAATAATCCAGTCATAGTATAATTGTAACCAAAATCGTAGATAGCATATGGACTTTCGTTATTTATATAAACTTCTACATAACCCACTGTACTATAAAGACCATACCAGTTTATTCCACTTATATCTCCGTCTCCTAAATCTCCTGTTACTGTAATCTGTTTTCCTAAATAACTAGCAGGATTATTTACAATTGATGATATAGGTGTTGATAATAGTGTAGCAAAAGTCCCTATAGAATAAAGGTAGTATACACCTGCGAGAATAATTAGAAGAAATATAACTCCTCCTATCTTTGCTCCAGCACCCATACGCATCAAAACTACTTAGCGTGTAAGGCTTTTATTGATTTTGGTGATATATCTTTCTGTATACCTATGATAAACATAAGGTACCTAAAAGAAAAGATTAAGCAGGCAACTATAGAAACAAAAGAATTAATAGTGCTTTTTTCGATAATCGTGACTGTAGTTATCCTTTATTTACTTCTTAAAGAATCCCTTAGTGCCAACATAATTTATGCATCAGTAATTAGTTTAGGGGCCACATACCTAATAATGTATACTTTTGAACTAAATGGAGACATTGAAGAAGAGAGAGTATTTTTTAACACCATTATCTCAATAATCATATTATTATTTGCTTCTTTGACTTCTTTAGATTTTTTAAATAGTTCCATCTGTAGTAACAGTAGCAATAGCATAAAAATACATAGTTGTAGTTTCATTATTCCAATCACTAGTGAGTTATACGGTGTATTCTTAATCATGTTTCTTATTATTTTGTTTGCAGGTATAGCCCTAAGGCTACAACACAAAAAATCGGAAAAGATTTTTTCTAAAAGTAAATTTGTTTCATACTTGGCATTTATTTTTTTAATCATACTTGAATTAATATTAATATTGAGCATTGCAGGAATATTGCCATTAAATGGCTGATATTATGTTGCACCTAAAACAGATTACAGGCCTTGTTCTCACCATCATAGCGATAGTTATCCTTGTCTTATCATATAATGCTTACATAACTAGTTATCACAAAACGATAAGCACCTCTAACTTTACCTTCTTATTCTCTGGCATATTCTGGGATTTAGTAGGTATACTTATAAGTGCAGTATTGATTGCTATAGGATTGATTTTAGCATATCCAAAGGGTGCTAGATGGCTTGCCAATAGAAATAGGACAAGTTAATAATGTTTATTGTATTCGGATGGTATGGGTTTTTCTATGAAAAATAAAAATGAGGACATTGATAGAAGTAAAAAACTTGAAGATTCTCTTGAAAGATTAATAACAATTACTGGAGAAGTGCGAGACAATATAAACAATGTTGGAAGTAGTTCTGAATTATTGTCCCTAATCAAAGAACTAAACAACAACACAAAAAGGCATAATAAAATTTTGATCGGTTTAAGCTTTATGTTGTTAGCTCTTACATTAATTGAATCAGCCTTACTTTTAAAGCTCAAAAGTTTAGTAGGTATTTCATTGATTGATATTTTATTTTTAGTATTTTGGTTTATTGGAAGTGCTTTAGTAATGTTAGAAGGCTTAGCTTGGTTTTTTGAATGGAGAGGTCATAGACTAACCTAAAACTTGATGGTCTTTATTCTTCCATCTCCTCCATCAAGTCCTATATAAATCGGTATAGTAGCGGATCCTTTTCTTTAAGTGCGGTGTTGCCTTTACTTATTTAAATCGTTATATAAGGGTTCCTTACTGTGGGTTATACGCCCCTGCCGGGATTTGGACCCGGATCACAAGCTCCGCAAGCTCGTGTTCTATCCAAGTTATACTACAGGGGCATAGCATACTTAACAGTAAGTAGTTTGCCGACTTATCTTTAATAAGCTTAACAGTATGGCAATTGGTTATGGGCATTTCCGGTTTTGCAAAGCAAACAAAAGTTTTATAATCTCCGTTTTGATATAAACTTACTTATCCAATGCTTACGGGGCCTTGAATGTTCCACACTTACCTTACGATACTGATACCTTCAGTAGTTGGAGCCATAGTGACGCTTGTTGCCACAATGTTCCTAATGAAGTACATGAGGTATTCTGGAATAACCCTTGTGGACCATAACAAAAAGTCCAAGCCAGTGCTCCCGACGGGATTGGGCTTCGCCATAGCGTTTGGCTTTTCCGTAGGGCTAATGGTATATATATTCGGGAGCAGCTTCGGGCTTTACACTCCAGTAGCTTCGCTTGAAGACCTTTTTGGCATAATAACTGCCGTGCTGCTCATAACAATAGTCGGCTTCATTGACGATATAAACATAAGGATGAGCAATGCAAATACGGAGGACAAGGTAGGGTCCTGGGCAGGGCTCAAGCAGTGGCAGAAGCCGATACTCACGTTTATGGGCGCAATACCTTTAATGGCCATAAACGCAGGCATTTCGATTGTGAGAATACCGCTTGTAGGAAACATAGCCCTTTCCGTATACTACCCGCTTGTCGTAGTGCCACTTGCAATAATGTTCGGCGCCAACGCGTTCAACCTATTGGGCGGATTCGACGGCATAGCAACAGGAACCGGAACCGTTGCAATTTTTGCGCTTTTAATCTACAGCTTAATCTTCGGAACTTATACAGGAGCCTTGGTTTCTGCAATACTCTTTGCGTCGATGCTCGTTTTTACAGCTTTCAATATATACCCTGCAAGGATGGTCCCGGGGGACAGCTTTACCTATTTCTTCGGGGCTGCAATAATAGCAGACATGGTAATAGGCAACATGGAATCCTTCGGGATAATAGTCTTCATGCCATGGATAATAGAGTTTCTCCTGCACGCAAAGAAGAAGTTCCACAGCAGCGATCTTGGAACGCTGCAGCCAGATGGAAGCTTCGTATCTAAGTACGGCAAGAAGGTATACAGCTGGACGCACTTAATAATGAAGATTGGAAAGCCAAATGAATGGCAGATATCGGCTTACATGTGGGTCATAGAGGCACTTTTCGTAGTCCTTGCGTTTGTTATGAAGTCCTTCGCTCTTCTCTGATTTTGAGCGGTTTCTCTGAATTTATAAATAGGTTTAGTAGAAAAGGAGTATAGACGTTTGAATGGAGGAGATAGAGTCTGAAAAGATAGAGAAGCTTGACCTTAAGCAGACTTACAAGGCGCTTGGTTCGAGCACGAAAGGGCTCTCATCAAAGGAGGCGGATAAACGCATAGGGTCATACGGCTACAACGAGATAGTTGGAAAGAAGCCCAACTACGCGCTCATATTCCTAAGAAAGTTCACAGGCCCAGTACAGCTAATCCTAATAGTAGTAATAATACTCTCATATATACTCAACAGCATCAGGGACGTATATATAATAACTGCCCTTCTCGTTTTCAACGCCATAATAGGCTTCATAGAAGAATACAGGGCCGATGAATCCGTAGATGCGCTGAAGGAAAGGCTTTCCAGCTCTGCACGCGTTTTGAGGGACAACAGATGGCAGGTTATAAAGGCCAAGATGCTTGTACCTGGGGACATAATAAAGGTAAAGCTCGGGGACATAATACCAGCAGACTGCAAGGTAATAGAGCCAGAGGAGCTGCAGGTTGACGAGTCCATAATTACAGGAGAATCTATGCCGCAAGGAAAGAAGGAAGGCGACCTTTTAAGGCAGGGCTCGACGGCAAAAAGAGGAGAGGCTTTATGCATAGTCATAGGTACTGGTTATAACACAGTATATGGCAAGACTGCAAAGCTGGTACAGAACGCAAGAGTAAAGTCGCATCTCCAGAAGGCGATAATGGGGATAGTGAAATACCTGCTCCTTGGCGACGGGATAATACTTATCATAATGCTTGTGTTCGGCCTGTTCGTGCTGCATCAGAACATATTGATAATAATAAAGTTCCTGCTCGTCCTCTTGATAGCATCAGTACCAGTTGCACTTTCTGCAGCATTTACAGTTTCTATGGCGCTGGGAACCGAAAAGCTCGCGAAGAAGGGCGTTTTGGTTACCAAATTGGAAGCCATAGAGGACACTTCAAACATGGAGATATTGTGCATGGACAAGACCGGCACGATAACCAAGAACGAGATAACAGTCAGGGCCATAAAAAGCTTTGGAAGTTCTGAGGACGAGATTGCAAAATATGCGGTAGAGGCTTCGCGCAAAGAAGACAACGACCCGATAGACAACGCAGTGATAGAATATGCGGGCATAAAGAAGATAAAAACGAGCCAGCAGAAAAAATTCTATCCGTTCGACCCTTCCACAAAGAGGACATCTGCCATAATAGGTTCAGGGAAGGGCAGCTATTACGTAACCAAGGGCGCAGTACACACGGTAATGACACTCGGAATTACAGGCAGGGTAAACAAGAAGGAAGTTTTAAAGACCGTAGAAGAATATGCTTCCAAGGGATTCAGGACAATAGCAATAGCCAAAAGCAAGGATGGAAAACGCTGGAGCCTTTGCGGGCTCATGGCTTTATACGACGCCCCTAGAGAAGATGCAAAGGAGCTCGTTGACGAACTGCACGGGCTTGGAGTCAAGACAAAAATGCTAACCGGGGACAACATAAAGGTTGCGACACAGATAGCCAGCGAGGTAGGGATGGGAAACAGGATATATGACATTACTGCTGAGCGCAAGAACGAGAAGGAGCTTCAGAGAAAGATAGTAAGCGCAGAAGGATTCGCAGACGTTTACCCAGAAGACAAATACACAATAGTCAAAACCTTGCAGAAAGACGGTTATATAGTAGGAATGACTGGGGACGGAGTCAACGATGCACCGGCGCTCAAGCAGGCAGAAGTAGGCATAGCGGTTGAAAGCGCTACCGATGTGGCTAAAAGCTCTGCCGCATTGGTGCTTACAAAAAACGGAATAGAAGTCTTCGTTGACGCGGTGAAGGAGAGCAGGAGAATATTCCAGCGCATGATAACCTATTCCGACGTAAAGATACTCAAGACATTCCAGATAATAGGCTTCATAGCCATAATGTACCTGTTTTTCAGGTTCATAACCATACTGCCTTTCATGCTGATAATATTGATATTTACCAACGACATAATAAACATAACAATATCGACGGACAACGCAGAATATTCTAGGAGCCCCGACGTATGGAACGTAAGGGGCCTGATGTATTCCTCTGCGATAATAGGCATATTCCTTGTGCTTGAAACGCTGGCCCTTGTCCCGATATTCAGAGGGGGAATTTTCAACCTATCGATACCCGCTTTCCAGACCGCCACTTTCGTAATGTTCAACATAACCAACGAGTTCAGCGTGCTCAATATGAGAGCTAAGGGCTTCTTCTGGAAGTCAAGGCCAAGCAAGACGCTCGCTTTGGCAATAACGTTCGGAATTGCAGTGGGCCTTATTCTTTCCTACTTTGGCATATTCGTGCCAAAGCTCAGCCCTTACGAGCTGCTGACAATAATAGGATTGGGCGTGGCTGCGCTGTTCATAAACGATTTCGTAAAGGTGGCTGTATTCAAGAAGCTGAAGATGGATTAAGAGTTAAGAGTCGAAGCCATTTTAGCCCAGAAGAAACCTATCAGTATAAAGGAATAATTAACAAGAAGAAAGAATAAGGTTAAAGTCCCAAGATTTTTTAGTAAGAGTCTTCACCTGTCATTACTATCACCCAATATTTTATACTTCAAAGCAAAATGAAATGGCAGTCTTTAAATACGTTTTTGTGTTTAGGCGTATAACTCGATAAAAGCAGTTTATATGTGCATATGCATTAGTGCATGGCAACTAGGCTATTCATGGATTAGCTGAAGATTGAGCTGATGCTTTACGTCAGCGTATGAAGCTAAGCAGATTTCCGGTTATGGACTGGTATGCCTCGCATGCGGTCCATTGCTTTGGCTCTTTTCCCTGCCTTATCTCCTGCCTTGTCTGCTTTGCCAGATCGCTTGACCATATCGTTGAAAGGTCGAATCCGGTTTCCCTTATGTTGCCTATCTTCTTGTCCCACATTATGGAAGGATACACGAATCCATAGCTGTCCATGAAGAGCGAGGCTTCCAAGCTTCTGCTCTTCATTGGCATTTCTCCTGTTTTTGTATAATAAAGCAGCTTCTTTAGGAATACGCCCTCTATCTGCGGTATTATTCCCAATTCAAAATCCCTTCTCTTTATAAACTCGGCTATTTCGTTGGAAATTACCTCAGGAGCACCTTTTACTTCTATATTGGCGTTCCCGTAGTAGTTTGAAGATACCTGGCCAAGATTCAGGTGGAAGTCGTTGTAGCGGACCTCAGGTATGTCCTTCTTCACTTCTTCTATTGTCTTCATTAGCTGGCCCTGGTTGAATGTGCTCATCGTATAGCCGAAAACGAAATATAAGTTCTTGTATTTCTTCTTCAGCTCCATCAGGTCGCGGAACATGCTGATTGCCTTGTCATAGTTCCCAGGTATGCCCCTTATCTTGTCGTGTAGCTCGCGGTATCCGTCAAGGCTCACTGTTATTGAGACCTTAGGTATTCCCAGCTCAAGTATCTTTGAAAGCTTGTCGAGCACCATCTGCCTTCCGCACAGCGAATTCGTAGGCATGGTCAAGACATAAAGATCCTTGGAGTTCTCTGCGAACGCACGGGCTATGTCAACTATGTCGCTGCGAAGGAACGGCTCCCCTCCGGTGAGCTCCACCCACTTGAAGCTCGTGTTCTTTTTGGCAAACTCCTTTATCTCATCCAGGGTAAGCTCTCCTTTTGGCTTAAGCTGCCATATGTTGCACGTCTGGCACCTCGACTGGCACCAGTAAGTAATTGCAAAATTTAGCTTGTACGGCCTGTCGAGCTGGGTTATGTTGCTCCTCAATGCAGTAGAGCTAAGCGAAACGAATTTTTTTACACTCACGAATGCACCGCGTTTTAAGCATTATTCAAGGTTTATTGTTATTTTTCCATATATTTATAGGTTTAAGCCTGTTGCTCAGCAGAACTTTTACCTTTTTCCGCTTTTTGCTTATCTTCCCTGTATGTCCTGGCGTTGTGGAACAAGTATTGCTGCGCGTATCCGGCATAAGGGCCCCAGTAGTCCTTTGCGAACTCGTGTATATCCCTTGGCTTTACCTTCTTGCCATCGAAATAGAGCTTTTCCATTGTGCGCTTTATCCACACGTCTGTTGGAAATGCGCTTAGGTTCCCGTAGCCCATAAGCGCAATGCAGTCAGCGACCTTTTCCCCTACGCCGTCTATCTCCATCAGCCTTGATTTCAGCTTTTCGTAGTTGTTTGCATTGAGCTTGTAAAGGTTTATGTTGTCGGTGCAGAAAGCCGCAGCGCTGGTTATGTATTTGGAGCGGAATCCAGTCCCTAAGGCCCTGAGCTCGCTGTCAGTTGCGTTCTTGAGCTCCTCGCTTGTAGGAAATGATTTTACCGTAATCTTTCCGTCTGAATAGACAACGTTGCCGAACCTCTCTACAATGTTGCTGACTATGAGCCTTATCCTCTTCACGTTGTTGAACTGCGATATTATGAAGCAGAGCGTTGTTTCCCATGGATCGTTGAGAGTCAATCTCATGCCGTAATATCGCGCTATTGCTTCTGATACGTGTGAATCCTTGGCTATCGCCTTATATATCTTATCCATGTTGTCGTCAAGCCTGAACCTTTTGTAGACCTCTAAGGAGTAAGCCTTTGACCTCTTCCCATAGACTTTTAGCACAGCTTTTGGATTGCGCTCTTTGGATTCAAGCCTCATGAAGAGCTTTCCTGCGCCATAGGAAAGCAAATTTGCTTTCGGATCGTAGTCCGCATAGAACGTAAGCGGCTGTGCACTCTCGAAAGTGTGCTTCATGCTGAATGCTTCAAGCCTGAATTCGCAAGAAACATTGCCGTATTGCGCAATTGCCAAATCATCACTTTCTGGCTAGGTATTCCAGCTTAAGCCTCTTCTGGGTTGCGTCGTAGGAATCCCTTATCGTCACAGTACCGTCTTCTAGAGTCTGGTAGTCAACCGTTATGGCATAGCGTATGCCGGTTTCGTCTGCCTTTGCATACCTTTTGCCTATGCTGCCGCTTTGCATGAAGAATATCCTCATCCCGTTGGAAAGTAGCCTGTTCCTCAGCCCTATTGCCTTATCTCTTAGCTTTTCATCTTTCTGAAGGGGGAATATTGCATAATCGTAGGGCGCAGTATAATCGTTAAGCTTGAGGACGTTCCAGCCGCGCTCCTCGTCCTTGAAGAGCTTTGAGCCCATCAACGTCCAGAAAAGCCTGTCAAGCCCGAAGCTGACTTCCACTACGTGGGGCACAAGCTTCTTGTCGGCGTTGATTACGCTCATGTCCTCGCCCGAATGCTTCTGGTGGTTCATAAGGTCGAAATCCGTCCTGTATGCAATACCTGATACTTCTTCGAATGATCCGAAAAATTCAACTTCCATGTCGAAATTGCCCTTGGAATAATGCGGCAGCTCCGACTTCAGGACCTGCCTGAACCTTATGCTGTTGTCTTCGAAACCCAGCTCCCTCATGAAGTTTAGCTCCTTGTAAACGCAGAATGCGAAAAGCTTGTTGGGGATGAAGCCCTTCTCGAGGCACTCTTTTATTGTCATTTGCACGTATTTGTCTGCAGAGCCTTTTTCCTGCATTTCCGCAGTAAGCATGTTTATCTTTTCGGAGAATGCGCTTTCGTCAACAGGCTCGCCGTTTATTTCAAGCGTCTCTGCATCCGGATCAAAGAAATACTCTAGCTCCATCTGCGAAAATTCCCTCATGCGTATAAGCATGCGCCTGGGCGATATTTCGTTCCTGAAGGCTTTTCCTACCTGGCCGATGCCAAGGGGCAGCTTGTAGCCTCCGTCGCGGAATACCTGCTTGAAGTCCATGAATATGCCCTGGGCAGTCTCGGGCCTTAGATAGCCTTGCACGCCGCCATAGGGCCCTATCTTAGTAGCCATCATCAAGTTGAATGGCTCGGATGCAGAAAGTTCTCCGCCGCATTTCTGGCATTTAATGCCGTTCTTCTTTATTTCCTCGTCTATCTCCTTGAACGGCATGTGCCTTGCCGCTTCGGCCATCTTTTGGTCGTTTTTCTTTTCGTAGAATTCTTCTACGAGCTTGTCGGACCTGTAGCTTGCATGGCATTTTTTGCAATTGACTACGGGATCAGTAAAGTTTGATAGGTGGCCGCTAGCCTCGAACACCTTTTCAGGTGCTATTATTGTAGTGCTCACTTCTAGGTTTCCAAGGCCGTCTATGAAAGTCCTGCGCCAGTGCGCTTCGAGCCTGTTCCTTATGGCTATGCCTATCGGCCCATAGTCGTAGAATCCGGCGAGCTCGCCGTACAGCTTGAACGCAGGTATTAGCACGCCGCGCCTGTATGCCAGATTTTCCAGATCGGTCATTGAAGCTTTTTCCATTTTGTTGACACCGTGTCGAAATCTTGAGCTTTATGCAATGCTCCAGGCAAAGCAAGGTTTATAGTGTTGCTTGACAATTATCTATGCATAAGCAATAAGTTATTGCTCTTATATAATTTAAAACTTGAGTGCCAAGTGGTTTAATTGGAAAACGATTTCGAAGAGCTAAGAAAGCGCATGATAAGCACCGCAAAGGAGAAGATAAAGCTTAACTACGAGAGTGAGGAATACGCACTTATACAGGCGATAAATGCCTACAATGAAGCGGTAAAGTCGCAGAACCTGTTCTATGAGAGGCTGACTGAATGGTACGGCTTGTACTTCCCTGAAATAAACGTATCCAGCCCCAAGGCTCTTGCTTCTCTGGTCCTAATATTGAATTCCGACAGGGAGATAGGCAGGGAAGCCATAGAAAGCGCCATAGGCGATGCGAGCAAGGCCGAATCTATAGAGAAGAAGCTGAAAGACAGCATAGGCAGGCGCATGGGCGACGAGGAAAGGAACGTAGTCATAGAGTACGCTAAGCTGCTTCTCGAGATAAGCGATTCCATAGACAAGCTTGAATTATACATAAGCGCAGCGTCGCAGAGGCTTCTCCCGAATACCGCTTATCTTACTGACGACAAAATAGCAGCAGAGCTTCTCAGCAAGGCCGGCTCCATGGAAAGGCTTGCAACATTCCCTGCAAGCACCGTGCAGCTGCTAGGCGCAGAGAAGGCTCTTTTCAAGCACATAAAATTCGGAAGCAAGCCACCGAAGTACGGAGTCATATTCAAGCTCCCGGAAGTGACCAATGCAAGAAAGGACATAAAAGGGAGGATAGCAAGGCTTTACGCCACCAAGATAACAATGGCGTTGAAGGCAGACTATTATACAAAGAATTTCATAGCTGAGAAGCTCAAGGTAGACATAGACAACGGCATAAAGCGCATAACAAGCTCGCCGGTCAAGGAAAAGCCCACCAGGCAGTATGACAGCAACAGGCAGGGGCATGGACACGGGAGGAAATTCGACGGCAAGAAGCGCTTCAACAGGAGGCGCTGAAGCTCACTTCCGATAATAACTGATCTGCTCCTTTTTTGGCAAAGCTTTAAATATATTTTTGATTCACAATATTTGTGATTGAATCATGATTGTTGCATGAAACATTTGTGATTCGGTTATGCAAGGTTCATGAAAGATTTTGGTTGTGATGGGGCTTTGGTTCTGATGCGAACAAAAAGGGAAATAGAAAATGAGCTCGTATCCCTAAGGAAACAGCTCAACGAGATATCCGAGGCCAAGGCTTCGGAGAAAACTACAATCGAAAGCCAGGGCAGGAACGCTGAAGCAGAGACGAGCTCGCAGCTGTTTTCTCTGCTCAAATACATGATAGACGAAAACAAAAAGACCACGCTCGTTCTTCGCCAGATGCTTGACAAGATAAACAACCTCGAACAGGAGCTCAACGAGCCTGTTGAAGAGGAAATCGTAGAAGAAAAGGCTAATGATCCTATAGAAAAATCGCAAAAGCAGCTCGCGATATCTTCAATAGATGCAAAGATAATGCAGTTCATACAGCTTTCCGAGCACAGCATGGCATGTGCCGAAGACATAAGAAAGGGCATGGGATACAGGGGCAAGAACGCCGCGTGCGCGAGGCTCAACAGGCTCTACAAGATGGGACTCATAGAAAGGTTCCAGCTTGGTCACAAAGTTTATTACAAATATGATGCTGGCAAGGCGACCACTGTACTTATTATATCACCCCCACAGTAAAGCGGAGCCTGCTTTCCTACAGCAGGCTCTACCCCCTATTTCTAACTTGCCGGGTTTTTATTAACCTTTTCTTTTTTGGCTGAAAGCGCTTCCTTAGCCAGGGGCTTAAGTTTCAGGAAATCTTCCTTTATTATGGGCATGTTGCTCTTTATGCGCACTGCCGCTGCAGGGTGCAGAGTACAGAAGTAGTTGACGCCGTCCTTCTTGATTACCGTACCATGGTTTGACTTTATCGCCCCTATGCCACACACCGTAGCGGATGCAAGCGATCCGAGCGCTATAACGAGCTTTGGCCTTATTATCGATATCTGGTTGAACAGAAAGGGCTTGCATGCTTCAATTTCTTCTTCAGTAGGCATGCGGTTGCCATAGGGGAAGAACTGCACTACACTGGTTATGTAGGCCTTTTTGCGGAGTATGCCTGCGCTTTTAAGAAGCGAATCCAGAAGCTTTCCCGCTCTTCCTACGAAAGGCCTCCCGGAATCGTCTTCGTTTGCCCCTGGAGCCTGGCCTATTACCATTATTTCTGCATTAGCAGGGCCTTCGCCTGGAACGAACTTTCTGCTCAATTCCCATCTGCCGAACGTATCGGGCAGCCTTGAATACGCACCGTTCAGCTCTTGAAGCAGGCGGCGCTTCTCAAGATAGTCTACCGCAGCGTCTATATGGTCATGGTTATAGTGCTTTTTGGAATATTCCGCTACGGCCTTTGCTGGTTCTATCCATTCGTAGCCTTCGTGCTCGCTTGACACCTTTACCTCTCCGCCTACATATTCCGAAAGAAAAACTGTCAGGTATTTTTTGATCGTTTCCTTTCCGAACCTGAACCAGTAGTACCTTCTTATGTTAAAGAATTTGTCGGGCTTTACGCTCAGATTAGTTTCCTCCTTGGTTTCGCGTATTGCTGCGCGGAGGGCATTTTCGCCCTTTTCTATATGGCCCTTAGGTATGTCTATGTCGCCATTTTTCTTCCTGAGGAAAAGGAACTCCTGCTTTCCGGATGTATTTTCACGGTATATTATGAATCCGGAGCTGTATTCTATGTGCATTGCATTACCTCTGCTGCGCCAATTTGGCTTCGTTGAACGCCGCGCAGAATATTCCGTAGTTGTTTCCTTCGAAGCTAAAGTGCAGTGCGTTGTATATGTACGAATAAACGCTTTGTATTGCACCGTATTCTGTTCTGCAGGATTGTAAATCCGAGGTAGAATTCATTAGGGTTACGAATTCCATGTTAGCGACAGTGTAATTGCCATAGATTTTATTTGGCATTGATATGTAGTTCACCTGGAAAAGCTTGCCATTTGATGATATTTCATAAGCATTTATAGTTATTCCAGAAATTGTTGATTCCTCCCTGTGCATAAGTATTGTGCCGAGCTGATGCAGGTTTATGCGTGGCATTGTAGGTCTCGCGCTGGAGTTGATGTAAAGGAAGCTGTTGGTAGTAGTATTTATGTCATTTGTGCTGAATATGCCGAAAAGCTCTGACCTGCCCCCGAAGGTCACTGATTTCATGCTGTACCCAGATCCCAGGGCGACGGCATCGTAAGATGATATAACGCTCGAATTGGAAACGTATGAGAAATTATCCGCGAATGAGAATGGGCTAATGTATTGATAGCTTGCCTGTGGCAAGGTGAATGCGAATACCAGGAATGCGACAATTATTACGGAAAGTGCGGGAACCGCGAACGACTTGTCAAAGATTGCGCCATTGGATGCCCCTGAATTTGTGCTGCGACTGTACTTTTGCCCCGTTCTCTGCACACCCAGGCGCATTGAGAATTTTGGCGCCAGAAGTATCATGACGACCAGGGTTATGTCGAAGAGCAGCTGGCCTATAAAAAGATGCACAGTGTTTAGCGCAGAGCTGAGCCCATAATAAGCCCATACTGCTGCTATGAGCGACATCCTGATTATGTTAAGCACGAAGAGAAGAACCATTCCTGAAGCGACCCATATGGCCCTCTTGCCAGGATTCCCTTCATAAAGGTATGCTATCGGTATCAGAAAGAGCAGCATCGCCACAAAGGCTGCGATGTCTGCGCATGTTGAAGCTATGGATATCGACGAGCCAGATGCACCGGTTATTTCAAGGCCGTGGCTAAGGACCGGAACGCCGAAAAGCTTCAATACAGAGACAACGGAATATGCGTTGAAGCTCGTCCACGCACCCGACAGGTTAAGCAATGGCATCAGTATCAAAGGAGATGCGAATATGGAGAACACAACAGCAGGCTTGAGCTTGTTTAGGCCCGACGGACCAAAGAGAATGAGGGCAAATGACGATAGCAGTATGGGAAAGAGCAGCGCATCTATCCTGTAGGTCTGGAAGAGGAAAGACAAGGACACTTTTGAATAGGCATATATTGCAAAGTATATCAATGCCAGGATTGCCCCGTATGCGAGGTTTCGTTTTCTGTAGATGATGACGAGATTCTCCTTCAGCGAGAATATTATGAATACCAGCGTCATGAGCATCGGGACTATTATGTACCCGGCAGGGTTGGAATCCGATATCGAGAATCCGGTAACGGCGATTGAGTTGTACGCTGCTACCAGGAATGCTATAAATAGTATTGCCGTGGCTGCCACACGAGCACTTACTTTATGGCTGCTTATTGCCATCAAAACACCGTAAAAGTCCTCAGCCGAAATGGGCTTCATCATTGTTCAGCAGTTACTCTTTTCTTCATAGGACGTATAGCTTTTGGCAAACACATACTAAATAATTTCGTTCCGTTGAATTATCAGCAATTTTTAGCTTGCGCAGGCGCTTTTATGATAAGGTACAGGTTTATGCCACACACGGCAGACGTAAGGTTCCTGGCATATGGCGACGACATAGCCCAAATGCTTGAGAACTCAATGCTGGCAATGCTCGATACGCAAGCCGACATACGTGCCATAGGCAGGGACGTAAGGGCGGGAAAATTGGTATCAAAAACCATTGAAGTAAGCGAAAGCGCTAGCAGCGAGAGGGACCTGCTTTGGTATATACTGCAAAGGGTCTTGTCGGAACTGGATGCAATTAGTGCATACGGCTATGGAGTTGAGAAGATAAAGGTAACGAAATCGGGAGATAGATTCGGCGTTTCTGCAAATATTTTATATGTCGACGAGGAGGTAAAGTATTCGAGGATATATGTAAAAGGAGTCTCCGGATATACGCTAGAAGTCAAAAAAATCGGAGGCCACTACAGGTCGAGTGTCGTGATAGACATATGAATTCGCGTGTGCAATGAAAGAAGCGCGATTTGCCCAAGGTTATAGATAAGCCAGGAACGGGATTTTCGCGTAGGTTTCGAACCCGTCTTCGCCGCTCTGCAGGCGGCTGCATAGCCTATCTGCCATCCTGGCAATTTATATCGCGCCCCTTTTCAAAAGCACAGGTAAGGTTGCTACCTTATGCTTAATATTCTTTCCTTAGCAAATTAATAATGTTTATGGTGTTTAGATGGCGACATTAGACAGGATACCAAAAAGCGTAATTACGCAGGTGCCGATTTTCGAAGCAGATACTGCAATGACCAAGGTTCTGCCAGCAGTTCACAAGAATCCTGCCGTGTTGATAAACAACAAGGGTGAATTCTATGGCATTGTGGATTTCAGGAGCGTGCACAGGGAGTCAAAAAGCCTGAAAATGAACAAGAATACTCCAGTCCTAAAATATGCCGTTAAAGTGCCTAAGATAATGCACACTACATCATTGGACGATGCAGTATTTTATTTTTACAGAAGCAGGAGAAACGCGCTTCCTTATCTGGACGAAGACAAGGTAGTAGGGGTTCTGGACAGATTCACGCTTATGAAGATGCTGCTTTCCACCGACTCGATCAAGGACATGAAGTGCAGCGATATAATGACATCTCCCGCGCTCGGAATCGACTCAAAGGCGAGCATAGCACAGGCGAGCAGCGCCATGGCAGACAGAAATGTGAACAGGCTTCTGGTTCTGGACAATGGAAAGCTTGCAGGGCTAATAACAAGGCACGATCTCATATCGAAGATGACAGTCATAGATGAAAGGTATCCCGACATGAAATCAAGGCGTTACAGCCCTTCGAACATAACCATAGAAAGCATAATGGAAAAGTCTCCGGTGAGCATAGACGCAAAGGACGATGTCAGAAATGCCGTCAGGAATTTCGTGAACCGCTCCATATCTTCATTGGTGGTGACGAGCAACGGTGTGCCGTCCGGCATACTTACGATATCTGACGTACTTGCCGCGCTGATAGCGAAGCGCAAGACCTTCGAGAACAGGATAATAATATCCGGAATAGACAGGGATACCTACGAATACGAATATGAAATAAAGGAGCAGTCTAACGCATTCATAGAAAAAGTTGAAAAGTTCAGAAAGGTTAATATCAATTATATAGCCATAAATGTTAAGAAGCTCAAGAACAGCAGGTATGAGATAAACGCAAGGGCAAGCATAGAAAGGTACGGAATGGTGGAAGTCAGGCTTACCGATTTCATGCTTGACAGGACGTTTGCAAAGGTTCTGGAAACGCTGATGGAAGCGATAAAGAAGAAAAAGGACAAATTAGAAAAGAAGAAGTACGAAAGAGTAGAAAGTGTATAAATGGGAAAGGAGCGCAGAAAAAGCAAGAAGGGTCAATCGAGCCTAGAACTGCTCATAACGCTGTCCTTTGGGCTCATCATACTGCTTCCAATAGTCGTGCTTGCATTCATACAGATAGCGACATCCACTTCCACACTAGCCACAACAGAGGCGCAGGAAGCTGCCAGCAAGCTGGCAAGCGTGGCAGCGGTAGTTGGTGCACAGGGATTCCCGGCAAAACAGCTTACATTGCTGCAGGTTCCTCCGGACGTGGCAGATATATATGTAGGTACCGAGAGCGGAGGAATAGGGCATGAAGTCGTGTTCGTAGTGCGTACTACAGCGGGAGCCAGCTACGTAACGGCATATAGCCCGGTCAACGTTACGGGATATCTTGGAAGCCTCACTTCCCAGGGGACTTATCTGGTAAACGTAACTTCGTATAATTCATGCCCCAGCGACAGATTCGTTCCGTGCGTGGAGATGCAGCCTTCGTGAAGCTATACATAAAACTTAAATAAGTTATTTTTTCATAATGAGATGTAAGTTGGTGCTATGGTAGCCGGTGGTTATTTCCAAACAGCATAATCGCAGGACCAGCCGAAGGCATTTGGCATGCATCTGATTTTTCAGGTTTTTATAAGAGCGCAGTTTTTATTGCGCTGGATATGACTCGTCACGATTTCAAGGTGTTTTAATGAGAATATTACAGCTAGACGTGAAAAGCATCGATTACGAGCTGATAGCTCCAGAAGCGTCGGAATACGAGAAAAGCGATGAGAAGTCGGCGCACATAGACAATGCGCTGGTGCTCCTTACGACCATAGAAAAGGGAGACAACAGCGAAGTGGCAAAGAAAGCGATCGAAGATGCACTGGCATTCGCCAAGAAGCAGAAGCTCGAAAAGCTGGTGCTGTACCCGTTCGCACACCTTGGAGACAATCTTGAAGAGCCAAAAAAGGCAATGGAGATATTCAAAGACATGCGAGCAATCATAGACGGCTCTGGAGTAGAAGGAGTTTATGCCCCATTCGGCTGGAACAAGAAATGGCGCATAGAGATAAAGGGGCATCCGCTGGCTGAACAGTCAAAGCATTACGGCATGAAAGGAGAAGAGCACAAAGGAGAAAAGCGCAGGAAACTTGATCTTTCGATAGTCAAGAAGAGCGACTGGGTAGGGCTTCCTGAAGCAGACCACAGGAGCATAGGGGAATCGATGGACCTATACAGCTATCAGGAAGTTTCTCCGTCGATGGTCTACTGGCACCCCCATGGGCTCATAATATACAGGGAGCTAAAGAATTTCATACGCGAGATAGAGGCGCTTTACGACTACAATGAGATAAGCACCCCCGCATTGGCCAACGTGGCCCTGTGGCACGTAAGCGGCCACATAGACTATTATAGGGAAAACATGTTTATAGTGGATGAAAACGGCGAAGAGCTCGGGCTCAAGCCGATGAATTGCCCGTCTACGATACTTATATACAAGTCGAGGAGATGGAGCTACAAGGAGCTGCCGTTCAGGACCGCGATATTCGACAAGCTGTACAGAAGGGAGGTAAGCGGAGCGCTTAGCGGGCTTTTCAGGGTCCAGGAGCTTACCCAGGATGACGGCCACATATTTGTCAGCAAAGAAAAAGTGGGCAGCGAAATATCCACCATGCTTGAGTTTGTCAAAAAGGTTTACGGGGTATTCGGGCTTAAGTATCACGCAAAACTCTCGACCATGCCAGACGAGCACCTTGGCGACGTAGCGCTTTGGGAGGATGCCCAGAACGCCATAAGAAGCGCACTCGAAAAGAACAGCCTTGAATACGAAGTAAAGGAGAAGGAGGGCGCATTCTACGGGCCGAAGATAGACTTCGACATAGAAGATTCGCAGGGAAGGCTCTGGCAGTGCGCCACCATACAGGTGGATTACCAGCTGCCCATGAGGTTCGGGATAACTTATACCGGAGAAGATGGAAAAGAGCACACCCCAGTGATAATACACAGGGCAGTGCTGGGAAGCATAGAGAGGTTCACTGCGATAATGGTTGAGCACTATGGAGGCAAGCTGCCGCTGTGGCTCTCTCCCGTGCAGGTGCGTGTGATATCCCTATCCGAATCAAGCAATGCCTACGCTGAGAGCGTTTACAAGAGGCTAAAAGAATCGAAGCTAAGGGCGGAAATTGACATATCGGACAAGAAACTGGAAAAGAAGATACGCGAAGCACAGCTGGCGCGCACCCCTTACATGGTAATAGTTGGGCCAAAGGAGCAGGAGAAGAACACCGTGTCGATTAGGATGCGCAGCGGAAAGCAGGAAAACGGACTTGCGCTGGAGGCAGTCATAGATTCTATGAAGAAGGAAGTGGAGCAAAGGAGAAACGAATAAGCTTCAGAGGCTTACCGAATATATGTGCCTGTAGAGCTTTTTCCCTTTTTTCACTCCGTACAGCTTGTACGATACCTTGGGCTTTATCGTCTTGTGCAGCATGAAGTATCCTGTGACCAGCTTCTTGTCGCTGACGTACATGTCTATGCCGTTTCCCATCTCTGCTGTTTTGCTTACGAAGGCGTTGCCCTTTTCTAGAAATCGCGAAAAGCTGTCCAGGAAGCCTGCAACCTTATGCTCTGAACCGCGCACCTGCACTATTGCCTCGTAGTAGCCGGCGCTTTTCCTGTAGCAGCTCGGGCACATCTCTTTGGTGAACCTTACGTCGACTTCATAGTTGAACCTTACTGTGCCCTCGTTTAGCTCGCATTCGATGCGAAGAAGAGCAATCCTTCTCATTTCGTCGAACTCCTTGAGCTTTATCTTGCAATTTGGAGCATGCATCTGCTGCGCTATTGCGTCAGCCATGGCTTCATCGGTGTATTGCGTAAAGCCCTTGCTGTCCCTTATCGATCCACAGACTCTGCAGCGGCGCACCTTGACCACTTTAGGCAGCGTGGCTTTTATCTTGTCCGCAACGCAGAACTCGCAGAACTCGCCTATGAAGCGCGCTTCTTCGCTTGACCTGTTGCAGGTCGGGCAGTATTTTATCATTTATACCAATTTTAGTTCGCATAGTGCCTGCTGACTATGGCGCCGTAAGCCGGCCTTGTCACTAGAACACCCATCAGGGCACCTATTATCGTGGACTCGGAAAATCCTATTACTTCGACAAGCGATGTTGAGAAGAACAGCGGCAGCATTGCTATTATCAGCAAGAGCGCATCGGCCCACACTATATAGAACGCGTTGCCCAATATGCTCTTCGAGCTTTCGCTTGTGTTTTTCCTTGAGAGTATTTCGTCGGTTATTATTATCTGTGCGTCTACTCCTGTTCCTACGACGGCTATCATTCCGGCGAATGCCGAAAGGTCTATCGTTCCGACCAGGCCTATCACTGATATTATTATGAACAGCTCGAGCAGCGTTGTAATCAGGATCGGGCCTACAAGGAAAACCCTCCTGTACCTTATGACTATGAATATTGATACCAAGACTATAGCGGTTATTAGGGCTATTATGCTTATGTCGAGCGAGCTCTTTCCAAGCGTTGGCGGTATTGAAGTCGGCGTTCCGACTATTACCTGAACAGGAAGAGCTCCGCCGGTAAGTATGCTCGCTATTGTCTTCGAAGTGTTGGTCGCGTAGTTTAGCTTCTGCGCATATGCGAGCGTGGTTGGCGCCGCACCGGATATCTCGTAGCTGTCTCCGACGCTACCGTTGGTTATTGACGGATTAAGCTCAGGAGATGAAAGCAGCCCTATCAGGGGCCATGTATTGAGCGAGAAATTCCCTACAGATACTTCAGTGAATGATGGCGTCATATTGGCCTTGCTTTCCAGCTTGACAGTGTAATTCAACGACTTTGCGTAGCTTATCAGCGATGATGGGAGATTGTCGCTGGCGAAAATCTGCGTGTACGATCTCTTGCTCACGTTTATGTAGCTTTCCGCTGCGCTTATGCTAGCATTGTTGTTGTAGACGACTATAAGCGGAATCGGCTGCTTGTTGTACGCCAAAGCGTTCTTCATTGCGGCTTCTGCTTCTGATGCCGAAACCCCTGCCGAGGCGTTGCCCAGCATTGAACTGTTTAGAAGTATGATTGTACCTGATGGCCTGTCCAAAAACATGTAAAGCGGCTTGTTTGCCTGGCCGAAAACCGCCTTCGCAAACGACGTGGCTGCGGTTTGTGTTATGAAGAACGAAACCTGCCATCCTACCGTATTATTTATTGTAGTGGGAGGCACTATGCCTATGCTTCCTGGAAGTATGCTGCTGCCGTTTATCGCCTGTATGCCGTTGACTATCCCAAGAAAGTGGCCCTGGCTGTCGATTATCGATGCCGTCTTGTTTATTTCAGTGCTTGATACGCTTGGCAAAGTCACGTATACTTCGTCGCTGCCTACTCCCTCTACGGTCACCTGCTTAAGTCCGAACGTCGATACCCTCTGCTGTATTGTGGATATTATGCTGCTCATTTCCGTTGCGTTCACGCTCTGCTCAAGCGTCACAGGTATTTGCGTACCGCCGATGAATTCTATTCCAAAATGCAATCCGTAATGTACGTCAAGCAACGCCAGGGCTAGAAAAACTATTACTAGCACTATTATGCGCTTGTCCGTTATGTAGCTATTCTTGACGTTCATTTTGGCTCCCTGCTTGATTTATACCACACTATCATCACTGTGTTCCCGAACCAAGTCGTGAATATGTCGCCTATCAGGCCGAAGAGCGCGACTCCTGCTATTTCTATGTATGTAGGTATGTAGAACACATAAGCTATGATAAACAGCGTAGCGAAAGATATTATCGCCGCTGCAGTCATTGTGGTTCCGGTTTTCATTGTTGAGAATGCCCTGTGCGTGACTGTGTCCTCGCTCCTTTTAAGTATCCTTATGGAAGACAGCATTTCCGTGTCTATTGAATATCCTATGAGCATTAGCAAGCCACCGACTGATGCCAGGCCCATCGGTATGCCGAAGGCACCCATGGCTCCCAGGGCTATCAATATGTCGTTGCCTGCGCCAAATACCACCGCAAGTGACGGTATCGGTATCCTGAACACCGCAAAGACCGCGATCGCTATGATTACGAATGACGCAATTATTATCTGTATCATATGGTTCAGGAAGAAGGCTCCGAGAGTTGGAGTAACCTCTTCATATGAATATGAAGTGAATGGCACTACTAACCTCATACCAGATATTACTTTGGATTTGTAAGCGCTTGAAGAAGCGGAATAGGCATCCTTGCCAACAGCGAGCATTCCGGCAGCATTGCTGGAATTATATGAGTATGCAGATGAATTTGCACTTATGAATGGCGAAAGCAGAGCCAGCTCGGCACCAAGGTCCGTGCTCATTTTTGACAGTGATGCAGTGACATTTGCCTGCGCAGATGCAAGCTCTGACTTTAGCGTGGAGTTGCTGGGATCGGACTTTAGCCCAGTAGAAGCCGAGACCAGATTGAGCTCTGCAGATGAGTATGCATTATAGTCAGAGTATAAGGCCAACAGCTTGTCGTTTGCGTCAACTATGCTGGAATTTTCAGGTATTGTTACTGAAGCAGTATACACTGCACCCACCCTAGACACCGAAGCAGTAGCACCGGGTATTACGGATGCCATAGACGAGGTAAGCCCCCTGGTGGTTATGGCATTGGTCGTAGAGAACTGTACGGTTATGCCCCCGGCCAGTGACGAATCGTATCTTATGTGAGGTATGAACACTAGGCTTATCAAAAGCAAAGCTATAGGTATGAGTATGAATAGCTTGTATCGTTTGGCCTCGTAGAAATTAAAGTTCAAGCAAATCAGTTTTAAAGTTTATACAGTAATTTTTAGTAGTTGTTTCAATTGACAGATTTATTTATTGGCAAATATTATAAATACTACACGATTGGTAGTGCTAGCGGTTCTACACAGCTTTTTCATTAAGATGCAATTATAAATGGAAATATAAAGGAAAAGAAAAAACAAAAAGGCACAAGGCCATTATGGCCTTATGCGTATCTCTTCATTAGCTTCAGGTGAAGTGATGTGCTGAATCCGTATACTATCACAAATATAGCAAGCACCATTATTGCAAGCCCGAAGAATGCTGATACTGGCATGCCCGCAGGGACCAGCGTGTACAGCAGTACCCCGAAAACGAATATGTATATGCTCCAATATATTGCCCTGAATATCGACCAGCCCGAATGTTTCTCGTTATAGTGCAAGCGCCTGGCGTACTCCATGCTTGGGTCCAGCGTCACTATAATTTTTTCCTGTTTTTTCTCAGCCATTTTTACACCTTGAATTGTCAATAAATATATTGAGCGAATATTTAAAAAGATGACGCAGTTTTATATTTATGCTTAAGGCTTGCAAAATCTCTCTTTTGGGTTTTTCAGCTTAGGGTTTTGGGGTTTGTGGTGCCTTTGAAACTGGCAGCGCTGAAAACCGCATAATTATGGTTAATCCTTTGGATAGTGTTCTATTGATTTGCCGTTCCAGAATCCAATGCGTGCCTTTTCTATGCTCTGTGATGGCATCTGTTCGAGCCCAGCCCTTGAATATATGGATTCCAGCGCCGTAGAGCTTATGCGCGTTACAGGATTCCTTGACCTGAGCGAGCAAGCATCCTTGTATGGCATTATAGAAAGGTCATATATGCCAAGCTCCTTTGACTTTGTTATTATCTCCTGCTTGTCAAAGCCCAGCAGCGGCCTGAAAATAAGATAGTGTATGTTCTGCGACGTAGCAGCAAGGTTTTCAGCTGTCTGAGATGATACCTGCCCAAGGCTCTCTCCCGTAACTATGACCTTGGCTTTCTCCATTTCGGATATGATCTGCGCGGTTTCGTATATGAATTTTTTGAATAGTACCACTTCGTATTTCTGCTGCTCTTTCATGGCAGATATCTGGAAAAGATGCACTGGAACTGCATACACCTTTGCCCTTGGATAATATTTCAGCAATAAATTCAGAATCTTTGGCATCTTCGTATCGTAAAACTCTTTGATGCTGCCATAGGCATAGAAGTGAATGTATATTGGTTCCAATCCTCGCTTGAGCGCATAGTACGCAGCTACTGGTGAGTCTATGCCTCCGGATAGCAGGACTACGGCCCTGCCGGATGTGCCCACTGGAAGACCACCGAGGCCCTTTCGCTTCTTGCTGTGCACTATGCAGAAATCCTCCAGAACGTCTATATAAAGCCTTTTTTCCCCGAGTTTCTCTGGAACGAACTTGAGCTCTGCCTGCCTTTTTATGAAATTTGAGACTATGTCCTTTGATGTCATTGGCCCCTTTTTGCTGGACCTGTGCGGCTCTATCTTTACATTCTCGCCCGCATTGAAAAATGAGTTGGCTACGGAGATCATTGAATCCATATCAGTTCCAGATTTCATGAAGGGCGCGAACCACGATATGCCGAAAACGTTAGAGAGCACACCCATGCATATGACGATATCCTCGTTGGATTGGACTTCAAGCATGAGCCTGTCGCGCATCTTGACAAGCTTTGATTTGTATTCATCAGGAAGGGCAAGCTTTATGTTGCGCAGCAGCGCGCTTATGAAATCGTGCCTGTTCCTGCCCTTTAGCCACAGCTCGCCGAAGTGTATGACTATTCCTTCATATCTTTGCATTTCGGGCATGGTTACACAGGAGAACATTTTTGCATTGAAAATATTTAAGGCGAATGCAATGGCATTGGTGCAGCATGTTTTTAATACTGCGCAGCTAAAAATAAATATACAGCGTGCTATTTATAAGCGCAGTTATAGCATTATCGGTATTTGCATGGACATGAACGTAGTTAAAAGGCTTCGCAGCTTTTGGACGAATTCGAGGCATATCATCAACATAAGCTACAGGCCCAAGAACGATGAATTCAAGAAGACTGCCAAGGTCATAATAATAGGCATACTTATAGTGGGAGTGCTTGGTCTTATTCTCGGAATAATAATATCCCTTGCCATAGCGGGAAACCTTTCCCTAATATGATTTCATGGAAGTAAAGATAGACTTCACCAAAAGCGCGCAGGACAACGCCAACGATTACTATGTGAGGTCCAAAAGGCTGGCGCACAAGGCAGAGGGCGCAAAGCGCAGCATTGAAGAACTGGAAAAAAGGCTCAAATCTGAAAAGGACTCCTTCAAAGAACGCAGCAGCAAGGCAGCAGTGAAAAAGGTAAGGAAACGAGAATGGTACGAGAAATTCCACTGGTTCAATACCGATGAAGGATTGCTTGCAATAGGAGGGCGCGATGCGAAGCAGAACGAGAAGCTTAATTCTGATTACTTTGAGGAAGAAGACCTGTTTTTCCACGCAGACATATTCGGTGCTTCTGTTGTCATACTCAAAAACGGATCTTCAGCTGCGCAGAAAGCCAAGGAGGAAGCGGCACAGTTTGCAGCAAGCTATTCGAGCGCATGGGACAACATGCAGAGGAGCGTAGACGTATACTGCATGAAAAGGGAGCAGGTAAGCAAGGCGACTTCCAAGGGCTCAATAGGGACCGGGAGCTTTTTGCTGAGCGGCGAGCGCGAGTGGTTCCGCAACACGCAATTGGGTTTGACAGCATTTGTAGAAGATGATAAGCTATATGTGGTACCTGAAAAGGCAATGGAACGGCTAAAGCCCAAAAAATACGTTGTTATATCGCAGGGCAAGGATAAGAAGAGCGACGCAGCAAAGAAGATTGCGCATGAACTAGACGATTACGACGACCTCGACTACATAATGCAGCAGATACCTGCGGGGCCTTTCAGCATAGAGATTGGAAAGGATTGATTTTTGCGCGTATGCCTTCGTATAAAGTGAATCAGCCAATTATCACAGATCCCAAGCTGACGCTTGGCATTACTCCGCTGGGTGGATAGGCACGGACACGAACCCACTGAACATTAAAAGTTACAGTATTTCCACTAGAGCCATCATCAGAAGCTTGAATTAATGGAGAGAAAGAATTGGTAGTTGAGCCTGTAACTGTTTTACTGGCAATTAAAGAATATGAAGGATAATTAAGCGTATTAAATATAAAAGTCCCTGAAGCAAGTATCTGTTGTGACATTACATTATAATCAGAAGAAGATGAAGGAGCCGGAAGTGTCCCTAAGATAGAGATAGTTTCAGCAGGTAACATTATGTTTGCTATGTTTGCGCCTATAGATGATAAGGTATAATACCCGTAATCGCCTTCCCCTAAAATTTCAGTAATAGCGCCGTCATTATCGTCTGCAATACTTGTCTGTCCTTGTTCCCACCAATACATTCTTCCTCTGGTATCATCAAAGTTTGAAGTTCCATACATATTAAACAGTGCTTCAAAAACAACATTGGATGATTGAGAGAAATATTGATTACCGACAATCCAAGCCCCTCCTGCAGATGAGCTTGAATATGTTAAAGTAATACCATTGTTTACTGTTATAGTCCCCCCATTTGACGTTCCACTTGTCCATTTGTTTGTATTTAAGCTCGTTCCTTTGAAGTCGCTGTAAAAGTTGAACACACTCGCCCCATCGTCGTATTCGGCGTATGATGGCGAAAGCTGAGGAGCTTCACCGATGCCTGTTGTGCCACTGCTTGAGAGCAGGTTTGTGGTCTTCGGAGCAAAGCCAAGGTATACGGTTATGCTGTTTGAGGCAGGAATCCCGTTCGCGAGATTCAGCCAAACTGTCAATGTGCCACTGCTGTTGCTCTCTATCCACGCAGGTATAACGGAACCTCCGCTGGCGAAGAATTCGAAATTTGCAGAGACGCCGTTGTATGAGATATAGTTTGAATAGTCTGATTCAGGGATCTGCACTTCCTGCTGGAAGGGTGCTGGAGTGGCTGTGCTCTGCGAGTTTGTTATTACGACATTTGCATAATCCGTTACTCCCGAAGGCAAAATTGTAGTTGTTGTAGATGTGGAGGTTGTGGAAGTGGTTGTTAATGTAGTTGTAGATGTGGAAGTTGTAGTTTTTGTTGAAGTGCTGGTAGAAGAAATTGACGTAGTGGCTGAACTTGGTTTCAATCCCTTCATCGTCACGGTTGCGAGTTCGGACATTAGGCCAGAATAGCTTGCTTCGTCGTACTGTGCCCATATATATCCGCTGGTTGTTGAACTGGAAGACAGTATGGTAAATGAATAGGTTTTGGGTGCGCCGCTTCGTATGTTTCCTGCAGCAACCGAAGGATATCCAGAGCAGGAAGAAGGCTCTGACACTCCGTCAGGAACAAAGCAAAGGACAACGTTTGTCCATGGCACACCTGTGGCCTCGCCTATCGTAGCAGTAAAGGTAGTTCCATACGCTATCGGCGAGCTGCATAAGAAGCCGGAATTTGCAATGCACGTGGTCCCTATGAGAGAACCAGAACTGAAAATACCAAGAGAGAACAAAGCTGCAAGAACAATAGCTATTATCAATATTGCCCAGCCGTATGTCATAAGGTATTCCATTGCACTTTGTGCTTTGTGCGAAGTGGTTTTTCCCATTCAACCAGGTAGATTTATTTAGATATTAATAAATTTATTATTGCAGGGAGAGAGATTTGAACTCTCGAACCCTCTACGGGAACGGGCCCTAAACCCGTCGCATTTGGCCAGGCTCTGCCATCCCTGCACTGCTCTATGTGTATAGCTTTATTTTATTTACCTTTTAATAAATATAGCATCGTTCAATCTTACATCGCTCGGATCAGGTTTTTTAGTGTCAAAAAAGATAAGCGTACCTGTTGCAACGGCAGTAGCTCTAGGCGCGATAATAGGCGCAGGCATATTTGTGCTTAGCGGGACTGCAATAGCTCTCGCAGGAGCATACGCGCTTATAGCGTTTGTATTTGTCGGGATAGTTGCTGCGCTTATCGCCTTCCAGCTCGGAGAATTGGGCTCGATAATGCCGAAGGCAAAGGGTGCAGCATATTCGTTTGTATACGAGGCTTTTGGCAGCCAGCTCGGTTTCATAACCGGAATACTGCTTTATTTCAGCTTCGCTACTGCCATAGCGGCTGTAGCGCTCGGATTCGGTTCATACGCGGCCAGCTTTCTAGGGCTTGGGAGCGGATATTCCATATACATAGCCATGGTGCTCATATTCGTGCTCTCTTTGGTCAACATTTACGGCATAAAGAAAGCGGCAAAGATGGATTTCGGGCTTGTCGTAGTGAAGATAAGCATACTGGCAATATTCGTGGCTTTCGCGGCAGTATTCGCCTTTTCAGGAGGAGGACATTTCAGCTTTTCGTACCTTACAACACCGGCAAGCAAAGCAGGATTGGCTGCTATCTTTGCCGCAAGCGTGGCCATATTCTTTGCATATTCCGGATTCCAGGCAATAAGTACGTTTACTTCCGAAGTTGAAGGCGGAGCCAACAAGGCCGCCAGGGCAATAATTTATTCCGTAATCATAAGCATCGTAGTTTATGTTCTCGTAGTTCTAGCCCTTATGCTGCTTGTCCCTGTTGCAAAGTATACAGTTTCTGCAGATCCTTTGGCTTTTGCGCTCAGCTACGTACATGCTCCAGGCTATATCTCCATTATAGTGGATATAGGCGCGATGATTGCGACGACATCAGCAACGCTCGCTATGATACTTACGTCTTCCAGGATACTTTACCAGATAGGAGAAGACAAGCTTTTGCCAAAAATAGTTACGAGATTTAACAGGAAAAGAGACGTTGCGCTAAACGGGGTAATAATATCTTCTGCAATAGGCGTAGTAATGCTCTTCGCCGGAAACATATATGTCATAGCAGCAATAAGCAATTTCGGTCTGCTTTTCTCTTATATGCTTTCAAGCTTTGCCGTGATACATTTCAGGCGCATAAAAAGATCCGGAAGCTTCAAAACCCCGTTTTACCCGTATGTGCCAATAATATCCATAGTAGCAGTAATGGCGTTCATGATAGGGATGCCTAAAGAGGCGCTCGTGATAGGCGTCATGATTATAATATCGCTGATTGTCATTTATTACGCGATAATCGAAATTGACGAAAAACGCCCCGTAAAGGAAAAACTTTTCAAATGATACCATGATAGTAGGAATAATAGGCGCACCGAACAAGGGCAAGAGCACATTATTTTCGGCGCTGACATCTGGCGAGGCTAAAATTGCCAATTACCCGTTCACCACCATAGACCCGAACAAGGGCGTTGCCTACGTGTCAGAAGAATGCGCAGAGAAGAAGATAGGGAAAAAATGCGAGCCCAGAAACTCCCTTTGCGAAAACGGAATGCGATTGGTTCCGGTAAACATAATAGACGTGGCAGGATTGGTCCCTGGAGCGCACGAGGGAAAGGGAATGGGAAACCAGTTTCTAAATGACCTCGCAGGAGCTGATGGC
This sequence comes from Candidatus Micrarchaeum sp., assembly GCF_016806735.1. Lineage (GTDB taxonomy): Archaea > Micrarchaeota > Micrarchaeia > Micrarchaeales > Micrarchaeaceae > Micrarchaeum_A > Micrarchaeum_A acidiphilum_A. The sequence continues at coordinate 336,805 of NZ_CP060530.1, read as the reverse complement.
TTCATAATAGTGGTTGACGCAAGCGGCAGAACCGATGCATATGGGAATGAGGGAGCAGGCAATCCGGCTGACGACCTCGAGATGATAATGTCAGAGCTTGTCGAATGGATTTCTGCCATAATAAAAAAGCACATGCCGCAGATGTCCAAGAAAGAATCTGGGGTGGATGCTCTTGCTGACGTGCTTACAGTATTCAATGTTACAAGGGCAAGCATAGAAACTGCCGTTGAAAGGCTTGGGCTGCAGTCTAAGCGCATAGCGTGGAGCGACGAAGAGATAAGGAAATTCTCATCGGCTGCAATACTGGGCTCGAAGCACTTTATAGTTGCGGCGAACAAGGCCGACGCAGAAGGCGCGAAAGCCAATGAAAACGCGATACGTGAAAAGGCTTCCGAACGCGGAATGGAAACCGTAATGTGCTCTGCAGCTCTTGAGCTGGCGCTGAAGAAAGCGAAGGATTCCGGAATGATAAGCTATGACCCGCTCAAGGGCAAAATAGAGATATTGGGAAATCCGAATGCAGAGCAGAAAAAGGCCCTTGATTACATGAAAGGCTTTGTCGAATCCAGAGGGACAGGGGTCCAGAAGGTGCTCAACGAGCTTGTATTCAAAGCGATGGGCAATATAGTCGTTTACCCGGTCGAGGATGAAAACAAGTTTTCCGACCATTCCGGCAACGTGCTGCCGGATGCGATCCTTATGGAAAGAGGGTCGACAGCATACGACCTGGCGATGAAAATACATACGGACATAGGCAAGGGAATGCTGTATGCGATCGACGCAATTAGCAAGATGAGGCTGGCCAAGAATTACGTGCTAAAGGACGGAGACATAATAAAAATAGTCAGCACTGCAAAATAGTTCAGTGGCGCATCTCGTTCAGCACTGCTATTATTATCGTGAAAACTATAACTATGGCCATTGGTATTGCAACCACATATCTTAGCAGAAATGAGGTTGTCAGGGCGTACGAAGTTGTATATTTAAGCATCAGCTGGGCGACAAATATTATGACGCCGTAAACTATTGAGGCGTAGACCCCGTTCAGCAGGCCGCTCTTGAGCGCGTTGGCCACGCTTGATGACTTTTCTCCGACCCTGTGGCCTATCCACACGGATATTATGAGCGGCAATATTATAACCCCTGGCAACGCCAGTATGTAATTGCCAATGGCTTTGTACGATGCTGCACTTGATGCATAGCTCTTGCCAAGCAATGCAGGAATCACGACCTCGAGGACTATTCCGATTATTATGACCAAAGCCCAAAGGAACAGGGGCCCAAAAAGGCTTGTCTTGGCATTGTCATTGCTCTCCCGATTGTTTTGGCTTTGTACAGGGATTGGATTTTTTATCCAGGGCTCCTCTCCGTTTATGCTGGTTTTCGAATCTTTTTGCGCTGCCAGGAGATCACCATACATATATACTATCTGGCAAGAGATATAAAGCGTTTGCTTTTGGACGTGCAAAAGCTTTATTAATATTCAGAAGCATATAAACCGCGTAACAAAGTGCTTATAGATGGCATCATTATATTCACCGCAATCGCAGGCAGGCGTGCTTAGCTTCTACGATGCACCCGCAAAAGGGCCAAAGCTTAACCCGAAGATAGTGCTTATTGTGGTTATTGTATTCGCTCTTGCAGTAATACTGCTGGACCACTTCATATACGTATGAAGTCTGCGGCTTTTGCGCTTGTTATAAACAGAGCCTAAGCGTTACGCAAGCCTGAATATGTCTTTTCGGACTTCAGTTACCTCTCCGCTCTCTGCCAGTATGTAAAGCACTGCCCTTATCGCTTCTTCGTCCAGTTTGCATGCCTTCGCTATAACTGGAACTGACGAGCTCTTATCGGAAATCTGTGCGGTTATTGCAGGAGTGTTAGCATTTATGAACGAGCGCATTACGATGTAAAATTTCTTGTTGAAGGCCCTGGTGCCAACCACCAGCCCTCGCCTGATGCTGTCTTCCAATGCAGCAGATATGGCCGATGCTTCCGCTTCTGTTGGCACGACTATGTATCCGGCATTCTGAAGTGCGTCCATGTACTTCTCTATGGCGCTTATGGGTGCCGTACTAGACTTTGCCGCTTCTGCCACCTTGCCCTTGCTTAGGCTCAGCTTGTATTCCTGCTTTGGCTGCTCGGCTGGCCTCTTCCGCATGAGGTAGCTGTCGTAGAACATCTTCTGTATGCTGTAGTGGGTCTTCTGCTGCTCGTCCTTGAACGGGACTATCACGTGCTTCTTCTCGAGCTGCTTGAATGTTATTCTCTCTTCTTTCCCTAGTATCTTTGCTACTTCTGGAGTGGTGCGCATGCTGTACCTTAGGGTATCAAGCTTCTTGAGGACGCTTATCTCCGCTTCGGACAGCTTGGGAACGTTGGCTGCAGGATTTTCCTGCTGCTGTGAAACTGCCGCCTGTGCGGCCGAGCCGGTTATGAGCTTGGCTATGTCGCTCCTCTTTGCTATTATGTAGTATGAGTCCTTGTATTGTATGAAGTCTATGTCATCCCCTTCCCTTATGCCAAGCGTCTTCACTACTTCCCTCGGCATGCTTATCGCGAGACCGTCCTTCACCCTATAGACCTTCGCTATTGAAACACCACATTTTTATTTATGAATTACGGAATTAATAAGATGCAAAAGCTAAAAGAGTTTGTCCTTTACACAAAAAAGTACCTCAGTATAGACGACGCTTACGCGGTAATGGCAAACGCCAAAGCGATGGGCATAAACGAAAGGTCCATGGTCGAAACTGCCGGTGCAGCGATAGCTGAAAACCTTAGCAGGAAGCACAGGAATGACAGGATAACGTTCGTGTGCGGGCCCGGCGGCAAGGGCGCCATAGGCATGGCCGCTGCAAGGCACCTGATGGACATCGCGGACGTGCAGCTTGCCTTCTTGGGAAACCCGGATGACATACACAGCGACAGCCTGAAATTCAATTACAGGATAGCGGAAAGCATAGTCGACATAGAGGTTATAGACTCCGAAGGCATCGGAAAGCTCAGGTCCATGCTGAAAAAATCCGACGACGTTGTAGATGCCATAATAGGCATAGGCATGCATGGGCGACTCGGCGAAACGATGTCACGCGCAATCAGGGCGATAAACGACTCCAATAAATATGTGATATCAATAGATGTGCCTTCAGGTGTAAACGGCGACACCGGCTCGAAAAACATAAACGCCGTGGCCCCAGACATGCTTTTTGCAATACACAAAATGAAGAGCTTTCTCGAAAAAGGCAAGTCCGATTATTCAGTAAACATATTGAACACTGGCATACCTACCTCTGTAGAGCTTATGACAGGACCAGGGGACGTAATGCTCGCGACAAAACCGAGGTTTATAAATGCGAACAAGTACGAGCACGGGACTGTTGCAGTTCTTGGAGGCAGCTCGGATTACAGGGGAGCTCCAATGTTGTCAGGCATGGCGGCAGAGCATGCGCTGGCCGCGCTTAAAACCGGTTCTGGTTATGTAACGGTAATATCGCCAGAGGATTCTTTGGTAAACGAGCAGAGGCCGATGCCTGAGCTCATACTCAAGACCATATCCAAAAAAAGATTTTCTGCAGAGGACATAGCAGAAATAAAATCAGTGAGACACGAAGCAATGGTCATAGGGCCCGGAATAAAAGAAGACTACTTCGACTACAAAGGATTCTCCGAGCTTCTCGCTTACGAGAAAAGTGCATCCAAATGGATAGTTGCAGATGCCGCTGCTCTCAAAATGCTTTCCAGGTACAAGAACCTGATAGGAAGCAACATGGTGCTGACTCCCCACACCGGAGAATTCAAGCATTTGTGCGGGATCGACCTTTCAAAGCGCGACCTCAATTCCAAGATATATACCGCAATAGATTTCGCGAAAACGTACGGATGCACGCTTGTGCTCAAAGGCAACGACACCATAATAACTGACGGCACCAGGCTAAAGATAAACAAGGCCGAGAGCCCGACGCTTTCTACAATGGGAACAGGAGACGTGCTTGCCGGCATAATAGCCAGCTACATATCGATAAACAAAGGATCGCTTTTCGAGTCTGCTGCCGCAGGCGTTTATGTTCACACCCAGATAGGAGAAATGCTGAATGAAGAGATGGGGCTTCACGCAACTGCATATGACGTGGCCGTCTCCATACCTAGAATTATAAAGGAGTTTGACAGGATTAGCTATTGATTTGATTTTGCGGAATGATAATATGCATGAATACGGACCGTATGGAGAATTGATTGAAGGGATAAGGTCTTCAATGAAAGATGCCCTTGACAGGGCGGGATATGGCGAATTCGACGAGGAGATAGCAAAGAGCATAGACACATCAAAGATGTTCGGCGACATCTCCTCTAGCGTTGTTTTGAGGATAGCGAAGGCAAAGTCTCTGAATGCGGGAGAGCTGGCAAAGAATATAGTAGAACTCATCTCGAAGCCGAAATATGTGGCGGAGGTATCACAGAAGAACGGCTTTGTAAATTTTACCATAGAGCGCAATACGTATTCAAGGGACGTCGTTGATTTCGCCGTAAGCGAAGAAAAAATATTCTCCTCGAAGGCATGGAGCGGGAAGAAGGCCATAATAGAATACCCTAGCATAAACCCCGCACACCCGATGCACATGGGCCAGGTTAGGAACGTCCTTTTGGGCGATGGAATTGCAAATCTACACGAAAGGGCAGGATACAAAGTAGAGCGTGAAGATTATATAGACGATTTGGGGCTGCAGGTCGCTGAGGTCATTTGGGGCCTGTCGCACATGGAGAAAATAGGCATAACGTTCGACAGCAATAAGAAATTCGACAGCATGATAGGGGAGGTCTACGTCGCTGTGAACAAGCTGCTCGAAGACAAAAATATAAAGGACGAGATTTCGCAGATACTTGTAAACATGGAGCAGGACGGGACATACGAATCAAAGACAGCCAGGGAAATGGCTGAAAACTTCGTCAAGGCAGAATACGAAACACTGGCAAAGATGGGCATATATCACGACGTACTTGTATGGGAAAGCGACATAGTAAGGAAGAAGCTCCTTGACGAGGCGCTGGATAAAATGCAAGGCAAGGGAATCATAACAAAACCATCAGAGGGAGAATATGCAAACTGCATAGTAATAGAGCATTCGAAGCTTGGAGACCTTGCCAGTGATTTCGGCGGACTGAAGGAGGGTGTAAAGGTTCTTGTAAGGAGCAATGGTGCTCCGAATTACGTAGCCAAGGACATCGCCTTCCATATGTGGAAGCTTGGGTTGCTGCCGAACAGCTTCTCGTATCACATGTTCATGGAGCAGGGATCCCAGAAGAAGCCGCTTTACTCTACAGGAGCTGAGGGCTCACAGATGGATTTTGGAGCAGCCGACGTTGCAATAAATACAATAGACACCAGGCAGAGCTACGAGCAGGCGGTTGTAAGGCTCGCGATAGCACTGCTTGGAGGTAGCGACTATTCTGAAAAGATCAAGCATATAGCGTATGGAGTGGTTGAGCTCGAGGGAATATCGCTTTCCGGAAGGAAGGGCACATGGGTCGGATATACGTGCGATGACCTTATAAGGGAAGCAGAAGAGAAGGCTTCGAGGCTAATAACCGACAGGTTCGAGCTCAGCGATGCAGAAAAGGCAGAAGTCGCGAGCCAGATAGCCATGTCGGCCATAAAATACGAATTCCTCAAGCTTTCCAATGAGAAGAATCTGGTTTTCTCTTGGAGCAGGGCGCTTAACTTCGAGGGCAATTCCGGGCCGTATTGCGAGTATACGCATGCAAGGGCGGAAAGAATACTCGAAAGCCCCGGAGCAGAGACCAATAAGGAGATGGGAGAGAATTATGCAGTTTCCCAGCAGGAATTCGACCTTATAAAAAGGATATCCTACGCACGGACAGTGCTTGAAAAGGCAGTCAGGGAGTGCAAGCCAAACATAGTCATAGAGTACATGACGCTTCTGGCAAGCGAATTCAGCAAATTCTACGAGACAACGCCGATATTGAAGGCGCAGGAAGAAGGCGACAAAAGCGCAAGGCTGGCGATAACGCAGGCTTTCGAGAAGCTGATGGCGGAACTCCTGCTTTCTTTGGGCATGACACCGGTAAAGCGCATGTAAAGGTGGAAAAAAGACAAAGGTATAAATCAGTTCATTATAAATTTTTCCTGCTAAGATATATGTGATATATGCGGGCCCGTAGCTCAGCTTGGATAGAGCGGCACCCTCCTAAGGTGAAGGTCGCGGGTTCAAATTCGGTTTGATCCGGTGAAAATCCCGCCGGGCCCGCCTGTAAAGTGGTTTTATGGCAAGAATGGATGGAAAGAAGGCAAAGCAAAAGGGCGCAAAGGAGCCAGTATTCCTAGTCAAAAGCGCCTCAAAGCACGGGGGCTTGGACTACCTGCACATAGGGCTAATAGCACTGGTAATAGTGCTGATAGCGTTGTCATTTTCTCTGGCCAATTTCAAATCCGTCATAGTGTGCCAATACGGGGTTTCAAGCAACAGCACCTGCATAACGCCCAAATATAACCAGTCCCAGGTACTCGATGCAGCAGGCAAGGTACTGGCCAACTACCAATACATAAATTCAAGCCTTTCGATACTTACGTATTATTCCTACCTGAACAGATCAAAAGTATCATATCAACCATCGACAAACACTTGGTCTGTAATAGTTCCGTACAGGGACCCGTTCACCAATTCAACGCTTAACGTATCTATGGAGTTTTACGGCTCAAACCTGAGCCTTGAAACACCTTTCATACAGATGGTAAGGCCAAAGAGCATAACTAACAACTCGGTGATAGCGCAAGGGGTTGTAAGCGTAAGCGGAAAGACAACGTGCGTGTCCAACACGCCAGAACCCGTTTACCTGATAACGGATCCTTATGCTCCGAGCGCCATAAGCAGCATACTGCAAGCCATAAACATAAGCAAAGCCCATTCCAATGAGATAAACATGAGCTACAAGTTTGTCTTTTCCGGATACTCGATAAGCAAATACAAGAATTACGGCGAAGAACAGACTCAGCTGCTAGGGGCTTATCTTGCATGCGGCTCAACACAGAAAGAGTTCCCACAGTTCATGAACACATTAAATACAGTGTATAACGGAAGTCCGCTCCCTAACGATACGCTGTATTCTATGGCACAGGCATCGGGATTCAACATGAGCTCGTTTGGAAACTGCATGGCCAACGCTCCGGCAACACTCCTGAGGCAGGAGCAGCTTGCAAGCTTCTACAACGTAACCTTTACCCCTGTATTCATAGCAAACTGCAAGTATGAGGCCATACCTGCAACTGCGCTTGATGCAATAAACTACTCCATAGAGCAGCTTAAGTAAAACCATGAGGGCAAATTGTTTGGTTCACATAATAGTTGGTGTGGATACGGGCAAAACCGTCGCAGTTTCATGCCTAAGGCTCGACGGAAGGCTCGTATATTCCGCTCATATGAAAAGCGGCGGAGAGGCTTGGATAATAAGCAGCATAAGAAAGGTGGGCGTGCCTAGCGTCATAGCGAGCGACAAGAAGACAAGGGGCGAAATGATAAGGAGGATAAACTCCGTTTTCAACTCCGTGCTCTTCATGCCTAAGGACAACATAATGCTTGAGGAGAAAAGGCAGGCGGCGCACGAGAGATTGATAAAGGATCCGCATGAGAGGGATGCTTACGTGGCAGCGATAAAGGCTTATAATTATTATGCTAATAAGCTTAAACAGGCGAAGCACAAGGCAGAGGAGAAAAAAGCGGAAGACATAGACGAAGTGCTTGCAAAAGTAATCAAGAAATATTCAATAAGCGAAGCAATAGAGAACAAAAACCCGGGAAGGCTCTCGAACAGGAACATCTGGGGCTAAGGCGATTGATTGGTCACGACCAGAAGGATTTACAGACCTAGGAATACGCGTTTGAAGAGAAGTACCAGGCATTCCACTTCAACGGTTATAAGACTAGCAAACATGTCGAACCTGAATTCAGTAAAATCCATATTGATGGCAATGCAGGTAGCGCTGAAATATGCAGAAAGTGTATTTGCGAAAAACCAGGGCAACTCGACAAGGCTCAAGAGGATAAGACAGTACATCTCAAGGCTAAACAATGTTTCGGATCTGCTTCATACTGACGTGAATTTGGAGCCTGAAGTGCTTTATAAGGAGCTAAGGCTCGCATCCATAGCGTACGTTAATCTTTTTTATGGAGCAAGCAAAGCAGATAGGGAAACCTTCATGTCGTCGTGCATGAGCGACAGTTATGGCAGGACCATAGAACCGTCAAATAACCTGATACTGCTTCCGTCCATGTTTGCAGAGAACGGAGTGCCGATAGGAAAGGCCTCCTTCAGCATACTTGCTGGCCTTCACAGAAAATCCTTCATGGCAATAAAGCATGCGATGAAATCGGCAGTGAGCGTTGAGCTTTTCAGGAATTCCTCAGCCATAGGGAACAATACCGAAAGCTTGGAAAGGCTCAACAAAAGCATATACGAGATAGATGGCATAATGAGCAACATCCATGGCCTTATGAAGGATTACGAGATGGTAGAGGCCAAGAAGCTTGATCTTATAGCCGAAATGTGCGATATAGGGGACAAAAGCGGCTTCCCAGTGGACAGCGTCATAGAATCCGTTTCAGCGCCATACATGTCCAAGCGCTCAAGCATAATGAGGAAGTAGCAAAACAACAAATATTAATAATCTGAAGCACAGAAACCATTATGCGCTCCCGTCGTCTAGTCCGGTCAAGGACGCAGGCCTCTCAAGTCTGAAACTCGGGTTCAAATCCCGGCGGGAGCACCTGGCATTTTCGCCGGCAAGCGCGGGTTCGAAAAGGGAAATAAATTTCGCAGAATAGGCTGTTTCTGAAGCTTCTTAATGATTTCTACAAGTTGCAAACCTATTTATATTAGAGATTTGGGAATGGTTCTTATGCCGCACAAATTTCAGAGGAACCTGCTGACGGACAGAGGCATAAGAGAAGCAGAGACAGCTGGAATGCTTAGGCTTGATCCAGAGCTTGAAGGCAAGCAGAGACAGCCTGCTAGCATAGACCTTAAATTTGACAGAATAATGGATGACGAGCCTGTTTATATAGCCAATGGAAAATTCAACGAACATATCTCGGATTTGGATGATGTCTTAAAGCCAAAGTACGAAAGCGATGTAAAGACCACAAATTCTATAGTGCTTGATGATTTGCTGATGCCTTTCGTGGAACTAAGATCAAGCATGAGGCGCTTGGGCTGCTATAACCTCATACCATGGATAAGCGCCACATATGCATCCAACGCAAAAAATATAGGCGGCTACGGAATGGCCATTGAAATTGTGAATTACTCTGACATGGGCATAAAGCTCAGGAAAGGGGATAGAATAGCGCAGTTGATGCTGTTTTTTGATTCGCCTTCAAGAGAAGCGCTTGACGACCCAAATATCTACTTGACACCGAATGCCAGCAAAGAAGGTTATAAGAGGCATTTAGATATTGACCACGGCTATGAAGTAACGTCTAATTCGGAACTCAGGTCGCTCTCGTCCAACGGATATTTCAGCGTTGAGCCCAACCTAAGCATTTATAAGGGACTTGTAGCAGTGCATGCCGGAAAGCGGGCACGAGTACTCAAATATTCCGGATTTGTGGATTTCTCCTCAAAACCCAAAATGTCTGAATTTTACGAAGAAGTAGAGCTTCCTTACAGGATGAAACCAGGAGAGTTGATAGACGTAGATACTGTTGAAAGCCTACACCTATCCAAACACATAGGAATTGTATTCCACAGCGAATATCTGTTCAAAAGCTTCTTTGCGAACAGAAGAGCCATAGAAATGGGAAAAAGCGATTCACTTCTGGCCTTGAAATGGGATGGGTGGATAGATCCAGGATATAGCGGCGGTTTCTCTAGACAACCTAAGACGTATTATAGAGATGGAAAGACAATAAAGCCTGGAGACGTGCTCGGATACGGCAGCGTGTTTTTCTTTCCCGAGGGAGTAGAAAGGCCGTACGGAAGTGATGGATTGGAAAGTCATTACCAGAATGGTGCACCTGATTCCCACATTTAGGCTCATACTGTTGGCTTGAGAAATGGCAATTTATACACTCAATTGCAAGAGGATAAAGCACGAATGGCATAATAATTTTGTGTAAGATAATAATGATGCAAGGGCCCGTAGTCGATTGGTAAGACGTTCCCCTCACACGGGAAAGATACGGAGTTCGATTCTCCGCGGGCCCACGTATTTTTATCTTAATCATAGCGTACGGCATTGCACGAAAACAATAATAATCAGCACATAGATAGTTGAAAGATGCAATGCAGATCATAAAACCTAAAAGGCTTGATGAAGGCGATACGGTAGCCATAGTTTCACCTTCGGCTGGGGTTCCGGCACTGTTTCCGCATATATACGAGCACGGGCTGGATATGCTAAAAAAGCACCTCAGGCTTGAAGTTAAGGAGTATAATACAGCTAGGAAGAGCAATGATTACCTTTACAGGCATCCCCGTGAAAGGGCCGAAGACATAAACGAAGCTTTTGCCGACAAAGAGGTAAAAGCAATAGTCGCAAGCATAGGCGGTGACGATTCGGTAAGGATATTGGATTATTTAGACATGAAAATGATAAGGAAGAATCCAAAGATCATAATGGGCTTTTCGGATTCCACTACGTTTTTGGATTACATACACTTAAAAACAGGGCTCATGACCTATTACGGGCCTACGATAATGGCGGGATTTTCACAAACGGAAAGATTTCCAGGTTCGTTTTTGGATATTATGAAGAACCTGCTTTTCGAGCCCGGAGAGGGATACGAGTATCACAGCTTCCCTTTTTGGTCCGACGGGTACCCTGAATGGGCTGAAAAGAGCAATATAGGAAAGATAAAGGAAAGGCACAGTAACGATGGATGGCACTGGCTGCAGGGAAAAGGCGTAGCTAAAGGCAGGTTGTTCGGAGGCTGCGCAGACGCGCTAGAATTCATGAAAGGTACGCGCTTCTGGCCTAAAAAGGATTTTTGGAACGGAAAGATATTGTTTCTAGAGACATCAGAAGACAAGCCCTTGCCGGATACCGTAAAGTACTGGATAAGAAATTACGGCAGCCAGGGCATTCTCGAAAAGATAGCCGCACTGTTGATTGCGATACCATCTGGTTATTCGATAGAAGAAAAGGCAAAAATGGAGGAGAAAGTACACTCTGTGCTTGATTTGGAATTTGGAGTAGGCAGTATTCCATTAGTAACCAACATGGATTTTGGACACACAGATCCAAAATTCGTCCTGCCGATTGGTGCGATGGCCGAAGTCGACGCGAACAAAAAAAGATTCAGGCTCTTGGAAAAATCAGTTGCATAAGCTCTTGATTCATGGATGCTGCTGATGCAGATAATTGCCAGAATAGCCTCCGGAGCCTTTCACTTCTTCCAGTATAATCTGGCATATCTTTATTCCTGGAATTAGCCTGAGTTTTACCTTTGACAGGTTGGCTATTTCTAGCACTACCCTCCCGTCGCTGCCAGGCTGTACAAAACCGCTGCTTACGTGCACAAGAAGGCCGACCCTTGCGAAGCGCGACCTTCCTTCTATCCTTCCCGAAATGTTTTTTGGGAGCTTTATGGATTCTTTTGTTATCCCATTTATGAATTGGCCTGGCTTTAGTATTATCCCGCTTTTGCCGGCTTTTACAAGCTCGCTTATCGAACCGTGCTCGATCGCTTCTGAAACATCAATTATGCCCTTATGGCTGCGAAATATGCGAAACTCATCACCTAAGTGGAGATCTATAGACCCTGCGCCTATCTGCGAAAGCTCGAAAGGCGTTATATTTAGGTCTCCGGATTTTATCATTTTTGTTATTTCAGATTTTGCAAGCACTGCCATATGATCAGTCCGTTATGTGAACTTTTACATTATAATACTGCGTGAACATCTTTTCTATTGTTGCCTTGGCATTTTCAATTTGCATCTTTATCTCTGCCTGGTGCTCCAGATTAGACATTCTGCTTCTGCGTTCTGATTCTATTGTTGTTGCTTTTTTCCTTGTTTCGTATAGCTTGTTGTCATAATCCTTTTCCTGATGCTCGAGCTCGGCCTTTTGTTCCATTGATGAATTGGCTTCGGCGATTGCGGAATCTATCCCTGCATTTATCGCGTCGTTTATCTGCTCCAGTATTTGCGCACTGTTTTCTATTTTTATGCTGCCATCGGAAACCTTTGCGCCCATGTCCTTGAGCATAGTAATAAAGCTAGCGTATGAGAGTTCGTTGCCGATTTTTGAGATTGGAGAGGATATTATGCTTGCAAGGCTCGTTTTGCTTGAGCTAGAATGGTCGTACTTCCTGGCTGTGCGCTCCAATGGTTTAAGCACAAGTTCTATGTCAGATTTCATGGAATTATACCTACTTTCGGCCTTTATTATTGAATCTTTTATTGCGTTTAGCTTGCTTTCTATTTCCGCCCTTTCGGCTTCTATCGATTCGCGGTTTGAATCTGATGCAGGCTTATCTTCCTCGTTAGTTGATATGTAGAGCTCGTTCTTCAATGAGATTGCCTTCCCAATTTCGTCCCTTAGAGCAATGTATGACCTGAATCCTTGCTCAAATTTATTGAGTTCGTATTCCAAGTCCTTGAGGTTTTTCTCCAGCAGTTGGAAGGGCTTCTTGAAGAGCTTCATTTCCTCAGAATAACCCATCACTACCCCTTTGAAATTTGCGTTTGTTGACAGCAGCCGCGATATGAAATCGGCATAGGTTACTTGCACTCCCCTTATGTCCTCGTATTTTGTGTCATACTTTATAGAATTGAGGGCTTCGTTGAGCGAGGATATGGAGTTGTTCAATGACTCTATGTATTTCGGCTTCTGCGCTTTTATGAAGCTCATGCTCATCCTGCCAGTGAATTCTTCATCAGGATCATTTTCCATTTTGGAGAACTTTTCTAAAGAAGCTCCGAAACTGTCCAATGCCAAGGCTAGCCTGCCTAATATTGGAGAACATCTGTCTATTACTGGACCAGAAAGAGCCTCGAATCTTTCCCTTAGATAGCTCTCGCATGAATCTAATGCCAGGTCTACCTGTTTCGGCTCCTTGCTGAAAAATGACATCCTCAATGACCTTTATCCTCAGATTCGTAGAATACCCTATGGCGGGGCTGACCCTCGACAATATCCTTTGCTGCAGAAGTAACGCTGTGGAACGCTTCGCTTCTGACAAACCCCATAAAGCTGTCCATCCCGTCCCATTCGCTGTATATCATGTACTCGCTAGGGTCTGAAACTTCCTTGTATAGCTTTGCGAGCCTAAAGCCTTCTCCCTTAGACAGGTATTCGACGACATCTTTGAATTTGGATTCGAATTCATGCTCGTGACCTTTCTTTATCTTATAGTACAACCCTACATTTATCATTTTACCACAGATTTTATTTTTATTAAACAATTATAAGGTTTGTCCAGTATTTAGCTTTCACTGGAAGGCGTAAACAATGTCTTTGCATATAGCATTGCCCGAGCTGACATATTTCCTACAGCATCAGTATTTGTAGAATCCTTCTCCTATCTTTTTTCCAAGCTTTTTCTGCTCAACCATTTCTACAAGAAGTCTTTCAGGTTTATATTTCTCGTCTTTTGTAGCCTTATATATTGAATTTGTTATGTCTAGGCATACATCAAGCCCTATGAAGTCCGCTAGCTCAAGTGGGCCCATTGGGTGCCTTAGGCCAAGCTTTACTATAGCATCTATGCCTTCCTTTGTAGCTACATTTTTCTCTAAAAGAAGGATTGCCTCGTTTAGCATCGGCATAAGTATGCTGTTGGCTACGAAGCCAGGATAATCCTTTACTTTTATCGGAGTCTTGTCGCACATTTCAGAAAACTTGAATGCGAGTTCGGTGGCTTTTTGAGAAGTTTTCTCTCCAGTTATTATCTCCACGGGTTTCATAACCGGTACCGGATTGAAGAAATGCATTCCGATAAACATTTCGGGATTTGCAAGGCTGTTTGCCAGCAGCGTTATCGATATCGATGATGTATTCGTAGCTATGAGCGATCCCTTTGCGTATTTCTCGCATTCCCTTAGCACGCTTATTTTTGATTCTAATATTTCGGATACTGCTTCTATTACCAACGCAGAACCTGAAATTGCATCATACTTATTCGTTACTTTTAACCTTGAAAGCATATTGTTGCGGTCCGATTCTTTTAGCGAACCTTTTGCAATTGCTTTTGATATTCCAGCGTTCATCAAATCCAAGCCTTTCTTTGCAGATTCTTCGCTCCTTCCAACCAGGACTACATCAAATCCAGATTGTAGAAATGCCTGCGCTATGCCTGTACCCATTGTACCTGGCCCTATTACAGAAATCTTTTCCCCCATTTATTCCGCCCTGCTTATAACCATTGACGATGAGCCGCCTCCCCCGTGGCAAAGGGACACTATCCCTAAATGCTTGCCGCGTTTTTGCATTGCGTGGGACAGAGTTGCAAGAAGCTTTGCTCCTGAAGCTCCCAACGGATGACCAAGAGCAGTGGCACCTCCATTGACATTGAGCTTGCTCATATCTATTCCCATATCCTTTACAACCCCGAGAACCTGTACACAGAATGCCTCGTTTATTTCTATCAGGTCCATCTCGTCAAGAGTGTGCCCGGATTTTGAAAGTGCATGTTCCATCGAATCCTTCGGTGAAAGCCCATACCATTGCGGATCGATTCCTGCATCTGCATATGATTCGATTTTAGCCAATGGCTTCAGGTTTAGCTCATTGAGTTTTTTTCCAGATATTACTATTGCAAATGCAGCTCCATCACTTAGCTGCGATGCGTTTCCTGCAGTAACAGTCCCATTCTCCACAAACGCCGGCTTCAGCTTCGAAAGGATTTCCAGGCTCGTGTCCCTACGTATCCCCTCGTCCGTATCGATAACACTGCCGTCTTTGAGCCTTATATTTACTATCTCGTCCTTGAACATGCCCGAATCTGTAGCACTGGCAGCCTTCCTGTGGCTCTCAAGGGCAAATTCATCCTGCTCTTTCCTGCTTATCGAATATTTTTTGCTTATCTTCTCGGCTATTGCCCCCATGTGCATATCGGAGTAGCAGTCCCACAGCCCCGTCTTTATCATCTCGTCCTCAAGTTCAAAGTCTATGCTGCTGGCTGTTTTTGAGTAGCCGTACGCTTCTTCCAAGCTTATTGAACCTAGCTTCCTAAACTTTCTCAATCCTTTTATAGCATGGGGCGCGTTTGACATGCTTTCCATGCCGCCTGCTATGATCATATCAGAGTTTCCAGCTTGTATAGATTCTGCGGCTAAAGATATTGCTTTTAAGCCTGAAGCGCATACCATGTTTACGTTAAGCGTTGGTATACTGTTTGGCAATCCGGAATGGACAATTACCTGCTTAGCGGGGTTTTGACCCAATCCTGCTGAAAGGACGTTGCCAGCTATTATTCCGTCTATGCTCTCTTTTTTTATCCCTGATCTTTGCACCAATTCGGTTACAACCTGCACAGCCAGATCCGTTGCCGAAAGCCCTGATAAGCTACCAAGGAATTTTCCAACTGGGCTTCTGAGAATTTCCAGTATGTATGCATCTTCCATTATTACACCACGTCGTTGAAATTGGGCTTCCTGTGCTCGATGAAAGCCGAAACCCCCTCTTTCGCATCCCCAGAAATAAAGCATTCTATGAAAGATTTCTTCTCTTCGCTCTGGTCATAGCCGATACCGTAATTTATGGCCCGTTTCGCAGAACTTAGAGCTTTGCCGCTTGCGGAAGCCATAGCATTGCAAAGCTTTTCGGCTTCCTCTATTAAGTGCTCGCTGCTAATTATCGAATCTATTAATCCAAGGCTTAGGGCTTCTTTAGCGTTTATTGTATTGCCCGTGAATATAATCTCTCTGGCCTTTTGCAATCCTACCAAAGTTGCTAACCTATAAGTAGCTCCACCCCCAGGCACTATGCCGAGTTTGACTTCCGGCTGCCCGAATGTTGATTCTGGGGTAGCTATCCTGAAATCGCATGCCATAGCAAGCTCATTGCCACCGCCAAGGCAGTAGCCGTTTATGGCTGCAATAACGGGCTTAGGCGAATCCCATACGCATTTGTATGTAGAATAAAACGTGTCAAATGCATCTTCGGCGTCCCTTGCGCTGCTTATTTCGGATAAATAGTTTACATCCGCACCTGCGCTGAATGCTTTGCCTCCTGCACCCGATATTATTATGGCCCTGCACATTTTGTCCGAGGAAGCTTCGATAATAGCAGAAGAAAGCAGACCTAGCGTTTCGGAGTCAAGTGCGTTATGCTTCTCTGGCCTGTTTATCGATATCAATGTCAACAAGCCCTTTTTTATTATTATTTTAGCCATATTCCCACTTTCGAACCCAACACACCCAATTTAGTATGCTTTGAATATTCTTTAAATTCTTCGCATTGCAACCTTTATCATGGATTACAGGCTATTTAGAAAATTATTTTTCAACTTCGATCCGGAAAAGACGCACGATATTATTCTTCGCATGATGCAAGAAAAAAGTTTCCAATTTCTTGCACGCAAACTTTTTGGTAGCATGGAATATCATGATGAAAGGCTGAAACAGAAACTTTTTGACGGAGAATTCTCAAATCCAATTGGTTTAGCTGCAGGGTTTGACAAAAATGCGCAGATAGTAAGCATAATCGATCGCTTCGGGTTCGGTTATGCAGAAGTTGGAACCGTTACAAAGTTCCAACAAAATGGAAATGAAAAGCCCAGGTTGTTTAGGTTTGCCGAGGAAAAATCGCTTCAGAATAATATGGGATTCAATAATTTAGGCTCTGATTTTATTGCCTCAAATTTATCAAGATCAGACATAAAGATACCTATAGGAATAAGCATAGGGAAAAGCAAAGACACTGATCTAGGCAAAGCGATTGATGATTATATTTACTTGGTAAGAAAGCTTGAAAAATATGCGACTTATTTGCAAGTTAACGTTTCTTCGCCGAACACCAAAGGATTGCGCGATTTGGAAAACCCTTATTTTGTGCAAGAACTTTTTGGAGCCGCGAAATCTATCACAAAAAAACCCATGCTGCTCAAGATAGATCCTGACATCGATGCAAAAGCCGCGTTGGAAGTCTGCTCAATGGCAATAGACAATGGAGCAAACGGAATAATAGCAACGAACACGAGCAAGGATTATTCGCTTTTGAAGCACCCAAAGGATTTCGGAGGCATAAGCGGAAGAGCTGTAACAAAAAAGAGCATGGCGATGCTAAAAGTTTTGGCAAACGAATTTTTAGGGCAAACAATACTTGTTTCGGTTGGCGGCATAGACAGTGCAGATGAGGCATATGAACGCATACTTAACGGTGCAAGCCTATTACAAATATATACTAGTTTTATTTTCGAAGGGCCAACCATTGCAAGAAAAATAAATGAAGGCATAGCAAGCAGGCTTGAAAAAGATGGATATGGAAACATTGCAGATGCAGTAGGTGCCAGCATTTAATCTTATTTGTATGCCGAATATTCTGGCCCAAGGATGTCAGATGCTATTTTCAGGTCCTGTATCTCATCGGTGCCTTCGTATATGCGCGCCACCCTGCTGTCCAGGAATAATTGCCCTACGGGTGACATCAGGGAGTAGCCGAAGCCCCCGTGGACCTGCACTGCCCTGTCTGCAGATTCGAAGGCAAGACGCGATGCTATGCGTTTGGCCAGAGCTGAATATATATCTGCGTTTTTTAGCAATCCTTCATCTTGAGGCTTTTTGTCGTAGGCTTCTTTTTCTATTACAGCCTTCAGCACAGGCCAGCGTGCCATCTCCAAGTTCTGGCGCATTGCGGAAATGTGCTGCTGAATCAGCTGGTGTTTCCCTATTTCTTTGCCGTGCTGGACGCGCTCCTTTGCTCTTTTTAATGAGGCTGAAAGAGACGCTTCTATAACGCCTATGCATGCAGAACCTATGCCCAAACGCCCGTTCAACAGAGCAGAATATGCAACGTGAAGCCCTTTTCCTTCTGTTCCGATTATGTCATCTTTTTCTACGTGGACATTCTCGAAATTTAGCATGGCAGTGTCAGAAGTGAATAGTCCTATCTTCTCCTTCAAGCCGGCCTCGACGCTGAACCCATCGGATTTTGAATTTATTATGAATGACGTAATCTCTTTTCCATTTTCGGATTTCGCAAAAAGTATCATGTGATCGCATATGGATCCGTTGGTTATCAGATATTTTGTTCCATTTATGGTGAATCCTGATCCGTCTTTTGCATATGTTGTGCTCATCATGCTCGGATCGCTGCCAGCCTCGGGCTCGGTAAGGCAGAACGAAAATATGGAATTTCCGGATGCCAT
Source organism: Candidatus Micrarchaeum sp. (assembly GCF_016806735.1). Lineage (GTDB taxonomy): Archaea > Micrarchaeota > Micrarchaeia > Micrarchaeales > Micrarchaeaceae > Micrarchaeum_A > Micrarchaeum_A acidiphilum_A. The sequence continues at coordinate 318,482 of NZ_CP060530.1, read as the reverse complement.
TGATTTTAGATGCTTGAGCTTCTGTTCTTCGCTTCCCCATCTCGATATTATATTGGCAGCTATAAAAGTCTGGACGTCATAGAGCGTAGCAAAACCAAGCCCGAGCTGACCTAGCCTCATCTGCACGAGCGAGTGTATTATTGGTCTTAGCCCTAGGCCCCCGTATTCTGCAGGTACTGGAATTCCGAAAAGCCCGTGTTTTTTTGCTATTGGAACAGCCTCCGTATCGAATTCGTGATTCATGTAGTGCTCGTATTCAGGCATTACGAACTCCTCGGCTGCAGAGTCAGCCTCTTCCAGCACCTTTAGCTCTTCTTCCGAAAGTTTGACAAAGCTTGATGCATACTTTACATCCTCTTCAAACAGCTCATTCATGCCTTTACCCTAAAATTTTTACATATAGTGCTTTGCAAGCTCAACATAAGCCTTCCAGTTTCTTGTTATTCTTTCCTTGTGCAATTCGGTAACCTTGGATTTTATTGCCCCTGGAATTCCCATAACTATGCTTTCGTCCGGTATCTCTGTACCCTCGGTTACTACCGCTCCAGCTGCTATTATGCACCAGTTGCCTATTTTTGCACCTTCCAAAACCCTGCTGCCCATGCCTATCAAGCAGTTATCGCCTATTTTGCATCCGTGCATGATTGCAGAATGGCCTATCGTGACATTGTTCCCGATTACTGTTGGAAATTTGTTTGCAGTTCCATGCATGACCGAATTGTCCTGGACGCTTACGTTATCCCCTATCTTTATATAATGCATGTCGCCGCGCAAGACTGCTCCGTACCATATGCTCGACGAATTCCCTATCTCAACGTCACCTATCAACATTGCCGTTTCTGCTATGAATGTGTCCTTTCCGATTTTCGGTTTTTTGCCTTCGAATGGTATTATTGCCACCATATCACCTATATGCTTCGTAGTCCTTTCCAAGCAATTCCGAGGCTATTTTCAGGTCCTGTATCTCATCGGTGCCTTCGTATATGCGCGCAACCCTGCTGTCCAAGAATAATTGCCCTACGGGTGACATCAGGGAGTAGCCAAAACCTCCGTGGACCTGCACTGCCCTGTCTGCAGATTCGAAGGCAAGGCGCGATGCTATGCGTTTGGCCAATGAAACCCTTAATTCTACTTCCTCCATCAGTTCTTTGTTATCTGGATTTGCTTCATATTCTGCTTTTCTTATCGCAGCGAAATATGTTGGCCAGCGTGCCATCTCAAGGTTTTGGCGCATTGCGGAAATGTGCTGCTGAATCAGCTGGTGTTTCCCTATTTCTTTGCCGTGCTGGACGCGCTCTTTGGCCCTTTTGATTGAAGCGTTAAGAGAACCTTCTATGACTCCAACACATCCGGCAGCTACGCCGAGCCTTGCGTTTAGAAGTGCCGAGTACGCAACATTCATGCCTTTGCCTATTGGCCCCAAAACTGAAGATTCTGTGACCTTGACATCGGAAAAATCGATCATACCTGTGTCTGACGTAAAAAGACCTATCTTTTCCTTCAGCTCGGTACGCGAGACGCCTTCGGAATGCGCGTCGACAATGAATGCACTTATTTCGCGATTATTTTCAGCCGACCTTGCGAAGACTATTATATAATCCGCTATAGTGCCGTTTGATATCAGGTATTTTGTACCGTTTATAACATAGGCTGAGCCTGATTTTTTGTATTCGGTTTTCAAAGATGCCGGATCGCTGCCAGCCTCGGGCTCTGTCAAACCGAATGCATACACCTTCTCGCCCTTGACATTTTTTGGAAGGTGCTCCTTTTTCTGCCCTTCAGTGCCCCACCTCTGAATTGTTTGTGCACATAGGAATACCTGCACGTTCATAAAGCTTGAAAGACCCATACCGAGCTGACCTAGTCTTTCCTTTACCAGCGTGGAGATTATTGGCTCCATCCCAAGGCCCCCATACTCTTTTTTTATCGGTATGCCTATGAGGTTGTGTTTGGCCAACACTTTAGGCCCTTCCGGATCAAACTCGTGATTCATGTAGTGCTCGTATTCAGGCATTACGAGCTCCTCGGCTGCAGAGTCAGCTTCTTTCAATACGTGCATCTCCTCATCGCTGAAACTGCGCATCGACTCTACGTCTTTTATTGATCTGCTGAATGTTTTTTCCATGTCAAACTACCCTGTTTCCAAGCTTTGCTTTTAGGTTTGAGGCTATCTCCTCAACCTTCTCGTCTGTTATCTTCCTTATTATGGGCTCGCTTACCCCGCTTATTATGCCCTTGAATTCCGCAGTCGCGCTCCATGTTACCCTTGAGGCCGATGGCCCTGTGCCTGCAACGCTAAGCTTTATTGTTATGCCAACCTCGCTGCCAAGCCCCTTTCCGCTTATCGAATATTGCACATAGTCTGCCATGGATTCGGTGATGCCCGAGAGCTTGAAAGGCCCCCTGACCATGCTTATTCCGACATTTACTGTTATTGAGAAATGGGTAGCGTCCAGCTTCTTGAAATCCTTAGAATCAGGTATGCACGAAGCCACTAGTTCGGTATTCGAAATCAGCTCTTTTACTTTATCAGGGGCAGCGTCAAGATCAATAGTTCCGCTGAATTCGGTCTGCATAATTACCCTTGCCTAAAAAACTTAATAGCCTTTCCGCATCGCTCTTTTATCTTATTAGGGATATGTTCCCCTGAGAGCACAGCAGCATCAAAAGGGTTAAATTATTAGCTCATGAAATAGATATGCTTTTTTCACTGCGATCGTAGTCTAGCCTGGTAGGACGTTGCCTTGCCAAGGCAGAGGCCCGGGTTCAAATCCCGGCGGTCGCACTTTACGGTAATCTGATGTCTAAATACGTATTTGATGATGAGGCAATTAAAGCGGGCTTGGCAAAGCTGTCTTTTTTTGAGCTGCTTGAAAGCAAACCTGACTTGACCGATTCGGAGGCCAAAGTAGTTGGGATACTTGAGAAGGTATCGGACATATTGGATAATGTATTTATGGAACAGATATGCCCTACCACTCTGGACATTGTAAAGGAGCTAGAAGCCAAAAACGAAACCGAAAAGTTAGATTTTGTTTATTTCAACAAATCCCCGTGGAATGTATTGGACAACCTAAAGCCTTTTGTAAGCGGAACCGGAGTGTGCAGCGATATTGGCGTATATCCTGAGGGACTTACCCAGCAGGAGCTTGAAAGTGCCATAGCCGATGGGACAATAGATGCGGATTCTGCAAGAAGCTATTATACTGCAATAAGAAGAAAACAAGGGAAGCTAGAAGCCGTTGCTTATTCTGAAGAATATAGAAGCAAGCTTAAGGAGGCCTCGTTGCTCCTTGAAGAGGCTGCAATGGCTGCTGACAACCAATCCCTTAGGGCTTATTTAAAAGCGACCTCAGAAGCGCTTATATCAAACGATTATTCCAGGCAGCAGGAGCTCTGGCTTGCGCTTGATAGCAGGATAGAGCCAACTATAGGGCCTTATGAAACGTACGAGGACAGAAAATTCGGCTACAAGGGATTTTTTGAATCCTATGTTAGCATTTTGGAAAGTAAGGAAACGGACAAGCTCAAATCGTTTGCACTGCATCTTGACGAAATAGACGCAACAATACCTATTGAAGACGGGCTAAAATTCAAGCGAAAGGACCAATCGCGCTCTCCAATAGTTGTTGTCAACGAGATATACTTTGGAGGGGAAGCGAATGCGGGTTTCGTCACTTCTGCATTCAATCTCCCAAACGATGAAAAAGTAAGGGCAGTGCATGGATCCAAAAAGGTACTCATGAAAAATATAATAGCTATGAAATTTGAGCGCCTCTCAAAACCCATAGCAGGCAAAATTCTCGATACGTCGCTGATGAAATTCCTGTCCCAAGATGCGGCATTATACTTTGTATTGTTCCATGAGCTTTCACACGGATTGGGCGCGAGTGAGGTTGAAACAAAGAATGGATTCGAGCCAGTCGCCATCAGGTTGAAGGAGCTTTTTTCGCACATAGAAGAGGCACGGGCAGATGTAACTGGAGTTTACTGCGCAATGCATTTTAACAGATTTGGAATGATGGAAGGCATAGATATGAAAGAGTTTTATGTCAGTTATTTTACGACAAACCTGCTCAGGGGAATGCGAATGGGCCTCAAAGAGGCACACGCAATGGGGCAAGCCATAGAATACAATTATTTGAAGGAGAACGGAGGTATATCTTACGACCAAAATACAGGAAGATTCGGTATAGAAATGGCTGGAATAGAAAACGCAATAATGAAGCTGGTAAAGGAACTCAATACAATAGAAGCTTCCGGAGATTATGAAAGGGCGAAAAGGCTTACTGAAAAATATTGTTATTATCCGAAGGAGCTTGAAAACACCTACAAATCCATAGAAGACCTGCCCATAGAAATTATGCCGATACGCAAAAAGGTAAAATGATGGAGAAGGAAAGCATATTGATAAAGGGAGCAAAGGTGCTGCGCGAGGATATGCAAGAGGTCCATGCCGACATACTCATCAAAGATGGCGTTATAAGCAAAATAGGAAAAGTCGAGGAGAAGGCAGAAACCGTAATAAACGCAAAAAGCGAAGGACTAGCGGCAATCCCTGGATTAATAAACACGCACGCTCACATAGCCATGAACCCGCTCAGGGGAATGACTGACGGCCTCAGCCTTGGAGATTTCCTAGATAAAACTTCCAAATTCGATGCGAAGAACAGCCCTGAAATGATATACAGTTCAGCGATTTTAGGCATTGCGGAGATGATAAGTAACGGGATCACTGACTTTGTGGACTTCTATTACGGCGAAGATGCAGTAGCCAAAGCAGTAGGAGATATGAGTTATCAGGGGAATTTGGCCTGGGTTATACTTGACAAAGACAAAACCACGCAGAAGGGAGATCCAATTTCCAATGCCGAGCGTTTCATAAGAAACGAAAAGCACATTGGCGTTAATCCGATGATTTCAATACAGGGTGTTTATGCAGCATCCAAGGGCACAATAAAATCCGCATATGAATTGGCAGAAAAATATGGCAAGAATGTGACAATGCACATAGCGGAAACGAAATTCGAAGTTGATGAACACAGGAAAAAGTATGGGATTAGCCCAGTCGAATGGATGTACAAAAACGGCTTCATGAACAAAAAGCTTCTGGCAGTCCATTGCGTATGGCTGAATAAAAAGGAGATTAAAATCATAGCAAATTCCGGAGCAGTATCATACAATCCGACAAGCAACATGAAGCTGGGCTCCGGAATCCCACCAATATATGAAATGAGCAAAAACGGGGCAAGGATAACTTTTGGGACGGATAGTGTTGCCAGCAACAACTCACTGAATCTTTTTGAAGAGATGAAATACGGAACGCTGCTGCAATGCGCCAGACTTAACAATCCAAGCGCAATAACGGCAAAAGAGGCATTTGGATTTGCAACGCTGAATGCTGCAAATTTCCTTTATGGAAACAGGAATTATGGGATAAAGGAGGGATCCAAAGCGGATATTGTACTTTTAAGGAAATCAGTAAATATGACAGGAAACGATCTTGTAAATGATGTAGTATATTCTGCAAATCCATCGAATGTGGCAGCAACTATAGTCCGAGGAAAGCTGCTTTACAGGGACGGCTTTGATGAAAATACTGCCAGGGTTATAAAGAAGGCTTCGAAATACATTTCGGAGCACTTGCCGGAAAATTAGAAGCAGGTTGCAAAAGTAATTTATATATTGTTTGGGTATTTAGTGTGCTTTTATCTCTGTGGCGGAGTAGCTCAGCCTGGTTAGAGCGCTAGACTCATATGCATAGCATTATGAGTGATGAGCAATTATTGCGATGACGAGAAATCTAGAGGCCGTGGGTTCAAACCCCACCCCCGCCAAATCTTTATTTGTTCAGCGATTCCCTTCTTGAAATGGCCTCTATGCTCCTGCTCGCTATGGCAAGATTGCATGAATCGTGGAGCCTGTCCCAAGCCTCGCACTTTTTTGCGAGCTCCTCGGTTTCATAGTGCAGCATGCACAGCTCGCACATATATGCGCCGAAATTAGAATCATATATTACCATGTAAACCATTCATATTGGAAAATCTTCAGGCAGCTTGGAACGCAGGGAAAGGTATTCCTTGGAATTTCCTGATTCTGCTTTTATCTTTTTAAGCACGGACTTTACTTTTTCTTCGGTGAGCATGCGTGCTGCAGCCACCATATGTACGGTATGCTCGAAATCTTCGTGGCATGTGTTGTAGCAGTTGACCATGCCGTGCATCAGTTCGCTTTCTTTTTCATCCATATTATCGCTTGACATAGGGCGGCGGGCCGTAGCCCCCTTTCTGTTTTAGGCAGCATTTGACTGAGCGGCTCAAAGGCCTTGCATACTCACAGCATTTGCATCGGCGCGTTTCATCGGCATCGTTGCGCTCGTAGTGTCATAGCTTTATGCAGCGTAGCCGTTCGTTTCTATTCCGAATAGGGCCTTAAGCCCTTTAATGCTCTGTATGAGGGGAGCTTCCTCCTTTCGGTAAGCTGCCCGCCCACCGCCGCTATAGTATAAACTCTAGCTTAAGTAATAAATCCCTTTCGCAGATTGGAGATTAGGGCCTATTTTGTGGCATTGGTCGTATTTATGATTCCCGATATTGAATTTGCAGCCGGGACGCTGTGGGTGCTTCCTGCGAAGAAACCGTATATGTCAGAAAGGAACTTCAGGCTATAGCTTATGCTGAATTCGCCAGTCTTGAAAAAGTAGTATGTGGTAGACAGCAATATGAGCAATATTACGACGACGAACAACCCGGCTATCGCGTACTTGAAGAATTTGTAGAAAAGGAATATGCATATGACTATTAGCACTATGCCAACTATCGCCCTGTACGCAATCGGGACGGCTGTTGTCTGGTTTGCCACGCTCGAATTTATTACTGAGGAGAGAACCAAGGCAAGGATGGCGAGGTTGGCTAGTGCGCCTATATGCTTCATTTAATCACATTCATTTTCTATTGGAACGCAAGCTTTATATCTGATTCCTCAACTGTCTTGCGCTTTGCATGGTTGCAAAACTTCACGGACTTCTTTGCCACGCCAAAGGCGAACTTGTTGAGAGAGTCCTGGAACGATTTTGCCGCTGAATCGCTGACACGCTCGGCCCCGGCATCTTTGAGCATCTTTTTTATTTTTGATTTTGATATGTACATGCATACACCGTGTTTATACATTTCATGATAGCTTTTATATAAATGGTGCTCATTCATCAAATACCAGGTCCAATTTCGGTTTGAATTCCTCCTTCAGTATTGAAAGAAGCACCTGATCCCGGGGCCCGGCTTGGGTCATTGCTGCATCCCTGAGTATTCCCTCCTTTTTCATTCCGAGCGATTCCATAAGGGCTAGAGACTTGGAATTGCTTTTTAAAGCGGTTGCATATACCCTTATCAGTTCTAGCTTTGAGAAACAGAAACCGATAAGCATCAAAAGCGCAGCCTTTGCATAGCCCCTGCCCCGGTATTTCTCGCCTATCCAAAAGCCCATTTCCGCGCTCATGGCATGCATATCCACATTTCTTATGCCCACCATTCCAACTGGGGAATCGACTTCTTTTGGAATCACCTCAAAGTTGTATCCTATGCCCATGCTGTAAGCGGATATAGCAGAATCTATCATTTCTAATGCATTCTTCTCAGTGTACGGATATGGAAATTCGCCAATCGATCCGACGTTTTCAGCTATGTCCTTTGAATTGGCGATTTTCGCAATCTCATTCGCGTGATCGTATTGCGGAGTTATAAGTGCAATGCCAAGCTTTCCTGATTTTATTGAGAGCATCTATCCACCATATTTAAAGCTTGGCAGGCAAATTTAAAATACACATCTGAAGCGCTTGGGGGACTTTGTTTATGGCACATGATGAATCCGTCAACATAAGCGAGATAGAAGGTGCTAAGCTAAACCGGAAGCACATACGCATAATGCTGATATCCGGCATGAGCTTCTTCACAGACGCTTACGACCTTTTCGTGATAGGCGTAGTTTTGCTAATGGTAAGGGGACTCTTTGACCTTAGCGCATTGCAGCTGGGCATGCTTGCAAGCATTGCGCTTTTCGGAGCGGCGATAGGCCCGATAATATTTGGGTATATAGGGGACAAAATAGGCAGGAAATACACCTATTGGATTACCATAATAATACTGATAATAGGAGCAATAGGGTCTGCGTTCTCCACTGGCTTCATAATGCTTTTTGTATGGCGCTTCATACTGGGAGTCGGAATTGGCGGTGATTATCCGCTCAGTGCCACGATAGTTGCGGAATACGCCAACAAGAACGACAGGGGAAAGCTTGTGGCTTCTACGTTTGCCATGCAGGGATTCGGGATAATAGCAGGGGCCTTGATAGCCGTGGTATTGCTTTATGCCCACGTGCCGATACAGCTGGCATGGCGCTTGCTCTTAGGATTTGGCGCCGTTCCAACGCTCACGATACTTTATGCACGCACAAAGCTCGGGGAGACTCCGTGGTACAGCTTATATACCGCCAACAAAAGCAGCAAAAAAGACCCGAAGGAAAGGAGCTATTCGATAAAGCCAAGGGAGCTGCTAGCCAAGAACTGGAAATATATGGTTGGAACTTCGGTTGCATGGTTCCTGCTTGACGTATCTTATTATGGCACTTCAATATTCACCCCGTATTTCACAACGTTCTTGGGTTATACTGGCATCTTTGGGCCCACGCTGGCATCAGCATTGCTTTTGGTAATTGCCGCTGTCCCAGGATACTGGGTTGCCGTGGCGCTTATAGACAGGGAGGGCAGAAAGCCGATACAGTCGATAGGGTTCCTGGCTATGGGAATAAGCTTCATAGTGCTCGCTTTGGCTGGAAGCTACCTGCTTTCTATAATTCCGCTTGCCTTTTTCGTCATTTACGGGCTGACGTTTTTCTTCTCCAATTATGGCCCTAACACTACAACATATGTTTATCCGGCCGAGCTATATCCAACCCAGTACAGAGCCAGGGGCCATGGAATAGCTTCCATGTCTGGAAAGCTGGGAGCTGCGCTTTCTACCCTGGCCTTTCCGGTCATATTGACACAGCTTGGAAAATATGCACTGCTTGGAGGGCTGGGCATTCTTGCGCTGGCGGGATTTGTAGTGACGATGGTTCTGCTCCCTGAAACCAAGCGCAAATCGCTTTCTGAGACCTCGAGGGAAAACGAGATATTCCTGATAACCAGAACGCTAGGAACCGAGTTTGAACAGCTCATAGGCCACATAGACAAGGGCTTTTCTTATATAGACGACAGGCTCAAATCCAAGATAAGCAACAAAGAGTTTTTCAATTTGGTTAAGGGCGAGGAGCACGAAGCTGATTTGGTAGTCCACGACATACTTGACTACATCGCAAATTATGGGGCAAGCAGCATAGCATACAGGGATGTTTCGCACCTGGCCGAGAGGCTTGATGACATAATGGACGGAATAGAAGCGATAGGATCCAGATTTATGATATACGAAATAAAGGACGTGGAAAAGGATATGCTTGATATGGAAGAGGTAACGGAAAAATGCTTCGCACTCCTAAAGGACAGCATATCGGTACTAAACAATCTCAGAGCTGAAGAGATAATAGGAAAGATACGCAGCAACGCCATAGAGGCATCGGAATACGAGAACGATGCCGACCAGATACTCCGGTCGTCGCTCAAGAGGATAATGCAGGGAACGGATATAAAGAGGATAATCAAGTACAAGGAAATCTACGAGCATATGGAGATCCTTAGCGACAGGTGCATGGATTCCATAGATGTCATAAACGATGTAGTGATACGCTACAGGTACCTGACGCATGGAAAGAGCTGAGCTGGCAATGCGTTTTTATGGCAGCGTTATGGAAAAAAGGAACATAAGGAAGCCAATAGCAGCCATTATCGCAGTATATTCGAGCTTGAGCCCGGCGTATTTTGAGAGAAGCCCAGCTGCGCATATCACCATGAATGCAAGGAAGAATATCGGATAACGGTATTCCGAAGGCAATATCTTTTTCATCGTTACCATCATTTCTTTATATGTGCGCTATGTGCAGCAATGTTACGTCAAGCGGTATTCCAGCAGAGAGTGCCCTTATGTACAAGTCTACGAATACGAACAATATCAAGCTGGACCACGCCAAAGCCTCGTGGTGGGAATTGAATTTTGACTGGAGGTTGAAAAAGGAATTCTTCTGCTTTCCGGCAAACCTGCATCCGTAGCAGTCCATCCTGCCGCCCGTCAGGTGGCGAACGGCATGGCAGGAAAATACCCAAAGGGTAACCATTATGGCGTTTGCAAGAAGTATCAGGCTTGCAAGCCTTATTATGATCCCTCCGCCGAAAGTTATGGACAGGTAAAAATCATAGAAGAAAAATGGCAGTATCGCTACTCCGAAATACATGAAATACCTGTGCAGGTTTTCAACCCTGAAGAACTTTGTTTCGCCAGTATAATCCCTCGAGGCGGAATCCCCTCTGTTGTCGAGTGCGCAAGACACTGGATGCTTGAATATGTGCCTGTGATAGTCCTTCCTGTATGCGTAGCATGTGAGCCTGAATAAACCTACAAATGGGAGTACGAGTATAGTTGGCGAATAGAATGGGTCTATTATCCCGTGATATGGCTTGACAGGAAATTCCAGCATCATCGCTATTGTAAAAGCTATTAGGAATACAAAAGAGTAGAACCTCCAGTTAGGCTCTATGAACTCGGAAGGAAGTATGTTATGCAGAGATTTGTAAATTCCCAATCAATCAACTTTTGGTTTTTTTGATAGTTTCTTTAGGAACATCGCTATTGGGTCATAGTAGTTGTCAACTGCCCTTTCTTTCTCCTGTATTATTGCGTTGTCTGTTATCTTTATGTGCTCAGGGCATACCTCCTGGCAGCACTTTGTTATGTTGCAATACCCTAGGCCGCCCTCCTTGTTCAGGTACTTGGACCTGTCAACGGTATCCATCGGGTGCATGTCGAGCGATGCAGCTTTGATTACATGGCGTGGGCCCACATAGTCCTTTTTGTGCTCCCTTACGACGTGGCACACGTCCATGCACAGGAAGCACTCTATGCACGTCCTGAATTCCTTTGTCCTGTCTACGTCCATCTGCGGTATTATCCATGGGCTTTCTACGCCTTCTCTCGGCGTAAATCCTGGAATCTTGCGGTCAGTCTCAAAATTTTCAGAAACGTCAGTGACCAAGTCTTTTACCAACGGAAATGCTGCCATTGGCGCTACTTTTATCTTATCGCCAAGGATATCTATTCTTGTCTTGCACATGAGAGCGGGCCTGTTGTTTATTTCGGCTGCGCATGAGCCGCACCTTGCAGCCTTGCAATTCCACCTGACAGCCAGAGTCGTATCCATGTTTTCTGTAACATAGTTGACGGCATCCAGAACCACCATACCCTCTTTTACCGGAACCTCGTAGTCCACGAATTTGCCCTCTTCTCCGGATGCCGGATCCTTCCTGAATATGCTTATGGTGATCTTATCTTTCATTGATATACCTCGGGCTTTACAAGTTTCTTGAGTTCTACCGGCATTTCCTTGAGAGGCACGGTTGAAAGCGACATGCTTCCGTCGGCACTTATGCTGCATATTATATTCTTAAGCCATTCTTTCGACTTCTTTGGGTAGTCGCTCCTAGTATGGGCTCCCCTGCTCTCCTTGCGCATTATGGCGCTTCTGACTATGGCTTCAGTAGCTATGAGCATGTTGCCAAGCTCAAGGCAAGCCAGTAGGCCTTTGTTGTATACGAACTGGCCAGATACTCCGACATCCTTGAATTGTGATTTTATCGACTCTATAGTTTCAAGCGCATCCTGAAGGTCCTTTTCGTTCCTCATTATGCCCACATTGCTTGACATTTTTTCGCGCAGTTGTTCGATTAGCACATTTGGGTTCTTTCCTCCGGACTTTATGAAAGCTTTCACTTCGTTTATTGCTGAAGCCACATCGGCATCTTTAACTTTTCCCGGTTTTGCATTCTTGACGTATTTGCTTGCGGCCTCCCCTGTGCGCTTGCCGAAAACCAGTATGTCAGCCAGCGAGTTTCCGCCGAGCCTGTTGGCGCCATGAAGCCCTGAAGCAACCTCGCCTGCAGAGAAAACGCCTTTTATGTTAGTCGCACCGGTTTCTGCTTCTACCTTTATTCCACCCATCTGATAGTGCACAGTAGGACCAACCTCCATTTTTTCCTTTGTTATGTCCACGCCTGCAAATTCCTTGAACTGCGAATACATGCCTGGAAGCTTCTTTTTTATGAAGTCTGCACCCTTCTGGCTTATGTCAAGGTACACTCCTCCATGCTCCGTGCCTCTTCCGGCCTGTATTTCATAATATATTGATCGCGCCACAACGTCCCTTGCATCAAGCTCCTTCTTTTCTGGCGAGTACCTTAGCATGAAGCGCTCGCCCTTTGTGTTTGTAAGGATGCCACCCTCTCCACGCACGCCTTCGGTAACCAGCAGCCCTGCAACGCCAGGAGGATATACCATACCAGTTGGATGGAACTGTATCATTTCCATGTCCTGCAGTTCTACCCCTATTTTGTAAGCAAGCCCAAGCCCGTCTCCGGTTGATTCCCATGAATTGGAAGTGATCTTGAATACCCTACCACAACCCCCTGTCGATATTATGAGAGCCTTGGCCTTGAAAAGATAGAACTTGCCTTCGCGCATTGAAAGCCCTAGTGCGCCTGAGAACGAATCTCCGTCCTTGAAAAGCTTGGTGATGTATATCTCGTCCATCACCTTTACATTTTTATGTATTATCTGATCCTCTAACGTCCTTATTATTTCAAGCCCTGTCTTGTCGCCGACGTGGCAGAGCCTCCTGTATGTGTGGCCTCCGAAAGCTCTTTGCATTATCTTGCCTTCTTTGGTCCTGTCGAATATCGCGCCGAAGCGCTCCAGCTCGAAGACCCTTTCCGGAGCTTCTTTTGCCAGAAGCTCGGCCATGCGCCAGTTTGAAAGGTAAACGCCTTCGACCATAGTGTCTGAAAAATGCACCTGCCAGTTGTCCTTTGAATCTACGTTGCCGACGGAGGCTGCTATGCCGCCCTCAGCCATTACGGTATGGGCCTTGCCAAGCACGGATTTTGATATTATTACTGCATTCGCGCCGTTTGAAAGTGCTGCGAGAGCAGCACGCATGCCTGCACCGCCAGCGCCTATTATAAGTATGTCTGATTCGACAACCTCATATTCCGCCAAAATATTACCCTAAACCAATTAGACTATTTGATATAAAAAGAAATATAAACGTGATTTGATTTGCTAGGTAAATAATCGGCTTCAGTGCCGCATTTTCAGAAAAGCGTTTAAGATGTAATTCCGCAATTATTAACGTTGGTGTTTTCATGGATTATAGGATCGAGAAGGATGTTTTGGGAAGCGTAAGGATAGATTCCGAGGCTTATTACGGCTCTGAGACGGAGAGAGCAAGGATGAATTTCCAGATATCCGGGATAAGAGTGCAGGACGAATTCATTAGATTTTATGCAACGCTCAAGCGTGCTACAGCTTATGCAAATATGAAGGCTGGCAAGCTTGACAAAAAGAGGGCCGATGCCATAATGAAAGCCGCAGAGTTTGTAGCTTCAGACAATCTTTCCGACCAGTTTGTCCTTGACGTATTTCAGGCGGGCGCAGGAACGAGCACAAACATGAATGTCAACGAGGTAATAGCCAACAAAGCCATAGAAATTCTTGGCGGCAAAAAAGGCGACTACAAGATTGTGCATCCCAACGACCACGTAAACATGTCACAATCGACTAACGATACTTATCATTGCGTAATAAGGATATCGGCTTACGATTACATGGGCAAGTGGCTTATTCCGGCGCTTGACAATATCGAAAAGAGCCTTTCGGCAAAGGCAAAGGAGTTTTCACACATATACAAGATAGGCAGAACCCATCTCCAAGATGCTGTACCTATGACGCTTGGCCAGGAATTTCATGGCTGGGCTGGATCAGTTAAGCACGTGCGGGAAGAGCTTTCCAGGGCGCTGGGCTCGATGCTTGAGCTCCCTTTGGGCGGCACTGCAGTTGGCACCGGATTGAACACGCCCAAAGGCTATTCGGAATACGCAATAGCCGAGCTCAACAGGCTAACGGGGCACAGGTTCAAGAAATCGGCAAATACCTTCGCTGCAATGCAAAGCGAGCATGCAGAGCTTGAAGTAGCTAACGCGCTGGAGGATGTTGCAATAGCGCTCAACAGGATAGCCAACGATGTCAGGCTGCTTGGCTCAGGGCCAAGAGCCGGACTCAACGAGCTCGTGCTCCCTGCTGTGCAGCCGGGCTCTTCGATAATGCCAGGCAAGATAAACCCTAGCATGGCTGAGATGCTGAACATGGTGTGCTTCAACGTAATGGGCAGCATGCACACAGTGAGGGAAGCGGCCAACTCTGGCCAGCTCGAGCTGAACGTTTTCATGCCGGTTATAGCTTACAACCTGCTTTTCTCAGTTAAGATATTATCCAACGGCATCAACGCTTTCGATTCCAGATGCATAATAGGCATAAGGCCCAACAAAAGGGAGATTGCAAAAAACTTGGAGATGGACACCTCTTTGGTTACTGCGCTCAGCCCATACATAGGCTACGCCAAGGCAGCCGAGATAGCAGTCAAAGCCTATGACGAAGGCAAAAGCGTTAAGCAGGTATGCATTGAGATGAAAATAATGGAAAAGAGCAAGCTTGAAATGATACTGGACCCTAAGAAACAGGCAAATGATGGTAAAGAAAAATAGGGTTGGTTATTAAAAGCTGCAAATTCTATACTAGCGTTAAAATGGTGTAATAATGCCTACTGACGAAGACGTGCTTAAAGCTTACGAAACATCCAAGGGAGCAATAGAGATAATACCCAAGGTTAAAGTGGACAGCAGGGAGGATCTGGCGCTCAGGTATACCCCTGGAGTTGCGGTCATATCAAACGCAATAAAGAATGACAAATCCAAAGTTTATACATATACAGGAAAACCCAACAACGTGGCCATAATAACAGATGGCAGCAGGATATTGGGCCTCGGCAACATAGGCCCAGAGGCAGGGCTGCCGGTCATGGAAGCCAAGGCAATGCTCTTCAAGAAGTATGGAGGCGTTGATGCGGTGCCGATATGCCTGGACACGCAGGAGGAAGAGGCTATAATAAGCATCGTAAAGGCTCTGGCCCCGGGATTTGGAGGTTTCAATATCGAGGATATAGAGTCGCCCAAATGCTTCAGAATAGTAGACAGGCTTTCTAAAGAACTAGAAATTCCGATACTTCACGACGACCAGCACGGCACGGCAATGGTTGCAGTGGCTGCGCTTATAAACGCACTGAAGCTAGCAGGCAAGGATATAACAAAAATCAAAATAGTAATAAACGGAGCGGGAGCGGCAGGGATGGGCATAGTTAGGCTCTTGAGTTATATGAAAATAAAAAACATTTACGTAGTCGACACCGTAGGCGCTATATACGACGGGCGCAAGGAAAGAATGAACGAATTCAAGCAGGAAATAGCGACGCTGACCAATAGGGAAAAGCTGCAGGGAAGCCTTGCAGAAATAGCCGAAAAGGCTGACGTACTGATAGGGGTTTCGAGTGCGGGAGTTTTTACGAAAGAAATAATACAGAAAATGGCTGAAAAGCCGATAGTGTTTGCACTTGCAAATCCAGTACCTGAAATATCCTATAAGGACGCAAAAGATGCAGGGGCTTTCATAGTGGCAACCGGCAGATCCGATACTCCGAACCAGGTAAACAACGTGTTGAGCTTTCCGAACATAATGCGCGGCCTGCTTGATTCCGGAGCAAAACACGTTGATTATGACATGCTATATGAAGCTTCCAAGGCACTTGCAAAGTGCGTTGGCAAGGAGCTTGGCGTTGAACATATATTGCCTGCACCGTATAGCGCCAAGGAGATGATAGACGTGCTGTCTAGCGTGGCGAGCGCCGTGGCTGCTAGTGCCATAAAGTCGGGCAACTCAAGGCACAGCGAACTTGACATAAGCGCAATAAAGAAAAATGCCGCGAAGATAATAAAGAGGGAAATGAAGCTAGAAAAGGTTGCCACGAAAACCCAGGCATAATCAGCTTTTGAGCTTTACGAGTCGCGCCTTTTTTGTTATGAATAGTATTGGAGCTATTGCAAGCACTATGGCAGGCATTATCGATATTGCCATTATCGCTGCTGAGCCGTAACCCACTAGCGAATTTGATATAAGGACAAGAAAAACAGCCCATGCGAAAAGAGGGACTATCAAAAACGGCGCATATCTTGCTAACGCTTTAGAATCCGAATACTTTGGAAGGCCGTTAACTGGATATTTTGACAGGTCAAACATTGCCCACTTGTTGCATTTCGGGCAGCACATGTACCTTTTGCTGCCGAACCTTATTGAAGTGAGTGAAGCTCCTGGGATAAACTCGTAGTTGAACCGGTATTTGCACTTTGGGCATACAAGACCAGATGTTGGCAATTCAGCACCTGCATAGCTTTGAGCCTGATAAATAATAATAGTTTTTGCATCCAACTCTACGCGATTATAATGATAATATGCATAACAGGGATGCCTGGAGCAGGAAAAAGCCTCGTTGGAGAGATGCTCGCGACTAAGGGCTTCAAGGAAGTGGAGATGAGTGCATCGGTCAAGGAGAGGATGGCGGAGAACGGGATAGAAGTTAACAAGGACAGCATACGCAATTTCTCGCTGAACGCCAGAAAGGAATATGGCAATGACGTCGTGGCACGATGGACCATAGAAAAGATAAGGAAGCTCCCGGCAAAGGACATACTCATAGTGGGTCTCAGGAGCGCAGACGAGGCAAAGTATTTCAAGACGCTGGAAAACGTTACGATAATATCGGTGGTAGCCCCGAAGATGATGAGGTTCGACAGGCTCGTGGAGCGAAAGAGGGAAGACGACCCAAAAAATTATTCAGATTTTGAAAATAGGGAGGAGAAGGAAAAGCAGTTTGGGATAGCGAGCGCCATGGAGCATGCAAAGTACACCATAAGAAACTCGGGCAGCATCGATGAGCTCAGGAGCAAAGTCGAAAAAGTGCTCAATGAAATAGAGCAGCGCGAAAAGGAAGAAAAGGCAAAGGAGCACGGGAAGAAGAGCGCATGATATTGATGCAAAGCCAGATCACATTCAGCTTTAAGTATTCTGGGCGCTCAGAGGTGTGACATGTCGTTGTAGGTCATTAGCCCCCAGCCAGAATCGTCATATCTCAGCTCGCTTATGCCGGTATTCTTTGTGTGCAGAAAATCAAGAATCCTTGAATAATGCCCAATATCGATATCCGGGCCAAGCATGCACACGGTTATCATTGTTTTTATTACGGCACTGTGCGTGACTACAAGTACAGTGCCATAGTCTGTGCCCTCAAGGCGTTTTACGAATTTTCCCACCCTGGTTATGAAATCGTTCAGGTTTTCCGATTCCGGGTAGCGCCATTCTGGATTTTTGGCGTGTTTTTCTATCTCCTCAAGGATTTTCCCCACTTCAGGATCGTCCATTCGTTTGCCTACGAATTCCTTTGGCCTGATTATTTCCGCGAGCAAGTCATCGTATTCTATTTGCTTATTCAGCTTTTTGCCTATTATCTCGGCAGTCTGACGGGCTCTCGCGTAGGGGCTGGATATTATATAGTCTATATCGACGCTGGCCAGCTTTTTTGCGAGGGCTTCGGATTGCGCTATGCCTTCTTTTGAGAGCGGAGTATCAGGCGACTGATGCACAGCTGCGTTGTTTGCTTCTGTGTTGCCGTGCCGTGCAAGTATAACTTTCATTTGCTGCACCTATTTGCGGGTGCCTAGAGTAGCCATGCCGACGAGCTCATAAGCCAGCTTTGCTGCAAGATAGTCCGGAGCCCTAATCCCCGGTATTGGCGCAAGCTCTGAGATATCGGCACCTATAAGTTTTCTCCCTTTTAAGACCCCGGAGAGGATGTTAATTAGGCTTGTGTACCTCATGCCTCCGGGCTCTGGTGTTCCCACGCTTGGCATTTCAGATGGATCCAGCACGTCCAAGTCTATAGTTATGTAAACGTTCTTCTTTACGTGCTTGGATATAGATTCTGCTATCATCTTGTCCGACATGCTGCGCATATCTTTCATGTAGAGTATGTCTTTTGAATACTTAGAATAGCCCTGCTCGTCTATGCTCCTTACCCCTACGCTGTATGTGCTCTTGCACATATCCCTTATTCTAGCCATTACGCACGCGTGCGAATATTTGCTGTTCATGAATTCCTCACGCGAATCGGAATGTGCATCGAAATGCAGCACGCTGAAGTCATCTCCCGCATTGGCAATTGCCATGACCGCACCTAGCGCAACAGTGTGCTCGCCGCCGAGCAGAAGCGGGACCTTTCCGTCGTCTATTATTATGGATACTTCCCTTGCTATTCTTTTGACCATGGCCTCAGGGCCGCTCACGTCTGGCTCAAGCTGCTCCAGGGTATATATGCCAGCATCCGCAGGGGAAAAGCCGAGCTCTTCGCTGTATAGCTCAATATGCCTGCTGGCCCTTATTATGGCGTCGGGCCCGTCCCTGGAGCCTGAGCCGTAGCTCATCGTAGAATCGTAAGGCACAGGTAGTACCACGAATTTGGCTTTCTCGTAGCTTTGGTCTTCGAGCCCAAAAAGGTTATATGGGGCCGCAGAGTTCAATATTTGCATGGTTAAATATCCGGTTTAACTGATTTAAGCCTTTTCTAAACTGGCAATTTGGCCAGATCCGAACAAAGGCGATGGTTTTCGAAGGTGGGCAATAAACCGACTTAAGGTTGTTGCGATGCATGATGGAGATACAAACGCACCATACAAAAAGTATAAATAATAAGTGCATTACAACTTTCTAATCCAACTTGGATGTAGGCGCAAACTTACTTATGTCAAACAATGAAAATGCCAACCAGCTCTCTGAACCAATGCTATTTGAAGAAGAGGAGAAATACTACGAGACGCAGCACGGGAAAAAGCTGCTGAGCAGGGGCAGGAACAGGATAATAGCCACCAACAGGAGGCTCTTAGTGTTCACAGGATCAGGCTACAAATCGCTGTTTTATGACAAGATAGCGGCCCTCAACGTCAGGAAGGGCCAGAAATTGGAGATAAGCCTTGTGGGAGGCAAAGAGCCAGAGGTTTTCAGCGTAAGCAGGAAGGGCGCTCTGGGACTGTTTGAAGTGGTAAGCAGAATGATAAGCCTCAGCAGCGACGCACGCATGGCTTACGCCATAGGCACCCTGGAAGCACAGAAGAGCATGATGGCAAAGCAGCAGGCAGTGGCTATGGAAGTAGGAGCCAGGCACGTCATGGAATACATTTCAGAAGAAACCCATGAAGAAAAAGCAACTGCAGCAAAGCAGCGCATGGACGCTTATGCGGAAGACTATTCGAAGAAGCAGATGGTGAGCGTAAACGCAAAGAACAGCGAGGGCAAACAGCTCAACGTAAGCTTCAACTTTATACCTAAGATAAAGAGCACCATATACAGTGCGATGGGCTCAGAAGCCCTGTACACGCTTACGCACGGCGTTTATTCGAGGAGCAGCGCGGTCGCAGGAATGCTGTATGGCAATGCAAAAAGCGCAGGATCAAGCCTTTCAGCAACAATAGCGAGCACGATAAAGCAGAGTGTAATGGAAGAGGTTGCAAGGAACGCTTATGCAATGAGGTATGTGGCGCTCGATAACATAAGCCACACGGTAGTGCTCGAAGGGAATACATCTGCATACGCCAGCTCTGATTGCCTTTGCTTCCCTGATCTCAGCATAGAGGAATTTACGAGCAACGTTTATCAGGAATTCGGCGAGAGGCTGGTTAGCGGCCATGTAGAAGCAGTTGCAAGCGAAAAAGATCACAAGGCAGAAACGCCGCGCATGGAGAAGGCAGAAGGCTTCGGGCTTCTGAGGAAGGAAGAAGCTGAGAAAAAGAGCAACGTTGAAGAAGAGCGCCAGAGCCTGGAGATTAAGAATGCCCTTGATGCACACAAGCAGGAAGTAGCAAAGAAGATACTGGGAAACTCGATCATATTCAACGCCAGGGCCCTCAACGAGAAGAAAAAGAAGGAAAAGAAAATATTCGAGCATTTCGTGACATCCTCCCACGACTGAAGTCGTAGGCTTCCAATAGTGGCTTTTTGATTGGTCATCTTGAACCACCAAGTATAGTTCCTGATTCAACGACGGCTGCCTCCTGTAGCTGAGGTCTTACAACGTCTCCAGAGGCGTTACTTCCCGCAAGTCCTGCGGTAGTCAGGATATTTATTGAGGCATTCAAATCTCTGTCCTTTGACATCCCGCATTTCTGACAGAGAAATGTCCGTTCACTCAATTCAATATCCTGTATATTTCCACAATCACTGCACGTTCTAGAGGTGTTCTTTGGATTCACTCCAACTACCCTGCAACCAGCACTTTCAGCCTTGTAGCAGAGGTATTGGATGAAGTTCCCCCAAGAAACATCTGTAATCTGTCTTGCAAGATGATGATTCTTCATCATATTTGCAATCTTCAGTTCCTCGTATGCAATTAATGAGTATGAATTGACGAGATGATGGGATGTCTTGTGAAGGAAGTCATCCCGCTGCCTTGCGATGTGTCCTGAAATCCTCGCAAGTTTTATCTTTGCCCTTCTCCTGTTCTTGCTTCCCCTATTTTTATTCGAGAGCCTTCTCTGAATCATTTTCAATTTATCTATGGATTTATTCGAGATTCTTGGATTTGGAATCTTCGTTCCGTCCGACATGGTTGCATATTCTTTGAGCCCCAAGTCAATCCCTACCTGTGGTTTATTGTTCGAGAACAGTGGTGTTTCCCCATTTTCTACCGAAAACGTGATATACCATTCCTGCGATTTTGTCTGTTTTATCGCCATTGTTTTTATCTTTCCCTCCATGTCCCTGTGATTGACGAAATTTATTCTTCCGATTTTTGAAATGAAAACCTTCTTCTTTTCTGGTTTGAATCCAGATTGCGGGTATGTCAGCGAGGATATATATGATTTGGATCTTGGAAAACCGACCTTGATTTTCTTTCCATGTTTTCTTTCCTTTATTCTCCTGAAGAAGTTCTGGTATGCCTTTGAAACCCTGTCTGCGATGTTCTGGCAGACCTGCGAATAGAGTTCGTTGAATTCCGGATTCTTTTTCTTGAGTTTTGTTATCCATTTGTTCATGTCGTATTTCGTGAACGCCTTTCCAGTTTCCTTGAAGTGCTTTTGTGATTGCTCAAGAAGGAGATTGTAAATTTGTTTCGATAGGTACATCTGGCGGTTGAGTGCCGACTTCTGCGATTGCGAAGGATACGCCCTATATCTGTATGTCTTTTTCAAGATGACCATGTTATCTACGCAATTAAATTTTATACGCCTTGCTATTCTGCGGTTCGCTCTCATCCCACCTCTGAAGAGTGTGGGTTTTCCCGCTCACTTTGATAAATAGCAAAACGACCGACTGATTCTGTTTGCTGCAGCAGTTGCAGCAAACAATTTTTAATCTATAGCTGAAATATATTAGCTGTCAGCCGCGCTTCTTGCCGGCATGCGATGTGATTATTTGCCTTATGATCCGAAAGAAGAGGAAAAATGGAACGATTACTGGCTAAAGGCCGAGATGTTCAACTTCAACAAAGATGAAACTTCAAAACCCCTATTCGTAATAGACACCCCTCCGCCGAACACAACAGGAAGCCTGCACATGGGCCAGGCATATTGGGTATGCTACATCGATGCCATTGCACGCTACCGGAGGGCCAAAGGATATAACGTGCTATACCCGCAGGGATGGGACACGCAGGGATTCCCGACAGAGATAGAAACTGAAAAGAAATACGGAAGAAACATGCCAAGGGAAGAATTCTACAACAAATGCGTGGAAGTGGCAAATTCAAACATAAAGGTTCTCAAGGAGGGGATGAGATACCTGGGCGCATCATTCGACGAGCGCTACGAGTACGCGACCATGAGGGAAGACTACAGAGCCAAGGTACAAAAGTCGCTGCTGCTCATGAACAGCAAAGGGTTCGTTTACAGGGCGGACCATCCCGTGGAATGGTGCCCGCACTGCGGCAGTTCAATAGCCAGGGAGGAAACCGAAGAGAAGCAAAGGGACACCAAGCTCAGCCATGTAAGGTTCGCTTCGCCAGGAAAGTCTGAAGAGGACATAATAATAGCCACGACAAGGCCGGAATTGATGCACGCGTGCGTAGCCGTAGCAGTAAATCCTTCCGACAGCAGATACAAGAAGATGGTGGGCCACAGGGTCTCTGTGCCGCTGGCAGGCAGGGATGTGAAGATAATAGCCGACGACAGCGTAGACAAGGATTTTGGTACCGGCGCCGAGATGGTTTGCACATTCGGAGACAAGCAGGACGTCATGATGTATTACAAGCACAAGCTGGATCTTATAAGGGCAGAGGACCAGAACGGAAGGCTTCTCAACGCAGGCAAGTACACAGGAATGAAGGTCAATGAGGCTCGCGAGGAGGTCCTGAAGGATCTTGACGCTGCGCATCTGCTGGTCAAGAGCGATGTGATAAGCCAGACGGTAAAGATTCACGACAAATGCGGAACCCCCGAAGAGCTGATATCCGAAATGCAATGGTTCCTTAAAACCAAGGAGCATTCGGAAAAGATAAAGGAGATGGCGTCGCAGATGCACTGGATACCCGAAAGCTCTGCGCAAAGGCTTTATGATTGGGCAAACTTCATAGAGTGGGACTGGAACATATCAAGAAACAGGGTATTCGGAACGCCGATACCGTTCTGGTACTGCGCGGATTGCGGCGAAACCATAGCTCCGGAAGAATCCATGCTGCCAGTGAATCCCGCGGTCGAAAAGGCCCCTGTTGAAAAATGCCCGAAGTGCGGATCATCCAACATAGAGGGTGAAAAGAACACGTGCGACGTGTGGGTCGATTCGGGAATTACGCCGATGCTTATAAGCGGATGGCCTGACGACAAGGAGTTCTTCAAGTCGGCGTTCCCTCCGGCTGTGCGCATACAGGGAACTGACATAATAAGGACGTGGGCATTTTATACCATATACAGGACATGGGCCATAACCGGGAGCAAGCCCCTTGAGACAATGCTTACGCACGGAATGGTGCTGGGCCCTGACGGAAGGGAGATGCACAAGAGCTTAGGCAATGGCGTTGACCCGCTGGATCTTGCAAAGCAATACTCCATAGACAGCGTAAGGCTGTGGGTTGCGCTCAGCGGAGCCACGCATAAGGACAAGGTCTTCTCCCACGAGGATGTGAAATACGCGAAAAGCTTCATAGTCAAGGCTTACAATTCGGCTGTTTTCGTAAGGAACGCGATAGGCGAGAACAAGATCCCTGAAGAGCCACCGCACAACGACATCAACATTTTTGACGCGTGGATACTCACAAGGCTCAACGCAGTCCTTGAAGGCGCGGACAAGGATTACGAGGCATACAACATTTACGATGCAGCCACCAAGCTGGTAAATTTCTTCTGGCACGAATTCTGCGACTATTACATAGAGAACGTAAAGCACAGGATATACGACACCAGCAAGAAGGGCGAGGGCAGCAAGATCGCAGCGATATTCACCCTCAGGCACGTTCTCATGGAATCCCTAAAGGCTCTTGCACCGATAATACCGCATGCAACAGAGGAGATAAATGCGATGTTCAGCGAGAGCAGCATAATGCTCGAGAAGTTCCCGAAGCACGCAGCCCAGGACAAGCCAAACGGCTACGTAATAAACGGATTCATATTTGAGAGCGGGGTCGTAGCAGAGGATATAGACAGCGCAGGAAACCTTCTGAATGACATAATAGCGATAGTCAGGAAGAGCAAGAGCGATTCCAAGCTGGCCCTCAACGCATCGGCCAAGCTAATAAATATAAATGTTCCTGCGGAATATTATAATACTGTCAATTCCTCGAAGGATGAATTGAAGAGCATTTGCAAGGCGGAAAAGATCGACATCAAGGAATCGAAGGAGTTTTCCGTGAAGGTTGAATTCTGAGCGTTTCAGGAACCAATAAATATATTTACACCTCAAAGGCTCTTACGTTTGTTTATAAATCACACTGAGTGTTGCAATGGCAAGGATGCATACTAAAAAGAAGGGAAAGTCCAAGTCCAGGAAGCCCATACTTGAACAGGGCGCAAAGATAGAAGGAGCTGAGGAGAACAAGGAGCAGATAATAAAGCTCGCTGTTGACTATGCCAAGCAGGGCATGCCTCCGGCTCTTATAGGAGAGAAGCTCAAGAAGGAGCACAACGTCCCGTATGTAAGGCACATATTGGGCAAGAAGCTGGAGCAGGTGCTCAAGGAGAACGGGATAGAGGAGAGCATGCCATACGACATGCTTGAGCTCATGAAGAAGGCGGTAAACCTCAGGAAGCACATGGCTAAGAACAAGCAGGACGTGAACAACAGGATAAGATTAAACAGGATAGAGGCCAAGATATGGAGGCTCACCAAGTATTACATAAGGGAGGGAGTCCTTCCAGAGAAGTGGAGGTACAACCCGCAGCAGGCTGAGCTGCTAGTAAAGGGCCACTGAGGTATTTTTATGGCACTTCAAAAAACCGTAGACACATGGAAGCTTAAGAAATGGTTCACAGTATACGCCCCGAAGGAATTCAACGAGGCGCAGATAGCGGAAATGCCTGCCAGCGACGAAAGCAGCATCGTAGGCAGGAACATAAGGATAGGGCTATCTGCAATAACCAACAACCCATCGCACGCTTATACCGAAGTCGTGCTTAAGGTTACGGATGTCAACGGCGAGGCCGCGCATACCAAGGTGCTCAGGATTGAGCAGCTCTACAGCTACATAAGATCCCTTGTGAGAAGGTACAAGAGCGTCAGCGACGGCGTCTTCAACGTATCTACGAGCGACGGCATAAAGGAGGTAGCCAAAGTCCTCATAATAACAAGGGGAAGAACTGCGCACACAAAATTAGTCGGAATGAGAAAGGAAGCCAAGGTTTTCCTGGAGGCTTATTTTAAGGAGAAGACACTCAAGGAAGCCATAGACAGCGTGATAGACGGAAAGCTGCAGGGAGAGCTTGGAGCCAAGGTTGCGCACATAGCCCCCGTAAGCAAAGTCGAGATAAAGAAGTTCGAAGTGAAGGGCTAAAGCCCTTTATGCGCTTTTTTTGTTTTTACAGGCTTAGCTGCTTCCGACAAAAAGCACGCCTATTGTTATTATTATTACTCCCACCCATCTCAATGGAGGGACGTTTTCAGCTAGCAGCGTAGCCGCAAGAATCACTGCGAATATGTAGCTCAGGCCTCCGACGCTGTAGGCCCAGCTCAGGTTTGCCCTTGTAAGCACGTAGAAGTAAATAAGCGTGGATATGAAGTAGGCGAGTATGCCGAAGCCTATTATATATAGAATATGCACCGAAAGCGCATATTTGAAGAGTATCTGGCCGACTGCTCCCAGGAATGTTGACCCCACGAGCATGGTTATGTTTTCGGCCTTTTTTCTTTCCATGGGATCACGCGTACGATACTGCTATAAGCGCTATGCCTGCGAAGACCAGCGCTATGCCTATGACCCTTTTGATGTTAAGAGGCTCCTTCAGGAACTTTGCGGAAAAAAGCGCAACAAATATGAAACTGCTGGCGAATATCGGATATACAACTGAAAGCGGGGCCTTTGAGAGAGCGTACAAGTATATTACAAGGCTCCCGAAATAGGCCGCTATGCCCAAAAGGATCTTCTTGTTGGTGAAAAGCGACTTTATTATCTTTGGTATTGTCATCTTGCCCTTCTCGAGCTCTGATTTGAACAGCGTTTGGGCAAATGATACTATTACGGCAGCAATAAGGGTTATAAATATGATTAAGTATATTGTAATCATTCGAACCACAAGTTGTTATGATGGAGAATGCAGCTGCCTTTGTAGTTTCACTTCTGACAGTTATAATAATAGTAGTGACGATTGCCATATTTATGCTTTATGGGGCAGGCAGTTATTTCTACGCCGGAGCCGTTATATCAATAGCTCTTGGATTTATCGACACGTGGCTGGTTTCCAGGGAAAAGCCATACGCCACGGAAATGAGGCACGTTTCTGCCAAGAGGAAAAACAGAAGGAACAGGAAAGCCAGCAAAAGATAGTTTATATAGGCCGTTTTCATGAACACGCTCATAATAGCAGAAAAGCCAAGCGTAGCGCTTAGGATAGCGATGTCCCTGGGCAACGGGGAGCAGAAGCGCGTAGCCAACGGCAAGACCAGCTATTACAAGATAGACAAGGGAGAGGAAACCATCTATGTTGCTCCGGCCGTAGGGCACCTTTTTACCATAAGGCAGGTGGGCTACAAGAGAGGCTATCCAGTGCTTGACGTTGAGTGGGCTCCCTCCTATTCCGCAAGCAAGAGCTCTGCCTTCACGAAGCAGTACCTTGACACAATATATGAAGTGGCCAAGAAGTGCTCGTACTTCATAAACGCGTGCGACTACGACATAGAGGGCACGGTAATAGGAACAAACATAATAAAGGAGGTCACTAAGCAGCCAGTAGATAAGCTAAGGTCCTACGCTAAGAGGATGAAGTATTCGACAACCACCACAAAAGATTTGCTAGATTCTTACAATAACATGTCAGAGCTGGACCTGGAAAACTTCTACGCTGGAGAGACCAGGCACATGCTTGACTGGATATGGGGCATAAACCTAAGCAGGGCGCTCACACAGGCGCTTGGCAGCGCTGGAGGGGGCAAAGCGCTCAGCATAGGAAGGGTACAGGGACCCACCCTTGCGATACTAGCCAGGAGGGAAAATGAGATTTCCGAATTCAGGCCAGAACCGTTCTGGCGCGTCACCGCAGTAATAGACGGCACAGAGTTCGCAAACACAAGGGGCGACATGAAAGACAAGGCAGTCGCAGAAAAGGCTTACGAAGAAAGCATGAAGGCAAAGGACGAAGCAAAAATAACCAGGGTAGTTTCAAAGGATGAGCCGCGCTGGCCTTATCCCCCATTTGACCTGACGTCGCTCCAGCTCGAAGCCAGCAGAGTCTTCAGATTGGATCCGTCGCTGACGCTCTCGATAGCCCAGAAGCTTTACGAGCGCTCTTATATTTCTTACCCGAGGACATCTTCACAGAAGTTGCCTTATACCCTAGGCCTTCCTGGAATAATAAAGTCGCTGGGAGAAAACCCCGAATATGCCGAAATCTCCCGAAACTTAACTTCGGAGAATAGGTTCAAGCCGCTTGAAGGCAAGAAGACCGACGAAGCCCACCCAGCCATATTCCCAACTGGAGTAAGACCCAGGGATCTATCAAAGCAGGAGGAAGAGGTCTACGATCTCATAACCAGGAGATTCCTTTCGTGCTTTGCCGCGCCTGCAAGCGTTGCCAGGGTTAAGGTAGAAGCCGACATAGGTGGAGAAAAATACTCGGCTTCCGGAGCCACGATAAAGGAGAGGGCATGGCTTGATTATTACAGATACGCTTCAATAGAAGAGAAGACAGTCGCAAATTTCACAGAAGGCAGTATGCACAAAGCCGAAGGCATAAAGATGGATAGCCTTAAGACTAAGCCACCTAAGAGATACACCAAAGCGGGCATAATAGCCGAGCTTGAGCGCAAGGGGCTTGGCACCAAGGCCACTAGGGCAAGCATAGTCGATACGCTTTTCAGGAGGGAATATGTTGAGGGCTCAAGCATATCGGTTACGAGCTTCGGGATGAGCGTCTACAACTCATTGCTGAAGAACTGCCCTATGATACTCGACGAGAAAACTACAAAGGAGCTTGAGGACGACATGGAAGAGATATCCGAGCGCAAGAAGAGCGAAGCAGAGGTATTGGAGCAGGGCAAGAAGATGCTTCTCAACGCGCTGGAAACTTTCGATAAGAACATGCAGCAGGTATCGAATGACCTAAAGGTGGGTTTTATGGAGGCCAGCATTCTCGGCAAATGCCCGAAGTGCGGCACCGGAGATCTCATAATAAGGCATTCAAGGATAGGCAAACAGTTCGTCGCGTGCACCAATTATCCGAAATGCACCAACACTTATCCGCTCGTCCAGAAGGCTAAGATAGTGCCCACTGGCAGAGTATGCGAATACTGCCATACACCCATAGTTAAAGTGATAAGGAAGGGAATGAGGCCTTTTGAAATGGACCTGGATCCGCAGTGTCCGAACAGGCCGGTAACGTTCAGGAGCAAGAGCAGCGAAGAAGGCCAGACGGCAGAACAAAAAACACCTCAAATACCTCAGAAGGAGGAAAGCCCGGAACCTAAGAAAGCAGCAAAGAAGGCAGCCAAGCCAAAGGTAGTGGCGCCGAAAAGAAAGGCGAAAAAGGCACCGCAGAAAAAGAAAACACAAAAGAAATCGGATAAAAATAAACAAGGCGAAACCAATGAGAATTGACCTGCCGGAACCGTACAATAAGATGAAGAGAGCGCCGCAGGTGATACTGCCAAAGGACATAGGGATAATAATAGCTTACTCTGGAGTGAACAGGGAAAGCGTATGCGTGGATGCGGGCACTGGAAGCGGATGGCTTGCCGTCGGCCTTGCCAGAATAGCCAAGAAAGTGATAAGCTATGAGCTAAGGGAGGACTTCATAAAGATAGCCGAAAAAAACAAGGCAATGGAGAACCTGCAAAACCTGGAGATAAGGCACGGCGATATAACCAAAGATCTCAAGGAGAAGAATGTCGACATAATTACCCTTGACATGCCCAGCTCAGAAAAGGCCATACCACGGGCCAGGAAAGCGCTGAAGGAAAATGGAGTCATTGTTGGATATACGCCGCACATGGAGCAGGTGGTGAAATTCGCGGCAAAGCTTGAAAAGAGCGGGTTTACCGACATAAGAACCTACGAATGCATATTGAGGGACATGCTGGTCAGGCCCGAAGGAATGAGGCCTTCCACAAAGGGCGTGTGGCATACGGCATATTTGGTATTTGCAAAAAAAGGCATGATGCACGAAGCTAAAGCAGAGCGTGCACAATAAGACATTATTTTATAAGTGGGGTTGAGGCGTATGTTTCCATACGCCCCGGGTGGATGAGAATAGGGTTGTTATAGAAAAAGCATATTAGCGTAGGGAATTTATACCCGAACATATATAAAGCTTTGCTTTTTTTCTTAATTCTGGCACTTTTAGATCACTACGGCTTTTGCTGCTGCTGCGGTTGCTGAATTGCAGTCGAAACCTCCTGCCTCGACGGGCCGAATGCCCTTACGGCACTGCGACGCGGAACGTGTATGTGCCTGCGCCAATCCTTCAGTTCGCCAATAGGGGCATTCCTCAGGACATAATATATAGTCCCGACAGCAGCTATTCCGAAAAGAAACTCCAGGCTTACTATGTCCAGATATGCGACTATAAGCAGTATGCCGAATATGCCAGCTATAGAAACTACCGGAATATACCTTTTTTCCTGCTGCTGCTTTTTCTTTAGGTTGTAGTAGAAGTATATTGCGGATACGTTTATTATGAAGTATGCGCTAAGAACTGCAGCATTGGACGAATCGACTATAGTTCCGAACGATACAAGAAGCAGAAAGATTATTGACAAAACAGCTGATACAATTATTGCATTGATCGGAGTTGAAAATCTGTCTATATAGGATAAGAATCCAGGAAGTTCCTTATCCCTGCCAAGCGCAAAGAAAACCCTTGAAGTGCCTAGAACTCCGGTGAGTATGACTCCTGCAGTGGCAGTCACGCCGCCGAAAGCGATGATGATTGCAAGTATGCTGTCGTGCATGCTCTTTATGGCAGTTGACAGCGGAGCCGCTGAACTTGCAAGATTGGAATAAGGAACAAGGCCCACGGCAACGATTGCGACTGCAATGTATATTACCGTCGATATTATTATGGAAAGTATTATCGCCTTCGGTATTGTTTTCTCAGGGTCCTTGACCTCGTCGCTTATTGTAGTCACCCTGGAGAATCCTGTAAATGCGAAGAATATTATCGCGGCACCGGCTATGGTGCCAGTCATGCCGTTTGGCGCGAAATTGGAAAAGTTGGAGAGATGGAAGCTGCTAAGCCCTGAAACTATGAATATAAGCAGTACGGCAAGGTTTATCACAACAAATGCAGATATCGTCTTGGCCGAGTTTTTTATTCCTAGTATGTTTATTACCGAGAACGCTATTATTGCTGCAATTGCAAAATAGACGGTATTTATATGGGTGGAAAAAAGTATGTTGACGTAGCCGCCCATGCTTATCGAAACCGCAGCTATTGCTATTATGTTGCCGAATGTCCAGAGCCAGCCGCCTATGAATCCGGCGAACGGCCTGAATGACTCTTTGGCGTATTCGTAGACGCCGCCCTCTTTGGCTACGTGCCTTGCTATCTCCGCAAAGCTCAATCCAGTCAGTATGGCTATGATTGCAGATAATATTATCGATATTATTATCGATGGGCCTGCGTGCCCTATGGCAACGCCTATTATCACGAATATTCCTGCGCCTATTATGGCGCCGAGATTTATCATGAGCGCCTGCGTAAGCGTTACGGATCTCGATAGCGTATTCATCGATACACACTTGCTCGCTTAAGCTTATTAGCCGTTAGGCTATTCTGCTCCCTATCGGTGCATCTTGGGAAACGCCGAGCAGAACAATCCCTTTTTCAGTAACGGCTCCAAGAACAAGAACTTCGGATATGAAATTGGCAACCTGCTTCGGAGGGAAATTGACCACGGCAACGACTTTTCTTCCCACGAGCTCTTCCTTTGGATAATTTGTTATCTGTGCAGATGAATGCTTGATACCTATATCGTTTCCAAAATCCAGGGTAAGCTTGTACGCAGGTTTTCGCGCTTCTGGAAAATCTTCAACTTTTGTTATTACGCCCACGCGCATTTCTACCTTTTCGAAATCCTGGTATGTTATCATGAAACCACATTTTGTCGTAAACACCATATCATTGTAATAAAATTACAAAAGCTTTTTGCAGCAATCCATTCTGGGCCTTATGCCAATAGTGATAAAAGCATTACAGCCGCAAGCGTATATATGCACGGGTGTTTGGATGTCGATTTTAAGGGATAATATAAATTCCGGGCCTGCAGGATTGAGGAAGTTTCTCGATTCCAAGGAAATAATAATAGCCCCAGGGGTTTTTGATGGGATATCGGCAATCATTGCTGAAAAAGCGGGATTTAATGCCCTGTATCTCTCAGGCTCTGGGATAGCCGGAGTGATGGGATTGCCCGACCTATCCGTTACGACGATGGATGAGGTGCTGCATTCCGTACGCAACATAGTAGCCGTCAGCAAAAGCCCGTTGATAGTTGACGTTGATACTGGATTTGGAGAGCCCTTGAATGTTATAAGGACTGTCAGGGAATTGGAAAGGGCCGGCGGCGCAGGAATGCACATCGAAGACCAAAAACTTCCGAAGAAGTGCGGGCACCTGAACGGAAAGGTAATCGTGCCAGAAGACGAGATGACTGAAAAACTTGATGCAGCGGTTTCGGCCAGAAAAAACAAGGATTTCGTCATAATAGCAAGAACGGATTCGCGAGCAGTAGAAGGGCTTGATGCGGCTATAGTGCGTGCCAATGGGTATGTCAGGCACGGAGCCGATGCTATATTTGTCGAGGCTTTGGAATCTAAAGAGGAGTTTGAGGAATGCGCAAGGAAGATAAAGGCGCCTCTTCTCGCAAACATGACAGAATACGGCAAAAGCCCTCTGCTTTCCGCAGGAGAACTGGAAAAAATAGGCTACAAGATTGTCATATTCCCGCTAACTGCCTTCAGATCCACGCTCTCCACAATGGAAAAAGTATATGGCGAGCTTCGTTCCAAAGGGACGCAGAAGGACATGCTGGACAGTATAATGCAGAGGGAAAAATTCTACGACATAATAGGCTACGATGAGTACGAAAAGGAGGATGACGAAATTTCAAGGCACATAAAATAATCAGATTTTCGCGAACTGATTCAGGGCCTTGCTGAAATCTACGACATTTTCGTACATTGGGCAGTGCTTGCTGTGTTTTATTATTACGAGCTTTGAGCCGTTAAGCTTTTTGCTCAGGAGCCTCAGCTCCTCTATGCTTCGGTTCTTATCGTGTATTCCGAATATCAACAGGGAAGGGCATTTTATGCGCGAAAGCTTGTCGTCAAGAGAGATGCGCATTATGCCGTTCAGCGTGCCGATTACGGAATTCCTTGTCATCTTAAGCCCTTCTCTCATAAAAATGCTGAGCTCGGCTTTGGAGATATTGTCAAAAAGGCTTGGGACTACGCCCTTTATCAAAGCTTTGTAGTCCTTTTTAGCTTCCATAATCCACCCTGGGACAAGCTTCGAGGGCTTTTCCGCGGAGTCTACAACTACGAGCTTCTTCACGAAAGCGCTGTGCCTAATCGCCAGATACATCGCTACCTGGCCACCCATTGAATGCCCAACTACCACAGCATTTTTCACACCCAGGCGCTTTGAAGCCGCATAGACTTCGTCTGCGAGCCTTGGAAGCCCGTATCCGGACTTTGGCTTGCTGGAATTGCCGAAGCCCTTAATGTCGATTGCGAGGATGTTGAATGATGCCTTGTTCTTCTTTATGTATTTCGACCATATTTTCGATGAGCCTGCCCAGCCGTGTATGAGCAAAAGAGTGCTGCCGCTGCGGGCATTTGAAATATTGCAGTGGAGAACGACTCCACCGCCCAAATCCACATAGGCATTCTTAGGCATTGTCACATGTTTGATATGTCTTCGAGGTGCATCTTCGAGCTCTTCGGGCCTATCAGCATTATGTCAGCAATGACTATTGCTATCATTATGAATATGCCAACGAAAGTAACCAGCAGTCCATGGCTAATCACCAATGCCACCATGAACAACGGCACCGTAGCCGAAGCAAGGGCATTTATTGACTGGCCCAGACCTGTGGCGCTGCCCCTGAGCTTCGTCGGGAATATCTCAGCCTGGTACTGGTGGAAGAAGTTGCTCATGTTCCAGAATGAGAACTGTATGAAGAATCCAAGAGCCAGCATCAGGTATAGGTTTGATGTCACAGCGAACAGCAGGCCCAAGATTCCTGCAGCAAGTATGAAAATCACTATGCCATACTTCCTTTCGATCTTGTCTACTATCCCTATGTTGAATATGCTTCCCACAACGAATCCCGAGAATATTATCATCGTAAATAATATTGAGGATGTTATCGTGTATCCTTTATCTACGAAGAACAGCGGGACCAAAACGTTGAAAGTGAATGCTGCTCCGCTCTGTGCATACTGGAATATTATTATCATTATAGTCCTAAGCCTAAGCTTCTTAGAGAACAGCTCTCCCCATCCGACCTTCTTGTGAGGAACAACTTCAGTAGTATGGACTATGTTTGGCAGCTTCCTGAGATGGTTATATTTCATTACCCTCTTTTCTATCATTGTGGTTTCATCGTCAGCCTGCTTCTTCATTCCTTTTCCTTCGAGCCATCTCGGGGACTCTATTATTTTACGCCTTAGTATCCACATTATTGTAGAGCCCGCAGCTACGATTATCAGCGTAATTCTCCAGCTCAGGTCAAGGTTGAATCCTGAAAGCCCGTACATGACGAGCGAGGCC
Source organism: Candidatus Micrarchaeum sp. (assembly GCF_016806735.1). Taxonomy (GTDB): domain Archaea; phylum Micrarchaeota; class Micrarchaeia; order Micrarchaeales; family Micrarchaeaceae; genus Micrarchaeum_A; species Micrarchaeum_A acidiphilum_A. The sequence continues at coordinate 284,950 of NZ_CP060530.1, read as the reverse complement.
ACAGGTGCACCTATTACCGCTATTGTATATACAAGAGCGAGCCTGGCACCCCTTGAATTCTTAGGCATAACCTCGCTAACGTATGTATCTGCTACGCCCAATTCAGGGCCGACTCCCAAGCCTATTATGAAAATGAATATGGATATCAGGATGTAGTTAGGCATTATTGCAGCCAGCACGCTTGCGACTGCCACTATGCCAAGGTTCATGAAATATACAAATCTCCTTCCGTGCGTATCAGCAAACCTTCCCAGAACTAAAGTTCCTACCAGCATTCCCATATAGAAAGATGTAGGTATTATCAACGTGCCCACAACCGCACTCAGGCCGAGAGCGTGCTCAACCAATACTGCAAGGGACCCCTGCCCGAAAATCATGAACAGGGCGAAGAATTCGCCGCCTGCAATTAGCAAAAGGAACTTGAGATGAAATCTGCTGAAGGGAAGCCTGTCAAGTCTATCCCCTACGTTTACGGATTTTTTTGAACCCATTGACATCCAAACCACTTATTAAGAATACTATGAGAAGGTTTAAATAGCATTTGTAAAGTCGTAAATCTAGGATTGTTTTATTGCTTGAAGTAAAAAGGCTTATATATCTATTAGGATATATATTTATTAGGTGTTAAATTATGCAGGTACAAAGGGAAATAGTACATTATCCTACGCTTAAGACCATACTTGCTATTGAAAATGTTGTAAGGTCAGCTAACAACCCTGTAAGCAGGAACCAGATACTTGCAAGGATGCCCACAAAGGTGATGCGCTCGACGCTTAACCTAGCTCTTGACTACATGGAAAAGAGGGGCCTTGTGCTTGAAACGAATAAGGGCTTCATCTGGACTTTCAACCCAAGCAAGAAGCTGAAGAAAGCGGAAGAAGAAGGCTTGGAGGTGTAGGCTTTGCTGTGAAGCGTGTCTCAATAAAGCTTCTTGGAGACGCAAAGGAAGCTTACCTTGCGCTCAAGAAGTTGGTTGAAGATGAGCGCAAGAAAGGCATCAAAAGTTCGTTTAACCAAACCTTGTTCAGATCAATAGAAGATAAGATAATTATACTCAAGCGCGACTACGACTTCGGCATACATATACCGAAGGATAGAATAGGCAGGAAGTACATCGTTGAATATGGCGTAACGAATCTTTGGAAAGTTAATCTTTCTGGCGGCTGGAGGATGATATACACGCTTAAGCAGCCGCAGCGTGAGAACACTGAAGTTGAGATACTTTCTATATGGCTAGACGTGCTTGACATAATAAGCCATGAAGACTATGATAAGATATTCAACTACCGTGGCAGGTGATTATCTACCAACAATCTCTTGGGGTTTGTGACCCGAAACAAGCTAAAGGAGTTGTCTGTTTTCTTGTATAGCTCCTCTTTGCGTGTGTAATTGTGTGGGTCATAGCGGTGCTTGGATACTGGCCTTACGAAACCCAGCTTGAAGCCGCAAATTGAATATGCAGGGAGAGAGATTTGAACTCTCGAACCCGCTAGGAGAACAGGCCCTGAACCTGTCGCATTTGACCAGGCTTTGCTATCCCTGCACTGAAGCGCATAAAATTTACATACACAAAGTATAATTAGCTAACGCATGCGCTGCATTTTGCTGCACGAAAAGGCTTTATATGTTGCACTTCAACACCAATATTGTGAGTGATGTGTACCAATCACCAAAATTCGCGTGAAGTTATTCTTATGCTTGTTCAGCTTCCGCAATCTCGTTTTTATATTTTTCAATGCAAATGAATCCAGTGCTTATAGGTACGCTATGCACGCTTGATGATGATTTTATGATAACGACGAAATATGTAAGGGATCACATACAGGAGATAAGGGCTTCGCTGGAGAAAAGGCGCAGCAATTATCCGATAGACGATTTGCTAAAGCTCGACGAGCAGTGGAGAGCCTCCAAGACGGAGCTGCAGGAAATGCAGACGAAAAGGAATAAAATCAGCATGGAGGTTGCAAAGCTCAAGAAAGAGGGCAAGGAAGCGAATGAGCAGATAAAGCAGGTCGCGGATATGAAAGACCGCATGCAGGAACTCGAAAAGGATATTGACGGGATGCAGAAAAAAATCGAGAACCTTCTCTTGAACATGCCAAACGTGCTTCACGAAAGCGTGCCCTACGGCGCGAGCGACGAAAACAACGTAGAGATACGAAGATGGGGCGACGCCACGAAAAGGATAGACAAGGGGCATGAGGAGATACTTGGAGGCATGGGATTGATAGACATAGAGCGCGCTGCCAAGATTTCTGGGGCAAGATTCTATTTTCTTAAGGGAGACATAGCGCTCCTTGAGCACGCGCTGATAAGCTTCGGGCTTGACGAGCTCGCAAAGAAGGGCTATACGCCGATAGCGCCGCCGCTGATGATGAAGAGGGAGTATTACAAATCCGTCACTGCGCTTGGAGATTTCGAGGAGCAGCTGTACAAGGTAACAGACCCGGCTGACGTCAATGATATAGGCGATTATGAAAAGATGGAAGAAGACCTTTACATGATATCCACTGCAGAGCACCCAATGGCTGCAATGCATTCGGGCGAGGTTTTCAGCGCGAAGGAACTCCCGCTCAGGTATGTCGGGATAAGCCCGGCATTCAGGAGAGAAGCCGGATCGCACGGAAAGGATACAAAGGGAATATTCAGGGTGCACCAGTTCTACAAGCTGGAGCAGTTCATATTTTCAAAGCCTGAAGAGTCGTGGAAGTATTACGACGAGCTGCTCGCCAATTCCGAGGATCTCGTGCAGAAGCTCGGCATACCTTACCACGTAATAGACATATGCACCGGAGATATTGGAGTGGTCGCCGCAAAGAAGAACGACATAGAGGCTTATATGCCGGGGCAGGGAAAATACAGGGAGATAGTTTCGTGCTCGAACTGCACGGACTGGCAGAGCCTAAGGCTTGACATAAAATACGACGAAAGCGGGGAGCGCAGGTACGTACATACGCTTAACAGCACCGCCCTGGCGATTTCGAGAATCATAGTTGCCATAACCGAGAACTACTACAACGGAGACGGAACGATAACCGTGCCAAAGGCGCTTGTGCCGTATATGCACAAGGACGTTATAGGCAAAAAAGGTTAGTATTTTATTGCTTCCATGAGAAAGGATAGCGCAGCCTGCCACCTCGGCTTATTGGCTTAATTGCAGGGCTTGCGGAATTGCAGTGCTTTTGATGAAAGAGGAATACCACATAAAGAAGGAGCTCAAAAGGCTCGCTTCGGTGAAGGGCTCGGGCACTGAGCTCATAAGCGTCTACGTGCCTCCGGGCTTCCCGATAAGCGACGAGGTAGCGAAGCTCAGGGACGAGCACGGCCAGGCTTCGAACATAAAGTCAAAGACAACAAGGCTTAACGTGCAAAGCGCGCTGGAAAAGATAATGCAGTATTTAAAGATGTACAAAGTGGCTCCGGAAAAGGGATTGGCCGTATTCTGCGGAAACATAAGCAACGAGCAGTCCAAGCCGGATATTGAGCTTTTCTCAATGGAGCCACCTGAGCCAATAAAGGTAAACATATACCGATGCGACTCTACGTTCCTTTTGGAGCCCGTAGAGCGCATGATGGAAACTACGGACAAGTACGGAATAGTGATAATGGACGGCTCAGAGGCTACGGTAGGAGTGCTTGCCGGATCGCAGTTCATAGTTGACAAGAAGCTAAGGTCTTTCGCCCATCAAAAGGTGCATAAGGGAGGCCAGTCGGCAGCAAGGTACGACAGGGCAAGGGAAGAAAGCATAGATGATTATTACAAGGCAGTGGCAGAGACCATAAACGACCTTTTCATAAAGCACGAATTCAAGCTCAAGGGATTGGTTGTTGGAGGGCCTGGCCCTGCCAAGGAGGACTTCGTCAAGTCCAAGAATCTCAACTACCAGATAAAGGTATTGGGCGTCTTCAACACAGGCTATACCGATGAAAATGCCGGATTCAGGGAGCTGCTAGAGCAGGCAAAAGAGCTGCTCTCAGAGCAGCAAGCAATACAGGAGCAAAAGGTAATGGGGAGGTTCCTTAGCGAAATTTCCAGGAACGGGCTGGCAACAAGCGGCTACGAGAAAGTAAAGAAGGCTCTGCAGTCAAACAACGTGGCAACGCTCATAATAAGCGACGATCTTGAGCTCTACAAGGTGCATTATAAGTGCAATACATGCAATGCGGAATTTGACGCGCTGGAGCAGGGAAACCAGAGGCAGACGAAGCACGATGACGGAGGCAACCTCACAATAGTCGAGGAGCATGACGCCGTGGAAGAGCTCGTCGACATGGCCGACAAGCTAGGAGTGCAAATATCTTTTATATCTTCGGACAGCCAGTACGGCAAGGAGCTGCTGCTTGGATTTGGCGGAATAGCCGCACTGCTAAGATACAAGTAATCGGTTATGGATGCGACATCAAGATCGCATCCGCGTTTATCTTTCTTTTGGGATAAGAATTTGTAAAAGATTTAGAAAGAGGAGATTATTGGCTTTTCTCGTCGGCCCAGACGAACTTGTATACGTTGGCGCTCTCCTTTACCATTGCAACCGGCCTCTGGTTCCTGGAATCGTTCTCCAGAAACTTATCAAGCTGCCTGTGTTTTATCGCTTTTATAGGGTTTATCATAAACAACACCGATTCAATGCTTCGAAGAAGCCATGTATTTCTTTATTACCATAAGCTGAAGCCTTTCGAACTGCTCCCTTATTTCAGGGTCGCTTTCCATAAGCTCCATTACGGACCTTGAAAGCCTTCCCCTGAACGGATTTAGCGTTTTCATTTCATCGCGTTTTTGAGTTTCATTGCGCTGACGAACCTGCCGTATTGCTGGCCTGCGGCCTTGGGCATCTTATTTTCTATTTCCGAATACTGGACATCCTTGAACTTGGCAAGTACGCTGTAGCCTATCGTGCCTTCCCTGACCCTGACCTCTTCAAGGCCATCTATGCCTATCAGCTTGCTCGCAAGCTCGTTAGCGCTGGTGCCCTCCTTTGGCTTTATGAAGAAGAACCCGTGCATGTCGTCTGAAACGACATCAAGACCATACTGTCTATAGTTATTCTTTTTATTTCCATTCATTATATGCGCCTTAAGAAGTTAAGCATGAATGAAGAAACAGAAGCGAAAAGCGACATGCGCTTTTTAGGGGTGGGAAGCCAGAGGGCGTTATTGGTGGGGTAAAACTCGGGATAAGAAAAATCGTAACCTAATGTTTCTGATTTCTCTTCCATTTTTTCTACCCCCTGGCTCGATATATACTATGCACTTACAAGTATAAATACCATTCGTGATATTTTAAACATTTCATTATATATGATAACTAAAATATTTAATTAAAATTCGTAAATTCGTAATTTTAGGATTATTTAAAGCTTTATTTCAATAATAGTAATAAATTTATATTTATCATAATCTTTATATATTAAGATGAGAAACGCCAAAAAGGAGCTGCCCGAAAACGTCAGGAAGCTGGTCGAGAGGCTGAGGGCCAAGTCGAAATACCACATAGAGGTAAAATTGATAAGGGGAGGCTATTACATATACGAGTATGCTTTCGAGAGCGGAGAGTACGGGCAGAAAAAGATATCCTTCTATTTGGGAAAGGCGGACAGCAGGGGAAACTTCTCGGAAGCCAGGCACAGATTCCTGAATACCAGGGCCAGGAGCCTTGAGGAATATATAAAATCTGGAAAGGAGACCGAAAGGCCGTCCGAGGTTGCAGAGCTCATATATCCGGATTCCGTGGACAGGGCAATACTTACAGAGATAAGCATGGATTCCAAGGCTTCTTCTTATTCCATATCGAAAAAGCTGGACCTCAATCCAAACACAGTGGAATACAGGATAAAGAAGCTCGAAAGGCTGTACAGCATAAGATATACCATAGAGCTCAGGCCGGGCACCTTCGGATTCGAAAGATACTTCATAACAATAAGGTTCATAAGGGGAGCGCCCAGCCAGGAAGACATGGAGAAGCTCTTCAGCAGCGAGCCAAGGATCCAGTTCGTGGCCTCGCTCAGCGGCCACTACAGCGTGCTGATATACCTGCTTGCCGAGAACAACGTAACTCTAGAAAACCTAATATACGAGATGAGGAGCAACCCCATATTCAGCAACTGCAAGGCGATATGGAACATAGGCTACACGTCCGAATCGGAGACGTGGTACATACCTTTCCGGGACGAATTCTTCAACCTCATGAAGGAGAAGGTGTGGCACAGGAGCAGGGAGACGCCGAGGAGGGCCAAGGACCAGCTGCTCGAGAGCGAATATGCAGTCATGAAGGAGCTTAACCACGATGCGAGCATAAAGTTCAGCGACATAGACAGGCTGTACAACCTCAAAAGCGGCAACGCCTACTACACTTTCGAGAGGCTGCTCGAAAGAAGGACAATAAAGAGGCCTACGATAGCCATGGGATACCTGCCGATGAGGTATGTGGCCTTTTTCTACGTTGTCCAGAAGGACATATCCATTTTCAACCGCTACAGGAAGGAATACCTGCGCACTGTCATAGAGGAATCGCTTCACCCCTGCGACAAGTACGCACAGGTTGAAGACGTATCTGCACCATACGGTTTCCTGCTGCTGGCACCCATATTCGACGAAGGCGAGCTCGAGAAGCTCCAGGGAGAGGTAGCCGGCACTGCCAGGGGCAGCGAAGTGAGAACATCGCTCATAACCAGGGTGCTGGTGGGCAGCCTTGGCTACAGGCGGTTCAAGATGAGCGAATCCATGACCTACAAGAGGCTAATGGATATGGAAAGCGCTGACGCTAAGAAACAGGAAGGAAAGAATACAGAAGAATCACAGTGATTATGTGCAACTCCATTTTATCCGGATCGCCAATAGAGCCAGCGATCAATGATTAAGAAACCAGTTATAACGCAGAATTACAGAGAGAGAATGCCGTAGATAGGGAATTCAAGGAAAATATTCCGCACCCCTTAGAAAGAGAACGCAGAGCCCAGAGCTTTTTCAACAATATTAAACATGGGCTATATATCCATTTACTGACTTCCTCCCATCATTTTTTCACCTTCGTATTATAAACTTCTATTGAAAATTTAATATAAAGGTTTAAATACATTTCTTAATTTGCCATGATATGCAAGTAAATGGCACCTGCGGCCCAAAAAACCATGCCTTAAGAGATCTGGCTTGCTATTCCGCATTCCAGCAAACTTGTCGAGTTTCCGTAGAAGTAAAGCGCGTCAGGCCTTATTAAGGTCTTCGTGAAAGTGCTGTAGTTTACGAATATGCTGGGATGGCTTGCGCTGAACGCAGTGCAGTTGCCTATAGTCCCAACGCTCGTTGTCGCGTTCGGGCCAAGAGTGGCAGACGTGCACGATGTCTGGTTTATCACGAAATAGCGTATCTGGGAGTAGCTCTTGTGTATTGCGCTCTTCCCGGCTATTGCTTCCACCAGTGCAGTGGAGCAGCCTATCACATCGGAAAACGAAGCGTTGGTCGTGTATGTGGCGTATACGCCTATTGCGTTGGCGCTTTCGAAATTATGCTCAAATGCCGAAAGGCTTGCCTGTGGCGATGGAGGAGCCTGGGACTTGAGGCCGAAGACTATGGCCCCGGCGAATATTATCACTATTATTATGGCCCCGATTATGGCGATGTATTTCTTGGAATTGTCTGCGGGAGCGGCCTTTTGCTTCACGGCTGGGCTCCTGCGCGGTTTGCGCCCCTGGGTCTTGTCATTCTTCTCCGAATCGTTCTTTGATGCCAGAAAAACACCTTATTGCTTTGATATTGCCTGCTTCAGCATGGTATTGAGATAGCAGTCTGCTCCAGTGGCTGACGGCCCTGAAGCGTACAGCACAGTGCCATACATGCCCTTGTAGCTTACGTAGCTCGAATTGGCCTGATCTATCTGTATGAGAGGAGTACCAGAGCCAAGTATGTCGTTGTAGCATGCCGAGCCGCTGCTCGAGCTTGTAATATTGCTCACTGTGCACGTATAGTTCTGCACCGCTATTATGCCTGTGCGCTTTCCTGCGTTCTTGAGCGTCTGCTCAAGCGATCCCGCACAACCAAGCGAGCCTGCGCTTATTCCGCTCAAGCTAAGCGTATTTGTGCCGTTTATGGCTATCAGCACTGTATTGCTTGATGCTGCGCTTGCCATGAACGAGCTTGCGGGCAGGAATGAGGATGCAGAGGCTGCTATGCTGTAGGTTATTGCAGCGTATATGAGCCCTAGCACAAGCAATCCTATGAACAGGAATAGCCATGCCCTCTTTACCCTTTTGCTGTTCCTGAGCTTGCGCTTGTGCGAAAGCCTTGCGTATGTCATGCCGTAGAACACAAGTATCAATACAAGCGCTATTATGAAGGATATGAGCGCAGCGTAGAATGGAGCGCTGGCTTCCTTTGAGGCTATGCTGGCAGAGCTGCCGTACAGCATTGCGGATACGAGGCCGCCGTCAACGCCCTTTACGAAGGCTGCGAGGCTTAGCGGCGCAGACAATGAAGAGGCTTTGCTCGAGAGCGACGAGCTGCTCGCCATCAGCGAAGCTATCTCGCTCTTGTTCATCTTTCCCGAGCTTATTTCAGAGCTGAGCTTCTGCTGCTGTATTGCGAGAAATGATGCTTCCTCCGGAGGCACTTTGTAGTCCAGCTGCTTCAGCGTTATTGTTGCGGTTGAATTCTGCATGCTTGCAAGCAGCTCGTTGTAAGGCAGCAGCAGCGTGGAAGTCAACTTAGACACGTTGCTTATCTCAGAGCTTACAACTGTATTGGCCTTGCTTACGTTTTGGTATATGCCGGCGCTCAATACTCTCGACATCTCTGACTTAAGGGAAGAAAGCATGTAAGACAATGACGAATTCGATATCTTAGAAAGCGCAAAGGTTGCGTTCGATACCGTAGAATTGTACTTTGGAAGCGTGACGTTCAGGAAAGCGTCAAATGCAGTTGTGTTCTGCTTTATTATCACAGGCTCTATGTAGCTCACTGCCGTTGCGGTGGCATTGTCGGCATAGGACTGTATTGTCTTGTTGTAGACTGGAAGTGAAAGCAGACCTGAGACCTGGGAATATGCGTCGTTGAGCGTGGTGGAATTGAACGTAGTGTATTCGCAGTCGCCTATGTCCTGGCAGTAATATGGTATGTTGGGGTTGTTCTGATCATAGTTCTGGCAGTTTGACAAGAGCGACGGATTGAAATTCGAGGGAAGAGGGAATATCGGATTGCTCGGCATTGTCCTCTGTATTGTCGTGAGATTATTTATGTCGGTCAGCATGCCCTCGACATTGGAATAGAAATTGCTCGAGTTCAGTGTTGACGCAAGATTGAAGAAGCTGCGGTAGCTGTTGTTCAGGTTTATGTACTGCGTTCCGAAGTCGCGTATTCCTGCGATCAGAGGCCCAGTCTCTCCGCTGTAGTTGTAGAAGCTCTTCCTGCACTCGGGCACAGTAAAGCACGCCTGTGTTGCGGTGTTGTTGTTCAAGCTTGTAGTATTGAGAAGGTTAAGCCTTCCCACTCCTGTTTCTATGAGGCAATCTGCCAGCGGAGGATTGGCCTGCTTCTGGTAAAGCGCCATTGTGGAATTTACCTTATTTATAAGCGATGAGCTGGGAGCATATTCTTTTTTCAGGTATGGTGCAAGTATCGAATACGCAGTCGCATTGTTTGTTACTATGGAATAATGGCCGTTTGTCGTGTTTATCAATATGTTCTGCGAGCTGCTTATGTGCATGAGCGCATATGTTCCTGTCCCATAACTTATGTTCGTGAACGTTGAATTCGCTATTACCGAATTCGGAACGTAAGAAGAGAGATATGACGACAGCTGCGGAGAAGTTCCAGCAGCAGACATACCGACAAGAAGCATCAACAGCAGAGGAACGTAAACGTAACTACGCATGGTCGCACCGTGTAATTATTCCGAAGCAATATTTATAAAGATATCACGCAGTGTTAGGAAAAATTTTACATGGAAAAAGCTCACGCTTGAATATAGGGAAATAAAAAGAATAAGAAAATGGGAAAGGCAAAACGCCTTTCTAAACCACTTGTTGTGTCAAGCTAATGCGATTAGCTCGTGCTTGCCGATGCGTACAGGTCCTGTATGAACGCGTTTGCTTCCGCAGTTGTCTGGTTGGCGTAGTATCCGGCTATCAGGACCCTGTTTGATCCGAATGCCTGCAATACCGGTGCGCTCGTTGGCGTGAATGTCACGTTGTTCGCTGCCTGCACCTGTGCGCTCAGCCCGTTGACGAAGCCGCTTCCTATCAATATCAGGTTGCTGCTTGGGTTTGCTGTGCTGTTCAACACTACCAGAGGCGATGTTGTCAGGTTCTTCAGCAAGACCGGAGTCGTTGCACTTGATACTGATGGTATGGCTGTCAGGTTGCTTATTCCAGTCACTGTTGCACCGCTCACGTCGCTGACTGATATGTTAGCTGTTACGTTTGCTACAGTCACGTTCGGAACGTTCGGCACTGGCTGTCCTATGCCTACTGGGCCAACTGTCTTGAAGTGTTTCGACACTGCCGTTATGTTGTATGGGCTTACCACGAAGTTCAGCATGTCAACTCCCCTTGCGAAGTTGATTGTCACTGAGCTTGGCGATATCGAGGCTACTTCGCTTCCCTTTTCGGAATAGAAGCCCTGTGCAGCGTTGATTATTACGGTGCTGCCCTGCGTGTTTGTCTCATATGTGACGTTGTCGTGCGCTATGTTTGAGGAGCTAGCGCCAGCAGAGTAGTTCAGGATGAACGGGCTTGTTGGGCTTGCACTGCTTGAGTTGACTATTCCTACTGCGAAGCTATCTATAGACGTCTGGTTTGCAGGTACTGGATATTCAGACATCGTGTAGCTGAACAGCTCGTAAGAGTTGCCAACTTTGATGCCGTTTGCCACAGGTGCTGGATTTATGTTGAAGTCTGGCCTCTGCCCGTTGTTCTGGTTGAACTGTATCTGTGCGCTAGATGCTGTTATTAGGTTGTAGTTGGACTGTCCTGACCTCAAGTACATCTCTGCCGGAGTATTGGAAGTCAAAGCTGCGCCCCCTGCACTTGATGTAGATATACGCATTCCAGGAAGCACGTAGCTTACTGTTATGTTTGTTATCTCCTTTACGTTCTGCGGGAATGTTGGAGTGAATGTACCAATGGTTGTCAGTGTGTTTGTAGCAGTTACCAACGTGTTTGAAGAAGATGTGAGTCCCTGGAACTTAACAGTCAACGGATGCGTTGAGCTTATCTGGTTGGCAAAGTTTGAATCCACATTAAGATCTGCAGATATAGTGTTGGCTGGTACAAAGGTGCCTGTATTGCTGAATGACAGAGGTATCAGGTCGTATGTTACGCTGCTCGATGGAACTCCGCCCACTGTGAACGCATTGCTCAATGAGGATGGTGCCGATACCGTGAGCATTTGCACTGGCTCAGTTATGTTCTCGCCTAAGCTTCCCGGGTTTATGTACTTGACATTGGACTCGCTAGTTTTTAGTGACACTGGAGTGTATGTTCCGCTTCCGAATGATGGCTGCTCGAACGTGAGCTTGTATGCCTTCGGGCTTCCTATGAAGTCAAAGCTCTGTCCAGGTGTCAGGTATGTCGGAGTTGTGTTGAACACTATTATGCTCTGCAGTGCTATTGCGTTGCCTGCTGACGTTGTGCTTGTGGTGTTTGTCCAAAGCAGATCGACGTTCCAGCCCTTGTCGTATGTGCTGTTGAACTCGTTTCCGCTCGTTACGTTTACCACGTTGGAGTACAGCTGTATCTTTGCGTACTTCTCATATGCATACAATCCTGCGAATGTCTGATAGACCTTCACATACAGGTTGTGGCCGCTGTCATTGAACTTTGCGGTTGTGCCCGGATTAACTGCAGTCGTGTTGTAAAGCGCACCGTTTAGGTATACTTTCAATGCTGCTGGGCTTATGCCGTTGCTGTTTGGCTGTCCAATGTCTGCCACTTGTACTGTGAAGTTTTCAGCTCCTCCAGTAGAGTAGTTCTGGCCTACATAAACTGTCTTTTCAGGCTCAAGCGATGAAGCAAGGCTAAGGCCTCCTCCAGCCACAGTATCTAGTGATATTGTATTTGATACACCAGCTGTGCTGTTGTATGAGCTTGTTCCTGGAAGCATGTAGTTTATTATGGTCCAGTTCTGGCCGAAGAGCTGTATCTGTGCGTTGTTTACTCCGTTTGATGAGCTCCTGAATTCTATTGGGTTGCCGAATACTGCCTGGTATGCACCGCCAACGTTTGTCAGGTTGAACTGATTTATGTTGTTGTTGCTTCCCTGGTCAAATACTGGCATGCCTGTAAGCCACAGGTACTCGCTTTCTAGGTTCGCACCCATGTTGCTTGCCAATGCAGGAAGCTGAGTTGGTGTTACCCTGAGTATGTTGTCATTTACGCTGTTAGTAGTAAATGATGAGAATGTAACTCCGCCGCCGCTCGTGCTTGCTGTCACAGAGTACTCAAAAGGTACGCTACCATACGTTGTGAATGGGCTCGGCATCGATACGCCGCTAGGTGTTATTGTGTTTACTTCTGGGTACGTGTACTGCGATGAGCTCTGAAGCGTCTTTGTTGCTCCGTACTGGTCTGTCTTTACTCCCCTGTTGAACACTGAGCCAATCAATGCGCTGAACGAATAGGTTCCGCTTATGTAGGCTGTTGTGCTCTCGTTGAAGTAGACCTGCTGGTTCGTGAGCGAGTACTTTGCGCTTGATGGTATCACTGCATGCAGAACCTTCGCTGCCTGCGTCGTGTTGACGCTTGCGGTTACCGGAACGCTTGTGAATGCAAGGTTTCCTATCGCTGCTGCAATGTTTGCCGCTGCTACTCCGTCCGATGGTTTTGCCAATGTTCCTACGACTATCTGCACTAGTGGTTGTCCGCTATTGCTTATTATAGGTACGTTCTGGACGGAGATCGGTCCTGCGAACGCAAGGCCTGTCGCTAACAAAGCTGCGCCTCCTACGACAGCTGCTATCCTCTTTGGGTTTAGACTTTTCATTCTATCACTTAAACGCTTTACACGTTTGTTTGTGAATACCATTTTATGAAAAGTATTTAAAGCTTTGGACTTATTTAAAATTTGTTTTATACGTTTAATACCGAACTACGTTGATTGTCAGGGTTGGTTTCTTTTATCAACGGATTTGTGCCTCGAAACAGGGATTTTCCGCTTTTATGGTATTTTCCGTATGCACGCGTAAACTAGCGATGGAAATACAGTTATTGAGTGCAAAATTGCATGATATGCAAAGCCAATGTAGCGTATTTGCCAGCAACAATGCAATGGCCTTGCATACATATGGCCTTTATAGTATATTATATTGTATCTTGGGGCTTTTGTTTGCATAGCGCAAAGAAGATGCCTTGCTTGATCAGGCGCAGTCGCTCACGAAGTATATGCTCTGCGAGTAATTGCCTTCATAGGTGGAGTTCGGTATGTCTGCACCTATGTACACTGTCGCCGAGGAGCCAGGTGCTATGCTGACTATCCAGTTCCTCTGTATGTTGAATATCCTTCCTGCAAGAGCCCATGGAACCCCGGTTAGGTTGGCGTACGTAGTGTTTGTCGGGCCGAAGTAGTGCGACTGCGATACCCATTTGCTGCCGTATGCGTATACGTACGCAGTTGAGTTGCCGTGGTTTGTAAGCGCTATCGGCTCCTTGGTCGCCTCGCTGGTGTTGGCGAACAGCGTGCCCAGGCTTATGCGGCTCGTTGAAGCAGTTATGTTGCAGCTGCCAACCGAATGAGTGTGGAGAAGCCCGTAGCTTGCTAATGGCATTACGCCGTTTGGAGGCGTTGACCTTGTCCTCATCCAGTAGACATCTACCGAAACGCCTGTGGTCCTGTTGTTCGGGTTGTTCTCAACCTGCAGGAACGCCTTGCTGTTGAATGAGTATGTTGACGTATTGTATGACGTATAGTTCTGCTCCTGTGCCAGGCTTGAATATGAGCCGTAGCTTCTGTTGCCTATGTTGTAGTTGGAGAACACGTAATCCCCGGAAAGGTCCAGCCCGTTCTCGAAGTTGTTGAATATGCTCTTTGCGGTAAATAGCCTGTAGTTATGGTTGTTGACGGCCCAGAACAGTGCGTTCACTACTGTGACTGAGTGCGAAGCGTTGTATCCAAGCGTTATTGCGTTCTTGAGCGGCGTAGTTGCATCCCAGTATATGTCGGACTCGTTTGTTGCGGTATCGTATTCCTTGACGCTTGAAACGTAGCTGGTCTTGTTGCCCGGAGGCAGAATCAGCCCGTTGTCTATAGTTGCTATACCGTTGACAGTGTACTGGCTAGTATTGGCGCTAGTCCCTGCAAAGTCCGTATAATAATTGAAGACATTCTGCCCGTTGTCGTATTCTGCATAGGTTGAAGAGAGCTGTGCAGCTTCTCCGGTTGTGTGCTGTGAGAATATGTCGGAGTTCGAGAAGCCCATGTACACTATCTGCCTGCCTTTTGCAGGTATGCTTGAAAGCAGCTTTATCCAATAAGCAGTCTGTTTTGAAGATGATGTTGCGTTCTGCTCTATCCATGCGGGTATCACTGTGCCGTTGCCGTAGAAGAACTCAACGTTGGAGAGGTTTGCCTTTTCGGCAGTCGAATAGGCGCTGCTGTTTATGTGCAGCAGCTGCTGGAACTGTGACGGAGTAGCTACGCTTTGGTTGTTTGTTATGAGTATAGGTATGAGCGATGTTATGTTTGTAGGAGCAATCGGCGTGTTCGCCACCGCGAACACCAGTTTCTTCGAATACGCCGGCTGTACGGTGTCGACAGCAACCAATGAATAGTACCCTACGGCAAGCCTGTTGGTGTCGTAGTTTACGGTTCCGATGCCCGATGCCACTTCGGTACCGTTTATCAGGAGCTCTACAGAATCGCTGCTCTTGTTTGCTATGGCGCTTATCGTATCGTTCTGCCCTGGCATAGCCGGATTGCCCTGTACCCTTAGCAGCGGATCGTTTGGAAGCACGTATAGAGTAGTGTTAAAGCTTGCAGGGTTGGACGGGCTTGTGTCCTTGACCGTCAGTATGTAGTTGCCTATCGCCAATGCATTTTCCACATAAGTCAGATTGTCTATGGCGTTGGCCACTTCTGTGCCGTTTATGAATAGTGCCACAGGGTTTCCTGTTATGTTTGATTCCAGCCTTATGGAATCGTTGACGCCGTACAAAACTGGGTTGTGCTGGATTGTGAGCAGCGGAGGGTTTGGCACTATGGAGAGGTATTCAGTGGAGTAAGCTATGTTGCTGGCGTTTAGGTCTTCTGCTGTTATGTTGTATGTGCCAACTGCAAGCACGTTGGCATTGTAAGTGGCATTTATGGCGTTTGATACTACTGCCTTGCCGTTTATGAAGAGCGACACCCTGTTCAGAGACAGGTTGGCCCTTGCGCTTATGGTATCGTTCCTTGAATAGACGTTCGGGTTGTGCTGGATTGTGAGCAATGGAGGGTTTGGTATGACGTCAAGCTGCCTGGACGTCTGCGAAGTGTCATTGGGGCTTATGTCCCTTGCTGTTATGTTGTATGTGCCGGTAGAAAGCACGTTTGCGTTGTAAGTGGCGCTGCCCGTTGCGTTCGCGACTATTGCGTTGTTGACCAGTATCTGAACCCTGTTGCCGGTGACGTTTGCGGTTGCCGTTATCGTGTCGTTGGCGCTGTACAGCTCAGGGCTCCTCTTTATTGCAAGTATTGGAGGATTTGGCATTACGTAAATCTTGGCAGAACCGCACGAGCTCGCGTTGAGATCGCATGCGGTTATGTTGTATGTGCCTATGGCAAGGCTGTTCTCCGAATAAGAGACCCTTGACTTGGACTTTGAGATTACGTTGCCGTTTATGTATAGGGCTATAATGTCAGAAGGCTGCGAGGTTGTTGCGTTTATGACATCTGTGGCAGAATAATATGGAGTATTGCTTGTAAAGCTTAGGCTTATCGCAGGCTTTTCCACTGTTATAAAGGCGGTGGATTCGGCGTACGAATCGTTTGCATCCAGTTCGGTTGCAGTCACGTTGTAGAGCCCCGGCGCAAAGCCCTTTGTATTGAAGCTGTAAAACTTGGTATTGTTCGCTATGACGTTGCCATTGAGCTTTACCTGTATGCCGTAGCTGCTTATGTTTGTCACAGCCACTACCGTGTCGTTCTGGTTGTAGAGCGGCTTATAGTATTGCACCGAAAGCCCTGGTGGGTTTGGCACAACCACTAGCGAAGAGTACGAGCACGCGCCTGAATACGTATCGCAGGCCTTTATCGAATAGCTGCCTATCTTTAGCTTGGCCTCGCTGTACGATACGCTGCCGGTTGCATTGGCAACCTTGGTGCCGTTTATGTAAAGCGCAACAGGAGCGGTCTTGAGCGAAGCCGAGGCGTTTATGTAGCCGCTCTGGTTGAAGAGCTCCGGGTCGTTGCTTATCCTTATGTATGCCTGCGGGGTCGTTACTGAAAGCGATACCGAAGTCGTGGCGTTGTCATCCGCGCTGTCGTTGACCTGTGCGAGTAGGCTGTAAGTGCCCGTGGTCAGGTTTGTAAGGTTGTATACCAGGCCGTTCGGCGAACGTGCCACGACGTTTCCGTTTATCGAGAGCGCAACAACCTTGCCGTGCAGTGACGTGTTTACGGTTGCATAGTTCGGAGTTCCGTATGGCGACGGATTCTGGCTGAGCTTCAGCGAAGGATAATTTTTGGATATTGTGAGCGAGTACTTTGCGCACACGCTTGCATTGACATCGCACGCGGTTATGTTGTATGTGCCTATGCTCAAATTGTCCTCTGTATAGTTGAAATGCGAAGCTGACCTTCCTATAAGAGTGTTGCCTATTGACATGTTGACGGTATCGAGTTTCTGCGTGGTGTTGGCCTCAAGGGTGAAGTTAAGCCCGTATTCCGGTGATCCTTTGACAGGAGTTATTGATACCTTTGGAGCCAGGACCTTTATCGTGGAATTTACGGTAGATGGATTGGACGAATTTGTATCTGCAGCTATGACAGAATAGTTGCCAGGCTTGAGCGTGTCCGCATCATAGGTTATGTTTCCTATTCCGTTGGCCACCTCTGTGCCGTTTATTAAGAGCTCTATCGGATATCCTGTTACATTTGCCAGCACCGATATGAGGTTTGTATTCCTGTATAGCGGAGTGCGGTTCTGTATCGACAGTATCGGAAGGTTCTTGTTGACTGTGAGTTTTGCAGTTGTTACCGCAAGCACGTTGTCGCTCAGGCTTTCCGCGGTTATGTTGTATGTGCCGAGAGCCAGCGATTTCGCGTTGTAGAAGACCTCATTGGTGCCGTTTTCTACAACCGTGCCATTTATCAGCAGCTTTATGCCTGACCCAGTATTGTTGGCTTTTGCAGTTATGTTGTTGTCCTGATCGTACAGCATCGGATTGTGCTGGATTGTCAGCAGTGGAGGGTTCGGCTCCACCCTTAGCGTTGTATTGGCTGTGCAGAACTTCGCAGTAGTGTCGCAGCCCTGGACAGTATAGTTGCCCACGCTGAAATTTGATTCTGTGAAGTTAGCCTTGCCAACGCCTATTGCCACTAAGTTTCCGTTTATGCTAAGCGTAACGTTGTCGATGCCAATCGAGGCTTCCGCGGTAATTTCGTTCCTGTTGCCATAGAAGCTCGGATTGGATGTGAAATATAGCTCTATGTTTGGAGGTTCTATGGTAAGGGTGTTGGACGTCTGCGAAGTGTCGTTGGGGCTTATGTCCCTTGCTGTTATGTTGTATGTACCGACTGTCAGCGTGTTGGCGTTGTATACTGTGGTGCCAGTTGCGTTCGCGACTATTGCGTTGTTGACCAGTATCTGAACCCTGTTGCCGGTGACATTGGATATTGCAGTGATATTGTCGTCCTTGCCGTAAGGCGAATTTGAGGATTCAATCTCAAGCCTTGGCGGGTTCTTGAGAACCGTTATGACCTGTGGTGCCGACTGGGCCAAGTTGCTGGCGTTTAGGTCTTCAGCCACTACCGTGTGGTTGCCTATGCTTAAGTTTGTTTCTGCATATGTGGCGTTGTTTATTCCTTCAGAAACTATGGAATTGGATATTTCTATCGCAATCTTGTCTCCGGTGACGTTCGAATAGGCGCTTATTGTGTCCTCCTGGCCGAATAGAAGCTTTGTTTTAGATACGCTCAGCCTTGGAGGATTTTGTATCACTGAAAGTTTTAGCGTTGTAGTATTGCCGGTGTTGAGGTTGTCTGCAGTTATATTGTATGCGCCTATGGCAAAATCGTTTTCGGTGTAGGAAGTGCTGCCCGAGCCTCTTGAGACAAGGGTGCCGTCCTTGAGTATTTCTATTATGTAAGTGGCATTCGAAGCTATTGCGGTGAAAGTGTCGTTTGTCCTGTAGAGCGATGGATTGTGCCTTATGTTTAGATAAGCGCCAGTTGTTGATCTCTCAGTGCCGAAGTCTACTGAAGGCATTACGCCGTTGGGAGGATAATATCTTGTGCGGAGCCAGTAATAATTGATGTCGGAGCCTGCAGCTGCATAGCCGATTCCGATTGTCATGTATGCGCTGCTATGGAACGCCTCGTTGGTGTTTGTGCTTGAAACAAAATCATAATTCCACCCTACGCCCTCGTTTCCGCTGCCTATCCAGTATATGCTAGCTACACCGTCGCCGTCGGAAATGTCGAAAGGCCTGCCCAGGTTGCTGTAGCCGCTGCTTATGGTGCCATATCCCCAGCCCCACGTGTTTGCAACGCCGGCATAGCCGCCTGCACTGCCACTGTTTGACTGGTACATTCCAAGGTCTGTAGGGCCATTGCCCCTTGTTCCAGAATCGTAGGTCTCAACTATCGTGTCATTTGCACTTATTGGAGTCCCGTATACGAATGACATATAATCTCCGCTGCTTGCAAGATCAATGTTGAGGCCGTTGTCAACGCTCGTAGAACCGCCATTTGAGTATTCGGTAAATCCGCTCGGCATCGATGTCCCGGCGAAATTCCAATAATTGTTGAATATGTTCGCACCGTTGTCATATTGCGCATATGTTGAGCTTAGCTGCGGGGCCTCTCCGGTTGAATTTGAATTGAGCAGATTCTTGCCTACTGCCGCGAAATCCATGTATACTGTTATGGAGCTCTTTGCTGGGATGCCGTTTGCTATTTTAAGCCAGTAAACATCGCCTGCAGACTCGTTGAGGGATGTCGTTTTGGATTCGTTTGCCAGACTGCCCTCGAACCACGAAGGTATTATGGTGCCGTTTGAGTAGGAGAATTCGACATTTTGCATGCCTCCGGATTCGTATGAGACGTAGTTCTGGGCGTTTACTTCTATCATCTGCTGGAATGGCGCTTTCGTAGCTACGCTCTGGTTGTTTGTTATCAGTATTGGAACATAGTTAAGTATTCCTGCAGGTGAAACCACCTGGCCGGTCACTTCGAATTGCAAGGGCTGCGAATAAGCCGGCTGCACAGTATCTTCAGCAGTGGCGTTGTACGTTCCAGGAACCAGCGACGCAGTATTGAAGTATGCAGCACCTGCGCCCGATGCCACAACCTTCCCGTTTATTATTATGCTGACATTGTCTCCGGTGACGTTTGACGTTGCAGTTATCGTGTCGTTCTGGCCGAATTCGGCAAGCCTGTTTTGTATGGATATGTGCGGGTCGTTAGGAGCTATCGTAAGGTTTTCGATGTTGGTGCACGTGAGCGAATCCGCATCGCACGCCTGCACAGGATAAACCCCCAGGGGCAGCGAGTTTTCCGTATATGAAGTCTTCGAAGTCGAATTTGCGACAACCGTGCCGTTTATGGCTATGGTCACATGGTCTAGCGGCTGGGAGGTCGTTGCGTTCAGAAGGTCATTAGTATAATATAGTGCAGTTTGGTGCTGTATGCTAAGAGTCACGTTCGGAGGCAGTATCGTAAGGCTTTTTGTTTGCGAATATGCCGGCTGGTTTAGGTCTATTGCGGTTATGTTGTACTTGCCGGGCTTTAGCGTATTGCCATCGTAAACAACAGTGTTTGATGCTGTTGACAGTATGACTCCGTCCTCGAGGCGCAGCTCTATCCTGTCACCTGTGACGTTTGATATTCCAGTTATATTGTTCTGGTCCCCGTAGAGCGACTGCGGGAACTGTATTATAAGGAACGGGTCGTTCGGTATTATGCGCAGGTTTTCGGTTATGGTGTTGCTTGTTGCCAGGTTCACGCTCTTGACGCTGAAATTGCCAAGTGGAAGGTTGTCTTCGGTATAATTGACTATGCCAGTGCCGTTTTTGACGAATGAGCCATTGACATATATGTCGATATTGTTGGTAAGGTTTAGCCCTACAGCTATGACCCCGCTCTTTACGTGGTACTGTGCGGGGTTATTGGCTATTATAAGCCTGTTCATGCCGTAGCCGAGCTGGCCTGTTGTGTAAGCGGGCATTACGCCGTTTGGCTGTGCAGAAGGGCTGTAATAGTTAACGCTTGAATTGGACCATAAGCTCCAATAGCCTGGACCGCCCTGGTTGGCGTAGTCATATTGTATGCGGTAGGCGCCTGTGCCAGTCACTATGCCATTGTATTGTGTTGCGGCTTCGGCGTGCCATTCGTTGATTATATTGTAGGAATTTGAATAACTGCCCAGCCAGTTTTCTTCCGAGCCGTTAAGGGTGTAGTTCGAATAGCCGAGCTGGCCTGCATCGTCTATTTTGACATAGAAATTGACAGGCTGCTTTGAATCTGCAAATCCTATGCTCTTGGTGACTATTATATCATCGTAGTTGGAAACTGGGGGGTTCGGGAACGGAGAGCCGCCGGTATAGCCCCCTTCAACGTTTATAAGCACGTTGTTCTCCCCCGTTCCGTCAACAGACTGAGATGTCCCGGTTACCGGAGTCAGCGATGGCAGCGTGCTCGAAGTTATTGGACTGCATGATCCGTTTATCGAATAGCCGCTGTACACTACTGCAGCATATACGTCGTTATCAGTCGGGACGCATCCGGTTACGGCACCGTTGTAATACACCTCGTATAGCAGGCCAGGGTTCATTACGCCAGCTATATCGTCATACTGGCCATATACCTTGCTCAGCTGTGGGGCTTCACCGGTTGTCCTGTTGTTCATTATGACGGCTTCCATTGTGCTGAATCCCATGAATATTGTCTGGTACGAGTCTGCGCTTATGCCTCCGGAAAGCTTTACCCAGTATATCGAAGAGGTGCTGTGGTTCGAATTGCCAGAATAGAGCCACGAGGGCACTGTGGTGCCGTTTGAATAGAAGAATTTGACGTTCTCCAAAGAGCCGTTTTCATATTGCTTATACAGCGCGCTATCGACAGTAAGCATTTCCTGGAAGGGCGCAGGCGTAGCGACTGGCTGATTGTTGGCTATCACAATCGGAACATAATAGGCAATGTCATTAGGAACAATTGATGGCACCTGTTTAGGTATCACGTGCAGCTGCTGCAAAGTAAGATTCCTGGCCGTGTAGTTGGCATTGCCTGCAGTGCCTGCGAAGAATGTGTAATTGCCCACCTTGTTTATTGGATAGTCTGAAACGGAATTTGTGGATGCCACTATTGCATTGTCCACGTAAAGGTTGAGCGTAAGCTGGTCGTTTACAGTGTTGGAAGCGAAGCCTATCGTATAGTTTTTGGAATATGTGCCGCCGCTTGTCTCTGTTATTTCAGGAACTGCTTTGATTATAGTTATGGTGCCGTTTGTTGAAAGGTTTTTGTTAGTGTCATATGCCTCTATTTTGTATGTTCCTGCAGGAAGTATTGGCAGAGTGTAGTTCAATGTCCCTATGCCCGTATCGACAACGTTTCCATTTATGAGTATTTCGACAGTGTTGTTCGAAGGGCGTCCAGTGGCGTATATATAATCCGTTGTGTTCGAATACGCTATGGTATCGTAGGTTATGTTCAGCGCTGGAGGCCCGTTTATGGCTTCCACACCAGCGCTCGGCATTACGCCGTCAGGAGGATATGCTGCAGAGTAGTAATTTAGAGGTGAATTCGACCACATGCCTATATACCCAGGGCCATTCTGGTTCTCGAAATCTAGTTCTATCGGATAATCCCCGCTGCTCGATATTGTGCCTGAATATACGGTTGCACCCTCTGCTTTCCATTCGCTTATCGTGTTGTTTGGATTGTTTGTACCTCCGATCCAGGACCCTATGCTGCCTGTCGAATATTGGCTATATCCCAAGCCTATGGCGTCGTCAGCTATCCCGTAGAGAGATACGCCAGATGTGTAATGCACGAATCCTATCGCTTTGAGAAGCCAGAAATTGTCGTTTGATACCGGAGGGTTTGGAGGCGGTGCTCCTCCAGAATAGCCGTTCTGGTAGTTTATTATTACGTATGGCTCCGATGAACCGTCAACGTCTTCCGTAACTCCGGTAAAGTTGGCATTATACAATGTCTGGGACGCCGTTGCTGTGGTAGTGCCAAAAGTGAAGCTGGACCCTGGAGTCATGCTAGACTGGTATAGTTCCGACTGCGACTGTATGCCTGAGCCGCCCCAGCCCCATATCTGGTATAGGAGCCCCTTGTCCATTACATGGGCAATATTGTCATATTCGCCGTATGGGGATGACAGCTGTGCTGCTTCGCCGATTGACACGTTGTTAAATACGCTATAGTTCTTGGCTGTAATGCCAAGGTATACTGTTATAGAGCTCTTTGCTGGAATGCCGTGGCTTATGTTGAGCCAGTATATCGTGCTTGTGCTAGTGTTGCTGTTGCCTGATTCGAGCCATGAAGGTACTACGGTTCCGTTTGCATAGAAGAATAGAACGTTGTCAAGGTTGCCAGCTTCGGCATATTTATACGTTAGACTGTTGAACGTGAGCTCTTGCTGGAACGGGGCCGGAGTAGCTACGCTTTGGTTGTTTGTTATGAGTATGGGGATAAAGAACTTTGGCGAAGGTATTATGTGCATTGTCTTTGTCGGCGTTGTAAAATTGGTATAGTTTGAATCTCCTGGCGTAGAAGCATACAGGCTGTAGTTGCCTATGGCATTTACTACGTAGCTCGATTCGCTTATTGTGTTGGAAACCTGGACTCCATTCACATACAAGTAAGCCCTTATCTGCGAATTTATAGTGTTGACCGAGTAGTACATTGTTCCGTTGTTAATCCCGTAATATGGTGCGTTTGTTCTTATTTCCGGAACGGCCTTGTCCACCTTGAGGCCGAAGGTCCGCTCGGCTGAAGTATTCAAGTTCTTTGCTGTAACGTTATATGTTGAAGTTGAGGCTGCGATAGGGCTATCGTAGGTGCATGTTCCAACTCCTGTGCATATAATATTGCCGTTTAGCAGCACTTCTACAGTGTCTGTTGAGTATATTCCGGAAAGGGATGTTGCAGTTATATTTATTATTGAGTAATTCAGAGTTGTGTTTTCCCTTTGGCTGTTTATTAGGAGCTCTATAGAACCTACAGGCTGCGCATTTCTTGTAACGTTTGCTGCAGGGAATACGCCAGTGCTTGTGGACTGTGCAGCTGCCATCCAGCTAGAGTAGTCCAGTTCGTTTACGTATTCTGTCGCGGATGCTATCCCTATGTATAGACCTCCTGAGTATGAAGATGGAATATAGTTGTTATAGCTTACGGAAGCACCCTCGTCGTATATCGTGCTTACTACGTCAGATGCTCCTGGCACATAACTCATTTCGTAATAAAGATATGGTGGAGGTGTGGATGAAGTTGAACCAGGAGAACCGCCATAGTTGCCGCCCTGTAGCCACGTAGTTGATAACGAGTCTCCGTTTCCTGCAGAATAGTCTATCCCAGGAGGAGAAGAGGACATTGAAGCTGCGCCTAGGCTCACGAAGCCTTCGTTGGTTAGCGTCGTATCTATGTTCGATCCCAGCACTAATGTTGCGTTATCTGGAAATGCCTTGTTGTATGCAACGTCGAACGCCCTTGCCCCAGATCCTGATGACTTTATGTAATAGAC
The DNA here is from genome assembly GCF_016806735.1 of Candidatus Micrarchaeum sp. Taxonomy (GTDB): domain Archaea; phylum Micrarchaeota; class Micrarchaeia; order Micrarchaeales; family Micrarchaeaceae; genus Micrarchaeum_A; species Micrarchaeum_A acidiphilum_A. The sequence continues at coordinate 261,078 of NZ_CP060530.1, read as the reverse complement.
CGTGCTTGACCTGCAATTGAGGCTTGTAGCGCACTGGCCGGATGCCTGAGCTGAGCTGTAACCACTCTGGACGCTGAAATCTGAAAGTGGAGTTACCCCATTGAAATAGGCCTGGAAAACGCCTGTACCGTCGTCGTATTCGGCGTAGGTTGAGCTTAACTGTGGTGCCTCGCCTATGCCTGTTGTGCCTGAGCTTGAGAGAAGGTTTGTGGCCTTTTGTGCAAAACCCAGATAAACAGTCTCGTTTGACCCTGCAGGTATGCTTTCGGGCAGCTTTAGCCATATGCCTATTTCGCCTGAAACATTATCTATTATCCACCCTGGCACGATTGTGCCGTTAGCCGAGAAGAATTCGAAGTTTGCACTGCTGTAGTTATAGTTTATATAATTTTCAAATGCACTCGCGTTTATTTGCAGGTATTCCTGTGGCTGCTTTATTGTAGGAACAGATTGGCTGTTATGCACATGCACTACTGAATAATAATAGATGTTATCGGGAATTTTATATGGCACGCTCTGGTTTATTATGTCTACATTTATTATGCCCGTTGTTGCAGAAGTATAATTTGCATTGCCAGTAGTATTGAATATAAGCGCATATGTGCCCAGGGCGTTTAATTCTATAGTATTGGACGAGTTCGTCGCGGAGACTTTTACGCCGTTTACGTACAGGTTTCCTGTAAGCTGATTCGAAACTGTAGAGATTGAGTACGTGGAATTGTAGCTATTAGAATAAAATCCCGGTTTTGGGCCGTGGATTTCAGGAACGGCTTTTACTACAGTAATTTGCAGCGAGGTAGTTTTTGAATTGTTTATATTGGTAGCATTTACTATGTAAGTTCCTGGAACGCTTATTGGGAAATCATAATTTATTGTGTTCGACGTCGGTCCCGAAACAACATTGCCGTTTATCGAAAGCTCTACCTCGTCACCGCTTATCTGTGAGGATGTAGCTATGGCGTCCGTGTGTCCATATGATATCGTAGATTTGTTTATTAGCAGTTCTGGGGCAGCAGGAGCGTAAGTAAGCCCTATGTTATAACTAGGCATTACGCCGTTGGGAGGATATGCACGCGTACGCATCCACTGGATTTTTTCCGTTGCTCCACTGTATACTGAAGCAAAAACATACGAAGCGGATGATAAATCAGTAGTTGATGCGGAATCTACGCTTGCATAGTTTTGAAGCTGCGCCACGTTTGAAGCAGTGAATACCGCGCTATAAACATTATACCCAGAGTTCGATGCAGTAGGAAGCGTGCCAGTAACAATAGCCGTTTGCGCCGAACTTGTAGCATAATATATATTTGCTGTCGTGTACGAAGAGCCAGATGCCTGGAGGTATTGGTAAGAATCGTAATATGAATAAGTCGAACTAAAACTTGTGCCTGAGCTGAAGCCAATGTTAGCTGCTTGCTCTGAAGTAACTTCGTCATAAGCATCCAATATGATTGGCGGGGATGCAGTAATTGCACCAGAAGCAACACCAGCCCAAGCAGAGGAGCTTGTAACTGTTAGTCCATTATTGACACTTCCCGTAAAATCTGTAGTAGATGTCCATCCACTTGGCAGCGTTGTTCCAGCAAAGTTCCAGTAGTTGTTGAACACGCTTGCACCGTCGTCGTATTCGGCGTATGATGGCGAAAGCTGCGGGGCTTCGCCGGTTGTAAGTTTATTGAACAGCATGTCGCTCTTGTTGGCGAAGCCCATGTATACAGTAAGATTGCTGTTCGCAGGTATGCCATTATTGAGCTTGAGCCAATAATAAGTATTCAAGCTTGTAAAGTTGACGTTGCTGTATACCATGTTGTCACCGCCTTCCTGTGCGCTGGAGTTGTATTTGAGCTGCCACCAGCCGCTTAGCCCTTCGGACGAATTGAATGGAGGTGTTCCGTATTTTCCATTTGAATATATGCTTTTTATGCCGCTGGGCTGCAGCGTTGTGTTGTATATTTGGTAGTTAAGCATAAGCCCGTCAAATGCAGAGCCTGAGCCGCAATTCGTTGTATCGTTCTTGCCAAGTGCGTAGGACAGGGCATATGAACCGCCAGGGACCGAACGCGTTCCGGTGCCAGATCCGGCAAAGTTGCCGTTAATGTATCCGGAATAAGTAGAACCGTTGTACTCCATTACTATGTTGCTCCACTGATTATCTGGTATAGCACCGAGATTCACGCACCCTAGATTCCATATCCTCATTTGTACGTTTCCATTAACTAAGTCTAGCCAGGAGTCATGCCAGCTATCGCTTTGGTTCAGCTCGTCTAGTATTACGCCGTTTGGTGAGGAAGGATTTACCCATATAGATATTGTAAAGTGCTGTGCTGCGTTGTTCATCCATTTATATCCGCCTTCTTGCATCATATAAGCAGGCGCGCCGTTGAATGTAGCCCCTGCTGTGCCACTCTCCTGCCAAGAAGGTATTATAGTCTTGTTTTGGTAGAAGAAGAAAATGTTGCTAAGGTTATCGGATGCATAATTAGCGTATTTTGACATGTTTATTTTTATGAGCTGCTGGAACGGGGCCGGAGTATTGCTTGACTGGTTGTTGTATATTGTTATGGGCACGTAGTACGGATACCTTACCACATACACGCTTGTCTTGTTTAAGGCAACCGCAGTATAGTTGGCGTTGCCAGGTGTAAAAGCATAAAATGAAGTAGTATTTGACATATTGAAAGTGTAGGTGCTTATGGAGTTAGTTGATGATACATTTATCCCATTTATTGAAAGGTATGCATCAAGCTGGTTGTCGAAGGAATTTACAGAATATTTGATGCTGTAGTTGTAAATTGTTCCTGTGTTAAATGTATTGAGATTGCTTACGCTTTCGTTTATTTTTGGAGTTGCTTTTGATATAGTAATATTTTGTATAGTGTTTGGAACCCCTACCCCGGGTTCGTAAGCGGTTATATAGTATCTGCCTGCCGCCCATGTAGAACTGCTGTTGGAATTCAATATATACGATACGCTGCCCGTCCCGGAAGCTATGACACTACCGTTTCTTAGTAGTTCGATGCTTGTATTTGGAAATAGGGCGGTTGCATTTATTATATCATTTGATGATGCATAAACTGTTGTATTATTCTGTATTTTTAATAATGGCGAAGCATCCTGATTCCAGAAAGTGACAGAAGGCATTACGCCGTTGGGCGGATATGCGCGTACACGTATCCAATCAACATTAATAGGATATGTTGTTGAGTACTCCGATTGCGCCGGATTTAACCAATTCGATATTGTCAGATAAAGAGGTGTTGATGGCACGTAAGTTGTTGTTGAACCCCAATTTTGGTAATTATATTGGACTGATACAGAACCATTATCTGGATATAATATTCCAAATAATTGATAGGCGTTACTTGACGAAATCTGTGAACTTTCAAATTCGTCAGCTGCTGACGAAGTAGTTGTTTCTGCCGATATTGTTGGATTGGCCTGAACATTACCAGACCACCCCGCTGCGTTTTCATTTTCACTATTATCTGCGTGCCAAGTCTGATTATTGTATTGAGTTAATGCTACCGGGACCATCCTGAAATTAGTAGTATCAAACCCGTTCAGGTTGGCATAGCTTTCTGCAATTACGGGACCATTGATTTTATACAGTGAGGTAGAAACATATGTATAGCTGCCAGTTGCAGCATCATACGGTATTGTTTCCGTCAATCCGTTATTTACCGAAATGGTTCCGTCGCTTTCTCCAGACGTCCAGTTTGACGACAAAGATGTTCCTGCGAAATTAGCGTAGAAGTCGAACACGCTTGCACCGTCGTCGTATTCGGCGTATGATGGCGAAAGCTGAGGAGCTTCGCCGGTTGGCCCGTTGGAGGACAGCACATTGCCAGGCATGAAATCCATGTATACTACGCTGGAATTGTTTGCTTTTATTCCTGACAATAGTTTTAGCCATACTACGGTAGTCTTGGATGAATTTGTTGCATTGCTTTCTATCCATGCGCTTATAGTATTGCCAGTTGCTGCTGGCCCGGTGGTGAATTCGACATTGGACCATCCGGAATGGATATAGCTTGCGTATTTTGTGCTGTTGGCTATGACCATCTGCTGGAACGGCGCAGGAGTGTTTGACGACTGTGAATTTTTAAGTATTATTGGCACGTACGGAATAGTAGACGTAGAGGTAGTGGTAGAAGTTGAAGTCGTTGAAGTTGAAGTGGTAGTTGTGGATGTGCTAGTCGAAGTCGTGCTTGTGCTTGTTGATGTGGAATTTGAACTTACGAAAGCAGTAGCGACTATGTCAGGAGTGCTTTCGGCCGCGCTAAGAGTACCAATTTCGCCCAGCTGGCCAGGTATGCCGTCGGAAGTATATTGAAGCCATAGAGTGCCGGTAAAATGCGAATTTATTGAATGGGCCTGGACCGGGCACTTGAAGACAAGGGCTTTTACTTGGCCAGAGGAAACAGGCAGATTGGTTGAGCTTATATTTGAAGGCACGACGTCTCCGCTCGAGCATCCCAGGCCCGTTATTACTATGTTTTGCTGGTTGACAGTTCCGAACTTTACTGCAACATAGCCGCTAGTATTCATTATAGGGGATTCGCACAGATACCCGGAATTTGGAAGGCATGTTGTAGGTATGCTGGGCCTGAAAAGGCCGACAGCGTACATCGCACCCAGCACTATGGCAATGAGAAGTATGGCCCAGCCATATGTAAGTACGAATTCCACAACGCTCTGCTGCCTTAGTGGCTTTCCTGCAAAACCTGCAGACGCTTTGACTGTTTCGCTTCTCATTCGACCAAGTGTTTTACTTCTGCAATTTTTTGATTTCGGATTTCGCCCTGTTGAGTTCCTTGCTGAAATTTTCGAACTTTTGCGCGTAATCTTCGTCAATCATCGCAGCATATACTCTCGCCAGCTTGTTTATCTGGTCATTGAATTTAGGTGCATTTTCTGTCAGGACATTCGGAACATGGCTCAGAAGGCTCTTGCGCAACGAAAGGTCCTCTTCTGCCCTGGCCATTATCGGAGTTCCAAACATCTCTTCTATCTCTTTGTCGCTAAGCGCATAAGGCTTTTCGAACCCCCTGTTCAGCATTATATTGCATTTGGCACCTGAAGATTCGACCATGTCTTTGGCCATTATTCCGGCAGCGCAAGACTGCTCGTCCGGATTTATTATTATAAGGCCGTTGTCAAAATGTTTCTTCAACAGGGATTTTTCGGCCGATTGCGTGTCTACTATCACAAAATCATAGTCGCCATTTTTAATTTCCGATTCCAGCTGCGAGACGCGCTCTGGCACCATTGCATCGGAAGATTCTGATACGCGTGCAGGAACATATTGAAGCCCAGTCGGTTTGTAAACCTGAACGCGGGATTCGTCGTCAAGCTTGCCTAGGTGATAGCCCACCCCCGGATTTACCGTGTCCATTTCGTAGAGCAATGTCTTGTATCCGGCTATGCTTAGCGCTATTGCAAGGTTGACCGCCACGGTGGTCTTTCCGACACCGCCCTTTATGGAAGCAATGATTATGCTATATGTTTTTGTCATTTTGAAGAACCTCAACCCTTCTTAGAACGCTCCTTTTTGGTGATCTCTACAAGCTCCTTTGCAACTTTCGGATTGTATCTGGGCTTGTTTTTATATTTATATGCAGCGTACGTGGCGATTGCTATCAATATTATGGCGATAGCCGCATAAGCGGCATAGGTGTATATGTTTCTTTCGAGCACCGGAGTAGGCGGCACTGTTGTGAGCACGGTAGTTGATGGAACCAGCTTTTCAACCAGCAGGGGCAGCGTATAGTTGTAGTTTACGCCTGCAGCGGAAGCATACATGTACAGCAGATACGTCCCAGGAACCGGACCTGAAGCTACCCTGAAAGAGTGGAAAACCTGCTGGTTTGGCACTATACCCTGGCTGTATGAAGCGTTTATGGCCTTGAGCCCGGTGGAGCTTACGAGATAAAGCGATACCGTGCTCGGCAATACCCCAGTATATATTGCAGAAACGTTGATTAGCCCGTATGAATTTGTAAAGAGCGTGGGGAGTGAAAGGCTTGTTATCTTGAAAAGCTTGAGGAAGGATATGGAAGAAGGAGAGTATAGTATGTTCTGTATGTCGCTGAGAAGAGACTGGCTTTTCGGATTACTTATCGAATAATACACTATTACCTGCTTGGATGCGGGTATGCTGCTTATGTTCCATATTATATAATAGGAATTGTTGACGACTTCTATCCTGTTAGGCAGGCCGTAGGCGTTTATGTCGTTTGACGATGAAACCTCTGCCTCCGGTATTATGGTGAGCAGTGTTGTGTTCTTCAGGCTCGTATTTACGGCACCTGAAACTGTAACAGTGCCTAGAGCGGACGTTGTGTCATTTTGCAGAGCTACGTTGTAATTTATTGATGCCGTTGAATTTGTCTTATTGTAAACGGTAAACGATACATATTCGGTTTGCAGGGATGATGTGCCGTTAGCCAAGGTGGCGTTTATCGCTATCGGAACTATGTAGCTGCCTGGCTTGTTGGATTTTCCATTGGCGTATACCTGCACCAGTTCGGTCTGGTTCGCTTTGAGCGAAAGGGAAGTAGCCGAAATGCTCATCAGGTTGGAATACGAGCTGTTTATGCTTAGCGTGACGGTTTCTGGCTGTGCTATTATGTCTTTAAGCCCTAGCGACGATACGGCAGAAGTACCGTAAGGTATTGAAGAGTATATAGGCACCGTAGTTATCTCCACGTAAGGAGGCTTTACTATTGGCGTAGTAGTTCTGTTAGAGGGTATTTTCGAAGTAGAGGGAGGAGATGGAACGGTGTAGTTCGCCTTTACCACATTAGACAGGAACGTCCTGCCATATTCGCTGAAGCCAGCATATGCATATATTTTGTATGGGCCGGGAGTGTTGGTGACATTGCTTAGTGACAGTATTATTGGGAATGTCTGGTTAGGGGCTATTGGGCTTAGGACATAGCTTTTATTGAACGCGGCAGTGCCGTTTATTCTTATATAAAGCGTGATCGTGTTTGAGGCCAGGGAACCGTTGTTATGGAGGCGCAGGGAAACAGGAAGCTGAGAGCCATAGCTTACGTTTCCCACTATCATGTTGCTGGCTATAACGTTCGGAGGATTGAGAAGTATTAGCGATATTGTAGTCGAATTTTTGTATGTGGGCGTCTCTTTGAGGGTTATGTTTGCGGTATAATTGCCCTGCTTGAGGCCGTTGAAAGAAGCGGGAAAATTGTATTGTGTCTGGGAATCTGTAAAATTGTAGAACTCAGAGCTGAAGTTCAAGGCTCTGGTACCGTTAGGATAGAAAACTGTCATAGTGCCTGGCATGCTTGATATTGAGCAGTTTGCAAGATCTTGGGAGGCAAAGCTGACCGAAATGTTTGAGAGCAGCGGATAAACGACAGAATGCGTATTGTACAGTGCGAACTGGCACACGGCATTTATCGAAGCATTGACAGCAACCGTATTCGCATTCGAATATGATGAATAGGATGCAATGAGAATAAATGAAAACATGAAGACGAAAGCTATCGCTTTGTATTTTGTGGTATCCATGATATCTCCAGACCTGAGCGCGGCATAGTTCGATATGTATATTTATCTGATATATTTATTAGTATTTTTATTTTCTTTATCGTAAAGGCTGGCAGGCATTTTTAGGCTAGATGCCATGAATGTTAGGATAAGCATTAAAAAAGTTCATAACAAAAAGGCTTTATTGACTTAATTTTCAGTAGCGAGTTTGGTCTGTTTATGGATTCTGGACAGGAAGCACAACCGGAGATTGCCGAGAAGCACGAGGAGAGCATACCGCAGGTCAGCGTTGGAGCTGACTCGTCAACGCCAGCAGAGCATAATGCCAATGCAGGTAACGGCAAAAAGGCCAGGTTCACCATAGGCAAATACGGCTATGCTGCAATAGCGCTTTTCATAATCGTAATAATACTTGACATATACCTAAGGACCGGGATGCTTAAGTATGCAGGATTCTTTGAGCCCGACGGCTTTTATCATTTTTCGGTCATAAGGGCCGCGGTCACGCACGGGTTTGCAATACCTAAGACGTTGGTTCTTTCAGGATTTCCTACGCATTTCCCGATCACGGAGCCGCTGGGACTCTATTTCGTCACGCTTTTTCCGTATGCGGTATTGAGGTACTTCGGTGCAAGCTATTACACCATGATGAGGCTTGTGCCAATACTCTTCGGTGTCCTTGACGCAATAGGCGCATATTACATTGTAAGGTATTTTGCCAAAAGCAGGGTTCTGGCATTTCTGGCAATGTTTTTTGTAGCAATATCAAGCGGCGACATAGCCAGGACAGCTGCGCTCGTATACAGGGGAGACGGCTTCATAACCTCTTTCATGATACTTTCGCTCATATTCTTTATAGCGGTATTCAGGGCCAAGAGCGCCAGAAAGAAGGTGCTATTTGCGCTGCTGGCTGCTTTCGTCCTGGGAGTTGGCACCGCAGTGTGGAATGGCGCGCCGTTTACAATAATAGTGTACATGCTTGCAGTAATATTAATAACAGTGCTTGGTTACATAACGTCTGACCTTCAGCTGCTCAAGGATTCGCTTTTGCTGACCTTTGCGCTGCTGCTGACATATGCGATGCAGCACATGTGGATGGCACTTACAATAATAAGGGGAACGCAGGCACTCTCAAGCCTGCACTTCTTCATATTCTATGGCCCGGTAGTTATAGGCACGCTTCTTGCCTATTACCTTATACGGGAAAGAAACAGGTTCCCTTCATTTACTATGAACATGGCAGCAAGGGCAAAATTTGTTGTTGCGGTAATAGTAGTAGCTTTGGTTGTAATCCTCGTATTCTTCGGAGGATTCCTTGCGCAGGTGGCTAGCGGCGACGGGCTCGTGATAGCGAGCAGCCACCTGGATACCACAATACAGGAGCTGCAGCCTCCGACGTTTGCATTCCTTTGGGCAAGCTTTGCGTACCAGCTCTTTCTTGCTCCGGTCGGCATAATCCTTTACCTGCTCTTTGCAGACAGGATACACCCGGGACAGAAGTACACGATGCTGCACAGGCTCAAGTTCTCGCCCGAATTCTTGGTAATGCTTGCTTATTTCGTGGCTACCTTTTACCTGCAAATCAATGCGGTAAGGTTCAATTCGATAGTAGCTGTGCCTATAGCGATATTTGCAGCTTATGGGCTTTACGCGATAGGCAGGCTTTTGGGATTCGACAAAAATGTCTTGAAGAACGCGAAGAAAGGGATTCGGACTTATGGCAGGCTCATGTTCGCTGCCGTAGCTATATTCATACTCGTATACATGCTTTATTTGACAAATCTAGAGTCTTTCACGTCGGTACAGGCTGACGGCATAAACGCCAATTTCCTTTCTGCGCTTACATGGGTGAAAAATAATACCCCGAGCAACGCAACATTCCTGGCAGTTTGGCCTGATGGCTCTGTCATAGAGGGCTGGGCGAACAGGACCAGTGCAATGGACAGCGTTGGAGGCCAGAATCCTAAGCTTATAGCAGGCTTCGCAAGATTTATACTAAACACAAGCCCGGATGCACATTACCTATTAAACGAGACGCATAGGCCAGAATACCTTCTGGCAAGATATTATTGGCTGCAGGAACTCGGAGGCATAGCTACCGAAGGCAACCTGAGCAACACGATAGCAGCAACTTATGGCTATGACGCATTCAGCAGCGTAAACGTAACAAGCAACAGCACGTTCGAAAGAATTTTCTTTGTAGCGCAGGGAAACAGCGGCCTCGAAGGCGTAATGCTTCTGAATCTCTCCAACCCTGGCGATGTCGAAACGGCGTTGGGAAGCAACGGCAGATACACCATCTTAAAGCACACCATTTTGTACAATTTCGCAAATGGCACTTATATAGAGCACAACGTGACCGGATCGCCTGTGAATTATACGTTCTTCATGACATATTCCGGGCACAATATAACTAGTGCAGCGCTCGTTGGCCAAAACTTTACTAGAAGCAACATGTTCGAGTTCCTTTACGGATGCTCGAAGGCAAGCTGCGATTATGGAAATGGAACAGGAGTAAGCATGAAACTCATTTACCAGAACTCGGACAGCAGGATATTCAAGATAAGCTATGCCAATTCCACTACTTAGAAGACTTTTCCAGAATTACCTTTATGAATCCTTTTTCTGTTGACACTTTTGCCGGCTCAAGGCCGGGAATATTGGAGTATGTATTTGCTTCCCTTACGCTAAGCGAATGGCTTCCAGAAATTCCCATGCCCTTTTCGGGCTTGAGGAATTCATATATTGCCATTTTGCCCCGGGGAGCAATGCGCTTGGCTATGTATTCCAAGGCCTTGCGCTTTACAGCCCAGTGGTGGAATGACAAGGTAGTTATCACAATATCGAATTGAAGATCGAAGGGTATTTCGGTGTTTTTGCCTATTGCGAATTCGAGGTTTTTGATGTCCATTCGCTTGGAGAGCGAATCCGCCTGCTTTATCATGTCCTTTGATGGATCTATCCCGCATATTTTGGCTTTGGGAAACATCTGCGCAATTTTCACATCCAGAATACCTGGGCCGCAACCTATGTCTAGCATGGATGAGAACTTGTAATTCGCGATGTCGGAAAGTATGAACGAGTAGAATGATTTCATGCTTGGAAAAGTGTTCGAGAATACTTTGTAAAGCCTCGACGTGAAGAAACCGAAGTTTTCGTCTTTTGGCTCCTTTCCATGCATGCTCATTGCGCCTTCAAAAACCATTTGCTGCCCTCCTGCGTGTCTTCAACGATTACTCCGAACTTTTCTTCCAGCTCCTTGCGCAGCTCGTCGGCCTTGGCGAAGTCCTTGGATGCACGTGCCTGATCGCGAGCTTTAAGTAGCTCTTCGGACCCGGAAGGAAGGCTCTTTTCCTTTGCATAATTGTCTATGCTTATGCCAAGAACCGAATCGAAATCCAGGAGTACGTTCAGCACAAGAGATGATGCATCTATGCCTATGGTGCCGGTTTCTACCAGGTTGGCAGCCTTTGACACAAGCTCGTGCATGGCCGCAAGGGCTTCCGGAGTGTTGAAGTCGTTGCATATAGCGCTGAAGAATTTGACGCGTATGTTCTCAGCAAACTTTATCGTTTCCTTGTCGAGCTTGTCGAATTTGGCGGATACCTTTGCCAGCTTCTGTGCTACGGTATATATGGAATTTATCGTATTCTGGGCGTTTTGCAGCGCGTCGAAGGTGAAGTTTTGCTGGCTCCTGTAATGCGAGCTAAGGAGGAAATACCTGTAGGCTAGCGGCGAGAAGCCTCTTTTGATTATGTCATCAAGCGTGTATATGTTGCCAAGAGATTTCGCCATCTTTTCTCCGTCTACGGTCAGGAAATTTACGTGAAACCAGTAGTTGACGAACGTCGCGCCAGTAGCGGATTCGGATTGGGCTATCTCGTTGGTGTGATGTATTGGTATGTGGTCTATACCTCCGCAGTGTATGTCGAAAGTATTGCCAAGGTATTTCATGCTCATTGCGCTGCATTCTATGTGCCATCCTGGAAAGCCCCTCCCGAACTTCGAATCCCATACCATCTCCTTTAAGCTTTCTGGGGCGAAGCGCCATACTGCAAAATCCGTTATGTTCTTGAGCCCTTCAGGCCTGTCGACCCTTGCGCCTGCCTGCTGGCTCTTGTTCAGCTCTTCAAATGTCCTTCCCGAAAGCTTTCCATAGTCTTTCACCTTGGATGTGTCCATGTATACTCCGCTGCTGGAATCCTTTATCGTATATAGATATCCCTCCTTGTCCAATGTGCCTATAAGCGAAAGCATTTCGTTGACGTGGTCTGAAGCCTTTGCCATGGTTGTCGGAGTCGTTATGTTGAGCAGCGATAGGTCTTTCATGAAGGCCTTTGTGTAGAAGTCAGCGATTTCCGACATGCTCTTGTGCTCCTTTGAGGCTTCCCTTCTTATCTTGTCTTCCCCAGTATCGGCGTCGCTGGCCAGATGCCCAACGTCGGTAAGGTTCATTACATGGTTTACTTCGTAGCCCTCGTGTGCCAGCGTTCTCCTAAGCATGTCCTCAAACACATAGGCGCGCATGTTGCCTATGTGGGCATAGAAATAAACCGTAGGCCCGCATGCATACATCAACACCTTTGGAGGATTCAAAGGCTTGAAGTCTTCTATCCTGCGGGACATGGTATTGTACATCTTTATTGAAGGCAAAACAGCACCGATTTTATTTATTAGGTCAACACTAAATTACTTCCTGATTGTCTTCATCCATGTTGGAATACGCCTTGGTTATGTATGCATGCTCCTCCTTGAGCTTGGGCATGCTGCCTATGGCCCTGAGTTTTCCTGCATCGACACCCTTTAGGCATATTACAACCCTGTTCCCCGATATTGGAGGCATTGAAAGAGTGTATACTTCAAACATTTTGGCAAGAGCTTTGGTGAGCTTCTTCGAATTCGCTATTCCAAGCGAGGTAAGCGTATAGTTTATTGCCAGAACCCCGTTTCCCATGAGCGATGAGCTCGCGGCATTTATCATCCTGTCGGAGAAAAATTCCTCTGGCATGTTCTCGTCTACATATGCATCAAGTATCACAATATTGTACATGTTGCCGTGGGACTCCATGTACTCTATCCCATCGCCAAGTATTATGTTTGACTTTAGGTTCTTGCCTATGAATATCTTGTACATGGACGCTATGGCCTCGTCAATCTCTATTACGTCTATGCTCGCGTTAGGGTATAAAGATTCTATCTGGTACGGTATCGTGCCTCCGCCAAGGCCTATTATCAGTATTTTGGGATTTTCGAACAGTGATGGAAGAGGCAGGAAGTAGTCCCAATAGCTTCCGGTGAGGAGGCGCCCCTCTACTATGCGCGAAAAGACCGTGCTGTTGTATATCAGCTCCTTGTACGGGCCCTTCTTTATTATCCTTATCCTTGCTCCGTGGCTGTACTTTTCGGCGAGGACTTTCCCGAAAGCGGATTCGTAGAAGGATTTTAGTATGTTCGTGATTTAATCACCTGCACCGCACGTTGGATGTGCAAGAGACTTGGAATGGCAGTAAGATAAATTTATAAGGTAAACTTATTAATATTCTTGCCGAAATAAGTGTTATGCCCGTTGTAGCTCAATGGCAGAGCGGCCGGCTGTAGTTTGATTCTTCGTCAAGAAGATACCGGCAGGTTGAGCGTTCGACTCGCTCCAACGGGAAATAAGGTGTAATTATGCAAGGAAAAAGCGCAACAGAAAAGTTCATGTCTCCATCAGCGGGACAGCAGAAGCACACGCTCCCGTTTATTTTCATGCTTATAGGAGGCGTACTCATACTTTTGGGAGGAATCTACGAGTTGAGCGCGGTCAGCGCTATCAGTTCTGTTTCGGCCAATTCGATAATAGCAAACCTCACTGCTTCTAATCCTGCACTAGCGCACAACGCCACTGAGATAAGGCTAATAAACAATTATGTGAACAGCGGGGCGCTGGCGGATGTAATATATGCAGTAGCAGCAGTTGGCGTAATATGCGGAATCGTTGTCATGCTTAGCGGAATCATGTCATACAATCCCAAGGGGAACAGGCTCAAGATATTCTCCATAGTTGCCATAATATTCTCGCTCATAAGCATACTCGGAGACGGAGGATTCTTAGTAGGCATGATCCTGGGAATAATAGGAGGAGCACTGGGACTCATGAAGAAGTAGCAAGACAAGAAGTTATTTATAGCTGACAATGCAGAAATATTCTGCAGAGCCTCGGTGGTGTAGTGGTTAGCATACGACCCTGTCACGGTTGCGACTCGGGTTCGAATCCCGACCGAGGCGAATCCTGCAATGCCAAGAGCCTGACTACCTCGCATCTTGCTTGTCCTTTGCTGTTTAGGCTGCATGCGGCATATTTTTAGATTATTGTTGCAATAAAATTATGCTGTATGCTTGGGTGCGTTAATGGTGGAAAAAACAAGGCAGCAGGGCAAGGCTATGGCAGACATATTTGACGATGAGAAAATCATAGGCGTCTCTACTATAACGAAAGTTGGCGCAATCAGGATAGTTGCATCGAAAGATGCAGACCATGATTTCCATTTCCTTCTGATGCCCATAGAGCACAGGGGGGATTTTACAGAGCTTACGGAAACAGAATTAAAGGACATGCAAAGGGCGGAATCGCTCGTGGCTAGGTTCTACAAAAAGCACGGGCTTGACGGCTATTCCAAGATAGAGCGTGTGGGTGCAAGCGCAGGAAGGACAGTCCCGCATTACCATGTGCATATTTTGCCAGGCAAGAGCGACAATTTCCACAGCAACCCTGCCGATAGAGCCTTGCACAGAAGCACTGATCAGATCAAGGAGGCAGTTTCGGAACTTAGCGCGGAATTCTTGCCTAAATACTAAAATACCCGATATTGATAACTTGCCCATAAGTGATTCTGATGTCTCTAGATCTTATAAATAATCTCTGGGTTTTGCTTGCAAGTCTTCTTGTATTTACGATGACTGTATCCGTTGGTCTTCTGGAAATAGGTGAAATCAACCACAGAATGGATAGAAGCCTGTATAAGGCTGTTATAATAACCTGTTTTTCATTATTTTTTATGGGCCTTTCGGATTTGATATTGCTTTCGCGCCAACGATAGGCGGCATAATTGGAAATCCGGGCTATAGCAATATATTCCTCGGACTTTTTTCTTCAAATCTGCCTGGTGAATTGACTGGCGTTTTCTGGCTTACAGGTGCCAAATTTTTTGGTACAGGCCTTTCGACGGGCACGTATTTTCTCTTTGAAACGGCATTCGCCTCAGTAACACTGGCGCTTGTTGGCGTGGTCGTACTACGAAAGATGAAAATGTCAGCTTTCATGTTATTTTCGATCGTATACTTCATATTTATATGGACCATTCCTGCCGCATGGATATGGAATCCGACAGGCTGGCTGTATATGCTGGGCGTTCGTGATTTCGCCGGAGGCCTAATTGTCCATGGCGCTGCAGGATTCGCTGCTCTTGCTATAATGGTTCGAATATGGCAGGAGGAAAAGAAAGGGGCCTGAAACAGTCGAAGAAGGAACGCCTGAACCTGAACTCTAGCTGGCTAACGCTTTCCATCATACTGTTATGGGTTGGCTGGTTTGGCTTCAATCCGGGAAGCGAACTCGCCTTCACAACTGAAACGATTATAGTTGTGATAACCACGTTCCTAGCTGCTGCTTCTGCAATGGTTTCAACCACGCTTACTAAATTCCTTGTTTCAAAGCGGGATCCTGGGCTGATATACGCCGTTAATGGTGTTCTGATGGGGCTTATAGTCATAACTCCCCTTGCCGGCTATGTGAGCCCGGGGAGTGCTGTCATTCTAGGACTTATCAGTGGGCCAATATTTGTCTTTGCGGAAAGTATATTCTCCAAGCCTAAATGGTACAGTGATCCGATAGGAGTGCTGCCTGGGCATCTGGTTGGCGGTGTATTTGGCCTGCTCATGATAGCGTTCTTCGCGCAGACCCCATTTGCAGCTGCTTCCGGCGCTTCGAACCTTCCGAACGGGATACTGTTTGGCGGCGGCATCATGGCGCTGCACCAGCTTGGGCTTGAAGCCATGGCCGTAGTAGTAGTCGGAGCATTTGTTTTTACTGTTTCATACGCATCGGTTTATGCTATAAGCCGGCTGCTGAACGGAATGCTTCAGGATAGCGAGTACGCACCAGCTCGTCTTGCAAAAGAAAGCTATGCTTCTACTCCTGTGGCTGGAAAAAAATAAATATAACTATAAAAATATGACCTTCTCTGCGACCTAAAGGCCGCAGTATCACTTGGGTTAAACGGCAAGATGCAGCTGCCCTGAAATGCCCTGCCTCCTGATGTAGTTCTGCAGCGTATTTTCATTTCTCGGGCCGACACTTTCATTGCTCATGCGTTTTGCCTGAAGTTTTCATCAAAGAAATAACGTATAAAATACCAACCTTTGCTTAATCCGCATATCAATTATTGGGTGTGTTCACTCTTTGATTATTTCGGCTTCGGGCCTTCTTAGAAGATTCTTGAGCTTCTTCTTCACCTTTTCAGAATTCTGCTTGACAAAGCTTTCATCGTTGTAAAAGTTGTTTATGAACCAGTATTTGTCTACGAATTCCTCAGGATCAGAACCATGCTCGATTAGCTTTCTGTGCGACCTGTTAGATATCAAAACCAGATAAAAATCGTAAGTATTTATGAACTCGCTAAGCTTTTTCAGGTATCCGGTATCGTTCACCGTGCTGTGGGGCTCGAGTATGACCTGGCGCCCGTTCAGGAATATTGACGTCATGAAATCTGGATAGTATGCCCTGCCGTTGCTCAATGGATAGCGCATGTATTCGTAGTATGCCGGTATGCCAAGGTCTAGAAGCGCAATCTTTACCGCGTCTTCCCTTGGATTCTTAAGTTCCAAGGACTGGTTTAGGTATTTTTGTTTCCTATGTGGACAGGAACAGGAGCAGGCATTGGATTGTAAACGAAGATTTCCGAATCCCTTTGCTTTTGGCTAAGCATATTTTCTATACCTGCAAAAATATTTATGCGTTTTCGCTTTTAGGGTAGGATGCTTAAAAGCAGGGCAGAGGCTCAGCTATAAATAGCTTAAATGCAATACTAGCTGTAAATGTACTAATTATCGGTGATAATATGCCAAAGAAAGATGAAGTGCTGGAGCTGATAAAGCAGGCAAACATGCAGATGGACATGCTTATAAGCGACACGAGCGTGCCTAAGAATGTAAGGAGCGCCGTAAGCGAAGCGAAGTCAAAGCTTAACGAGGAAGGAGAATTCACAGTAAGGGCGTCTTCGGCCATATACAGCCTTGATTCCGTGAGCAACGACATAAACCTGCCGCCGCAGGCCAGGACTGTGATATGGGGAGTACTAAGCATACTTGAATCGATAAAGGATTGAAAGCAATAACATGGAGAGCGAAAAGGAGGTAATCGCCAGGGGTTCGCTCAAGCAGCTTGCCTCGGCCCTGTCCAAGGCAGGGATGCTTATAGGGGGAGACATAAAGGAGGACATGCTGAAGGACATTGACCCTTCGGCATTGGCATACGAGCTTATAGAGGGCAGGAATTCCGAGGAAACGCTGCACATAGTGAGCAGTGAGGAGCTCCAGAAGGCGATAGACAAGATAATGGAGCAGAAGCAGCCGATAAAGATAGAGGTGAGCAGGTCTGCGGACTTCAAGCCCCTTGCTGCTGAGATAGACGCGCAGTACAAGATAAGGGGCAGAGAAGTAGAGCACACCAACGGCAGCATAAACGATTTCGTAATGTATTTCAGGGACAGGCTTGCAAGGATGCGCCAGATAATAGCGCAGCACAGCAGCTATGGCCAGTTCCTGCAGAGCCTGGAGCACATAAACGATTACGCTTCCGGAAGAGAGGTTTACATATTCGGAATAGTAAACAGGAAGATAATAACAAAGAACAACAACCTCATGCTAGAGCTGGAAGACGAAGAGGGATATGCGAAAGTAATGTTCATGAACGGGAGCTCGAAAGAAGCGCAGGAGCTCTACGTCAACGCGAACTCGATAACCAACGATGAAGTCATAGCGATAAAGGGCAAGATATCCGGGCCGTTCGTAATAGCAAACATGATAGTGTGGCCCGACGTCCCGATAAGGCAGCAGAAGAAGGTAGAGGAAAACATAAACATAGCTTTCCTCTCCGATATACACGTGGGTAGCAAGCTTTTCATGGAGAAAAACTTCTCCAAGATGATAAGGTGGCTCAACGGAGATGCTGACCACACCCAGATGGATATGGTAGGAGGCATAAAATATATAGTGATAAGCGGGGACGATGCCGACGGCATAGGAGTATACCCGAACCAGGACAGGGACCTCGCAGTCTCCGACATGTACACACAGTACAAGATGCTGTTCGATTTTGTCGAAGCAATACCTGATTACATACACGTTTTCATAATGCCGGGAAACCACGATGCGGTGCAGAGAGCAGAGCCGCAGCCTCCGCTGCCGCAGGAGCTCATTGGGGATTTCAAGAAGGACAACGTGCACATAGTATCGAATCCATCGTACATGACCCTGCACGGGCTGGAGGTATTGGGCTACCATGGAACCTCATTGGATTCCATAATAAGCGCGATACCGAACAACAGCTATTCCGTGCCTGAGAAGGCGATGGTAGAGCTGCTCAAGCGCAGGCACCTTTCGCCGATATACGGAGGCAACATAATAGTCCCGTCGAAGACTGACAACCTTGTCATAGACACAATACCTGACATATTGCACATGGGTCACATACACAAGAACGGGACTACGAAATATCACGGAGTTACGGTCATAAACAGCGGCACGTGGCAGGGAAGGACGGATTTCCAGGTAAGGCAGGGGCACATACCAACCCCGTGCATAATGCCGGTGTTCAAATCGAAGGATTACAGCGTGACATCTATAGACTTCAACAGGTAGTCGAATGGACATACACGAATATTTTTCAGAACTTAACAAAAATTTCGAGAAGGCATTCAGCGTAGCAACCGAAGCCAAGAAAAAGGGCTACGACCCCGAACCATTCGTAGAGATATTGCCAGCTCCCGACCTTGCCACCAGGGTGGAGGGAATAATAGGGATAAAGGGATTGGCTGAGCTTATAAAAAAGAACTCTGAAGGAAAATCCAGGCAGGAGCTAGCCTTTACCATGGTGAAGGAAGTATGCACCAACGAAAGGTTCAACGACGACATAGACAAGAGGCTTTCGCTTGCGACAAAAGTAGGGCTTGCGGTCCTTACTGAGGGCATATTGGTTGCGCCGACGGAAGGGCTTCAGGGAATAGAGCTTCACAGGAATCAGGACGGAACCGATTACGCGGCCATAATATATGCAGGGCCGATAAGAGGCGCAGGAGGCACTGCGGCTGCACTCTCGGTAGCGCTAGCGGATTATGGGAGGAAGATACTCGGAATAGGAGCTTACAAGGCAACGAAGGCCGAGATGGACAGATATGTGGAGGAGATCCAAATTTACAATTCAAGAGTGGCAAGGCTCCAATACCTGCCACCGGAACAGGACATAAGGACAATATTCGAGAACTGCCCGATATGCCTTGACGGCCTGGCGTCGGAACAGATAGAAATAGGCATACACAGGAACATAAACAGGCTTGACGCTGCCGGGAAGCCGCAGATGATATCAAACAAGATAAGGAGCGGCATATGCCTTGTTTCGTGCGAGGGAATAGCGCAGAAGGCAAAAAGCGTGCTCAAGTACACGAAAGGAGCCGGGCTGGACTGGTCCTGGCTCAACCAGATAATAAAGGTAGAAAAATCTCAGCAGACCGAGCAGAAGGAAACCAAGAAGGACGTGGTATTCCTGCAGGAGCTTGTGGCTGGAAGGCCCATATTTGCATATCCGGAACATTCGGGAGCTTTCAGGCTCAGATACGGAAGGAGCAGATTCACCGGCATAGCTTCTAAGGGTTTCAACCCTGCAACCATGTACCTTATGGATGAATTTATAGCTACCGGAACACAGCTCAAGGTCGAAAAGCCCGGAAAAGGCTGCGTAGCCGTGCCAGTTGATACCATAGAGGGGCCGTTTGTCAAGCTCGATACTGGCGAGGCTTTCAGGATAAAGGATGCAGATGAGGCAAGAAGGCTCGAACCCCATATAAAAAAGATTTTGTCGGTTGGCGACATACTCGTCACTTACGGAGATTTCAAGAAGACAAATACCCCGCTAAGCCCGACGAGCTATGTGGAGGAGTACTGGGCGCTTCAGCTCAAAAAAGCAGGATGCGATGTGATTCCAAAGGTATCGGATTTTGCAGAGGCGTTAGAAATCTCGGAAAAATACGGAGTGCCAATGCATCCAAAATTCATATACGATTATTCGGACATAAGCACTGAGGACATGCTCTTTCTGGTTGAAACTTTCAAGGAGGCCGACCTCGGGGGCGCCAAAATGCTGGATGAAATCCATTCGGTTACCATAAGCGGCGACAGGCTGGCCAAGGCTCGCGAACTTTTGGAGAGGGCCTGCATACCCCACATGGACAGGAACGAAAGCATAGACGTAGAGGGCGAAACAGCAAAGTCGCTCATTGCCAGCTTCGGGCTCGTAAGGAATGGAAATATAATCCAAAATGAGGAATTGCCCGAAGATGCGCTGCGGGCACAGAGCTCGCTTGAGATGCTCAACAAGCTGGCCAAGTTCAAGATAATGAAGCGCTCCACGAAAATCGGCGGAAGAATGGGAAGGCCGGAAAAGGCAAGAGAGAGGCTGATGAAGCCCGCGCCGCACATATTGTTTCCGATAGGCGAATATGGGGGCAAGGAACGAAGCATAACCAAGGCGTACGTTCTGCAGGGAAAGAAGTTCAATTCGCAGAGCATAAACGTCGAGCTTGCAAGACACCTCTGCACCAAAGGTGGCGAGTACATAAACTCATTCTACTGCGAGGAGCACAAGTGCAGGGCAGAGATAATGCGCAAATGCAAGCTTTGCGGAAACTTCGGGACTGGCTTGAAATGCGAGAAATGCGGGGGCCAGATGGAAGGAGGCGAAATGAAGCAAATAAACATAGTTTCCGAGGTTAACAGGGCCATGAAAAACATTGGAATGACTTCGCTTCCGAAGCTCATGAAAGGAGTTAAGGGGCTTTCGAATGCCGACAAGCTTGCAGAGCCTCTGGAGAAGGGATTGCTCCGCAGCACACACAACATATTCATATTCAAAGACGGAACATCGAGATTCGACGCTACCGATGTGCCGATAACGCATTTCTATCCTGACGAGATATCCGTAGATGTAGAGACCTTGAAGAAGCTAGGCTATGACAAAGATTATATGGGCAATCCGCTTGAGCGCGGGGACCAGCTGGTCGAGCTCATGCATCAGGACGTAATATTGAACAGGAGGGGCGCAGATTATTTCATCAACGTCACGCAATTTATGGACGAGATGCTGGTAAGGTTTTACGGCCTGGAAAAATTTTACAACGTATCTGAGCAGAAGGACCTTATAGGCCATTACGTGATAACGCTTTCTCCGCACACTTCTGCAGGGGTGCTCGGCAGGATCATAGGATTCACCGATGCCAGCGTGGGATTCGCGCATCCGTACCTTGTTTCTGCGAGGAGGAGGAACTGCGACGGGGACGAAGACACTACGATGATGCTCCTTGATGCGCTTGTGAATTTTTCAAAGCATTACATGCCCACAACAGTGGGAGGCACAATGGACGCACCGCTGATACTCACCGTAAACGTCAAGCCCGAAGAGGTTGACGACGAGGTCCACGCCATGGAAGTGGTGGAAAGCTACGGCATAGATTTTTATGACAAGACATATTCGTATCCTGCACCCGGAGAGGTGAAGGTAGAAGTCGTGGGAGACAGGCTTCAGAAAGATTCCATATATTCCGGGATAAAGTTCACGCATCTTTCCGGCATAGACGCAGTAGCACAAGCTCCGAAGAGAAGTTCGTACACTACTCTCAAAACCATGAACGACAAAATAGAAATGCAGTTCAGCCTGATGGACAAGCTGTACAGCATAGACAAAAGAGATACTGCCAGGAGGCTAATACTAAGCCATTTCATACCTGACCTGATGGGCAACCTTCATTCATATTCAAGGCAGGGATTCCGCTGCGTGCAGTGCAATGCAAAATATAGGCGCATACCGATAAAGGGCGTATGCACCAGATGCGGAGGCAAGCTTTTGCTCACGATATCCAAGGGAGGAATAGAGAAGTATCTTTACACTGCGATAAATCTTGCCGACAGGTATGAGCTAGAGCCGTACATAAAGCAGAGGATTCTTCTCCTCAAGGAGGAGATAGAAGCGGTATTTGGGCTGGTGGGAACCGTGCCGATAAAAGACGACAAGCAGTTCAACCTGCTTAAATTCATGTAGGCTTATTTTCTGGCTATCAGCTTGGATATGCGCCTTGCCGGCATCGTGTTTATGACCTTTTCCTTTGTAAGCCAGCCTCTCCTTGCCATCCCAATCCCATAGCGCAGATTGTCGAAATGCGATACGCTGTGTGCATCGGAATCTATCGAAAACAATACCTTGTAGTCGCGTATGGCAAATATCGATGCGTCGTTGAGGTCTAGCCTGCTCGGATACGAGTCTATCTCCATTACAACGCCTTTCTCTTCAGCCTTTTCTGCGACTTTTCTGAGATCTATAGCGTACGGCTCCCTTTCGTTGATTATCCTGCCAGTAGGGTGCGCAAGTATGTTCACGTATCCGGAATCAATTGCTTTTATTACTCTAGATGTCATCTCATTGATGCCCATGTTGAAGCCTGAGTGTACAGCGGCAACCACGCAGTCCATACTCTTGAGCGCAGCTGCGGAAAGATCCAGAGATCCGTCCTTCAATATGTCAACTTCTGCCCCTTTGAGCAGCGTGAGCTTTCCATCAAGCTTTTCGTTCAAGGCATCGACCCTTTTGAAGAATTCCGCAAACTTCTTCTCGTCCATTCCCCTGGCAACTTTCAGGCTTTTCGTATGATTGGTTATCGCCAGATACTCGAGCCCGTGTGCCATGGCGGCGCTTGCCATTTCTTCCAGAGTGTTTGTCCCATCCGTTTCCTTTGTATGGGAATGCATGTCTCCTTTTAGGTCTTGCAATTTTACCAGCTTCGGCAGCTTATGCTTTTTTGCCAGGGCTATTTCGCCGCGGTTCTCCCTCATTTCAGGCTCTATCCAATCCATTCCAAGCCGTGAATAGATGTCCGTTTCGTCTATCGCTGAGACCACCTTGTCGTTTTTGTCGAATAGCCCGTATTCGTTAAGCTTGTAGCCCTTGGATATTGCTATCTTCCTTACTTCCACGTTGTGCTCCTTGCTGCCGGTAAAGTACTGCATTGCTGCCCCGAAGCTTTCTGGGGCTATCACCCTCAAATCGCAAGTCGTGCCAATGTCAAGCCATACGGTGGTTTTCGTTGGGCCTTTGACTACTATGTTGGATACGCCTTTCATTTTCGCAAACAGGTCCATTACATCTTCGGGGTGCTGCGATATTGCAAGTATGTCTATGTCGCCTATTGTTTCCTTCATGCGCCTCGTTGAGCCGCATATTATGGCTTTCTCCACTTTTTTCGAGGCCAGAAGTTCTGATACTATGGATTCCGCTGCAGGCAGTGCGTAGCCGAGCAGCATTCTTCCCTTTGAGCCTTCGAGCATCTCTATACCTTTTTCAAGCAGCTGCTCGCTCTTCTCGCCAAAACCCTCAAGAGTCATGACTTTGTGAGAGGATATGGCATCCTTAAGGCTTTTTATGTCGGTTACGTTTAGCTTCTGGTAAAGCGTAATTGCCCTCTTTGCCCCCATGCCTTCTATCTTCGTAAGATTTTCGAAGTCTATTGGGTATTTTTTCTTTAGCTCGTCGTACTTCCTGACGCGGCCGGTCTTTATGTATTCCTCTATCTTTCCGGCAAGGCCCTTTCCAATCCCGCTTATCGACATAAGACCGTCTATGCCTGAGCGCTCATAGAGCTTGGATACGTCCTCATCCATGGAGAGCAGCGCCATGGCTGCGTTCTGGTAGGCGCGCACCTCGAACCTTGCGGTTGGCCTTTTGTCAACGCTCAGCATGTCAGCGATTTCATTGAATATTTCCGCGAGCTTTTCGTTTGCCATAATTATAAAGCGATGAAAAATTTAAAATATGCAGCAGAAGCACCGCAAGAGATTTATCATTTGCCAGAGCCATAACAACAGTGCATTTGAATGGATTCGGAAGCTGAAGGCGGAAGCACTAATTTTGAGAGGCTGGCGAAGCTGAACGCGATATATTTAAGGATCATAAACAGGTATCGCGATTATATAGGAGAGGAGGAAAGCCTTTCAGTAGCGGAGCTGCCAAGGCTTGTTACCCCGAAAGACAAGTCAGTATTGGAAAAGGCCGAGGACATAAAGAGCGGCTTTGAAAAATATTCCTATGAAAGGGACTTCTACGCAGCAAGCGTGGTAGCATACGAATTTGTAAGGAAGGAGATAGAAACGATAAACCTTCCAGTGGAATTTTGGCTTGAGCCCGCAGAGACCATGGAGTTCGGAGCCGGGGAAAAGCTAGACAGGTATACGCTGCTGTGCAGCCTTATAATAGCGCTTGGGAATCCCTCTGCAAAAATATTGATAATAGAAAAGAACGACAGGCTCAACCCCATATTGTATTACGAGACGGACGGGATATACCTTATGGACTTCGACAGCGAAATAAGAAAATTTGCCAGCAAGGATGAGATGCTCGCCAATATAGGCATAGGCGAGGATTCCGTTGCTTATGAATTCAACGACAAGATGTACGTCGACATAACATAGGCGTTATGGGCTCAGCCGACTACCTTGCCCTTTCTCCTTACTGCCTTGAGCCTCTTTCTATGCTCTTTCTTCAGCCTGCTGAGCTTCTTCTTGTTCCTGTAGTCCTTGCCTAGCTTCCTGTTCGATTTTGTTACTTTCTTCTGCATTAAAGCACCATTGATAGCTTTATTTCCCCGGTGGCATATTTATTGCTTTTGCTTGGCTTATTTTATGCTGAGCTTGAAGTCCTTCATGTAAGCCATCTCAACTATTGGCATGACTACTTCAAGCACCCCGTTCTTGAACGTGGCTGATGCCTTTTCCGGGTCGACATTGGCCTCAAGCTGCAGCTTCTTGCTGTATATAGTGCCCTTGTGGCTTATCTCTATTATGAGCGTTCCCTGCGAGGCTATGACGTTTATCTCCCCCTTTGAAACATTCGGCATGCTGGCATCTATTACGACCGAATCCTTCTTGTATATGGTTTCGACAAATGGCTCAGTTGGCGTTTGTATTTCCGGCGGCATGCCCTGGGGCAGCTTCGGCTCCGGCTTCTGCAGGCGCACGGGCTTTGGTGGCGGAACAGCCTTTGAGGGATTTGCAGAAAGTTTTATGTCTATTCCAAACTCATTGGCTAGGCTTGCCATGTCGTTGTTGTCAAAATTTTCCTTCAATGTTTTTGCAATAAGCTTTATCAGATTCTCTATATCTGGAACGCCATTCGGGTTTTGGTCCTTATTGTCGCTCTTTTTCTTCTTTCCTGGCATAAAATCGCCACACTCTTTACTTTTTGAACCAGATATAAAAAGCTTTGCGGAGCCAGCATAACTGGGCCTACTTTTATTTGTATGTGAGGTTCAGAACCACTTGGATATGCCTTCCTGCCTTGACGAATCCCTCTTTTTGGCCAGGAGTTCGGCAAACTTGACAATACGAGCTTCGGAAAACTCGTAATCGTCGCACATCATGCGCTTTATGCCTTCTATATCGGGCTTTGCCGAGACCATTTTCTCCAGCTCCGGCTTCTCGATGCGTTTGACATCCGGATTATTGAACAGCTCCTCGACCTCGCGTATGTCGGTCTGGAAGGGAGTCTTGAACTTCTGCTCAACTATTGACTCCACGTCGCTTATGCTTTTTGATTCCATCGCTATCTTGAGCGCAGTCTTCGGGCCTATGCCCTTTATGCCGTCGTTGAAATCGTTTCCAAGCATTATGCCTATCCATATGAGCTGCTGCCTTGATATTCCAAGGGCTTTGAGGGTTTCGGCCAGTATCACGCGCTCAGGCTCAACCTCTACATAAACGTTCTTTTTGGGGAGTTTGCGCCTTCCGGAAAGCGTAAGGTTCCTTATTATCACAGGGGCGCCGAAGAGCAGGGTGTCGTAATCCTGGCTTGCAGCTGCGTCAACAAGGCCCTCCCTGCACATGTAGCTCGCTTGAGCCTCGCCCTCGCCAGTAGAGGTAAGCTGCGCTATGCCCATAAGATCCAGTAGCTGTTTGGCGCTGGACACTATTGCCTTGTCCACCCTGGTGCTTTCCTGCGCGTATGTCCTTGCCGCTTCAAGGGCCCCCTGCGCTTTTGCCTCAAGCCACGCGTTGTAGGCATTGTCCCTCCTCCTTGTCCTTGCTTCTATGGTCTTCATTTTGAGCTTTGACGGTATCCCGTCAAACACGTATATAGGAGTTATCCCGTTTTGTATCAGGTCTATGCTCCTGTAGAAAAGCCCAGATAGGTGGCTTGTTACCCTACCCTTGGAATCCTTTAGCGGCGTGCCGTCCGGCTGCCTTATTATTGAAAGAAACTGGTAGAGCACATTGTATGCGTCTATTGCCACCGTTTTGCCGCTTAGCTCCTTGAGCGATATCTTCTCCCTGATTATGAGTTTGCTAAGGTCTACCGCCATCTCAAGCACTTTTCATTTGGTAGTATAGTCGCCCAGAGTAACGTTGCCGCGCTGCCCTATCGAATGCGTTTTGGCATCTGGCTTGTCTGTTGCAGAGATGAGGTTTATGTTTAAGGTCTTCTCAAGCTTCTTTACCAGCGCCATAGGGGGTTCGGTTTTCTCTTCCTCCACCCTTGACAGGAAAGTTTCTTTCTCGTTTATCATTTCTGCAAGCACCTTTAGAGGTATCTTAAGCCCTTCCCTTGCGTTGCGTATCGCAGTGCCATAGCCGTCTATCAAAGCGGGTCCATTGTCATCTGCCTCCGGTAGGGCGCGCCTCGAATAGCTGCCGGTGCTGTTGGGCTTGCGCCCTGCAGGTTCCGAGATTATTTTCTTGCCCTTTGCGCAGCTTGCGCATACCCTGAACTCGACACCTTCTATTGATACCACATACGCAACGTCCATTTGCCTGCCGCAGAGCTCGCATTCTTCCATCAAATCACACCCAGTATATTAATGCCGGCAAGGTATATATTCTTATATTGGGCCGAAACTGCAAAAAAAGCATTGTGCTAAAGGAATACGGATATTTAATGCTTGGGCTGCTTGACTTCAAGGATTTGGGCAACTTCGTGCTTCTGGTCCCTTTCCTTTACGTAACGCATGTATTCCTCAAGCTCATCCCTCCTTACCCGCGTAACCATATTTCCTTCTGTTACTGCAACGTAGTCTCCATCTGCAGGTTTCGACAGCTCTTCCAGGAGCTTTGCCCTGTTGAAATGCTTATAGTACCAGAACCTTATGCTCAAATTCCCACCCATGATGTTTTTACGTTGTATGGCAAAGTCTAGAAAGGTTTTGCATTCATTGAATTGCGACGCTTTTGGACAGGAGGTGCAAAATCGTGCCAGCAGCAGGGATTAATGCTAAATAGCTTTATCGGCAAAGCCTATTGCATTGAGGCGTTTTGGTGGTTAAGGGTAGCAAGGCTGCTGATAAGGGAGCCTACAAATCGCGTTTTCTGGCATACAAGAAAGCCGCATCCGTGGCAATAGCGATAGCCGTCTTTGCGTTCATATATTACGATTACCATGCTTATTACCTTGGGCTGGCTTTGCAGGTAGCACTTCCAATAGCAATCCTTGTTGTTTCAGGGCTTGCGATCAAGAAGCTGCTTTCGCTCAAGGGAGGCTACGGAATGGTCATGCTTAGCGGAGAGCATGGAATAAAGGAGATAGATTACCTTGCCAAAAGGTATTCGCGTTTCTGGGAACTGCTTTCCATGTGGGGCATGGTGCTTGGGTTTGGGCTGCTTTCGTATCCGCTGATACGTGGCAGGGCATCGAAAAAAGTGTACGCGATAGGAATCATAAGCAACATGCTCATAATGGCGTTCGTGCTCCCGTTTACTTCGTATGCGCTTCTTTTTATAAACATATCGCGCTTCAACCTCATATCTAGCGCGGAATTCTCGACAACATTGCCGACTTTCCAGGCGCTGATATATAACTTCACGTATCCGGGGGCCTATTACCTTGATTACCTACTAAAGGGCATAGTCCTTGTCGCAGGTTTCTCAGGTTATATAATAGCGCTCCTCGTGGCAAATGCGGGAACCATAGTTGAGGCTTTGATAAAATCCATATCGATAAATTCAATAGCCCCGCTGCATAGCTCAACCCCAGGAGTGGCTCCGGTAATACCGGGAATAGACCTGCCGCTGTTCAGCGGCATATTGTCTCTTGCGATAATATTGATAATACACGAATTTTCACACGGCATACTTGCCAGATCATTCAAGGTAAAGCTTAAATCCGTAGGCGTGCTACTATTCGGAGTTGTCCCGGTAGGAGCATTTGTCGAGCCCGACGAAACTGAAGTGCTGAAGCTCGACAAGAAAAAGCAGAACAAGATATTTTCTGCAGGAGTTTCTTCAAATTTCCTCGCAATGATAATATTTCTAATACCGATGCTTTTGATGCTACCATTCGTGCTGACAAACATATACGGCCATGGGGTGTTCGTTTATTCCACAACGCCAGGATACCCTGCATACAACGTAATACAGCCTGGCACTGAAATCCTGGCATGGGACGGCAATGCAGTAAGCAACCTTACCCAGCTAGGCACCGCTGCACTGCGGGACAGGCCCGGATCGCTTGTGAGCGTAGCAACAAGCACCGGCAATTATACTTTCGTGGCCAAATCGTATAACGGCACATCGCGCGGAGTAATTGGAGTCAACCTTTACGAAAAGTATTTTCCGATAACGAACACACCGCTGAAGGAGATAGCTTATTTCTTCTACTCTCTTTTTGGGATATCGTTCATGCTGAACTTCCTCATAGCAGTAGTCAACCTTCTCCCAGTTCCGGGGTTCGATGGATGGAGGATATACGACAACAGCCTGAAAAAGAGGTACATAAACGTGCTAACTGCGGTAGTGGTAATAGCCCTGCTTCTTAACATACTGCCTTGGATATAGTCATGCAAGCTTGCGCAAGTCTTTTATTGTGCCGAAGTCTATCGTCGATCCGTATCCCACGGCTATGGCATGCATGCCATCCAGGTTAAGCTTTGAAAATATAGGGGCGAGCAGCTCTGATTTTGGCACCATGTTTATTTCCGTGCCGCCGGCGAAGAAGTTAAGCGCAGGTATTACAATTAGGGGAATATTCTTGTATTTGCCGTAAAGGAAGCACTTCAGCCTTTCGTGTTTTCCTATAGCGTCGATTATGCCTATCGCAGGATGCTCATGGCCCATTATCATCGCCTTTATCCCCTTTGTCGCTTTGCCGAGTTCCGGGAGCTCCTCCCCGTGGAAAAACAGGTATTTGCCCATAACTGCCTGCTGCCTGTATACCGAAAGCTTGAAAGGCTCCCTGTACCTTTCGACAAAATTGTCATGGTTTCCTTTTATGAGCACGGGCTCTATTCCTGCGTTCCTGCAGAACATTATGAAATCGTATAACTCATTGAATTCCTCTTCGTCTACCTTTGAGAATTCGTTCTTTATATCTCCGTCGACTATAAGCTTTTTGGCGTGAGTCTTCTCGATTGCCGAGCCTATTGTTTCCAGCATTTTCCGCAAATTTACCTTCGGTATCAGCACCCCGCGCTTAGCCATAACTCCCTCGTATCCGAGGTGCATGTCGGCGACAACAATGGCGTTCAGGCTTTTTATAAATAGCAATGGCATGCCGTCGATGAGCTCTATGTCTTCGCCAAGCATCATTTTATCATTTTGATGCGTTTATCCTCTTTATTACCATCTTATGCAGGTATTTTAAGTATTCATGCCTTTCCTTCATAAGCACTACGTCCGCATGGCCGAAGGTTATCATAGAGTGGGCGAACGGGCTCGGGATCTGCGTCTTTATGATTTTGTATTTCGTGTCGCCGGATTTTATGCTTTTGAGCAGCGATTTTGTCCTTGGAAGGTCCATCACCTCCTCAAATATCTCCCTGTAGGTTTCCTTCAAGACAGGGAAATCCTTGTCTATGCTCTCCACTGCCTTGATTAAAAGCGTAGCGTTTATCTGCTGCTTTCCCACGGGCAGCTTGTAGCCTTTGTAGTTGCGAAGTATCATGAAGCTTCTTGCTGCGACGTGCCTGAACCTGCGCTTCATTATCTCCGTTTTCCTTATGTTGGACTTGAGCAGCGGTTCTGGGTCCCTGCCAACCATGGAATTTATGGCTTCTTCTATATCAGAGGGCTTTAGCGTTCCCTCGGTATTTATAAGGAAGCCATTGTCGTTTATCATTATGCCTACGTCGGTTCCAAGCCTCCTGCCTATGTGTATGGCTATTATTCGCGAGAGGGTGTCGTTTATGCGCCGGCCGTAAAGTGAATGAAATATTGCAAGATTCTGACCGCTCTTGGGATCCTTTGTTATTTCTATGAGCATCAGCTTGTCGTTAGGAACGGATCCGGCGAAGAGCAGCTGCTCTACGAAATAGCCATATATGGCCTTGGAAGCGTTTGAATCTATCGGGAGCGAGCCGAGCATTTCTGAAACCTCCTTTGGCATCTTCGAAGCCAGCTTGAGAGCAGACTTCTTGAAATGTTTTGCTATTGTCTCGGAAAAGTTGCGCCTGAATGCACCTATTTCAATCGCTAGCTCGTAGCTCAGTGGAAGCTGCTCGGAGAACCACGGAGGTATGGTCGGAGCTGCCGAAACTGCTGTGGACACGTAGCACCTCATGCCCTTTGCATACTCGAACCTGTAGAGCCTGCCGCCAAGGGTGAATATGTCACCCTGCTTCAGCCTTGTCAGGAATTCCTCCTCTATGTTTCCTATCCACTTTTTTGTTTTTGTGTCGAATACGTTGACAGATACTTCGTCGGGTATTGCGCCGAGGTTGAGCATGTATATTGGGCGTATCATCTTGCCCCGCTTGCCGAATGTATTTTCCTTTTCGTCGTACCATATTTTCCCGTATACCCTCCTGCTTTCAAGGCCTACGTATTCCCCGGAAAGGTACCTTATGGTGGCAATGAAATCTTCATAGGGCAGCTTTGAATATGGATATGACGATTTGATTACTGAATATGCCTCTTTGACGTCCCATTTCTTGGTTATGGACATTCCGACTATGTGCTGCGAGAGTATGTCCAGCGCATTCATCGGCACCCTGAATGAATCCAGGTGGCGCTTGAGCGCAGCGTCAAGCATTATGCTGCATTCGACGAGGTCGTCCCTGTTGAGCACAATTATTTCGCCCTTGGCAACGGATTTGTACTTGTGGCCGGCCCTGCCTATCCTTTGAACCGCGCGCGTTACGCTTTTAGGAGAGCCGAGCTGTATTACATCATCTATGCTGCCTATGTCTATGCCGAGCTCAAGGCTTGTCGAGGATACTGCGCATTTCAGCGAGCCGGCCTTAAGCAGCTCTTCTACCTCTAGCCTGGATTCTCTTGATAGTGATCCATGGTGCGCTGCTATGTCCTCGTTGTAGCCGAACTTCTTCTTGAGGTTGAATACGACACGTTCGGTTCCGCTCCTCGTATTTGTGAATATCAGGGTCGACTTGTTTTTCTTTATTATGTCGTTTATTATCGAATATGTGTTCTGCTCTATCTTTTCGTCTGGAGTGTATATCATGTCCTTTACTGGGCTTATAGCCTGCACCTGGAGCTTCTTTCCCCATGAAGCGTCTATTATCACGCAATCTCGCGATGTGCCGTCCTCGTTGCATCCCACAAGGTATTTTGCTGCCTCGTCGAGTGGATAGAGTGTTGCGCCAAGCCCTATGCGCGTGAAATCGTGGCCTATCATGCTACGCAATCTTTCCAGAGAAAGCGAAAGGTGCACGCCGCGCTTGTTGTTAGCCAGCTCATGTATCTCGTCTATGACTACATACTCAACCAGCTTGAGATTTTCGGCAAATTTCTCCGAAGTTATTAGTATTGCAAGGCTCTCCGGCGTGGTTACCAGTATGTGCGGAGGGTGCTTGAGCTGCTTTTGCCTATCCTTTTGAGGGGTATCTCCGGTCCTGACAGCTATCGTGACCTTTGACGACTTTGCGTTCTTCTCGGACAGCTTGTATATCTCCTCCAATGGCTTGCTGAGGTTCTTGTATATGTCGTTGTTGAGGGCCCTTAGCGGAGAAACGTAGATGCAGTATACGCCCTCCTTGAGATCGTCCCGCGAAGCCTTGTTGAACAGGTCGCTTAGTATTGCGACAAATCCGGACATTGTTTTTCCAGAACCTGTTGGCGCAGCCACGAGTATGTTTTTGTGCTCGCTGACAAGCTTGAATGTAAAGCTCTGCGGCATTGTTAGCTCTTTAAAGTTGCTTGTAAACCATTCCCTGACGTCCTTGTTGAGCACGCCGAGTGATTCCTTGTCGCTAAAACCCTTGCTCATATAGCTTATCAGATGAAACACCCAAGCATAAGAATAAATAAGAAGAAACAACGGCCGGAAAACCCGGCACGACTAAAAATCAAGAACTGCGCTTTACGCATATATCGACTTGTATTCCGTTCCGGAATCGTCTATTATGTGTATGCACTCTCCTTCGCACTGTATCAGGCACGCCTGGCACAGTATGCACGCATCGCCGTTCACGGCCACGGATATGCCTCCACTAGTTCCGTCGTTTGCATCGGCGAAATGATGATGGCCGTCCTCGACCTTGGACCACTTGTCGAAAATCGCCTGATCCGTAGTGCCCTTCCACTGCGCGTTCTCAGGAGCTGTGTCCTTGTTGACTTCGTCGATGTTCTTCCTGTCCCTAAGCTCGAATACCGCAACAGGGCATACGTCCTTGCAGTGCTGGCATCCAGTACACAATGGCTTGTCTACATACACTTTCATTTGTATCACTTGGTTAATATGCATATTTCGACAAAAACATTTAAAACGGGCTGGGGCAATTTGTTAACCCTGTGTAAAAGTTTTACTTCGACTTGTTGAAGTCCTCGAGATTCTTCATGCTTATCGTGTGCTGGAACGCGTCCATCACAGCCATGAGAACGTTGTAGGTTGTCCTCGTCCTTCCCTTTGAGAAGCTCCAAATATCCTTAACGCCAGCAAGCTCGAGCATGCGCTTTACGTGCTTGCTCGCCACTATGCCCAGGCCTTTGGGTGCCGGCTTTAGCAGGACTTCTACGCTGCCGCACTTGCCCCTTGTTATGAACGGAAGGCTGTGTGGCTGCCCGCACGTGCACTGCCATGAGCCGCAGCCCATCACGACAGGCATTATGTTCCTTTTGGCAGCGTTTATCGCAGAGTCTATTGCGGCCTTTACTTCAACATCCTTGGCAGCGCCAACGCCTACGTGGCCATTGCCGTCGCCGACTATCGCGGTGACCCTGAACTTCTGCTTCCTGTTGTTGCTCGTCATCCTCTGCACGCTTCTTATCTCCACAACCTCGCTGTTTATGTTTGGGAGAAGCGCGTCCACTATGCCGTTCTCCTCGATGCTCTTGCCCATGCTGAATATCTGCTCCAAGCTTGTTATCGAGCCGGCCTTCACCATCTTTCCTAGAACCGTAACAGGTTCCCACGCAGCTACGTCGAATTCCCTGCGCCTTTCCTGATTGTTAAAACGTCCTCTTCCTCTCAAAAAATCACTTGTTTATTGCAATGGCGATCTTGCCTTTTACGTCGGCAAAAACCTTGTCGAGCTCCTTTACGTTGAGCTTGGCCTTTTCGTACTGTGCAAACTCTGAAACGCCCTTTCCAGAGCCTGTCTTCGCATAATCGGCTATGTGCTTTCCAGACAGCCTGGATTCGTCGGCTTCTATCTCAGATACGAGATCGAGACCGTTGTCCTTGCATCCCTTAGCCGCAGAGAATATGACGTTCCCCTTTATCGGCTTGTTCAGACCTATGTCCAGCACCATGGCACCCTTTATGCCCTTCTCGTGGGCCTTCTTGGCCAGGAGCATTCCTGTCAGATACGCAGTAGGTATGTTGGACTTTGGCATCCAGCCCAAAGCCTTGAGCTCCGAAGAAACTGCACTTGCTTTTACCTTGTCGCCGTTGGGCTCGTACGATATTATCTGCGCCGTTATAGACCTGTTGCTCCTGCGTATTACTACACGGGGCATCCTGCCCTTAAGAATTGCGATCCTTTTCCTGTAATTCGTCAGCGACTTCGCGCGCCTTCTCTTTTTGATTTCCATAAAAATGCCTCATATATGCTTGAGCTTTTCAAGCCTTTCGTCGCTTATCTCGACGCCCCTGCTCTTTATGTGGTTCAGGAGCGTGAGCTTGGTCTGGAATGTGCCTCCTTTAACCAAGGCGTAGAACTCCTTGTACTGCTCATTGTTTATCGTCTTGTCGGATTTAAGTGCTGCAAGTATCCTCCTCTGGGACCTCATCCTTTTCATGTGGTTGGCTGTCGAGCGCGTTTTCTTCGTTCCCTTCTTCTTTCCAGGGCCGCGCTTCCTTCCCTCGGACCTCTTCTTCTTGAGCGATTTTCCGTACCTGCTGACGTTGCGCTTCTCGGCCATGGCGTATATGCTTCCGCTCTTTATGAGCTCCTTTACGTCGTCCCTTGTTATGGCCTTCTTGGCATCGTCTATTGCAGACGGCTTTATCCTTATGCTGGTTTCTCCGCGCTTCATTATGTCCGCGGCAACCCTCCTTGTAAGTTTTACGCTCATTGGTGAACACCGTTTACTATCCTGACGCCGCTGGATGAAGCAATCTTCGCCATCTCAAGGCGCTTCCTCCTTCCGACATCGTGGGATATGACTATGTTGTATGATGCTATTTCCGGATTCCTAAGCGCAGCGTTGAGCTCGTTCATATTGTGCACGAGCATCAGCCTTTTGCCGTCAGAGCGTACGCCAGAAACGCTGGCCGGGTTCTTGTAGCCGATTGTTGGGGTGGCACCCATGAAGTCCCTCTTTATCCTTTTCTTGTTGTCCTGGCCGCGCTGCTTGTGCCACCTGTCAGGGACCCTCTTCCTGTTCTTTGCGCCTACGTTGGGCACGTTGAACTTGGGATGGCCCTTCTTCTTGACCCTTGCCTTCTTCTCTTTTTTTATCGCCATGATCTTCACTCGATAGCATAGTATACTCCATCCTGGAATACCCTCTCGTCCTTGTGCCTTACCCTGCACGCCTTCCTTACATTTGCGGCAGTCTGCGTCACATCTTCAAGCTTTATGCCGTATATGCGAAGTTTCTTTTCCTTCGCTTCGGCCTTTGTCGCGCCGACTATGTCGGCAGCACGCGCTGCGCGCTCGCCCAGCATGTTCTTTATTATTATCTCTTTAGGCTTTACTTCGATAGTAAGCGGGAAGTGTGCATATACCGCTTCCATGTTGACCTCAAAGTATTTTACTACGCCTTCGGAGTCGTTCGACAGCTCCTTGGCCAGCGACTGCTCTGCTACCATCGCCTTCTTGGCGAGCTTCTTGTTTGCTGGAGACGGCTCCACTTTTATCTTTGGGCCGTTTATTTCCACTTTAAGCAGTGCGTCGTTGAACTGCCTCTCGTTGCTCCCAAGCGGGCCTTTTATAATCACTTTGCCAGCCGAGAGTGTTGCGCTAACGCCCTGTGCCAATGTTATTTCAGCCATTCAATTACCATGAATCTTTAAACATAATTTTCAGTATATGTATGCGAGCAGCCTTCCTCCTATGTTCTGCTCCCTCGCCTTCCTGTGTGTCATCAAGCCCTTTGACGTGGAAAGCACCAGTATGCCGAAGTCCTTGCTCGGTATGTATCGCTCTTCATACTTGCTTATGTCGCTGCTCGACATCGAATAGTGGGGCTTTACTATGCCTATTCCGTTCACCTTGTTCAGCAGCTTAAGCCTCATTTTCTTTGAGTACCTGTCGCTGAATTCCTCGTAATCGCCGAGGTAGCCTTCAGCCTTCAGAAGGTCTATAAATGCCTTTATCTGCTTCGTCGAGTACACTACGCACTCGCGCCTGCCTATGTTTTCGTTCGTCTTTATCTTGTTTATAGTATCAGCGAGTCTGTCAACCATCAAATCAGCCATATTTTTTGAAATTGAGGTCCTTTGCCACCTCTCTGAAGCATCTCTTGCATACGTAGAGCCCGTGCTCGCGTATCAGGGCGCGGCTTGCACCGCATATCCTGCATTTTCTTGTTCCTTTTCCCTTGTATTTTTCTTCTGGTCTAACTTTCATTGAGCAGCACCCTCTACGGTTACGTCGAATTCCTTTTTCAAGTATGATTTAAGCTCCTCCTTGGGTATGCGCCTGTGCGACCTTTTTATTACGCCGTTGGCGCGCTTCTTGAGCTCGGTTCTGAGTCCTGGCCTCTTGAACGAGACGTTGACGTTCATGCCAAGCATGCCTATAACCGGGTCGTACTTTATCCCATTTATGTCTATGTATTCCTTTATGCCGAAGTTCACTGTGTTGTCCTGTATGCTGCGCTCGGCCACCTTGTTGCCTACGGCCTCGAACAGCCTCTTTGCGAGCTTCCTTGCCGGCTCATTCCTGACTGTTACGAATGAGCCTATCTTGGCACCTTTCGATATTTTGAATGACGGTATCCTTTTAGTCGATATCGAATCCGCTGGCTTGAACCCGGATATTTGCTGCAGCAGCCTCTTTGCATTTGACTGCTGCTTGTCATCGTTTCCAGTGCCTATGTTTATCACAAGCTTGTTTATCCTTATGCGCCTCATTGGGTTGTCCTGCTTTCTTGCTCCTGTTTCTTTCTCTGCCATCGGAATCAACCTATAACTATGAGGTTCTCGACAAGAGTGTCGAATTTCTCCCCGTTCTCCTGCTCGACTGTGGCCGTTGCTCCGGTATGCATAGTCCCCTTTGCCATGTTGGCAATCTTGCCTTTGGCTCCTACGTGTACCCCGTCAATGACCATGCACTTTGCGCCCGCCTTCAGCGGAAAATGCTGCTTCACCTCGTTGGATTCTGAAAGTGCGATTGTGTCGCCAACCTTCACGTCATTGTTTGGCGAAGGTATTATGCTGCCATCGTGCAGCTTGAGCATGAGCTTCTTGTTCCTGT
Organism: Candidatus Micrarchaeum sp.; assembly: GCF_016806735.1. Classification (GTDB taxonomy): domain Archaea; phylum Micrarchaeota; class Micrarchaeia; order Micrarchaeales; family Micrarchaeaceae; genus Micrarchaeum_A; species Micrarchaeum_A acidiphilum_A. The sequence goes on along the minus strand of NZ_CP060530.1, from coordinate 224,467 downwards.
ATACGTACTTGCCAGTGACTTTGGCGTTCCTTTCCGGCTGGCCCTTCTGCTCTTCAAGCACTGCCTGCCCATGGCCGTTTATGCTTATCGAAAATTTCTTGCCAATTGTATCTATGCTTATTATGTCGTTAAGGCCAACGGGATATTTCGGGTCCTTGACCTTTGTGCCGTTAACTGCTATCTGCATGTTCTTTATGGATTTCACGGCCTCTGCAGTCCCTGCAAAAAGAGACGTCTTCTTTACAATCGTCTGCAGAGGAGCCGACTTTTCGAAGCTGTGCCTTCCGGGCCTCTGCTTCGCGGTGTACTTGTTGCCCTTCTTTGCAACCCCGAAGAATTTGGGTGCGTTGAGCGACTTTATGTGCCTATTGTTCCCTTTGTTTGCCATTTTGAATCACGTCTTTTGCTTCCACGCTGGGCTTTGCGCTTGTAGTGGGAGCGACTTTCAATTTTTGAGCCCTTTTCTTGTCCGACAGGTTCAGATCGGTTATGTAAACGTTGCTTATGCTTACGAAGACAGGCTTTTCCTTTCCCTTCACGTCCTTCCTGTTCATAGAGTCTATAGAGAGCTTTCCCTTCCTTAGGTCAACGTTGACGACCTTTCCGGAGGTTCCCTTTTTCTTTCCTGAGACCAGCTTTACCGTGTCGCCCTTCGACACCTGTATGGTTCTTTTTGCTATCTTTAGCTTTTGCCTGAGTTCCTTGCTTATGTGGGCATGTGCCATGTGCTGCATCTGGTGCAGTGGCGCCGTATGCCTGAATTTCCTCTGCTTTCTGGGCTTGCTGCTTTTGATCATCATACCACTCTTGAAGCTATGCCTGCCAGCTTTATGTACCTTTCGACAACTTCCCTGGCCATAGCCCCCTTTACCTCAGTGGCTATCGGAAGATTGGTGTCGTTTATTAGTATTGCCGCGTTGTCCTCAAACCTGATCCTCATGCCGTTGGCGCGCCTTATTGGCTGCCTCTGCCTTATTATGACGGCCCTGACCTTCTTTTTTATGTATTGCGGAGAGCCGCTCTTTACGCTTGCCAGCACTATATCGCCTATGCCGTTGCTTGCCATCCTCTTGTGCGCGCCGGACTTTCCTATCTTGTTTATTATCATTAGCGTCTTGGCGCCGCTGTTGTCCGCGCATGTAAGTATGCTGCCCGGTACCAATGTTTTTGATATGTTAGTGGTAATGCCTTTCATTTCAAGCACCTGATTTCTTTACTATCTTAGTGACCACGAAGGACTTCGTCTTGCTGAGCCTCCTGCAGCCCTCAACGATAACAGTGTCTCCCGCCTTTGCCCCTATGCACTGGGGATTGTAGGCAGGTATGCGCGATGACTTCCTAAGCGAACGCTCGTATTTCTTCAGGAAGGTCGTGTATGGCCTTTCCACTATCACTGTTTTGGCAGCCTTGTCGCTGACTACGACAGCTTCTATGCTGCTGCCGTGCGTCTTGACGCTGCCGTGTATCGGGCATTTAGGGTCTTCGCATTCCAATTAATCACTCTGCAAACTTTTAAAGGCACGAATAAGGGTGCCACCGTAGCAGTTGGCCTAGGCAAAAAACGCCAAGAGCCGAAAAGCAATAAAATTGCAGTTAATTATTAGATGTATAATATATAAAAATCATACGCTTCGCGCCTTGTAGAACTTAAGACCCTTGCTTATGCGCTCGTGGGGCCTGAAATTTATCTCTTTTCCGTCGACAATGAAGCTTTTCCTTCCGCATCTGAACGCGAAAACCGTCCCGACTTTCGGCACCCTTACCGTTTTATCAGATTTTTTAATTACAAGAGTGGACTTTGTTTCGTCTATGACCGTGCCGGATATGCCTTCCCTGCTTGAATCATCCGAACTTTTGATTCTTACCCTGAGCCCTATCAGCTCCTGTAGCACTATGTTCTTGTTGCTGTATTCAGGTTCCAAGGCTTTCTCAGGGCTTCTTTTGGGACTTTTCAAGCAAGCACCGCAGGGCTTAATTGGGATTATTCCCTTTTAAACCTGAGCTTCAGGTATTCGACTTCGCTGCTTTCCCTTAGCTTTTCTATGTAGCGTGCGAAAGAATTGGTGAGGCCGTTCTCGTAGGTGCGGGCAATGCCTATATAAGAGTCAATCTGCATCTTCTTGTCCACATTGAGCGTGCTTTCAGGCAACAGGCTGCGCTTCAGGTTTATTGTTATCTGCAGCATGCCATCTGCTGCAAGGTCGGCCTTGAACTTGGCTTCTTCCATTTGGCCAAGCTTGGATGTGGCGCGCACGCGCAAATCCTTTTGGAGCTGTTTTATGAATTTGAGCGTATCCTTATGGTCATCGCTAAATTCCGAGCGCTTTAGGGCCTTGTACATCAGGTGTAATGCACCGATTTCATATCCCAGCCTATCGAGTTCAAAGTCGCGCAGCTTGTAGAAAACGTCTATGTCTTCGGGTTTTGATTCCACTTTTAGCATTCCCCTGCTTAACTTTTTTGTGTCATCGGCGGCAAGCTCCGATATGGATTTGTTTGTATGCAAAGCCACATCTATAAAATATGACAGCAGCTCCTCTGCCTTTTTAGTATCGACAATCTTTACGCTTACCCTATCCTTTCTAACAAATGCCATGGTATAATATCCGCTTTTCCAGATATTTAAGCATTACAGGAGATTAGAACAAAGCCGCAGCCTTTATATATTATGAAAAGTAGCTGGAGCAGCCGTTTTGGTCATACCCTATTTATCGAAGCTCCTGAAACTCTGAAGTACTTGATTTTTTGGTCCGGAAGGCCGCTTTTTGCGTGCATTATGTTTTCAATCTTGTCTTCATAAAACTCTATATCGTCATACTTCTTAGAAATCTTGCTCAATACCCCAAGCTTCCATTCTTCGTCGTGGCCGAAAAGATATTTCTTTGGCCTGAAGATAAGGCGGTCAAACTCGAGGCCACTGGATGCGATAAGGGACATTATAGTTTTGGAATCCTCCTTTGTCCTGGCAGTCAGCAATATCAGCTCTGCATCGCTCTTCTTGAGCTTTCTTATTATAAATGTATTTGGCCTGCTTTTACTGTGGTATTTTTCGAATCCGAGCCTGTAGATCCTGTGCTTTTCTGGCTTCGGAAGGGACCTTATCTCTTCTACAGGCATGCGCCTGCCATAGATTGACTTAGAAGCCATGATTGTGCATTCGTCTGTGAAAAACAGCGTGTTGTCAAAATCCACCACTGCAGCGCTTCTGCGGGTTGGTTTTTTTACCGTGGGAATTTTTTGCTTCAAGCTTATCACGAATCTATGCCGAACTGCTTAAGCTCGGAATTTGCTGCTGGAGTATAACCTGGATACCTGTCTTCTGGCCTGGGCTTTTCTTTTGACATTACCATCATGCCGAATCGCACGGGTATGTTGGTAGGCAGCTCGGTCTGGTTGCTTATTGTTATGGCATTGAATTTTTTGTTCAGCAGATATGCCAGATATGTCCTGTGGGTGCCGTCTTTAACCGTCCTGACTGTATCGCTTTTTGATATCGTATTTTTTATATCTGCAAGGGCGCTTACCATGTCAAATTCGACCGTGCCTTCGACGCCTTTTATCTTTATGGCGTCGCCTTTGGCAATTCTTTCTTCCACGATCTTGATGGGCCCTTCGAGATCCTTGGACCTGTAGTCTATTACTACTGGCGGCACAAGTATGGAAGCGTAGGTTTTTCCGCCAAAATTTGCTTTTATTGCGTAGCTGCGGCCCTCTGGATATGCAGTTGCGCCAACGGCATTGAGAAATATGTCTCTTTTCTCAGATTCGGCAAGCTTGTCTACGCTTATGAATGTCTGTATTCCGTATATGCTGTCTGCATCATGCTGCTCTACCGAAAAGTGCGCATCCTTATACACCTGATTTCCGGATTTGTCCCTTGCACGCCTTAGCATGGAGAACAATTCTTCATTTTCTATTTCGTGCACTTCGTGGCTTTTGGCATTGGCTCCGGAAATTCCTGCGAGATCCCTTAGGGCGATTATGTAGTCCGTGTCTTTCAGAAACTCTGCCATTTTCGGCGAGGTTGAGCTCAATTTCCCAAGAAGCTGGCCGGAATCAATCCTGAATTTTAGGCTTGATTCCTGCACATTAGCGTATTTGTATGCAGGCACATTGACACCATAGCGATTTCTCTAATTTTAATATATATAGTTTTCCAATTTTTTCATAAGCCATTGGACCTTACGAAATCTGTGATGTAGGGTATTTTGACATTGTTGCCCATATATGCCTCGAAGCCGACATAAATGCCGTATAGCCATATGAGAAGCCCGATTATGCCGGCTATATATGGCACAAGAAAGAGCACCGCTTCTACAACGATTATTATTACGCCAAGTATTATTGCCTGCTCCGAATGGAGCTTGAGCTGTTTGTTGTCCTTGGAGAAAAACAGGTATATTATAGCCCCGGATATTATCGTGAAGACATAGGCTAGGAGGTACAATATCCGGTCGTTTTCCATTTGCTGTTTCGATTTTGACATTGAATACACCGCTTGAACTGCGTGCCATTTACCTTATTATTATCTTGTCTGAAACGCTCGTTATCCTGTCGATGTCAAACCTGAGCGTCGAGCCGTATTCGGTTTTTACCATCATGTAGCCACGCTTCGAATCTATGCTCGTGACCTTGCCTATGTATGCCCCTATGTCGTTTATCACGTTCTTGTCCTTGAGCCTTGCCTTCCTGACGGCATGCCTCTTGAGCATAGTGCTTGAATATGATATTACATATCCCAGTATTATCATTATAACGCTGAAGACCAGGAGCTGGTAGAAGTATATCTGCCCTATGAACCATGCAGATACCAAATATATCAGGGCCAGCGTCACTACTGCATAGCCCATGTAGGTTCCCTGGTTTATGGCCCTATACCTGTAGTGCCTGCTCTCTAGATCTATCATCCTGCCTATCAAGTATAGCACAAGGCTCACGGGAAGCAGCAGCAAAAGATTTTCAATGGCGTAGGAAACCTGCGTCAGCGGATCCTTTGTTATCGTAAGCGAATGCACATAGCCCCCATATCCCAGCACTATGCTTATTATGAAGAACAATAGCGAAGCCATGTAGAGCGTGAATGTCACCCGGCTGACGCTGAAGCCCAGGCCTTTTACCGAAGATATGAAATAATCCTCAAGACCGAAGCCCTTGATTAGAAGGTACAACCCTATGAGCGCAACGGGGAACTGCCACCCCAGATTTAGGTAATAGCTTATTGCAAACAGCAGCAAAAGCACAGCAGGTATTCCAAAGACCGCCCTTGCGTAGTGGGGCTCCTTGAGCTTCTCTATTATGGTGAAATATGTATTCTCCAGCTGCTCTGCCTGCTTCATCCTGACCAAGTCTACGCTGTTCACTTTTAGCCTGCTCTTGAGAAGCGGAAGCACGCGCTGATCGCTTGCACCGTCGGTAACAAGCACGCACGCATCTGGCCTGAACCTTTCCATTAGAAGGTCTATCTGCCTGGAAAGCTCATTGTCGGCCTGGAAGCTTTCGTCCTCTGCACCGGTTATCGTTGCGACCCTCACCGAATACTTTTTAGCCTTGAGCTCGTCGTACTTCTTTACTGCCTCGAACATTGTATTGGCGTCGGTCTCCTGCGGGTCTGCCAGCGCCAGCTTGGTCGCTGCCCTTATTATCTCGTTTCTCCCTATTACGGGCCCGCTTATCTTTGTCTTCCTGTAGAGGTCGTTGTCTATATCTACAGCAAGCACAAGGAGCCTTTCAGCCATCTTATCATTAAAAATATGGAATAAAGCAATTAAAAAACTATATCATTGGCTGCTTGGAATGCCGAATTAGGGAAGCTTTGCGACACCTTTGAGAAGCAGATACATGGCCGCATAGTTTGGCAGCACTGCCTTCTTGTTTTCGAAAGGCCCATACTCCATTCCATTCATTGTGAGCTTTTCCTTTGTGTCTGCCACAACTAGCGTTTCGCCCTTCTCGAAGGCTATGCAATCTTTCATCGGGTCGAACCTCTCAAAAGCAGATACGCTTTCTACGGATTTTGCCACCAGGCCTGTGCCTCCGTGCAGCGTGTCGGCCATGCCCAGCAGGTGCTGCGGATTCTTTGTGACGTTGCTGTCTATCGAATCGCTCTGTTTTATCGTCATGCTCTCGGCCACCTTTCTCCAGAACTCATCCTTCTTCGGTATGCTGACCTTGTCCCAGTTTCCAGTAGTTATTCCCAGCACTATGCTTGGTTTGTTCAGGTACATCTTGCGCGCCAACTGCCTGGTCATGCCAAGGGCCTGCAGCTGCGTTTCGCCGGCGTTAAGAGCTGTTACGAGCGACCTGGCCATCCTGCCTCCCCATCCAGGGTCGTTCGGCTTCGGGCCCTGCAGCCTTGAGCTTTTGTCGGCTATGTTGGGAAAAAAGCTTTCCGGCTCCAATCCCCTGCCTGTCACGTAGTCGCTTATCTCGCTCCTGGATGCCTCGTCAAGTGTGAGCACCGACTCTGAGCCTATTATTATGTGGTAGCCCCTGTTGCCGCTGAAGTTTATCTTTATCTCCTTGTTGGAAAACCCGAAATCAGGAATCAGGAATTCCTCTATGAGCTTGAAGGCTTCGCGCTTAACCTCGTGAAGGCAGTTCGGGCACACCCAGGAAGTTCCGTGCCGCTTCTGGCACTCGAGGTGCAGATCCGAAGCGTCCAGGTCAAAAACCAGCTCGCTCCCGAGCCAGCCCTTGGTCTCCATGGGCCTGCCGGAAGGATTTTCGTAGAATGCAGGAGATGCAGATATGAAAGCTGGAGAGTTTGCGTCTATGTACCTGTTGAGCGACTCGGCGTTGTTGAAGGCCATGTGCCTCTTGGCTATTTTCTTGTCGAACGTGCCAAACCCGAACTCTCTTTTCGTCAGATTGCTTATCGTGATAGGGTGCTTCCGGTAAAACTCTCTGAACATCGTCCTTGCCAAGCTCTGCACGCTTTGATCGATATCAGGCATAATATTGATTGCCTTTAGGTTTATTTATTGCTTGCCTTTGCCATTATAACGCCGACATGCACATCGTACATGCACTTTGACGATAGACGTAGTGGCAGCAGTGCAATTTAAACCTGCATTAAAAATTACTTGCTGACCAACATGGCTTTTGTTGTAGTAGATTTGGACGGATGTCTGGTGGACGATGTCCATGAAACTTTTGGCAAGTTTCTCAGGCGTGAAGATTCTGGCACAGAGCATGTGTTCAAGGAGCTCATATTCAACGCCCTTGACAGGATACCTTCTGTAGTCGATTCCGTTGCAAAGCACATAGACGTCGAAAAGGGGCTCAACATGCAGGTAGTCAAAGCCCTGAAAACGGTTTACGATTCAGGGTTTGATGTAATAGTTAGGACGGCAAACAAGAGGATAGGGACATCTGGCGCAGAAAGAATAAAATCCGTTCTGAAGCGCTACGGGATAGATGCCAGCGTGGAGCTTACCGAGGACAGGTATAAATACGCAGAGCACAACGGCGAAAAGCCTGCGCTTCTGCTCGACGACAAACCAAATGTCGTGATAAATGCGGCAAGGAAGGGCATAAGATCCGTATTGATACGCACCGATTACAACAGAGTTGCAGGATTCTTCATCAAAGGAGTAAATAATTTGGTAACTATCGCTGCGCCAGAAGACATGGACAGCGCATGCGCTAAGGCACTCAGGAATCGCACTACCGCATGAAAAATCGCTCAGGTATAAAAAAGTTAGAATGCAATAAGCATTATGCTTGGCATCCCATCTCCATCCGAATATGCAAAACGCTTGGAGCCTATAGAATTTTACGGCAAAAAATTGGAAGTTGAGATAGTAGAAGCTAGGCTCAAGAACGGCTACGCGTCGATAAGAAACGGCAAAGTAATGATAAGGGTACCGCAGAAATGCAGCAGGAAAAGAAAGCTCAGGATTATAGACGAGCTATACGGAAAGATATCGAATGCGGTAAGAAAAAAGCCTGGCAGCTTTCTCGGGAACAGCCAGCTTGAATTTAGGGATGGGGAGATTATTGCACCTTTATCTGAAAGGCTTGCAATATCGGTACGTGAATCCGGCCTTGTGCACTCACGCGTAGCGATCGGAAACGGCATGGTTTCAGTAAAGCTTGGAAGAGACAGCAGCAGGAATGTATCGGATCTAGTTTCGAGGGCGCTGGCAAAGCACTACAAAAGCTATGTTGATAGCTATGTAAGAGAATGGAACCGAAAGTTCGGAAGCGAGCTTGGAAGAATAAGCATAAGCAGGGGCCTTACGATATGGGGGTCATGCTCGCCCAAAAACAACATATCGATAAACCTAAGGCTTCTTTTCCTTGACAGAAAATTCCTTGATTACGTTGTGGTGCACGAGCTTTCGCACACGAAAGTAAGGTCGCACTCGAAAAGGTTCTGGAAAACAGTTGCAAAATACATCCCTGAATACAGGTCATTAAGAAAAGAGCTTAAGATTGCAGGTGCGAGGATAGACACAGAATTTAAGGAGAAACCCGACTCTGCAAGTGCCGTTGAAAATGAAAAAGAGGCAAAAAAGATCGCCGCGGAAACGGCGCCTACAGAAGAAAAAAAGAATGAAATTGCGCAGGCATCAGGCCAGCGCAATATGCTGGATTATTTCGGTTGAGAAAATCAGCCGAAAAGTCCCGCGAGTCCGCTTGCAGCTTCCTCTTCTTTCTTTTCCTCCTTTGCTGCTTCCTTCTTCTCCTTTGCAGGTGCAGCTGACGCAGGTGCCGCTGCCGGTGCTGCCACTTGCATGCTTTGAGCGTTCTTTATTATGTCCTTTATGTTGAGCCCCTTAAGGGATTCGACTACAGCTTTGGCCTTTGCCTCGTCTGGCGAAAATCCCGCAGCCTTGACTACGTCCATAAGCTCCTTCTCGTTCACTTCCTTTCCAGCTGCGTCAAGCAGCAGTGCCGCATATACATATTCCATACTTTTCACCGTTTATCATTAGCGCAAATCTTTTTTACACCATATATTATTTATTCCTTGACGTTGCCGTCGAGAGCCTTGGCATGCAGGGAAGCCATCTCTACAAGCTTCTCCATTATGCCGGTATCGGGCACCTTGCCCTCTACGCCAAGTGCCATGGCCTCGTTGTACGCGTTGGCTATGAAGCGCTCTATCGTGTACCTGTTGACCATCTTCCCTTTGTAGCTGATTGCAAGCGCGCTCGAAAATGCCTTTGCTATGTCCTTTGACACGCTCTCCGCGTTTATGCTGAAAACGTCCTTCGTATACCTGAGCCCACCGCTGAGCATAAGGCTTGGCTCTATGCTCGCCTTGAATGGCATTATGTCCAGAGTGTGCAGGGCCTTTGCAACCGCAAGGCTTATGGCTCCGCCCTTGGGCACTATGACCTTGTCCTTTGATATTACGACCTTTCCCTTGTCAATCTTGACATCTATGCCTGCGCTCTTGAGCTCTGTAACCGCTTGGCCAGGCTGCAGGGTGGTTTCCCCGCCCTTTATTTCTATGTCTGCTGGGGCTATCTGGTTTGGCTTGGCCGCCAGCTTTATTGAGCTTGATGCAAACCTGTTGTAAATCTCGAACGGATTTGAATTGCTTAGCAGTATTGCGGTTGTGCCGTCGAGCATCTTTGCGAGCTCCTTTCCGTTCTTGCTGCCTTCCAGGACCCTCACCAGCAGCGACTTCTTTCCCGTTATGAACTTTACTTCAGAGCGCATGTTGTTCCTTGACGACTGTAGCAATCTGTCCGGTATGCCGCTGAGCGGCACTATGCCTATGAGCTTGTAGCTGTCAATGAGCTTTATGTGCTCTTCAACGAATTTCTTTTTTTGTTCCAATGTAAGCATTCAAACACCTTAAAGGATTTTTACAGGGGAGCTCATCGTGAGCTTGACGTAAGCCGACTTTATGTTCTGCTTCCCAAGCTTCTTTGCAAGGGAATTTATCACTTCGTCTATGTTTGCTGATATCTTTTCAAGTGGCATGTCCTCCTTTCCGACCATGCAGTGCACTGTCGGCAGGTATTTGCCCTTGCTCCTCAAGTAAACGGACTTGCTGACCGAGTTTATCATTGATGCAACATCTGTGCCTATCAATGGCTTTGGCATCTTGTTCTTTGGACCTAGAAAAGAACCCATGCTTCTTGCCACAGAAGTCATCAGGCTTGGCTGCGCAATCATTTCGTAATTGAGAAGCGAATTGAGCTGAGCCTTGTCGGATGCAACCCCCTGTATCTCGCTTCCGGATATCACGCGTGCTCCTAGCTCCTTGGCCTTGGCGCTTATGTTGCTGTCATCAGCGAACACTAGCACTTCGCTCTGCTTGCCCTTTCCGTTCGGAAGCAGCACCTGAAGGTTCAATCTGTTCTCCTGCTTGGAGAAGTCGACACCCTTGAAGTTTACCGCGAGCTCGACGCTCTGCTTGAACTTTCTCTTTCCTTTGTTCTCTTCTATCAAAGCCCTTAGCTTTTCAAATTGCTCTTGTTCCATTTAAGCTCCCTCCTGCAAAGCTGCAGTAACTGCGGGAAAAGCAGTATATTAAGCAAGAAAGTTACGTTCTCAATGTTTATAAATTTTTTGGTATTTGTGGCTTCTTTAAAAGCAAGATAATAAACCAAGTTTGAGATTCATGCGATGCGTAGGTCTGCTGAACTATGCGCGGCCAATTTAGTGGCCTGCGGGCTTTTGTCAAAGATAGCAGGAGATAAGCTCACTGCAGATTGTCCTTGAAGAAGTCTATGACCATGCGCCAGGCGTCCTTGGCTGCCTTCTCGTTGTATATCTGCGGCCTTGTGTCGTTGAAGAATGCATGATAGGCGTTTGGATATACTTTTATAGTGGTTGGCTTCTTCGCTTCTGCCAGGACCTTGACAAGCTCGTGCACGCTTGAGGTTATGCGGGTGTCGTTAGCAGCGTATATTCCAAGCACCGCATTCTTGACGTTTTTTGCCTTCTCTACCGGCTCTGGATTTTCGCCGTAGAATATTACAACGGCATCAACCTTGCCGGTGCAGCCCAGGCTTATGGACATTCCTCCTCCGAAACAGAATCCTATGCTGCCTATCTTTCCGTTGACGCTCGGATGCTGGTTGAGGAAATCCACTGCGCTGGATAGGTACTGCGTCAAAAGCTCCGTGGGCCTGTTCATGAAAAGCGTCTGGTAAACTCCAGATATTGCCTTTTGGTCCTCCGGGCTCATCTTTGCCATCTGCTCTGCCCTGTATGCCTCGTCCCTCTGCTTTTCAGGAGGTATCGACATTATAAAGTTCATTGTCTTCATTATGCCATCTTTTGTTATAGTCTGCGAAAGCTTGTTGCTCGTGAAAAGGTCTGGCGCAAGGACAACGTAGCCCTGAGTGGAAAGCCTTTTTGCCACGTCCCTTATATGATCGTCCAAGCCGAATATCTCGTGTATCAGGACTATGCCGGGGTGCTTGGCGTTGTCTTCGGGAATAGCAAGAAATGCGCTTATTTCGTCGTTGTCTGCGGTCTTGTATTTCAGCTCTTCCGTCTTAAGTTCCATTCAATCACAATGCTTATGCGCGGTTAAAAATAATATTTGTTTTGCGGCTGATTTTGTAGCACGATAAACTTTGGAGACGGCACAAAATCAATAATAATTTAACATAGCCATCTTTATTGCATTTTCAAGTGGTTAGATGGTAGACGATTTTAAGCTCGAAAAATTGAAAAAACTGCAGGAGCAGGGGATAAATCCATACCCGTATTCCTTCAAGCAGAAGGCCCATGCGGAGGAGATAAAGAACGATTATGATAAATGGGAGGGCAAGGATACAAGCGTTGCTGGAAGAGCCTTGAGCATTAGGCATATGGGGCAGCTTTACTTCATAGACCTGCTTGACCAAAGCGGCAAGATACAGGTGCTCGCAGCCGCGAACGTAACCGAAAAGAAGTCATTCGACCTCCTTGAGTCCATAGATTCCGGAGACATGCTAGGCATAGAGGGCAAGGTGAACAAGACCAAGAGGGGCGAGATAAGCATAGAGGCAAAGAGCATATCAATGCTTGGAAAATCGCTGCGCCAGCTGCCGGAAAAGTTCCACGGGTTGAATGATACAGAGATAAGGTATAGGAAAAGATACCTGGACCTCGTTGCAAATCCAGAAGTAAGGAATTTCTTCACTACAAGGGCAAGGATATTGAGCTTTCTGAGGAACTTCCTTGACAGCAGAGGCTATGTAGAATTCGAAACGCCGATACTTCAGCCTACTTACGGCGGCGCAAACGCAGAGCCTTTCAAGACCAGGTACAACGCTCTAGAAAGCGAGTTTTACCTTAGGATATCGGACGAGCTGTACCTTAAGAGGCTCATAATAGGCGGCTTCGAGAAGGTATACGAGGTATCGAAGGACTTCAGGAACGAGGACATAGACTCCACGCACAACCCAGAGTTCACGCAGATAGAGTTTTACGAGGCTTACAAGGACTACAACGACTTTATGGATATGACCGAGGAAATGCTTTCAACTCTTGCCAAGGAGCTGTTCGGCACGTACAAGGTCAAGTACCAGGGCAAAGAGCTGAACTTCGAACCGCCGTTCAAGAGGGTTTACTGGGTAGAAGAGATAAAGAAGAAAACAGGCATAGACCTTGCGGATCTCACGGATGAGGATGCAAAAGAGATAGCCAAGAAGGAGAAGCTTGAGATAGGCATAGTCAACGCGTACCATGTTGCAGATGCGCTTTTCGACAAATACATAAAGCCGGAGCTTTTCGACCCTGCTTTCGTGCTTGATTTCCCTGCTTATATGTGCCCGCTCACTAAGGACAAGCGCGGCAACCCGAAGCTTAGCGAGAGGTTTGAGCTTTACCTGGCGGGCAAGGAGGATGCCAACTGCTATTCCGAGCTAACCGACCCGATAGAGCAGAGGAAGAAGTTTGAGGAGCAGGATGCCGAAAGAAGGAAGGGCGATTCGGAAGCGCCGCCTAGCGACGAGGATTTCCTTGAAGCGATAGAGTACGGCATGCCACCTACAGCGGGCCTTGGCATTGCGATAGACAGGCTGGCAATGATACTCACGGACAACGTATCTATAAAGGAGGTGCTCCCGTTCCCTGCAGTGAGGCCGCTGCCTCAGGATAAAAATGAGTGAGATTTCCAGTATTTTCTCAGGGCAGGATGAATTTTAGCATAATTGAAGGATTGGTAGAATTATGAATACTAACCTATTCAAAATTATGAAGCACAGGAAGCTTGAAAGATTCTTGGAAATGTACGCCATAAACGCAAGGCCAGTTGCAATGATAAAGGGGAACTCCAACGTTTACGAGTTTATCTGGGCTGATGGAACGGAAAAGAGGCAATAATTTTATCAGAATATTTTTGGCGGTGAATCATTGTGCTGTGGGCTCTTTTTCTGGAAATGCGAAAGCAATGCCATAGTGCTGATGGGCCGATAATCACGAGTTTATGAAAGGTTATAAAAAGCTTCCATCAAAAATATAGGTGCAAAGCAAAAGGGAAATAGGCATATTTTCAGCATGAGGAAAAAGCAAAGGTTAAATTATTAACGCATTAGAATTATAGCTTGAATGCCAGGGTGGCGGAAACTGGTAACGCGTACGCCTGGAAGTTAAATACCTGCAAGCGTATGGCTCCTCGAGCCTTCTGGGTTCAAATGCTCTATGCTGAATATCCCAGCCCTGGCGTTTGGTGTTCAAATGGCTGAAGAAAAAAATACTCAAAGCAATGAAAAGCAGCACGGAAGAAAAGAGTCTTCCGCTAGGCTGACCTCTGTAATAAGAATTTCGGGAAAGGACGTCAACGGCAGCTTAAGCGTTGAAAGGGCCATAGACTCTGTCAAAGGCATAGGCAGGGACATGGCAAGAGCCATGAGCTACGCCCTGGAAAACAAGCTTGAAATAGACCCCAAGGACGAGATAGGCTCGCTCAGCGAGGAGAACATAGCAAAGCTTGAAGCGCTCATAAAGGACCCGCAAAAGTACGGGATACCAAGATTTATGCTTAACAGAAACAAGGATTTCGAAACAGGAAAAGACGTGCACGTAGTAGGCAACGACCTGATCTTCGCCAACAGGCAGGACGTCTCAAGGGACGTTACGCTTAGGACGTGGAGGGGCGCAAGGCACCAGTACGGACAGAAGGTGCGCGGACAGCACACAAGGTCAACCGGAAGGACCGGAGCCACTATGGGAGTCACGAAGAAGCAGGCGGTAAAGCCCGGAGCGCCTGCGGCGAAATCCGACAAGAAATGATAAAGTGATTGCTTGGGAGCACCTAAAAGAAACAGGAAAAAATTTGACAAGCCAAAGGACATATGGAACTTGGCAAGGATAAACGCTGACAACGCATTGATAAAGGAATACGGCCTCAAAAACATGAGCGAGCTGTGGAAGGTGCAGAGCGAGCTTAGCAGGATACGAGGCAACGTAAGGCTTCTTCTTTCCGGAGCCACTGGCACGGGAAACGTCGAGCAAGCGCTTAAGACCAGGCTCGTAAAGCTTGGAATCATAGACAAAGACACGCCGATTGAGAAGCTCCTCGAGCTAAGCGAAAGAAGCATACTTGACAGGAGGCTGGAGTCCGTTGTCTACAAAAGAGGCATGGCCAGGAGCATGAAGCAGTCCAGGCAGCTCATAACGCATGGATTCATTTCCATAAACGGGCGCAAGCTCACTGTGCCTGGATATTTGGTCAACGCGGAAGAGGAGCACAAGATAGGATATTACAAGCCCATAGACATAGTGCCTGCAAAGCATGAAGAGGCAAAGGCCGAAGCAGAACCAAGCGTCGAGCAGGCCGAAAACTGAATAAGGTAGATATTTATGGCTAAAAAAGGCAAAACAGCGGATAAAAAACCGTCAGCGGAGAAACAGAAGAAAGAGGCAGTTTCGTACGAAGCAAAGGCAATGGAAGAGACAAAGGCAAAGCCCAAGCCCGAAAGGCTGGCAGTTGCGCACGTCTACTCCTCAAAGAATGATACGATAATAACGCTCACTGACATAAGCGGCGCTGAGACCATAGCTGTCGGAAGCGGCGGCATGATGGTGAATACAGATTCGCAGGAAGGTTCGCCTTATGCGGCCATGCAGGCAGCGTACAAGGTTGCTGCGGCTGCCAAGGAAAAAGGCATAATGAATATAAATATAGAGATAAGGGCCCCAGGAGGCCACAACTCAAAAACGCCAGGGCATGGAGCCCAGGCAGTAGTGAGGGTGCTCGCAAGGAGCGGCCTTCGCGTCAACAGAATAGAAGACGTGACGCCCATACCTACGGACACGACGAGAAGGCCAGGAGGAAAGCGTGGAAGGCGCGTATGAGCATTATGCTTATAGCCCTTGCCAGCCCAATACAGAATGATTTGAATGACAGAACCTATTTCAACTTCTGAAGTAGTATTTCCTGGAGACAGGCTCTCTACAGAAGAGGAATTCCTGCCGGCCAGGAACGTATACGTGGAAAACGGAGTTGTATATTCTGCTGTTTTTGGCAAGGCAGATGCAGAAGAAGGCAAGATGCTCGTAAACAGCGCCACCAGGGACATAAGAAGAATGAAAAGAGGCATGTTCGTCCTTGGAAGAGTGGTAGGAGTCCTCAAGAGCGTAATATTCGTAGAGATTGAAAACTTCTCCATAGGAAACATGGAATTTATCGCCGGCAAGGACGGAAAGATAGTCCTAATGGCACCAAGGAGGCCACCGATGAGAGGAGGAATGCACGAAAGGCATGACAGGAGCAGGGACGAGCCAAAGCCTGCTGAAATGGGCGACGTTGTGCTTGCCAAGATAATAATGGAAGACAACGAGATATTCACGCTCAGCCTGAGAGACCCGGAAGCCGGAGTGGTATACTCGCTTTGCGACGAATGCGGAGAAAAGCTCCAGCTAGACAAGCACGGCGATGGATTGTACTGCAGCTCATGCAAGAGGACAGTCAGGCCCAAGATAAGCACGCTTTATGACAATTCTAAAGGCATAGAGGAGCTTCTGATGCGCAACGGCCAGAGCAACGAGGAATGATGGTGTCAACATGGATGGAATAAACGTCATAAAAAACGAAAGCAAGGAACTCATACTGGAATTTGAAGACGGCGACACGACCATACCTGACATGATAGCCGCAGAGCTTTCTGGCAACGACGACGTCGTGTTTACAGGAGTAACCAAGGACCATCCGGAAACCGGAAAACCGCAGCTGATAATAAAGACAAACAAGAAGAAAGCCGCGGAAACGCTCGAGAAAGCCCTCGAAGCCCTTGACGAGAAGATAGCCGAGATAAAGAAGGGCATAAACGCAAAGCAGTGAATCTCGGAAAGCGATAAATCTTTTTCTTTGTCTATTTTAAACATGAAGGAAGGAGTGCGGCTCCTTGCCGTTGCCAGCGGGCCGATCTACGAAAGAAAAAAGAGGACTACACTGCTCGTAGGAATAATAGGAAGAATGGGGACAATCGAAGGAGTCATTTCAGACAGGATTATTGTCGACGGGAATGATGCGACTTCAAAGATAATAAAGATGGCGCGCAAGTCGCGCTTTGGAGACCAGATAAAGCTCATTGCAATCAACGGTATAGCGCTTGCGGGACTCAACGTTGTAGACGTGAAAAGCGTAGAGCGCCGCACTGGAATACCTGTGATAGTGCTTACGCGAAAGAAGCCGGATTTCAAGGCGCTTGAAAAAGCCCTTATGAATTCCGGAGAGGACCGCGATTCGATAAACGGAAAAATCGCTGTAGTAAAAGCCCTAAACGCTGAAAGGCCCTTCAAGAGGGCGCATGGTTTCCACGTGCAGTCGGATGGAAAAATAGATCAGGACAAAATAGTGGCGACTGCATTCGAGCTTCTAAGGCTTGCGCACATGATCGCAAACGGAGTCAGCACCGGCATTTCTAAAGGAAGGATATGATACGAGTATGCGCATGCCAGCTAAAATTGTTTTATTGATTTATGAAAACTGCAATGGCTGCACAGAAGCCTTAAATATCGGAAAGCGCGCTTCTTTGCTTGATAGAATGGATATAAGGGCTTCTGAACGGAATTGTCTCTTTGGACAAGCACTTGTTTTTAGCTAGAAGCCTGCATGCCAGTACTGTTGCCATTGTTTTTGCATTTCTTAGCTCTGGCTATTTTCCGCTTCATGCTTACCATAGGGTGAGAATATGGAATATGAAAAACAAAAGATAGACGCAGGAATAGGAAAAAAGGGCATGCCTAAGCCCTTGCACGAGATGTCGGAAAAGGAGAGAATGGAGCGCGCTGCCAGGATACGGATAGGATCGGAGATAATAGCATATGCGGAGGGCTTCATGCGAAAGGAGGGCTTTGCTCAGATGCTGCCAGTGCTTCTGTCGCCGATAACTGATCCGCTTTGGCCAGACCCCGCGGCAGGGATATACAAAAGGCTGGAGGTTGACATCTATGGGACTACAGTAAGGACAATGCACAGCATGATAGTGCACAAGCTTGTCGGCACATCGCTGCTCATGGACCGATTTTTCGTCGTGTCGCCGAACATAAGGCTCGAAAAGCCGGAAAGGGCTGCCACTGGCAGGCACCTGTTTGAGTTCTCCCAGATGGATTTTGAGGCGCAGGGATATTCCGCAGCAGATATACGCTCGCTTATAGAGAAAATGCTGCACGGCCTTGTTGAGCATGTCGGAAAGGTTATGGATGAAGAATTTTCCGAGATAGGGGCCGAAGCGCCAAAATTCGGGATCCCTTTCAAAGTGTATGAAAGGGCAGAGCTGGAAAAGGAATACGGCGTGGATTGGGAAGAAGAACTGCCGAAACACATAAGCGAGCCCGCATGGATAGTGGATCTTCCCAGGGAGTTCTACGACTATGAGGACCCAAAAACGCACAGATGGGACAACTTTGACCTTTACCTGCCGAAAAGAGGCGAGCTAGTTACCGGTGCGCTGAGGGAGTTCGAATACGATAAGATGCTGTCCAAGATGGAAAGCGCAGGAGTAAAAAAAGAGCTGTACTCTTTGCTGCTGGAGCTTGCAAAGGAGGGAAGAATAAAGCAGAGCGCCGGCGCGGGCATAGGAATGGAAAGGCTCATAGCCTGGATTACGGATGCCTCGCATGTCGGCGATGTGCAGGCATTTCCGAAAGTCCCGGGAATCGTATACGATCTTTGACTTTGTTGGAAGGGCGCTTTGCCCTTCTTTTTCAGTCCCAGCGAGTTTCGTATATGTAATCGCTTAGAAGCTTATCTGCTTCCTGCCTGAAATATTTTTTAGACATCTCGTTTTTCTTCGAAGCGCCGTCTGCTATTTCTATATGGTGCTGCTCTGACCTGAGAAGGGTTTCCAGCTTGAGATCGCTCATCGCTTTCGACATTTGGCTCTCGCTGTCAAAGTATATTGCTATAACAGATTCATGAGCTCCTGAATTATGCTTGGATTTCCTGGCCGCCAATTCACCGCCGTAGTCAGTCAGCTTTTTTTCAAGCACAGTCCTTGTTTTCTCCAGGTCCTCCGAATCTCTCGAGCTAATTTTAACGAATATAGCTTTATCTGAATAGTCCGACTTTTTGGTTATGTTTTCCATAAAAACACATCGAGTAATTTTCTTGGTTTTATATTTATATGATGCATTATGATTCGTCAATCGGCGTATGTGTCTGAAAAAGGCGTTAAAGCATTTAGCATCATGTTGCATGCGTTGCAAACAGCAATATGTCTGCAGACGGCGCGCTTATAATAAGGTATAAATACTTTATCCCTAAAAACAATAGTGCTTGTTGTGGTTATTTTGGACCACTATTTGTTCCGATGCAATTTTGCATGCTTAATATGAAAATTCCTGCTTGGAATTGGATGCAGTCTTGAGGAGTGCAATAAGGTACCGACAATTGCGATAAATATGGCCGTTCCAGACATCGATTCCAGTCGATGCTGCTGGAGGGCACTGCTATCAGATTTCGACAGCCATGCAAGTTCGCTCAGCGGCTTCGCTGGGCAGCGTACGGCTCAGTAACACGTAGTCAATCTACCGTAAAGAGGCGAATACCCATGGGAAACTGTGGCTAATGCGCCATAGGCCAGGGATTCTGGAAGGAGCCCTGACTTAAAGGAGCGCGAATTGCAGCGCTTCCGCTTTACGATGAGACTGCGGCGGATCAGGCAGATGGCGGGGTAACGGCCCACCATACCTATAACCCGTAGGGGATGTGGGAGCATAAGCCCCGAGAAGGGCACTGAGACAAGGGCCCTAGCACTACGGTGTGCAGCAGGCGCGCAAACTCCACAATGCGCGTAAGCGTGATGGGGGGAATCTGAGTGGTTCACTTTGTGAACCTTTTGCCAAGTATAGCAAGCTTGGCGAATAAGTGCTGGGCAAGACCGGTGGCAGCCGCCACGGTAATACCGGCAGCACAAGTGGTGTCCACGATTATTGGGCTTAAAGCGCTCGTAGCCGGCTGATGCCGTCTCGCGTGAAATATTGGCGCTCAACGTCAATGCGTGCGCGAGATACCCATCGGCTAGGGAGCGGGTGAGGTCAGGAGTACTTATGGGGGAGGGGTTAAATCCTGTAATCCTATAAGGACTAACGGTGGCGAAGGCGCCTGACTAGAACGCATCCGACGGTGAGGAGCGAAGGCTAGGAGAACGAATCGGATCAGATACCCGAGTAGCCCTAGCAGTAAATTATGCAGACTCTGGTGTTGCAAGTATCACGAATGCTTGCAGTACCGTAGCGTAAGTGTTAAGTCTGCCGCCTGGGGAGTACGGCCGCAAGGTTGAAACTTAAAGCAATTGGCGGGGGAGCACACAAGGGGTGGATGCTGCGGTTTAATTGAATCCAACGTCGGAAATATTACCAGAAGCGACGGCAGTGTGAAGGTCAGACTGAAGATCTTACCTGACAAGCCGAGAGGTAGTGCATGGCGACCGTCAGCTCGTGGTGTGAACTGTCCGGTTAAGTCCGGTAAGTCTATGAGTGATACAATGACACAAAAGCTAAGACTAACGCCTGATACAAGCTACATGCTTGGAATATACAGGTGCAACAGGGGAAAGCGGATTGAACTGTCCTCAAGCGACGATGATATGATTGCAAGGTTTGCCAAGCTCGCAATGGACGAGTTCGGCATTGAGCCTAACAAGATAATCATCGACAGCGAGGGCAAGGTCAAGAAAACTTTCTTCTACAACTCCACGATGGTGAAAAGGTTTGAAAAGGCGCTTGAAAGAAGAGTAAACATATTCAAGTACGCCAATGCATATTCCGGAAATTACTTCGCGGCGCTGTTCGACTGCAACGGAGGCAAGGATGCTAAAGGCATCTTTCTGAAGGGCATGGACAGCGTTGACGAGGTAGTACTCGAAAGGCTCAACATACACACGGACAAAAGGGGCAGCAAGGATTACCTTGCAAACCAGTCCGCATTCATAACGCTAATAAAAGATTACAGCCTTAGAATTGCGAGTATTATTCATTGACCCGGAAACGAGCGAGACCCTCGCTTACAGTTGCTACCTGCTTAGAGATAAGCAGGGCACTCTGTTAGGACCGCCTTCGTTTAAGGAGGAGGAAGGAGAGGGCGACGATACGTCAGTATGCTCTGAATCTTCTGGGCTACACGCGGCATACAAAGGTCGGCACAATGAGATGCAACACCGAAAGGTGAAGCTAATCCCCTAAAACCGGCCCAAGTTCGGATTGAGGGCTGAAACTCGCCCTCATGAAGCTGGAATCCCTAGTAATCGCTTGTCACTATCGAGCGGTGAATACGTCCCTGCTCCTTGCACACACCGCCTACCAAGCCACCCAAGTGAGGTCTTAGTGAGGCAGCGCCACTGGCGTTTTCGAACTAAGGTTTCGCGAGGTGGGCTAAGGTATAACAAGGTATCCGTAGGGGAACCTGCGGATAGATCACCTCAAAAACATAAGTGTGCGGGCCATATATCGGTACCTGCATAAATCCTCAAGACTGCAATTTTTTAATTGCTTACCAGCGTGAGCTATCTTCTTTTTCGAAACGTTTTTAGCTGTTTAAAACAATAAATGCACGCAAGTGATAGAATGAACTTCTCAAAGCAGACAGACAATTTTCCAGAGACGTTTTACGCGTTCATAGAGATACCCCAGGGCAGCGGCATAAAGTACGAGTACAAGGAGGACCTCGAAGCAGTAGTAGTTGACAGGTTCCTTTTCACTTCTATGACATACCCTACGAACTACGGATTTGCGCTTGGAACAAAGGGAAAGGACGGAGATCCACTTGACGTGCTCGTAATGTCGCAGGTGCCGATATCCAGCGGCATGGTGATAAAGGTAAGGCCCATAGGGATCGCGGTAATGAGCGACGAAGAGGGCTCTGACAACAAGGTCATAGCAGTACCGGTGGAAAAAGTAGACCCGGCTTTCTCTTCATACAAGGATGCCCAGGACATACCGGAATTCATGAAGAACAAGATAAAGCATTTCTTCGAGCATTACAAGGAGCTTGAGAAAGGGAAATTCATGAAGTTCGAGAAGTTTGAGAGCAGGGAGGAAGCCATGAAAGAGCTCAAGGAGTCAAGAGTCTAAATAGATTGGAGAATACCCTCTCCTATTTATTCTTTCTTTTCCAATTTGGCTTATGGCATTGGTTCTTTTTGTATGCAAGGAAAACTCTTACCGAAGCCAGATTGCAGAGGCAATATTCAACAGCGTTTCCAAAAAGGATTTTGCGATAAGCGCTTCAGGGGCTGAGCCGGCAAAAGAAGTCAGTCCAGAGGCTATAGCATTATTGAAGAGCAGATACGGAATAGACATGAGCGGCCAGAGGCCGAAAATGCTCACTGAAGATATGCTCAAGTCTGCTTCCAGGATAATAACCGTGTGTGACCCTGACGATTGCGTGCTTCTCCCCAAAAGCTACAACGCCGAGCACTGGGACATACCTAAATTCGAAGCAATGGACGAGGAAGAAAAGGAAAAAAACCTCGAAAATTTATACGAAAGGGTAAGGAAACTAGCAATGGAGTTAGCACGCTAGTGTAGATTGTTGCAACCGGATAGCAAAAATCCCTTAACGGTTAGAATCCTTAATCCGTGTCTTATTTACTGGACCTATTTTAGACGCGAAGTTTAAAGGGCCCAAGAAGGAACTTTTGAACTTCCTTCTTTAGTTCTTCGGTGCTATACTTGTTTATTGCCTTTGTTATAGGCTCTGCCAGACCAGGGATTTCGATGAATTTTAGCAGTTTCTCTTGTATCTCCTTTCCGCCTTTCTCAGCTATAATTTCGGCAACGGTTGTGTAATATTCTTCGGAACCATACCTGAAACGCGACCCGAGTATTAGAGGGTATTTTTCAGCAAGAGCCAATATTTTATTGCTAATCTCACCGTTAATTTCAGCATTAAATTTATACTCGAAATCCATCTTTGCTGCTATGAGAGAAACCAATCCGTCAAAATGGTACTTGCTGTAATAGTAGTCGTTCTGAGGTTTTGCTAGGAGCAATTCGCCACCGTTTTCCATTTTGCCTACCACGTCCAAAAATTTCGAGATTGCTTCTTCGTCACTGCTTGCAGCTATAATTGAATAAAGGCTTTCGTTGTGATTGCTTTTTGATGCTATGGGGTTGAAATTGTACCTTGTCTTACTTTTTGTTTCGTCTTCCAAATATAACAGTTCGTAGGCCTTCAAACGGTCGATAGTGTTTAAAAGATCTAGCCTTAACTTGTCTCCACCATAAGTTGCAATATAGTTCGCTAAGTAACGACGTGATTTTACCACATTTTTCTTTCTGGTAGGTATGGCGTCAAGAGAGTTTTTGTAATATTTATCTTTGGTGATCTCTCTATATTCTTTATAAGCCTTTAGCGCTGATGCGTCATTTAACCAGCTAAGAAAATCGGAAACAAGGCTAAAGCCTTCTTCGGATGTAAATAAAGAATAAGCCAACTTTTCTTTCTTGCCGGAATTAAGTATTTTTGGATCTGCCGGGTTGTCAACCATCTTTATGCATTCCCAAACTTTTCCGATTACATCTTTGCTTGTTTGCATTTCAGCGTTGCGATATGCAAGTCTCGCCTCCTCTATAAGTATCGGTGCAACCATTTCAAGCAAATCCGGTGATTTTGAAGTTACAAAGTCCAAAAGCTTGAATTTCACATCAATTGATTTAGATTTGGCCAGTATTTTGTAGATTTCTTCGCCTTCATAGCTAATTTTAAGCAGGTCTTTAATACTTTCGGAGTTTAAAAGCTCCGACTGCTGTTCAGGTGTCCCGTATTTTGCGGTTATGCCTGCGTTCCTTTTTTGAACATCCGTCAAATTGTCGCGTTCTTGTTTATTTGGTTTGGATATTGTAATGGATCCCATATAATCGCTTTTTATGTAAAAATAATATAGGACCGACCAAATATATAGCCATTTGCACAAATTTATTTAAAGTGCATTTATTGGACAAATACGCGAAGAATTATGCAGTTGTCCATAGTTTTCTGCCGCGATTTTACTTTGAAATGTGTGATTTTGATAGCTGTCCGTCAATTTCTACGGCAAGGCTGCATTCCTCATCCTTGCAGAACGGCCTTGACCATTTCAGCAGTGGCAGAGCAGCCTTATCCAAATCGCTGCCTTTGCTTGTAATTGCGTATCCCACCGAATCCTTATTTCTGCTCTTATAGATTAGCCCGTTATCTTCCATTAGCTTCAGCACGTCAGCTAGGCCCTTAGGGCTTATCGGTGACAGCCTTTCCAGAAGCTGGTTGTACCTAGAAGTACCATAAACCGCTATGCTGTTGAGAGCAAGAAGAAGCCATTTCTTCGAGACTAATGACAGTGCATCCTGTGCTGCACACGAGCTTGGATTGTTCATTATAGGACACCTCACTTTATAACTATAAAGTTTATAGTTTAAATACCTTGTTTGCGCTTATTTAACAGTAGATTACATGAACGGCTATGCACAAAGCAGCAGCTTTGAAACTTTAGAAGGTACTACTGCAATCCTTAAGGCGCTTAAAGTAAGGTTTTTGACATTCTTCGCTGCAATGTTCATATTTTACTATGTAATTTTTTCGTATTTCAGTTTCGGTCTTGCGCTTTTTGGGATTAAGTACTATTTTTATTACATATTGGCTTCTTCGTTTACACTTTCAATACTGGCAGCACTATCAATAGCTATTGGGCTCTATTCTCAAAAAACAGTTAGGAACAATGTAAAGGGCAACAGGAGCGGAATATACGCTTTCGTAGTAAGCCTCGTGCCCTCAACCATGTGCTGCACTCCGATTATACCTTCTATCCTTGTTGCAGTTTTTGGATCCGGAGGCATTGCGCTTGCGTCTGGCGCGATACAGGGAGCACTTTCGAATTTCAGCCCTGTTTTCATTGTAATGGCAGCATTACTGCTTTATTATTCGATCCGAGTTTCGTTGAAGAGGATAAAGAAACCTTCGTGTGAATGTTAGCTGGTGAAAAAATGCAAAAAAAGAGAACTGTCTATGTATTTGCTGCAATAGTAATTGCAATCGCCCTTGTATATTTCTTTGGAATAAATCGCAGCGCAGGCGCTTCTCCGTCGTTCATGCCAGCGGTCGGAGCGAAGGCACCGGATTATTCTTTCATATACGCTTCTAATGGCACCGTGGCAAATGTTTCGTCATTGAATGGCAAACCCGTGCTCCTCTGGTTTGTCGCAACGTGGTGCAGCGGATGCGCAGTGGGAAACGAAATGCTAAATGACAACATCAGCTACTTCAAAAATAAGGGCATAAATGTAATCGAAATTGAGCTCTATAGAGACTTGGGATATAGCGGCGCGCCAATAAACACATTCGTAAATGATTATGCACCAAATGTGACTTCCTACAGCAACTTCAGAAGTGCCATTTCAGGTTATAACTTATCTCTCGCATACGACAAAGACGGTTATCTTGACGTATATTATTTGATAGGATCAAATGGAAAGATAGTTTACGAGAATGACGGCAGCCTTGCAGCCACGATGAAAAATCTTAAAAGTAAAATAAACTCCCTATCTGGCTCATTGTGATAAAACAGGTTTTATAAATGGAAAAATTTGACTATGCAATAATAGGGCAAGGAGCTGCAGCTTTCGCCGCAGCGATAAAAGCCAACGAGCTGGGCAAGAGCACAATAATGATAGGCAAGAATGCCACAGAAGGAGCAACGCTTGGAGGCACGTGTGTAAATGTCGGATGCGTGCCCAGCAAGCGCATGATAACAGTAGCAAGGTTCGTTAGAGAGCTTAGGACCAAGCGCTTTGGAGGTTTGGATTACAAGCTTGGCATCTTGAAATACAATGAAATAGTCCAAGAAAAAGACGATCTGATAAAAGAATTCCACGAATCCAAATACGCGGATGTTATTGATTCGCTTGAAAAAGTCACATATTTGAACGAATTCGGTTCAATAGAAGGAGTTAACCGCATAAAGGCAGGCTCAAAGGAAATAGAGGCAGACAGGATATTGATAGCAACAGGGGCAAGGTCGTTTGTACCTAAAGTACAGGGCATGGACAAAGTAAAATACCTAGACAACGAAAGCGCCTTGTCACTTAAGGAGCTCCCGGAAAGCATGATAGTCGTTGGTGGAAGAGCCATAGGATTGGAATTCGCACAGATGTTTTCCATGTTCGGGACCAAGGTTACGGTATTGCAAAGGAGCCAGACGATACTACCGAATTGGGAGCCGACAGTCTCAAAGCATTTGGAAAAATACTTGAGGGAGGATGGAATAGAGATAAAAACCAATGTGGAAATAAAATCAGTTGCAGATAGCAACGGCAAAACCGAAGTGAAGGCCTTGGTTAATGGAAAAGAAGAAAACATAGTTGCGGACAAATTGCTCATGGCAACAGGAAGGACTCCGAATACAGAAAAGCTGGGCTTGAAAAATGTTGGAGTAGAAACGGATGAAAAAGGCTTCATAAAAATAGACAGAACCTTGCAGACTAACGTTAAGGGCATTTACGCAGCAGGAGATGTTACAGGAAATCCAATGCTTGAAACGCTTGCAGCAAAAGAGGGAAATATAGCTACGCAGAATATGTTCGGAAGCAAAAAGCTGATAGATTTGAACGAAGTTCCCAGCGCAGTGTTTACAGAGCCAGAAGCAGCAATGGTTGGCAGAACCGAAGAACAGGTGATAAAGGACCTTAATAATTGCGGCTGCAACGCGCTACCCATGGCATTTGTACCAAAGTCAAAAATAATATCCGACACGAGGGGTGTCATAAAAATAGTAATAAACCCGAAAACCCATGAAATACTTGGAGTGCACATGCTCGGGCACGGAGCCGCAGATCTAATACATGAAGCAGTGATGGCAGTAAAGTTCCACCTGAAATTAGAAGATGTAATAGACACTGTACACGTATTCCCAACCATGAGCGAGGGATTCAAGCTCGCATGCCAATCCTTTTTCGCAGACATATCGAAGCAGAGCTGCTGCACAGTATAGCTTATCCAAAGCTGCATGGAATTAATTTATACTTTGACTGCTAAAATTGGCTGTGATAGCATGGAAGAGAATAAGAGCAGCCTTATTTCGATTATAGAAAAATACAAAGACGACATGGTAAGCACCATGTCAGAAATGGTTTCAATACCTTCGATTTCCCCAATGAGCGATGGAAAAGGAGAAGGAGCAAGGGCAGACTTCCTTGAAGGGAAGCTTAAGGAATGGGGATTTGAAGTCAAAAGGTATGATTATGTCGACGAGACAAACACCAAGAGGCCAAATCTTGTGGCCAGGCATGGAAACAATGAAAGAACCGTGTGGTTTGTGGCACACATGGACACCGTTGCTCCTGGCGACAGGTCGTTGTGGCTTACAGACCCTTTCAAAGCCGAGATAAAAGATGGCAAAATTTACGGAAGGGGAACCAATGACAATGGGCAGGACTTGATAGCGTCGATATATGCACTTAGGGCGATTAAGGAATTTGGAAGCGATACGACTTTCAATATGGGCGTTGCACTGGTAGCAGACGAGGAACTTGGAAGCAAGTACGGGATACAGAAGCTCCTGGAGGAGCAGGGAATATTCGGCGATAATGATATGTTTGTAGTCCCTGATTACCTGAGTGAAGGGGGAAGCATGGTAGAGATAGCTGAGAAGGGCTCCCTTTGGCTCAAGATAAAAGTGAATGGCAAACAGGTGCATGCAAGCACGCCGGCGCTCGGAGTCAACGCAAACAGGAATGCCTCAAAGCTCATAACAAAGATAGACGAGATGCTGCACCAGAAATACAACGCAACGGATAACATTTATCAGCCCCCTTATTCGACCTTTGAACCTACGAAGAGGGAGAAAAACGTAGACAGCGTGAATATAGTCCCGGGTTCTGACATTTTCTATTTCGACTGCAGGGTGCTTCCTACGTACAAGCTGGACGATGTGCTTAACGACGTAAAGAGCGTCTGCAATTCTAACGATTTCAAAGCAGTTAAGATAGAGATAGAAACATTCAGCAGGGAAGATCCGGCAGAGCCTACAAGCATGGATTCGGATGTGGTAAAAAGGCTGCTCAAGAGCATAAAAGAGGTTATGAATGTGGATGCGAAGCCCATGGGCGTAGGAGGAGGCACATGCGCAGCATTCTTCAGGCACAGGGGATTTCCTGCAGTTGCATGGGGCACTGAAGCCGAAGATATGGCACACCAGCCGAATGAATATTGCAGGATAGACGATATGGTAAACGATGCGAAGGTATTTGCCAACATGTGCCTATGAATTGTCTCGTATTGGGATGCTGCCTTATCTTATAAGCATTCCCTGGGCTATGCGCTTCGAGCCTCCGCCCCTGAACTCCTTGGCCTTAAGCTTAGCTAGGCTTGACTTGAGGAACTCGCTTGCGTCCTTTCCCGAATCGTTTCCTGCTATGCATACTACGTTTCCCGATTTGTTATAGAGAAGTATTATCCTTGACGCGTCCGCATCGACAACATTTGTGGCTATCTGCCTAAGCATATCCATTTCGTAATCCAGCTCGCTTATTATCGATTTTTCCTTTGAAGACAAAAACTTTTCTGCTGCTTGCGATGCGTCGGTTGATTTCATTGATTCGACAATTCTTTTGTATTCCGAGAGTTGCTTCGACATCTGTGATAATGCGACGGTTAGCTTCTCGCTGTCCGTGCCAGCAATTTTTGCGGCTTCTGAAAGTTTTTCCTCAGTTGAATTTATGTACTTGTACGATGCAAGGCCAGCCACATACTCTAGCCTGTCTATCCCGTCGTGTATCCTCTGCGAGCCTATTATTTTTATTGTGCCTATTATTGATTCGATGCCCATGGCGTGTATGCCTCCGCATGCCTCCGCATCTATCAGGCTGCCGTCCATGCCGGTTATTTCCACAATCCTCGGCTTGGCGACTGGGACTCCGTGCCCCTGGTATATCGAAAACCCGAATTTTGATTCCGCTTCGCTCCTGTCCATCTCCTGCATTTTTACCCTTATCCCGTTCTGCAGGTAGGAATTTGCCGTGGCCTCTATATCTTTTATCTGCTTGTCGCTAAGCTTTTCGTAATGCGCTATGTCTATATGCGCTTTCGTGACGCCCTTATGTGCGCCTTCCTGCCATGCATGCTTTCCCAGGATGCTCCTTGATGCCGCACTTATAAGGTGTGTTGCGGTATGGTGAGCTATGAGCTGCATCCTTCTTTTTCTGTCGACCACGCAATGCACTTTTGAACCTGCCTTGAAATCTGGCTTTGCATCCAGCAGATGTATTATCACTCCGTTCTGCGACTGCACGTCCTTGACTTTTATCCCATTTATGGTGCCGTGGTCTGCTTCCTGGCCACCGCTTTCGGCGTAGAATGGCGTCTTGTCCAAAACCACCATATCGGAACTGCACAAAAGCACCTTAGAATCGGATTCCAGTGCGAAGTCGTAGAACAGCTTCTCAGTCTTCTTGATCCCAGAAACGTCCAAATCGAAACGTTCTTTCTTCTTGGCTTTTTCCGTGAAGTCTCCCTTGATTATGCTTGAGTATGAGCTTTCCGGGAGCTCGAGGGTAACGCCCTTTGACGCCGCTACGCTGTTTATCAGGTCAGGGGTTATGCCGTTGCTCTCGTAGAGCACTCTCATTTTTTCAGGAGTTATCTTCTCGTGCTTTTCTATTATGCTACTTATTGTCTTTATCGCCGATACCCGGGTATTCTCGTAGCGCTCCTTCTCCACTCTTATGATGTCTTCTAGCTCGTCTATGCTGCCGGATAGCTCTGGATACATGTGGGACATTGATTTGGCAATTATCTCCATGAGCTCCCTCATGTCAAAATCCATGCGGTACCTTGATCTGAAATCGAATATTCTCCTAAGTATTATCCTGAGGTTGTAGCCTCCGCCAACGTTGCTTGGCAGTGCGCCGTCCGTTATCGCGAACAGCAGTGTTTTTGCATGATCTGCTATCGCATACGCGGCTTGCATAGGCTTTATTATTGTGTTGTAGTCCGATGTGCTTATGCCTGCCGCTTCTACAGCCTTGAGCTCTACATCTTCAAAGGACTTGGTTTCGCTCAGGTCTATTCTTCCGAACTGCCCTGCAACCTTCGAATAGAGTGCCCTGTCAGGGGTTATGCCGCTCTTCTTGTATATATAAGCGAGTGCGTCTTTGAATACTGGATCGTATGCGGTTTGGGCCCCGCTCTTGAACCAGACCAGCCTTTCCAGACCCCAGCCCACATCCACCACTTTACCGGACAGCTCACGCCTTACTCCGTCTGCATATTCGAACTGGGTAAATACATTGTTTACCATTTCGAGGCCGCCGGAAAAAGCTTCCAGGCTTGGCCCGAATTCCGAGAAATCGCCCATAGCCCATACGTCTTCTACATATGTTATGTCCTTCTTTTTTACTCCAACTATTTTCGTCAGGGCATCGTAGTTTAGCTCTATGGTTCTGTCCCTCCAGTATCCTTCTTTTGGGTAGTTGAAAGCAGTCTGGCCGGCCATTATGAAAGACGTGAAATGCCTTCCGGTGACTCCGGTGTTAGGTATGTCGTTGAATCTCAGGCACATTTGAGGCACGAGAAGCGGATTGGAGCTGTATTCGAAGCTCATGTTTCCATTCTCTATCCTTTGAAAATCCTGTATGCTGGCTATTGTGAAATAAAGGTCTTGCCGCCACCTGCTGACCACTGGGTACCTCTCTATCACCGCATGCCCGTTGTTCTCAAAGAATTTTGCGAACTTTGACCAGAATTGTTCCAGCGATATGTCTTCAGGGTCCTTTTTCATGAAGCTGTACCCTTCGTGCTCAGAATCGCCGCAATATTCCCTTGATTCGTCTGCGGTCCAGAAGAATTTCCCACAGCCTATGCAGCGTTTGCGCACGAAGCCTTCGCTTTCGAAGAGCTTGGTTTTGTAGTATAAATCCGGCTTTACGGAAAATTCTTTCCTTAAGGATTCCTTGTCAAGCATGTCAATCACTCACAGGGTTTTTTGCGCGAACCACACCTTGCATTCCTTGCCGAAGAATGCACAGTAGTCACATTTCCATTTCTCTTCGTAGGGAACCGGGAGCGCCTCCCTTTCCCCGCTCCAGTATTTAAGCGCGAAATTTATTGTGCCTTCGAGTTCTTCTTCTGGCACTTTGAATTTGTAGTTGTCTATTTTCTTGCCGGTGTACTGGTTTATGTACCTTATAACCAACGTTTCGCTGAGATGGCCTATTCCCCTGTATAACTTGAAGAACTTGCCAGTTATTTCTGGCAGAGTCTGCATGTTCTTTGGGATTTTGAGTGCGTCAAGCTGCCTTTCAAACTCCTTTGTAACGCTGAGCCTGTGTATCCCGTATTCCTTTGAAAAAACGTCTTCGTTGTACGCCCCAGATATTATGTCTCCCAGAAGCTTCTTGTAAAGTATGACTTGGGCCTTGTGCGATTTTAGCTGCGCATCGGATGGAAGCTTGTCTGTTGCCCTGGTCTTGTCTTCGACTATTACGACATTTCCGCTGGATATGAGAAGTTCGTCCATCTTCCCGACAATCCTGTATTTGCCCATGTTTCCGTAAAGGAGAAGTTCCCTTGACTTCTTGTTTTTCTTCAACGTTTCGAGAGCTTCGCACGTGGTGTACAGGCTTTTGTACAAAAAGTCTGCATAACTCTTCGTCTGGAGAACTATTGGAATGTTGGTCTCGTTCTCCATCTCCTCGTGTATCTCCTTCCCTTTCATTATTTCCTTTGTTATTGACGGACCTATGAGGTAGTTGAGTTCCATTTGCTTCTCGCACCAGTATTGCGCTGCTATGTCAGTAGCGCGAATACTTTTCTTGCCAAGTCTTTGCAATGCATCCAATAAATCAGCCCGCCTACCTCTCTTCATAGCCTTAGCTCAGCGATTACCTCATTCATCATATGCTATGAATTGCATTATAGGTTATAAATAAGTTTTGTGGTTGCAGAAGTTATTTTTGCCTTGTCATTCTTGACATCGCAACCCTGTATAGAGCGTAAAGCACTATGGCGAAAACGCCTATTGCAGTAAGGGTTATTATCGCATTGTGCGTGGTGAGGGCCTTCATGCCGAATATTATGAGCACTATGTCGTATATCCCGGTTCCGAGTATGGAATAGGAATAGAACTTTTTCTGTGGCATTTTGGCGAACCCTGCAGGAAGGCTCATTATGGTCCTTAGTACAGGTATGAAGCGGGTAAAGAAGACCGAAGCCACGCCATTTTTGTCGAACCATCTGTCGAAAGCATCAAGCTGCTCCTGGCTTATGTGGAATAGCCTCAGGTGCTTGTACACTACGTCCTTGCCTAGGAAATACCCTATGTAGTAGTCTATTGCCAGACCCCCTATGCTCCCCAGGAGCGCGGCTATGTAAACAGGTACGAAGGAAAGGGTGTGCTGCGCAACCAATACACCAGCTAGAGGAAGAACCACTTCGCTAGGCACCGGCAGTGACGAACCCTCCAAAAGCATCAGTCCGAATATTGCCAGATATCCGTATTGCGCCATCAGGGTGTTTATGGTACCATATGCGTTTGAGAGTATTGATAACAAAACCAGTTCAAACATTTGAATCCATACTGTTTTTGCGGTTTAATTTAAAAATCTGCTTTATTAGCCAACTTCGGCAGGGCATGGTATAGGATGGATCCTTATGACCTTGAATATCGCGTATTGGCCGGCATAGCTGGAGTTTTGCAGATATGCGATGTAGCCTGAACATGAGAAGCTTACCTCCTGCCCGTCACGGAATACTTCCTTCAATGGCTTTATGCTTGTGTTTACCATAATGTAATAGTATGGGTATACCAGGCCGGTTATTGTGCCATTGGAGTTAACCTGCGACAGTACGAAGTTCAGCAGGCGTGAACCGTCATTGCAACGGACATAGGCACTTTGGTTTATTGCCATTGGAAGGCCTGTGCTGCAAGCATATTGCGAGATGGTTGAATTCTGGTAAGGGGCAGGTGAAAGATTTATGGAATAGTTGCTTATAGAATTCGCCGGGCCAGTACGCAGTTCGTAGGATCTCGAAATTGCAAGTATGAACATCGGGCATGCAAGGCCTGGGAAGCAGTACGGGCTTTCCGAGCCCTTTATGGTAACCGAATAGTTTGAGTAGGGCTCAAGCCCTGTGAAAAGCATGCGTGTTTCATTGTCCGGCACCACCACAGTTTTGTTAAGTTCCGTGTTTGAGCTTATTGTTATTGGGCCGGAGGCTGCGCTTATGCCTTTTACCTCGCTGTAATTCAGCATGTAGAGTTTTGGGCCGAGCTTTGCATACTGCGATTCGTTAAAACCGCTACCAGATACAGTAACCTCAAAATTTACAACCGAATATTCCGGAGCAGTCAGTATTAGATTAAGCTTTGAGGTAGGCGCTTGCGCTATTGTGCTTGTCAGGGATGTGCTGCTGAGATTGCCAGGATGTGTTCCGAGGTATATGGCAAAGGATTCAGCCACAAGCGCGATGGACAAGATCATTATGGCCGCAATAAGCAGGTACTCATTGCCAACTGCTTTTCTGCTTATAATACCACCCTCCAAAACAATATTTATTATAAGCGCAAATAATAAATGAGCGTAATGTAGTGTAAGGTTTTGTTTTATGCACATAGTAAAGTTTTACCAAGGAGAAGGCGTCATGAGGCTCAAGCTTGACACTCTGGAAGACTTGTGGACGGTGCAACGCATAGTGCTTCCGAACGATCTTGTGAAATCGAAGAGCCTCAGGAAGTTCAAGGCAAACGAGACGGATGTGGGAGAGCTGAAGGAGGTTATCATAACCCTGCGCGTTGAGAAGACAGAGCTTGACAAGAATGCGCTGAGGTTAAGGATAATGGGCAAAATAGTCGAAGGGAAACCAGAGCAGTATATACGGCTTAACAGCTACCATACGCTCAACATAGCCCCGTCGGATACGCTAGACATAATAAAAGCCGCATGGCCGGATTACCTGGTCAATGTAGTAAAAAATGCGGTTGGGGACACGAAAAAGCCCAGGCTTGGTATAATAGTGGTCGACGACGAGAAGGCGCTTCCTGCTTACCTTCTTGGCTACGGCGTGGAGTTCAGGAACGAGATTTACAGCAACCTGAGCAAAAGGATGACGCAGAAAGACTTCCAGGAACAGCAAAGGAAGTTCTACGAAGCCATAACAAGCACGATAAAAAGCATGGATGTAGACACAGTAATAGTTGCAGGGCCAGGATTCACCAAGGATGATGTTCGCACCTATATGGAATCCAAACAGGAGAAGATAGACAAGCGCATAATATACCA
The DNA here is from genome assembly GCF_016806735.1 of Candidatus Micrarchaeum sp. Taxonomy (GTDB): domain Archaea; phylum Micrarchaeota; class Micrarchaeia; order Micrarchaeales; family Micrarchaeaceae; genus Micrarchaeum_A; species Micrarchaeum_A acidiphilum_A. Next base: position 190,816 of record NZ_CP060530.1, on the reverse strand, counting down.
GCAGGCAAGCAATACCGAGCGCTCTGGAGTGTATGAGATAATACGCAGCTCGGAAGTCGAAAGCCTTTTGAGAAGCGAGCACATAAGGAGCGAATTTGCAGTCATGGAAGAATTTCTTAAGGGGCTTTCCTCTGGGACATCAAAATACGGAATAGAAAACGTTGCGACTGCCATTGATGACTATGCAGTTGGCAGCCTGATAGTCAACGACTCAATGCTTGGAAATCAGGATGTGCAAAAGATACTCGCAAAGGCCGAATTGATGCACATAAAAATAGATATTTTCAACTCTATGGACGAGGCGGGAGAACAGCTGGCTTCGTTCAAAGGCATTGCGTCAATAGCGTAAGCTGCGCAATGTTAATTTGAGGCGGATACCTTAAACTGAATCCATTACGTCGTGTATCGCACCGTAATGGTTTCCGCCATAAAATTCGTTTATGATCCATTCTATCCCAGACCTTTCCCAATCCGCATAAGAGAGCCTGTATACACTCTTGTGCAATACGGAAGAAAGCCAAACAGTCGATTCTATCCTGGTTTTCCTATTTAGCAAAAGCGATTTCGGAGGATCTTCCATCTCCCATGCTTTAAAATCTTTTATAACGTCAGATATTGCAAGCCATGCAAGAAGCTTGCTTTCGTCCTCCGGCTTTATGAAGTTGTTCAAAAATATGGGGTTCTGCAAATAGCATGACAATAGGCTTTCCATGCCGTACCGTTCGAAACTTTGGTAGTTTACCGATTTGGGAGATCCCGATAATTTTATTATCGTAGATATGGCAGCACGTCTCTTGTTGACATTGTTTGCAAATGCTTTGTCCAAATATTTTCCTGCGAGGACCTTTATGGAGTTGCTTTCCAGGAAATCAGGCTTCGAGAATATGATTGCATCGAACACGTTGTTATAGAATGAAAGTACGAAGCTTACTCCGTTGTTCTTGAAATCGTCCTCTGTAACAACTCCGGATTTCTTCTTGACGAGCCATCTTATCGCTTCGTCAGCAGTTTCCCTGTTTTTAGATATGGTTCCGTTCAGGCTTCTTATATCCCATAGATTTATCTCAAGCTCTGGATATGCTTCCTTTAGGGCGTTGAAAACTGCTGGAAAACTGCCGCGTTTTAAAGAGTATATTTTTAGCATTTCTATAAGCCCCATTTCGAAAAAGTCCCCATTTTTAAGGTCCAGCGGAGATATATTCATCACTTCGACAAGCTTGCGAACGGATTTTATCCTGTCCTCTTTATTGCGCCAATTTGTATTGAACTTTAGCTTTCCGTTGCCATCCCTGATTACGTACCCTTCAGATTCCATCCATGAGAGAAAATCCGCCTTTGCAGATCGGGAATATTCCTTCCTAGATAAAGACGCAAGTCCTTCGTGCATATCTTTGCCTGCAGTAGCTGCTTCCTTCTTTATTTCCATGAAAACCAGATGACGTATGAATTTTTGAAATATTTATTCTTTGGGTTGATGCAATTCGCGCACCGACGTTGCTGCACATAAGGTTTAAATATTGTTGCTCTGGTTTAAACATAACGCAATGTGCTTTAGTAAATAGGCAGCAAATGGAACTGGTGTGAAAAAAATGCAATTCGCAGTGCTGTGGAGAAGTTTTGTCTCATCCTTTATAGGCAGCGACTGCATTGCAAATAATTCAATGATTAAGTACACACCATTGAACCATTTGGCTGCATAAACCCCCTTTAAAAAATTTCTGAGGTGTTTATGTGGGCCAAATGGTATTTAGTGTAGAGAAGGGTTTGTTGAGACTTACTGAGCGTGAGCAGCTCGTGATTCTCGAGATAGGAAGCGACGCCATAGACAGCGCAAGCAGCTTCGTTGGGTACATAAGCGACACTTACAGCATATCCAAAAGCTCGGTGTGGTATCTTCTCAACAGGCTAAAGGAGAAGGGAATGCTGGATTTCGCAAGCAAGGATGAGTTGGGAAAGCCGCTAAGGCTGACCCAGCTGGGCAGAAGCACGCTTGAAGGCATAAATGCGAAAGGAAAGGACCTGATGGCAAGGTACGAAAGCGTGTCTCTGACTTACAGTGCGAAAAATGAGAGCTTTGGAGCTTACAGGTTTTAAGCCTTGGGTGGATAAGAATCCCGGCGGTCTATTCCGCCGGGCTACTTCTTTTTTGGTTGACAATTCCGTTGCTTATTTTCACTCCTTCCATCTGAAGCAGTTTTATTTTCCTAGTCCCGGATTTGCCGGAATATTTTCCCGGCTCTCCCGAGCTTTTTATTACCCTGTGGCATGGTATTGTCACTGGGAACGGATTTTTGCGCAATGCTGTGCCTACTGCCCTGCAGGCGTTCGGATGTCCTATTTCAATCGCTATTTCCTTATAGGTCCGGACTTGGCCTGCGGGTATATTAGATGTGGCATCAAGGACGCTAATCTGGAAGTCCGTCATTCCCATTTCCTTAAGCTTTCTCCTTAGCAAAACATCCATGATCATATTACAAACACAAACGCTATTAGCTTATTATATTTTCATGCGGGAGTTTTATGGGTGTTTTTATGGATGGCAGCAATTTGAAGGTATGGCTTGACGGAAAAATTATGGATTATGCAGATGCGAAGGTTCCGATACTTACACATTCGCTGCAGTACGGAAGCGGGATTTTTGAGGGAATAAGGGCTTACAAGAACGATTCGGGCACGGCGGTTTTCAGGCTTGGGGACCACGTAAGGCGTTTCTTTGAAACTGCCAAGATATATTCCATGAATCTTGGCTTCTCCGAGAATGACATAAGCAAGGCGATACTGCAAGTAATAAAGCTAAATGGGCTTGATTCCTGCTATATACGCCCGTTCGCATTTTACAGGGATGACGGAATAGGTATGACCACTTCCGGAAAGCACGTGAGCGTGTTCATAGCTGCCGTGCCTTTCGGGGCATATTTCGGAAGCGGCGTAGACAAAGGGATAAAGTGCAAGGTCTCTTCGTGGCGCAGAATAAATTCCGACATATTGCCCGTAAGGGCCAAGGCAAGTGGCAATTACATAAACTCCATAATTGCCGAGAACGAAGCACACGCTTCGGGATATGACGAGGCGATACTGCTTTCGCTAAACGGCTACATAGCAGAAGGCCCGGGAGAGAATATATTTCTTGTGAAGAAAGGAAGATTGCTCGCGCTTGGAGAGCAATCGGACATACTTTTAGGCATTACCAGGGACAGCATAATTAAGGTTGCAAGAGATGAAGGAATAGAAGTCGTTGAAGCGAATGTGCACAGGGAGGAACTTTACACTGCGGACGAGGTATTCTTCGCAGGAACTGCAGCAGAGGTAACTCCGATAATAAACGTTGACGGAATACAGGTAGGAAACGGAATGGTTGGGTCACTAACTTCAAAAATTGCTTCTACGTACAGGGACATAGTTAGCGGAAAAAACGCCAGATACAAGGACTGGCTTACCCAGGTGTGAACGCATCATAGCAGCTTGAGCTGCTTGGTGAACAGATCGATCTCTTCGCTTCTCCACGGGCCTATGCCAAGGGCCGTCTTGCTTCCCGGAGGTATTTCGGTGAGACCTGCGTCGGTGACCAGGGCACATGGTACCTTCTTGAACTTGAACGCGTTATATAGTTTTATTAATGAGTCTTCATCGCTGACCTTGAGGACTATCTTCTTTTCTCCAGTATCCAACCATTCCCTTGCGATCTGTTTGTCCTGCCTCTCTGCTTCGAAATAGCTCATCAGGGATGCGTGCGCAGCCTGGGCTGCGGTCTTGCCCTTGCTCATTTCCAGGTCGGACCTTATTATTATTGCCTGCTTTATTTCTGTCAATCAAACGCCAGCTGTATCTATTTACGTTGCGGCATGCGGTTGCATCCGAACATATTTATTACGCTGTTGATATTTTATGCCTTGCGTGTTGTGACCGGGATTTTTCAATTTACATGGCATACGGTTTGCTCCATAATTTATAAGGGTTTTCTGCCAAGAGTGTATACATTCGGAAAGTGTTTACAATGGACGCGCTTCTTTACGCAATATATTCGATAGTAATATACCCAATAATCTACATCTTCCCAGCGTATGCTGCGAATGGCGCTCCGGTGCTCTTTGGCGGCGGGAAGCCCTTGGATTTGGGCAGAAAGATAAACGGGAAAAGGATATTTGGAGACCATAAGACCTTCAGAGGTACAGCATCCAGCTTAATAGCAGGAATAGCTGTAGGGCTCATAGAATACCCGTTCCTGCATTATATGCTGCCAGTTGCGGTACTGCTTACGCTTGGGGCCAACTTTGGCGACCTTATCGGAAGCTTCATAAAAAGGCAGCTCGGAGTAAGATCTGGCAAGAGCTTTCCTGTAATGGACCAGTATGGGTTCTTCATTTTCGCCCTTGTTTTTGTCTTTGCAGCTTACCGCGTAGGCATTCCGGGAGTTTACGGACTTGTTTTTCTGGTTCTGCTGACAGGAATAACACATCTGATGACAAACGTGGGCGCATACAGGCTTAAGCTAAAAGAAGTCCCCTGGTAGCTGTCCTGCAAAAGGGTTTAAATTTTAATAAATATAAGAGATAATGCAGTGTAGCAGGTAACGTGTCAGCATAGCATTATATGCTGCACTGAGCCGCAGCAGGTATTTCGGATGCCAAAAATAGGTAACGAGGAGATAAAAAGCGAAAGAGTCCGCAATATACTCAAGCAGGCAAAACGAGGGCCGCTGTGGTATTACAGGATAAAGGACCTGCTGATGAACATAAGGTCCAACAAGAACTTCCTTGATGCAGTCCTAGTGGCACTTGCTTTCGTATCGATTGCATACGCGTTTCCCTTTTACCCTTACCTTATAATTCTGCTCATAGTCATAGGGCTCTTCGCCGCCACTGAGATACACCCGTTTCTTGGATTCATATTGCTGATGCTTATAATGGTACCGATATTGGTGTACCAGACGCCGGCTTTGGCATGGATATTCCTATTCATATTGAGCTTCTCGCTCATATACGGTTACATGCATTACAGGACCATACTGTTCGCTTACATACTGATTGCTTCAGCGTTTTCATTCGTAGGAGTAGTCATTGCCATACCGGTAGCGATATTTGCAGTGCTTACGGTGGGATTCAAAAGATCCGTCATGATGTTCCTAATTGTCGTGCTCGGCATTGCCGCATTTTCCGGAGTGATGGGCATAGGATCCAGCGCGCTTGTGCCGTTGAATGGGCATTTGGTACATCAGGGATTCAGTACAAAAGATTTCGGTAGCGAATTAAACTATACTTATGAAGGGTTGCCCGCCCTTAACATTATAAATTTCGCCAAAGGAGCAAGCATTGCGGCAAACAAGTTCGTTTCCAAAAATGCCATAGAAAGCATAGACGTGACGTTTGCGATGATGCTGAGCGCCATTTCAAAACAGATATATTACCTTTTGGTAATACCGATATACCTGCTTGCCGCGTTTGCCATTGAAAGGATTGCAATAAACAGCAGATCCAAGATAAAGGGAGGAAAAGCAGCAATAGCAGGGGTGATAATCCCAATAGGATACCTTGCAGTTGGAATACTGCAGCCGATAAACATAAACTACATTTACCCTTTCATAAGCTTTGCAATAGCACCTGTTGGCCTAGCGATACTGGAGCTTTACAATGTGAAGGTTGTAAAGGCACTTGACGTTAAGAAGTATGATACGCGAATGAAGTTCGGGGAAGCGTTCGAAGATTTGCAGCAGGGCAACGTTACCGAAACCTTTGATGACATAGGAAACTATGAAAATACCAAGACAGAGCTCAAGGAAGCCATAATAGCCCCTCTGGAGCAAAAGGGCATTTCAAGGGCATACAACATAAAGCCGCTCAAAGGCATAATATTTTTTGGTCCTCCAGGAACTGGAAAGACACTTATGATGAGGGCTCTTGCCAACGAGATACATGCGAACTTCTTTTATATCAAAGGAACGAACATAGTATCCGCGTACACTGGCGAATCGGAGAAGATGCTCAGCAACATATTCGGAATAGCAAACAAGAACACTCCGTGCGTGCTTTTCATAGACGAAATAGATTCAATAGCAATGAGCAGGGACTTGGAGACTGATGAAGTTCACAGGCACATATTATCGCAGCTGTTGCAGGAGCTTGACGGATTCCAGAAGCTGGAGCATGTTATAGTGGTTGGAGCCACAAACACACCGGATAAACTCGACCCTGCACTTTTGAGGCCAGGAAGGATCGACAGGGCGATATACATGCAGCTCCCAGACTTCAACGGCAGGAAGAAAATATTTGAGATATACCTTAAAAAATTGCCAGTTTCCAGCAACATGGACCTTGATCTGCTAGCGGAAAAGACGCCCAGGTATACTGGTGCCGACATAAAAGCAGTATGCCAAAGCGTAGCCCAAATGGTGGCCCAGGAAGCAGCGAACGAGCACAGGATACTTGAGATAACAATGGACGACATGCTAAGCGTCATAAAATCTACAAAGCCTTCGACTACGCTCGCACAGATTGAGAAATACAATACGTTCAAGGTAGATTTCGAAAGGCGCATGGGCAACGATACCACGTCCAAAAAGGAAGACGAAATCACGCTCGACAAAGTCATAGGGCTCGATGCTGCAAAGAAGGCAATAGTAGAAGCAATACAGATACCGCTGATGCATCCTGACCTTCTTGAAAAATATGATATAAAGACGATAAATGGCATGCTACTTTTCGGGCCGCCCGGAACGGGAAAGACGATGCTGATGCGCGCAGTGGCCAATGAGTTGAAGGGAGTGACCATGCTGGAGATAGACGCGCCCACCCTGCAGAACGAAGGCATAGAAAACGCGAATGCCAAGCTGAAGTCGATTTTTTACAGGGCCATAGAGAACAAGCCATCAATCATATTCATAGACGAGATAGACGGGATAATAATAAACAGGCAAAATGCGAGCGAGATAAACGCACAGATAACAACAGAAATGCTTAAGGACATGGACGGGCTGAAGCAGATGAATAACGTGATAGTAGTAGGGGCAACTAACAGGCCTGACGTGATGGATCCTGCAATATTGAGGCCCGGAAGATTTGACAAGCTCATATTCATAAAACCTCCAGACGAGGAAGCGCGGGCCAAGATATTCGAAGAATATTTGGAAAAGGTCCCAAAAGCGGCGAATCTGGATTTCAAGCTGCTCGCGAGCATGACCAAGAATTATACCGGGGCGGACATAGCGAGCATTTGCAGGGAGGCAAAAACCAGGGCAATGCAGCGCACAATAAAGAGCGGTGAGGATTCGAAAGTCACGAATGAAGACCTGGAGAGCATAATTAAATTGACGAAGCCATCCGCCCCTGACGTTGTCATGAGCCAGTACCTGTCATTTTATGCAAAATACGGGCAGAGATAACACGTCATTTTTAAAGAACCGCAATTCTTGAGAGATTGCCTGCATGCACTTCCGTTGTGCCATTGTTTCCGCGCACATCGCAGAATTCTATTCTTACCTTTGAATTCAAAGGCAATTTCGAAGCCAGTTCTGCCGAAGAGCCTGTGCATGCAACACGGACGGAAGTTTTGCCATCGCTTAGCATAATGTACGTAGATACAAATTTCCTTGACGCAGAATTTACCAGCGTTACGGCAGGGCCTGCTTCCATCGCAACTCCTACGACATCTATATTCTTCATTCCGGGGCTTAGCAAGGAAAAATCTTTTATGCATGAATCTTCAACGGCAATCTTTTTGATTGAGGTTTTTTGCGTCGGCCGGAGAAGTGACGCCCTTATGTCCATCGTCAGGTTTGTAATTACTACTGTGTCTCCCCTGCAGAACAACCCAGAATCTATTGCATCTGATAGTTTTTTGCCCAGCAGCACATTTGCCGTGCTGCCCTCGGAGCCCAGGACCAAAATGCGTGATACGGAATCGGAGTTGCCGAAGTTCTTTTTGACGGGGTTAAAAATACGATAAATTTTATCTTCTAGGTTTAGTCTTTCTTTTTCAAGCCCCTTGAGTATGCCAGTTGCGCCGGGACCCATTAGATCGCTTATATACCCTGCAGTCACGAATCCCCCGTTTATCCCTGAGCGTGACCTTGATTCCAAATACAGCCTGTCTGCCTGTTCCTTGGTCAGCAACCCGTCAAAGCCGTCTATTATGTCATCGGAAGTTTTCATCATCTGATCGACCTAGTTGCGTGCCTCCAATCCTTTGACGAATTCCGAATACAGTGTAGGTTCTTTGACAACTTCTTTCAGTATGCTGTCTTGGCGGTAAAAATCATATCCCAGCATGTCCATCTGTTCTTTTTCTATTATGCCAGCATGCGCCAATATTGGTGATATTGCCTTAAACAGCAGCATTGACGCCTGGCGCACGGGTTTCTTTCCAAACCTTTTCCTAAATATATTGAACATGTCCCCGAACCTCAGGTTTTCATTCCCGCAAACGTCGAAAACCCCAGTGAAGTTCATCTTGGATTTCACTACTTCCACTATATCGTCGACATATACGGGATATATAAGGCCCGATTTCGGAAAAATAGGGATATTCTGATTGAGAAGCTTGTAGAACTGCAAGGTCAGAAAATCGTATTTGCCGTATATTATTGAAGGCCTTATTATCAGACTGTTTTTGTATGCAGAGATTATTTTCTCTGCTTCCCTTTTTGTCCTGAAATATTCTGTAGTTCCGTTTTCGGCGTTTATCGCCGATATATAAATTATTTTTGGTTCGGTGCCGGAAGACAATGCCGCTCCGGTTATGTTCCGTGTCCCTGTTATGTTCACGTCCGAATGTTTCTGCGCTTTTTCATTTATCAAGCCAACAAAATCAAATATATAGTCGTAGCCCCGTTCCAATGTCCTTTCGACGTCGGCCCTTGACGTTATGTCCCCTTCTATCCAATCCTTGCCTTGAACGTTGCCGGTGTCATGCTTGTATCTTGACATTACTTCCACAGAATATTTTTCGGCCAGCGCAGAGTACATATGGCTTCCAAAGAAACCGTAGCCGCCGATCAACAATGCCTTTTCCATCAAATCATATTATTATTTGCTGTTATTTGTTTTGATATAAAACGTATTAAGGCTTTTATATATTTCAGGGCAAAATAATCTAGTTTCTTGGGCTCGTAACTCAGTTTGGCCAGAGTGGGAGGCTTTTAACCTCTAAGTCGAGGGTCCAAATCCCTCCGAGCCCGCTTTTTTTAAACCGCCTGAAAATAGTGCATATTACTACAGAACAGATTTGGGAAAATGCTAAATAAAAGAAATTGCGTTTGATATTTGTGATTGCATGGAGGAGAAAAGATTCAATTTCAAGGAAACAGCCCTCGTAGTTATAGACCTGCAGAAGGGGATAGCCGCAAGCGGAAGAAACATCGAACCGAATGCTGCATCGGAAGTTGTTGCGAACGCTGCGATGCTTGCAGCCAAGTTCAGGGAGAACAAAGCGCCTGTGTGTCTGGTGCACGTGTCTTCCATAGATGGGAAGGACATGCTCAATCCGATAGTGGACAGCGCACCGAATTGGGGAGGCGAAAGGCCTGCAGACTGGGACGAATTCGTGCCAGAAATGAATGCGCAGAAAGGAGACATAATAATAACAAAGAGGCATTGGGGCGCTTTTCACGGCACCGAGCTCGACCTGCAGCTCAGGCGCAGGGGAATAAAAAACATAGTGCTGTGCGGAATATCGACGAACATAGGAGTCGAATCTACTGCAAGAGAGGCATACCAGAACGGCTACAACCAGATATTCGTCGAGGACGCCATGGGCGCGATGAGCAGGGAGGAACACGATGCGACAGTCAAGAATATATTTCCGAGGATAGGCTTGGTAAGAAAAACCAGCGATGTGCTCGGAATGCTTTCATGAAAGCACGCATTTTGAAGATGCCGAATTTTTATGGCATTGAAAAATGAGCGCCGGGGGTGGGAATCGAACCCACGAAGGCCTTTCAGCCAAACAGCTTAGCAGGCTGCCGCCCTTTAGAGTGCTTGCGCATACCTCTAGGCGACCCCGGCATGCTATTCATTTACGTTTGCACTGTTTTTAAATCTTAGCGGCGGAAGCCGGCCTTGCCATGCAAGCAGCAGTTGCGTTGACCATACTTCAGCTCAGCCCCGTATCCCGGGAGCGTAGCCTGAATGTGCTTAAGGTTGCTCCTTCCGGCCTGGCCTGGTTCACGCACCAAGCTACCACCTGGGGCAAGGCATCAACGCTTCCATCTGGGCGCAAAAGCCGCTTGCATAACGCAACCGGCATTGGCCCGCCAGAAAGGGATTTGCGAACGGGAAACCCTTAGCTTCCCAGCCTATCCGCCAAGGCTTATATTCAATAATGAGTTATAAATAGGTTTGCGGAGATAAGAATGGGATAGAGTGAAAAGGCTCAAAATAGCATATGCTAAATATTTTATTCTCTAGAATAATATGCTGGTGATTGAAATAAATGACAAAGAATACTCGGAATTGCTCGACAGGGCTTTTTCGAAGCTTCCCACACTAGAAGCGGAGAAATCCGATTTCGTAATACCCACAGTGGAATCCATGGTGCAGGGAAACAAGACGATAATAAGAAACATGGCAATAATTGCCGACAAGGCAAGGAGGGACGTCTCGGATATCGCAAGATATTTAAGCAGGGAATTTGGAGTGCCGACTAGCATGGAGGACCAGAGGCTAGTACTCACAGGAAAATTCGCCCAGGAGCAGCTGGACAAGGAGATACACAAATATTTTGAGACCTACGTCATCTGCAGGGAGTGCCACAAGCCCGATACGCACCTTGAAAATGCCGGCAGAGGAATGCTCATGCTCGTATGCGAGGCGTGCGGCGCAAGGTACGGATTGAAGAACTATTGATGGTTAGATGGGAAAAAACGAAGGAAGGACTCATGATAGTAGGAGGGGTGCACCGGTATCTTATCAGACCAAGATGCCGAACAACGGCGAGGTCGTAGGAAGGGTCTCGAAGATAGTGGGATCCACGAGATTCCTGGTAGATTGCAGCGACGGCAACCAGAGGCTATGCATAATCCCGGGACGGCTCAGAAGGAGGTTCTGGATAAAGGAAAACGATGTCGTGCTGGTAAAGCCGTGGAGCGTTCAGGCCAACGAGCGCGGCGACATAGTGTGGAGGTACAGCCTCATGGATATAAGCAAGCTTAAGAACATGAACATGATAAGTTAGATGTTTGGCGATAGGCAAGCCTGCTAGCGGCAAGGGGGTTTAATATGCAGACTTTGAAGGACATCATAGGCGAATCAAAGATATTTGCTCAGCGTGAGGTCTTATCGCCGCACTACACCCCCAAGAAGCTTATACTTAGGGAAAAGGAGATAAACAGCATAGAGAAGGCAATAAAGCCGGCATTGGAGGGAGAGAAAGGCAGAAACCTTTTTGTATACGGAAGAACTGGAACCGGCAAAACAACATGCGCCAGATATGTCATATCCGAGATAAAGGACATACCGAACACCAAGGCCAGGGTTTCGTACGTAAACTGCAGGATGTACAACACGCGATTTAGGGTCCTCAACAAGGTCATAGCGGACCACATGCCGAATTACGCAAGAAGAGGATACGGCATCATAGATTTGTACGGGAAGCTTACTAGCTGGATAGAAGAAGACAACAAGATACTGGTTCTCGTGCTCGACGAGATAGACATGGTCAAGGACCTCGACGACCTCGTATACACAATGACCAGGATAAACAGCGAGATAAGGTCCGGGGGAGTGGCCATGATAGGCATATCCAACAAGGTTTCTTTCAAAGAGGAGTTGGATCCCAGAAGCCTCTCGGCCCTATACGAAAGCGAGCTCGTGTTCCCGTCCTATTATTCTGACGAGCTTTATGAGATAGTAAAAGACAGGGCTGAGACCGGCTTCAAGAAAGGAGTAGTTGATGAAGACATATTGCATTTCATCGCAGCGGCTGCTGCAAAGGAGGGCGGAGACGCAAGGCTGTCGCTTAAGATACTTTCGAAATCAGGGGAGCTAGCCGAAGAGCATGGAAGGGACAAGATAACCATGGCTGAAGCGGAAGAGGCAATAAAAATGGCCGAGAGCGAAATAGTTTACGAGCTTATATCTTCGCTTCCGGAGCACCAGAAGCTGGTTCTTTATTCCATAGTCCTGCTTGCGCAGAGCGGGGGCTCTTACAAGAAGCTTACCGACGGCATAGACACTTACCTTTTCAGCGGAGAGGTTTACAACAGGTATAAGTCCATAGCAGAAGGGCTCAAAAGGGTGCCGAAAAGCGAAAGGTGGTACAGAAACTACATATCAGAACTGGAGATGCAGGGGCTGATAGCGTCATTTGATTCGAGCAAGGGGATAAGGGGCCACACGAAACTCATAAAGCTGCTTTATCCGACGCAGAAGACGCGCGCCGTCCTTGAAAAGAACATATTCGGGCTCAACGGAAATTCTGAAAAGAAGGAAGATGATTAGGTGTTTACTTGGCATATTACGACGCGGCGCGTAGCAGCATGGCAAACGCGCGCGGACTTTTCGAGCGCTTGGGTTTCCGCAGTGTCATAATAGAAGGAGAGGATTTCGATTTCGCGAAGGATCCCGGGTCGGCCAACGGAAAAGCAGTTGTTTATTCTTCCAAGAGCGAAAGCCTTGTACCTTACCTGAAGAACGGGGTCAAAGCAATAATACCCCAGAATCCCGAAACGCTTGGCGAGATGGAGAAATATGTCAAAGATATGAAGGATTATGGAGCCTCATTCATAATAGACGCGTCTGCAATAGAAAATGCTTACGGAACATACCGCGCGCTGCTGATGGGCAGGTTCCGCGACTGCACCGAAATTATGCTCGGGAAGGATATAGCAATAGGCATTGCTTCGCTTGCAAGGAACGAGGCCGAAGTGCTTGCGCCGCAGCAGCTTATGGCAATATGCGGTGCCCTGGGCATGAATAAGAATGAGGCTAAAAAGGCGCTTGCAGAAAACAGGAGCATAATTTCAAAACCGTGAATTGGCATTGCAATGATAAGGAATAAGAAACGCTATATGATGGTCGAGACCACTTCGGAATTGAAGATGGATAAGGAAGAGCTAGACCGCGCGCTCAAGCAAGCGGTCTTATTGCTTGTCGGCCAGCTGGGATACTATGACATTTCGCCGAAGCTTGTTTCTTTAATTGACAGCAAGCATTTCGTTGTCAGGTGCAAATTGCAAGGATACGAAAGGATGCTTCTCGCATCAGCCCTGATAAAAAGGCTTGGAGCGGCAGAGACAGGGCTCTACACGCTCAAAAGCTCAGGCACCATCAAGGCGCTCATGAAAGGAAAGGCATCAAAAGATTTCTCCGACTATTGAAGTTATGCCTCCCTTGAGATTGAACGTTTCTATCCCGTGCTTGTCTTTTATCATCTCAGATACAAAGGCGGAGGTGTTTCCATGGTAGCACACAAGCACAGAGCCCTCGTATTTAAGCAGCTCCTCTTTCGGGGCGTTTAGCATTTCCATTGGGTCGGCAGCTTCTATGACTTCTTCTTCCAGATCGAGCAGGCTGCGTATGTAATCAGTAGGCTCGGATCCCAGCCAGACGAGCTTCTTTCCGTTCTGCTTGGCAACGGCCAGGGCTTCTTCGTATTCAATGTTCTGCATATTCGGTTTTTGATGCTTGCAATTTTTAAAAATAACCCTGCAATTGGCGCCAGGATGGTAAAAAAATGCCTGTGGGATTATTTATATATATGAATGATTATCAATAATGTAATACCGTAAGGCACAATCTGAAGGCCGTTCGCATGCCTGAAACAAGCAAAAGCAACGATTTTGAATCCGTAAGCATTAGTGTAAACAATAAAACGTATACCAAAATGATGCGAAGGGACGAAGCATTGGCTTACAAGGAAAGGCAAAGGCTCATAGGAGAAGTGGTGCCCGGGATTTGGAGCAGTTTCAGCAGCTTGATAGAAAGTCTTGATGCCGCTTTTACGAATCTGGGCGTGCCGAAAAGCCTTGCCGTAAAGCTTATCGGGAATGAAAAAATAATGTATAATGATTTTGTAAAACCTGGCGTTGAGGCAAGGATAGGCGCCATCTGCAGGGAGCACATAACAGAGAGCGGGGTCGATATAGAAAAAGCCAGGAACGAAGCAAAAGGATTGAAAGACATGATCGATGCATGCATCGAAGAAACTAAAAACAGCATAGGGGATGGAAGGATCGGATTCCATGACACTGCGGTACTGTCTTACGAAAAACTGAAGAAATCCATAGCGGAAATACTAGGGATAAAGACTTATTAACTTCACCGGCAAAGCGTTAAAAGGTTTATATTCCATAATGCTAACTGGCATCTTGGACTTTTGCAATTTTGTATATCCAGAGGCAGATAAAATTTTTTTTAGGACATGTTTAAAAAGCATTGATTCTAAATAAGTAAGAAAGATTTGACTGGTGAATAGATGTACCCGAATATACAGGCTTACGACAGAGGAGTAATGTTCAGCCCGGACGGAAGGCTGTTCCAGGTGGAATACGCAAAGGAGGCAGTAAGGAAAGGTGCAACTTCTGTAGGCATGGTAACCGAAGAAGGAGTTGTCCTGATAGCCCATAAGAACATAGTTGAGCCGCTCATAATACCAAGCACGGTGCAGAAAATATTCAAGGTGGACTCGTTCGTTGGGACCACATACAGCGGGCTCGTCTCTGATGGCCTGCACGTCGTGGGAATGATGCGCTCCAAAACACAGACACACAGGATGGTTTATGACGAGACCGAATCCGTAGAGACCATAGCCAGGGAGATATCCGAAGAGATGCAGATGGCAACGCAGTACGGAGGACTGAGGCCTTATGCCATATCCCTGCTCATTGGCGGCTACGATACGGATTACAGGCTTTTTGAAGTTGAGCCGGGAGCTTCGTTCTCGGGCTACAGGGCGGATGCGATAGGCATAGGCAAAAAGGTTGCGGAAGACATACTGGTGAAGGAATACAAAGACGGCATGAAGCTGAATGATGCCATAAACCTTGGCGTCAGCATACTTAAGAAAATAAATGAGAAGAAGCTGTCGCCGGAGAACGTCGATATATCGACAATAACCAAGGCGAAAGGCTACAAGCCATTCGACATAAAGGACATAAACGCATACCTCTGAGTGGTTTTATGGGCAAGACCGTAACGGCAAAATATTCCGATGGCAAGGACAGCTTCGAGATATTGGTAGATGCCGATATGGCTTATGAGTATGTCACTGGTAAGAGGAAGGAACCGCTCTCCGTCCTTGAAGCCGAGCAGGTTTTCAAGGATGCAAGGAAGGGTGAGCGCCAAAGCGATGAGAAGATAAAGAAGGTTTTCGGAACTACCGATCTGGCTTCCGTGGTCGACCAGATACTCAAAAAAGGGGACCTGCCGATAACTACAGAGCAAAGGGCAAAGATGCTTGAGGAGAAGAGAAAGCAGATAATAGACATAATAGCGAGGAATTCCATAGACCCGAGGACCAACGCCCCCGCAACAGCTTTGAGGGTCGAAAACGCCATGAAGGAAGCAAAGGTATCCATAGACCCATTCAAGAACGCTAACGAGCAGGTAGAAGCGGTAGTCAAAAAGATAAGCATGCTGCTTCCGATAAAGTTTACCAACATAAAAATAGAAGTAATCATACCCGCCGATTCGGTAAACAGGTGCTATAATACGCTAAAGCAGTTTGGGCTCAAGTCAGAGGAATGGATGAGCAACGGCTCCCTCAAGGCAGTCGTAGAATTCCCTGCAGGCATGCAGAACGAGCTTTACGACAAGCTGAACAAGGCAACACAGGGAAGGGTAGAGACAAAGATACTCGGATGATTTTGAATGAGACAGTTTGTTACACCTGGTGAAGAGCTGCCTAAAGACGCGAGGCGCAACGAATACGTAATGCTGCAGAACGGAAAGGCTTATTCCAACATACTGGGCTTTTACGACAGCGACAAGAAGGACGTGATACCTCTTGAAGGCATGTGGAAGCCAAGGATAGGCGACAATGTCATAGGGGTAGTTGAAAAGCCCACCAAGCCCGGGCTCTACAACGTGGTGCTTACGGAATTCGTCCAGGGATTGATAATAACTAGCAAGTTTGACTCGGGGCCGATTTTTGAAGCCAACGACATAATAGAGGCAACTGTCGCCAGCGTGGAGAGGAAGAGGCTGGCAATACTTGAGAGGCCAAGGAAGCTGGCGCTCGGGCAGACACTGTACGTAAAGCCCGTGAGGATACCGCGCATAATAGGCAAGAGCGAGACTATGGCAAACCAGATAGCCAGGCTCACGGGAAGCAGGATAATAATAGGCAGGAACGGCATAATATGGATAAACGGAGGCAACACTGAGCTGGCAATAAAAGCAATCAAGACCGTTGAAAGCGAAGCCCACACTAGCGGGCTGACCGAAAGGATTAAGTCGATGCTTGAAGCAGAAGCACCAGTGGAAAACCGCTAAAAAGCTTATTATATTATTACGTTAAAAGAAATATGCAGATTTTCGCAATTTTTGATTTTGAAGTGATTTCATGGCTTCTTCGTTAAACAAACCAGAGCTTATAGTAAATGGCAAAAGGCTCGACGGAAGAGATTTTGACGAGCTAAGGCCCCTGAAGATAGAGGCCAATGTGCTTAAAAACGCACAGGGCTCGGCCTACCTCGAGTGGGGCAACAACAGGGTGCTTGCCGCAGTATACGGGCCAAAGGAGGCCATGCCTAGGCACACCGCAGACTCTACAAAAGCGGTAGTCAAATGCAGGTACTCTATGGCGCCTTTTTCCGGCTTGGGAGAGCACGGAAGGACAGGGCCCAACAGGAGGGCTACCGAAATATCAAAGGTCACAAAGGAAGTGTTCGAAAACGTCATATTTCTTAACGAATTCCCAGGAAGCGAGATAGACATATTCATAGAGATACTGCAAAGCGACGGAGGAACCAGAGCAGCGGGAATAACCGCAGCAGCTGTTGCGCTGGCCAACGCAGGCATAAAAATGAGGGACCTAGTCTATGCGGTCAGCGCTGGCAGGATAGGCGAACACGTGGTTCTGGATGTTGATATGATAGAAGACAATTATTCCGATGCAGACATGCCAATGGCAATATCTCCGAAAAGCAACGATGTGCTGCTGCTGCAGATGGACGGAGGCTTGGACAAGGACCAGCTGAAGCAGGCCATGAATATGGTAGTAGAAGCTGGCAAGATCATATCGAAGGCTCAGAGGGATGCCCTGAAGGCCATATACGAAAACAGGTGATTTTACGGGTGCAATAGAGATTATAAAAAGCGATTACATAAGAGAAATGGTAGCCAAAGGCGAGCGCGAGGACAAGCGCGGCGCGATGGATTACAGAAATATAGAGATAAAAACGGGAGTCATAGACCATGCAGAGGGTTCTGCACAGGTCGACGTAGGAAACACAAGAGTGCTTGCCGGAGCCAAAATAGTGGTAGACGAAGTGCATTCCGATACTCCGGACCAGGGCAACATAGTGGTTTCGGCAGAATTGCTGCCGCTGGCTGCAGCGGAGTACGAAGCAGGGCCGCCAAGCCCTGAAGCCATAGAGCTCGCAAGGGTTGTCGACAGGGGCATAAGAGCAGGAAACTGCATAAAGCTCGAGGACCTGTTTTTGGAAGAAGGCAAGGCATGGACGGTTTACGTTGACGTGTACGTCCTCAACTACGACGGCAACCTTTTCGATGCCAGTACGCTTGCGGCCATGGCTGCAATAGCGAATTCCAGGCTGCCAGCCTACAAGGACGGGATAGCGGATTACAAGGAGAGGAACACGCCGATAAACGTGAACAACATAGTGGCATCGTGCACTTTCGCAAAGATAGGCAATGCAATAGTGCTGGATCCGAGCGGAGTTGAAGAATCGGCAATGGATGCAAGGCTCACTATCGCAACTGACGGAAAAACCGTAAGGGCAATGCAGAAAGGGCTGAAAGGAAGTTTTACGCTCAAGGAGATTGAAGAACTCGTAGATGCTGCGATCGAGAAGCACAAGGAGCTCGCAAAGCACATCGAAAAGGCAAAAAGATGATTTTATGGCAAGCCCTAATATAAGGTATGGAGCCAGGATAAGGAAGAGGCAGAAAGCGGTAAAGGCCGATAAGGTAGCACTATACAAATGCGAAGAATGCGGCCACGTAGCCGTGAAGAGGATAAGCACCAGCATATGGAGATGCAGGCACTGCGGAGCGACGTATGCCGGAGGAGCATACACAATGACAACTGCCGCAGGCGAGGTCGCCAGAAGGCAGGTTGATTCCATAAGGAAGAACAACAAGGGATAATCGCAATGGTAAGGATAAGCTTTTCGCCGATAAACGAGCTCGTGGTCCACGAAGTAGTGAAGGTCAGCATGGACGATTTGATGAGGGAAAGAATAACCCCATCAGGAACGATGCCATTGTACTGGTGCAACGGGCTCTTGTTCAGCTTTTCTTCGGTCCCCATGAACAAGCGCGTCCTTGACGATTACCTTAACGGCAAGATACACTGGATGGAGGTGCACTACACAGAGATGAAGGACTATGACGAAGTGGTGGTGCTAAACGACGAGCACTATAATGGAAGCATGAAGATAAGAGTCATAGACACAAGCAAGTCGGCGCTCCACAGCGATTTCGTCAAATGGCTCAAGGCCAACAGCAAGCCGGCCAAGGAAAGCAATAAATAATAATAAAGCCAACAGTATTGCAATGTTTACGTTCAAAGGTGTCAAAAAATGAGCTATGTATGCATGAGCTGCAACAGGGAAATAGAGCAGATAGAGGGATTCGTAAGATGCCCCTACTGCGGAGGAAGAAGGCTTATAAAGAAAAGGCCTAGCATACCGAGAGAAGTCTCAACCGATTGAAGGCCAGCTTTTTATTTTTATTTTCGGCCAAGGGTCAGCGCTTTGCTTCGGAAGCCCCCACTATGACTGTTTCTGATACGTTCTTTACTCTGTCATAGCTTACGCTGTTTTTCTTCAGCAGCTGTGCGGTGTGGTCGCTTCTTATCAGGCTGTCTATCTTCACCGTAAGCATGCTTGCTATCTTGCCCTCCTCGAAATCTATTATCAGATCCTCGACGGTTCCGATCCTCTTGCCTTCGTTGCTTATTATCTGCTTTCCATACATGTCGGAGAGTAATACCATTTCAAAAACCTATTTTACGTTTAGTATATGCTTGGAAGCGAATACTCTTATTATATAGGCTTTAAGCTCATTTATAAACTTTTGCTCGTCAGTTTCGAATTCCTTCATGTCCATGCCGTCGAAGAGCTCCCTGTTTGAAACAACCAGCTTTCGCAGATACCCGTCAGTCAGA
Organism: Candidatus Micrarchaeum sp.; assembly: GCF_016806735.1. Taxonomy (GTDB): domain Archaea; phylum Micrarchaeota; class Micrarchaeia; order Micrarchaeales; family Micrarchaeaceae; genus Micrarchaeum_A; species Micrarchaeum_A acidiphilum_A. The sequence continues at coordinate 171,535 of NZ_CP060530.1, read as the reverse complement.
TAGTATGCTTTTGTGCCGCATGAGCTGCAATCATACAACGGCATTATAGGTATTTTGGAAGGCTTTTTCTCTGTCGAAGCGTGCCTTACGAGGGTATTGCGGTGGCATGACGGGCATCCCTTGTGAAGCGTTATTGGCTCGTAAACGCTCTCTTTTGGCTCTATTCCATTCGAGTCCATGAAGGCCTCAACGAGCTCCTTCTGGTCGTGGCCCTTTATATTTATGAGCTTCTGGTCGAGTATTCCGCCATCCTTGTCAAATATTGTCTGTATGGTATAGCCGTCGCCCTTGGGCTCCCACAGCGCCTGAAGCTGCACGCCATCCAGCTCGTATTCGAGCTTTATGGAGTGTTCCGGGCTTTCCGATATGTTGCCTGATGCCATCTAATTACCGGGGTCAAGCGCGTACGCCTCCACGTCCTCGGCAGTAACCCTGCCGTTATTGCTCGATTTGGCGTGCTCCACAGCGTATTTTGCTATCTCCGAAGCCTTGTCGTCAAGCATCTTGGCCATTGCCGCGGCAGCTTCATCGTCTATTTTTATCCCGTATTTGCCCATGACAAGTTTTTTCACAGCAGCAATAGGTATGCCCATTCAACCACACAATCAGCACTCAAGATCCACATCACAGCAATTGCTCAGTGCGCTTTGTTCATCACAGCAGACTTATTGCAATTTAACATATAAAAATATGACGCAGTGAAGGATAGTGGAAGTGCCGCATATGCGGCAGAGCCTCCATTTTTATTTATTTTTATAATGGATATGCTGCGATAAGCTTAAATAACATATAAAAAAGAATATATATGAAAAAAGGTGATAGAGTGAGTGTTAAGGATGTAAACGAAAAGGAATTTGAAGAGGAAGTGCTTAAATCCAATGTGCCCGTCCTTGTTGACGTATGGGCAACATGGTGCGGCCCTTGCAGGATGTACTCCCCGATAGTGGACGAAGTGTCAAACGACTACGACGGAAAGATAAAATTCGTCAAGGTAGACGCTGACGAAAACGAGAACATAGCGGCAAAGTACGGCATAATGAGCATACCTACTACGTTGCTCATTGAAAAGGGCAAGGTAAAGGCTCAAAGCGTGGGAGCTGTTCCAAAAGAAGTGCTAAAGAAGTGGATAGAGAAGAACCTGTGATTGCAGGGCTTCTTTTTATTCTTTTTCTTCTGAATATCAGTGTCCAGCAGCGTAGCTGGCTTGCTAGTGTGTTTTATGGGAGAAATACCATTCCCTAGGGGAGTAAGGGACCTTATGCCGAACGAGGCCATAGCCAGAAACGAAGTTATGGAAAAAATTGAGCAGGTATACAGGAGCTTTGGCTTCCTTCCGATATATACCCCATACATGGAAAGCCTTGATGTGCTTAAGGCCAAAGAGGTCATAGGAGAGGAGAACAAGCTGATATTCGAGCTCAAGGACCAGAACAACGGGCTCCGATATGATCATACGGTAGGTCTTGCCAGGTACATAAGCATGCACAACAGCATGCCGCTGCCTTTCAAGAGATATGCAATAGGCACAGTCTGGCGCATGGACGAGCCGCAGAGGATGAGGCTGAGGGAGTTCGCACAGGCCGACGTAGACATATTGGGAGGCGATGCCATAAAGGCCAATGCCGAAGCAATAGCTGCGGTGTGCAAGGCAATGGACGAGCTCGGGCTTGATTACACCATAAGGCTCAACAGCAGGCAGACGGTTGACGTTTTCATGGAAAGGATAGGCCTGAAGGAACAGACGCAGAAGATAATGAGGATTATGGACAAAGCCGATAAGATAGGCAGGGAAGGAGTATCAAAGGAGCTTGCTGCTATGGGCTTGAAGGAGGATTCGATAGACCAGATAAGCGCGTTTGTAGGCGTTTCCGGGACCAATGAAGAAAGGATCAAAGCCATAAACGGCATGGCAGGAAGCGAAGATGCGTGCGCGGAGATATCAGGCACGCTTGAGCTTTTGCAGAAATATGCAATAAAGGGCAAGTGCATAGTCGATCCTTCGATAGTAAGGGGGATAGATTACTACACAGGCATAGTTATGGAAACAATCGACAACACAGGCGTTGCTGGCAGCACTTCCATATGCTCTGGAGGTAGATACGACAACCTTGTGTCAAGATTCAGCGAAAGCAAATTGCCAGGAGTTGGATTCAGCATAGGAATAGACAGGGTGCTTGACGTTATGAAGTTCGGGGATAGCAAGAAACGCACATATGCCAAGGTATTTGTGGCTTACATAAAGGAGCAGAATTACAATTACGCGCTTGATGTCGCTATGAAGCTTAGAAGCGCAGGCGTGGAAGTTGACCTCAACCAGGCCAGCAGGAACATATCCAACCAGCTCTCATACGCTTCGTCCCTTGGCATACCCTATTCCATAGTCGTAGGGCCAAAGGAGCAAGATGCAGGCAAGGTAAAGCTCAGGAATATGGACACGGGCGATGAATCCGAGATTTCGGTTGATGAAGCCATAGCGAGCATTTCCAAGTGATTTATAAATTTTTAGGATAAAATAGGTTATTCGAAGGTAATTGACATGGGAAAATCAGAGGTTGAAAAGCTTACCGACGAGAAGATAGCTAAAGGCGGCGTTCTCGTAAAACTTTATTTTGACATGCAGCACAAGGAGAAGGAGAAACTTCAGCCGCTGATGGCAGACCTGATAAACGAAAGGCTGATGAAGGAGAAGGGCGTTGTCTACTGCTACGGCAGCATAGAGGAACCGTTAAAGAGGGACGACCTGTACACCACCAGCGCAATGGTAACCGTTCTGTTCGAAAGCTTCTTCCCGCTAATAGGCGTGGCCTTCAATTATGCGCCTGCAGGCGTAGAAGTATTGAGGCCTGAGAAAGAGATGAGATTTACAACCGCGGAGCTACAGAGCCTGATACTTGAGCTCTCGCAGATATCTGTAACGTACTCGAAATACATACTGGAGCACGTGATGAAGCCGGAGGAGATAGACTCGCTTAGCAAAAGCATGGATACGCGCGCCGAAGTCGGCAAAAAGTTTCTGGGCAAAAAGGACGACGAGCAGGCAGCTTGAGCACATTACTTTGCATCGGCAAGGCGGTACTGCCTTGCCAGGTCAGTCGAAAGTCCGGTAAGGGCCTTGGACGATTCGTTATCATTCATTTCGGAGGCTCTTACTATTTCTGACATCTTTGCTATAACGTCGTCGTATTCCCTGAGGTTTATTGGATAGGGTATCCCGTCCTTTCCGCCTACGTTATAGGAATACATTACAGGGTCCCTGTAAGATACCTCTTTGTCGTATATCAGCGAGGATATGAGCGCGAGCGATTTTAGGGTTTTTCTTCCGAGGCCTTTTATGGAAAGGAGCTCTTCGTAGCCCTCGGGCTGCATCTCATTTGCGTATTTCAGAGTATCTCGCGCACGCTTCGACAGGTCAACATTTTCAAGTATTTCGTGGCGCGACGGCAGCCTGTACACTTTCGCGTTAAAATTTAGTATGGCATTTATGTCCTCGTTGACTGCAGCAACGCTGTCATTTTTTATGCAGGTGTTGTCATTAAAGGTAAGGTCAAGAGTCTGGGAGCTGCTTGATGCGCCTACGGCGCTGTTGGTTTCCTTGGTCATGTCGGAATGGTCTATTTTTCTGGAATCTATCTGGAACCGTATTGCATTGTCTGTCGAGTTCTGCATTGCCTGCTGGACTACGCACCAGTCGCCCTTATCCGAGAACACGAATGTATGGTGGTATATCCCTATGTCGTCGTATACGAGCGCGGAATCTATCTTTGCCGACATCCTGCTCATGCGTACGTATTCGTCAGCCTTGGACTCCATTGAAAAGTATTTGAGGCCCTGCATTATCTGCTCCGGCGTTGATGTTCCCTGCTTGCCCTTGCCTCCGGCTATGAAAACCCCGGAGTTGTTGTTTAGCGCCTCCTTGAGCGCTCCCATCGTGACTGTGGTTGTTCCGCTGCTGTGCCAGTCGTAGCCTATGGCGCAGGAAAGAGCCTGGAACCAGTACGGATTCGAAAGCCTAGATACGAATTCCGATTCGCCGTACTCGCGTATTACGACCTCGCTTATGAGCTTGGACAGCTTGACCATCCTAGGAAACAGCCATTTTGGGGCCCTCCCTCCGTGCAGCGGCAGCACGCTTACGCTTTGCATGATTAGAATTCCGCTTGCAGCTATTTAAAAAGATTGTTTGGCAGTCACGAAGAAACTGTCGTCAGGTTTATGAGTATGCCGGGAGTCTGTGACGGAAGGGATGACATATGGAAATCCGTGACTGCCACATAATTGTGGTGCTTTAGGCTCAGGGCTACTACTTTTATCTGGACGGCGTCCCCGGAGAGCGATATCAGGGGTATGCTGGCGTTCCTGAACGTATACGGGGCGGTTGCCCCAAATTTTGATATGTTGAACGTATTGTAATGCGCTATTTCCGCAGGCTTCCCGCCATGCAGTATTTCGACGTAGATGTTGGCGTCTTCTGGGCTTATTATCTTGAAGTTGAGGAATGGCTCCGATACTATGAATGGGCTAGAGGTCAGATTGCCCGGAGCATTGCTAAGCCCGCAGTTGAATGTCGTGGCGAAATAGCTGCCGTTGTAGCCTGCCCATGGCGCAGTAAGATAGCAGCCTTCGCTGTCTGCCTTTGCTATGCTCATCGGCGCGGTGCCGAAGCCGGTGTCGGCAAGATACCAGCCGTTGTATTCGCCAGTGCTGAAATTGCCGTTGTACACCTCAGGGTACGTGACATTTGAGGGAGCGGTTGTGGTTGTATTGAGCTTTATGAATGCGTACTTGTTGCTGCATGTGCCTCCTGGCTTTCCCGTCTTCAAAGTCACGTTGTACACCTGAGCCGGAAGCGTCATATTCTGAAGGAACGTAACGCACGAATACGAAGACGTGCCGTTAAGATAGGTTATGTTGTTTATGCCTTTTATTGAATAGCTTATGCTTTTGGTGCTTCCGGAAGCAACCCATATGCCTATGGTGCCGCCGTGCCAAAGGCAGTAGTTAGTGTTTATGGTGTTGCTAGTAGAATTGAATATTCCGAGATCGGCGCAGTTGCTCAGGTAGTATATTGTTGTTGAGGCCGTAGTGGTTTTGTTTGTCGTGACGTTTGGAGTAGTATTTGGCTTTATTGTGCTTGAAAGCGTTGACGTGCTCGTTATTCTTGTGGGAATCCTGAAACCGATGGTGAAATACCAAAGCGCAATTATAAGGAGTATTATTACTATGTATGCGATTATGCCTTTGTGCGTTGCAACACCGTACAGATTATTAGGACAGTATATATGAATACAGAACTTATTTAAAGGATGATGGATAAATACTATACGCCGATGCAGCTTAGTAGCGGCAATGTTCAAAGGTGTTATTTTGGGAAGCATCCCTAGAAAATGGAAGAAGAAAGGGCGAATGCGCTGGAAATGGAAAAAGAAAAGGCGCAAGCGCTTGAAGAGAGCACAGAAGCGCAGGGTAGGAGAGCTTTGAGCTCTCCGCTTTTGCGGAAAGTCTTTTCCTTTGTGCCGGATAGGATCCGGCAAGCTTTATTTTTACCCTTATTATGCACTCTATTTGGTTAGCTTGTCCAGCATCGGATAAGTCTCGAAAAGGCTCTCCTGCTCGAGCTGCTGGTACAGCATGTATATTATTCCAACTGTAAGCAGTATCCCTATTCCAGTGCCTATGGCTCCGGTAAGGTTGGCTACGGCTGCAAGCAATCCAACGAATATGCTGCCAAGCACTGTTATCGTCGGTATGTATTTGTTGAGCACGTTCTCGACTATCCTCGGGTCGCGCCTGAACCCTGGTATCTGCCATCCCATATCTCCGAGCTGCTGGGCCATGTTCTTTGGAGACTGCCCGGTCATTTCTACCCAGAACTTTCCGAATATGACGCAAAGGACTACGAATACCAGCACGTATATTATCATGTGTATCCATTCAGGAACGAGCACGAAGCCGCCCCATGGCATGAATAGCTGCGTGGTGTGCGTAGCCAGATAAGTGAAATAAGTAGCATAGTTTCCTATTCCGTAAGGCGCAGCGTATGGAAGCGGAAAATCAGGGGATATCAGGTACAGAAGCCCTCCGTTGAGCGTCACAGTGCCGCCTATGTTCTGGTAAAGCCCTATGAATTTGGCTATGTTGCCTAGCGAGCCGCCAACGTTGTAGAGCAATGGCTTGAACCAGACACTTAAGCTTTCCTCAAGGGCAGTGGCAAGTATGACAGGAAGCACGCTTACATACAGGAATGGTATTGGCAATCTTCCTCCAACGCCCCTGAGCTGCTCAAAGCTCAGCGGCAGTTCTATCTTCATGCCGTACGCGTATATGCTTATAAGAAATATTATTATCGCGAAGAACAGAGGGCCGAACGCCATTATCGCATTGGAAAGAGCCGCAGCGCCTCCAGCCTGTATTGCGGCTATTGCTTCCGGTATGAGTATTTTTATTGTTCCTGCGACTATTGCGAACGAAACCCCTCCAGCTATGAACATGTTTATTCCGGAGGTTATTCCGTATTTTGTCATTATCTCGTCAAGGAATATGATTATTATGGCACCTATGGCGAGTTGCAATATGACTATACCTATCTGTGCAGAGCTTATAACAGGCACATACCCGCTTATAACGAAAACAGCGGATTCTATTACCGCTATCGACATGGCTGCGAGCTTCTGCATTGCCTGGAACCTGGATTTCTGCGTAGTGTCGTTCATGTCCATTTTTAGCAGTCCGGAGCCGTTAAGCAGCTGCAAAATTATGCTGGAAAGCACTATAGGCCCTATTCCAACGGTTATCAGGCTGCCGATTTTGGCTGCAAATATTATGCTTATGAGCTGCAACACCGGCTGCGAAACGGCCGTGGGGCTGACACCTATGGCATAAGCGTTGTAAAGCATGAAGTAGATAGTCATTATGCCTGCGGTCCAGTACATCTTTTCCCTTAGCGACAGGGGTTTTTTCGGACCCTTTATCGTAGGTATGTACGGGGCTATCTTGTCCATGAATTCTAGAGTCATTGTTACCTCCGCTGTCGAGTTTCGTTGTTGCTGTGGTCGAATTTCTGGTGTGGCGCTTTAGTTGTAAGCTATCCTTAAGCCAGTTCCCAGAGAAACACCAGCATTTTAGGTTATTTATTCTTCAGTTTTAAAAGCTTTGCGCCAAAGCTTATCACAAGGTCATAGGAAAGCCCAGTGTTTGAGAGATTTATGGATATTTTGGCTGCGCCGTTGGTCAGGCCTGAAGCAAACTTTTCCAGAGAGTCCATATAGCGTGAATCCGAATTAAGGGGATCGAAGGTAAATTTTATCGCAGATTTATCGTATTCGGAGTTGCTTGAAGCAGATACTGAGCGCATTATTTCTGAAATCATGCGCACAGGGTTCCCGGAATTTGACTCATCGAAACCGAATTCCTTATTGGCGTATTCGCCCAGAAGGCGCATTTCTGGAATCGGACCTCTTACGTGCTTTACTGTTGAGAGTATAATCGCGTTGTATATCCAAGAGAAATCCCCGTGTTCCCTCTTTTTGATGTGGGAAGTGGCGAGATGCTTTGCAAAATTCCTCATCAACGTATTTTTATTTATTATAGATTCGTCCTTTTGGCCTGGCTCGAATACGCATTCTTCCGCGCCATTGCATGCACACTCGCTTTCGTGCATTGCCATATAAGAGTTCCTGGCGCTGCTGAGAAAACCAGATATTATGCCTGCCTCAAACGAATGAACGTTGAAGCCGAGCTTAATGCTTGAATTCGATTTTAAAGTTATGGTAGGACTGCCATGCCTTGATATCCCGTATTTTGCAGCATAGCCTAGCTTCTGGAAAAACTTCGCGAGCTCAGGGATTGAATCTTCGTACCATTTGGGCCTTGAGCTTACGGCTTGGCTGTAATACAGCTTGCCTAGCCTGAATCCTGACCGGTATTGCTCACTTGCAGGCATGCTCAAATACATGATGAGCTTTGAAAACATTATGGCCTCTGAAGAAACGAAGCTTTCATCGCCGCTGCGCTGTGCGAGCAGGTTCTTTATGATTGCATGGTTGTATGAATCTGGAGGCTCCGGAGTGTAATTCGCCACCTGAGGCTCGACTTCTCTTTTTGCGCGCGGCAATTTAACCTTGCCTGCTTTCTGGACTTTTTTTGTGGACAGGCTGCGCTTTTGCACCTTGGATTTAGCAATTTTTGCAGCGCCGGCTTTTCTTGGATTTTTATCTGCTGCACTTGATGTTGAAGGGTTTTTTGCATGGGCTTGATGTATTTGCCGTTTTCTTTTCTTGTCATTTTGGCGTTTTGCTGCCATTTCATCTTACCTGTTTTCGACTATTCCCTGATTTCTTGGGCTTCCTTATTGCGCATGAGGGTTTTGAAAGCTTGCTTGAATAGTACCCAAGTATTACAAGGTTTAGTACGAGCGCAGCAAGCATTAGCGGAGTCTCGTAATTCGCTATAGTTGTGTCTAGGCTTATAATCGAGCCTGTACTCAGCCCTATTACGGCAAGATACGAAAGTGCAGAGAAGCTGCAACCGCAGCTTACCGCGAAACTTCCGGCCAGAGCCACTGCGCTCCCGGAGACCGGCGCAGATACCTTGGCTCTGTTGTTTTTCGTATTGAAGGCAGAATATATGGCCAATGTGACGAGAACCGATGAGGTTATTGCTATCAGATAGAACAGGTATTCTGAGGCATTGTTGTTGAAAAGTATTATCTTGTTGTCGATAAGGACTATGCCCCTCATCACGAAGTAGTATATGAAAAAGGCTGCGATGTTCAGTGCAATGTATTTTGGCTTTCTTATGTAAAGCGCCCTAAACGTTTCGTAAACACCCATTCAAACACCCATGGCAGACTCAAGATCCTTTATTCCCTGCAACTGGCAAACCGGCGGAGTATTATTAAGCGATGGGCACAGGTAGGCCACATATACGTCAGCAGCCGCGTACTCGCCCCAGGCGAACTGATCGTTGAAGTTCTTGAGCTGTGACAATACCTGTGCGTGCGTTTCGTTTGTCAGTGGAAGGGTTGACGTATCAGGGGTTGTATTTCCGAAAACTATCCCGGTAGCCCCTGGAACAAGAACTTTTCCCCAGAAGGTAAACGGCGTGCCTTGGAAATCGTTAGTAGAGTTCATGAATGACATTGCCGACTTGTACGTGGCATTAGGTGCTTGGCTTACAAAATAGGATAGAGGCTGTACCTCAAATCCGTCCACTATTGGGGATTCATAGTCTGCCGATATGAAGTTTACATATTTGCTGCTGTAGTAGTTGCCGAAGCCAACTCCCTCTGGAATTGTGTAGTTGTCATTGTTCCAATATATAGTAGGAACGTCATGGTCGCCGAAGCTGCTGTAGCCTTCGTACAGCTTCGAAAAATTGCCAAAGCGCGACAGGGCAAGTGCCATCGCCCACCTGTTCTCTCCGCAGAATACGCAGGAGATTGCGCCTATATATATCACGCTGGGCTTTCCGTTTACCACGAAAGTATTATTTGACTTTAAAGTAGGGGGCGTGTCTATTATCTCATCTGTTAGTGAACCGTTGAGAAGCTTCAGGGCTGCAGTGTTGAAATATGAATTAGGGGCATTGTTTATTATCGACAAGTATTGAGGGCTGAATGGGACGTCTATGTTGGTAAGTCTTGAGCCGAAATGCTCATTCGCAGGCTTGAGCGGATTTGCAATTGAGAATGCGAGGATTATTACTATGATCAAAAGAACTATGCTACTCCACTTGTAGTAATTCTTCTGCCTCGAAAGTTCCGCAACAGACTGATTAATGTGGCGTGCCTTGGATTTAGGCTTTCTATCAGGCATTCGGGATTCCATTACCAAAACCGTATTTAAGTATATTTTAAAATAAAGAATATATAATCTTTTGTAGTATGTTTTTAACTTGAGGATATTTTTATGGCATTAACGCAGCTTAGCGCTAAAAATGAAGACTTCAAGTACAAGCAGAAGCTGGAGTTGATAGATGCACATTGCCATCCGGACTTTCTTAGCGATGAGGAGCTGGACATAGCAAACAGCCGCGGAGTCACGGCCTTGATAGTCAACGGGGTAGACACCAAGTCAAACATGTCAATAATGGGAGAAAGATGGCGTTCGGGAGTGTTCGCGGCTTTGGGCGTCCATCCCGAAAATGCCCTGAAAATGACTGATAACGAGATCGATTACAACGTAAACTTGGTAAGGGCCAATGCAAAGAGCGTATCCGCAGTAGGAGAGATAGGGCTTGATTACAAATTTGCAAACAGCGAAAAGGATAGGGAAAGGCAAAAAGAAGTCTTCAAAAAGTTCGTGAATCTTGCGATAGAGCTCGACAAGCCCGCCAGCGTCCATTCTAGGGACGCGTTGGACGACGTCTTGGATATTCTCGGCGCATCAGCGATAAAGAAGGCCCATATCCACTTTTTTGAAGGGAATGCAGAGCAGGCTGAAAGGGTGGCAAAAATGGGATTTATGGTCTCAGTGCCACCAATGCACTCAGCAAAAAGAATGGCAGCCATTGAGCCGATACCGATATCAAACATAATGGCAGAGACTGATTCTCCAACAGCAGGCATGCACGTATATGACATTGACAAGTCGGTAATGCTGATTGCCAAAGCCAAAGGCATGGATTTCGAAAGCTGTGCCGTTAAGATAGCAGACAATACGAAAAGGTTCTTTAATATTGGCGTGCACAATCTAATTCGACGGATTTAAGGGCCCGTAGCTCAGCTTGGACAGAGCAGCAGCCTTCTAAGCTGATGGTCGCGGGTTCAAAATAAGTTTAGCGGTTCGCTAATGTTATGGAATTCCCGCCGGGCCCGAATCCGCGCTTTCTTTTTGGCTTCTTCCTCCTCTTTTGTCCTGCTTCCCTTGCTTCGCATTAACAAACTCTGTCGAGAGATCCTCTTCCAAAGGCGTCTCCATCCATGCCTTTATGTAAGATGCTATGTTCCTAAAAGGCTTAGAATACCTGTCCGTAAGCTCGTATATTGAATTTTCGTGCTTCAGCAGGCCCAGTTGGACTGCATAATCCAGGTATCTCTTTGCCGTGGCGACCGGTATTCCTTCAGGGACATCCTTGAGCCTTAACCCGCCCTTCTTTGCCATGCTTAAGAGTACGGCGAACCTGTACGCCTCGGTTTCGTTTTCGAAGAATATCCTTGCAATGTCCGCAACCTTTGGGTTCTTGACCTTCTCCCTGAAAGGCGCATCTTCGAATTCCCAATATTTTATCGCCATTTTTACCTCCGCAGACATATCTGATTATAAGCATATATTTTTATCCATGGGCTGACTTGGGCTCATCTTTCCTTTATGAACGTAACAGTGTCCCTGTCACGCAGTACGTGCTTTACCCCTACGCGCTGGTTCCTGAATTTCACGCTGGGGCCGTCAACAAATGCGCATTTTAGCTCGTCAACTATTGACGTGTGTATTTTTCCGGCCAGTTCACCGACGGTGGCATTCTTACTTATTATAATTGGTTCTGAATCTCCACCTATTTTAGGTTTTAGGAATATCCTCATTATACCAAGATTCTCGTATATCCCTACTTTCAATTCGTTTATTCCATGGCCAGTAGTTGCACTTATCGGAAAAACCTGCATTGGGTAGCGCTTTGAAATATCCGATTGTATGTTTTTGTTCTGCCCCAGCAGGTCTACCTTGTTCAGGGCTATTATGCCCCTCATGTAATATGCCTTTTCGGATATTATCGCTATAAGATCGTCCTCATTTACCCTGTCCCATATCTTGACTATTGCCTTGAATATGCCAAATGCATTGAGAATTGCCTTTATGTCATCCTCGAGCAGCCCGGATTTGTTTACTTCCAGCATTATCCCGTTGGCATCATTCTTCTTTATTATCGAAATGCGGGGTTTTTGCTCATTTATGTGTATATTGAGGCCCTTCAGTTCCGTCATAAGTGCGTCAAGCTGCCAGGCGTTGGTAGCATCTATCACAAAGACCACAAGGTCCGAAACGCGCATCTGCGCTATCACGGCCTTTCCGCCGCCCTTGCCGAGATGCGCGTCTTCTATTATGCCAGGCATGTCCAGCACCTGTATGTGAGCGCCGTTGTATATCATGGTCCCGGGTATTATCGTTGTCGTTGTAAACGCGTATGCTGCGGTTTTTGACCTCGAATTTGTAAGCATGTTAAGCAGGGATGACTTTCCGGCGCTCGGGAATCCGAGAAGCGATATTGTGGAATCCCCGGTCTTTTTTATGAAAAAACCCTTGCCGTGCTGCCGTTTTCCCGCTTCTACCAGGTCGCGGCGCGCCTCGGCGACCTTGGAACGCAGCTTTGCAAGATGCTTGTTGGTGGCCTTGTTGTCCTTTGTCTTCGAAAGTTCTTCTTCAAGTTCTTCGAGCCTTTGACTTACGGCTTCCTTTTTGTCCATTATTACACTTATAAAATTAATTTACTTTGATAAATTAATGTATATGAAGATAAAATTTAATTCATTTTATAGTTTATTTTATTCAGTATATTTTTTATAGATTACTTTTGTAGTATGCATAGGTTTAAAAGTGAGATAAATGGCAAAGGCAGCAAAAAAGAAGACTTCAAAGAAAAGCACAAAGAAGTCTAAACCAAAGTCAAAGTCTTCGAAGAAAAAGAGATAAGGTTGTTATCCGTTGCTCTTTTTCTTTTTTTCTTTTTTTTATGCTTTTTATCAGCCCGAAAATTTTGACATAAATCTTTTCATATTCCTGTCGTTTTTCAACATGTTGAACGATTTCTTCATTTTTGCGAAGTCTGAAAGCAGCTCCCTTACTTCCTTTTCGGATGTTCCGCTTCCGAGCGCTATCCTCCTTATGCGACCGTCCTGATGCAGTATGTGCTCGTCGAGGCGCTCCTCCTTCGTCATTGAAGATATTATTACCTTGTATTTTCCGAGCTTTTCCTCGCCCTTTTCTATAACGTCCTTTGGCATATCCGATGCGCCAAGCATTCCGAAAACGCTTTTGAGCGGGCCCATCCTGTTCAGCGCCTTGAGCTGTGCGTAGAAGCTCTCGAAATTCAGCTTTTGCACTTCCACATCCTCAGGGTTTATGTTTTCAGCCGATATGGCGTTCTGCACTTTTTCGAGCAGGTTGGCTATGTCAGGCATGCCGAGCAAGGAGCCTATGAACCTTTCAGAATTGTATGGCTCTATTTCGGAAAGTTTCTCCCCGATCCCTATGAACATTACTTTGGCATTGGCGGCATTGGCGGCGCTGAGGGCGCCTCCGCCCTTTCCTGAACCGTCCATCTTGGTTATTATCAGGCCAGTTATGCCTACGGCAGAGCCAAATTCGCTGGCAAGGCGGCCAGCCACCTGTCCTATGTCGGCGCTGAGCACGAGTATAGTGTCGTCAGGCTTGAATTCCTTGTTTATATCCTTGAGCTCCTTTATCAGTTCCTCGTTTATTGAGTTCCTGCCGCTTGTGTCGCAGATGATTACCTGCTTGCCCTTGAGGGCCTCAAGACCCTGCTTGACTATTTTGGCGGCATTGCTCTCGCCTTTTATCCCGAAAAATGTCACGTTGGCCTGGGATGAGAGTGTCTCCAGCTGCTCGTAGGCTGACGGTCTGGTCACGTCGCAGCATATTAAGCCGGCGCTCAAGCCCCTGTCTTGATAGTATTTTGCCAGCTTGGCAGCAGTGGTAGTTTTTCCGGAGCCGTACAAACCCATAAGTAATATCCTGCGCGGCTTCATTTCGGGCTCGTATGTCTTGCCCATGAATGAAACCAGCTCGTTATATACTATGTCGGTTATATAATCGTGAGGCGTAATCCCGGGAGGCGGATTCGATTTTAGGGCCTTTTGCTCTATGCTGCTCGTAAGCTTAAGCACTAGAGCGACGTCTACGTCGCTGCTTATCAGGGTCTTTTGCAGCTCCTTGTTGAACTCTTTTATCGTCTTTGCGTCTATTATGGTGGCTCGCGATAGCTTTGCCATTGCCTTCCTGATGCCTTCTCCCAGATCCATAAAAACAGCCCTTCAGCTTCCTTGCTCTTTGTTTTTTACATTTATTAATTTATCCCTATTGCTGCGCACGTTATTTAATTGATGGCTGGAATTTATTATATAGTGATTGGATTGAAGGTGCTCATTGCCCAGGCCAACCTCACGCTAAAGGGAGGCGCTGAAAAGGTAGTTCTGAAGATAGCCCAGCATTACCGTGCCAAGATAATAACGGCAGAATATGACCCTGAAGGGACATTTCCGGAGTATGGAAAGCTCGATGTTGAGGTCATAGGGGGAAATTCTACCGGATTTCCCGCCTACGGGAGGGTTTTTCAAGGATTGAAGTACGGCCTCGGCTTTTATAACATGAACGTGGACGAGGATTACGACGTGATAAACGCGCACATAGCTCCGAGCCACTGGATAAGGAACAGGAACGAGCGCGTGCTATGGTATTGCCATACGCCCCTGCGCGACGCCTATGACATGTACAGGTTCAGGATGTCCATGAAAAAGTTTTATCAGAAACCTGTGCATTATCTGGGCATAAAAGCAGTAAGGCGCATGGATAGGAAGGTAGTAAATAGAATAGAACGCATAGTTGCCAACAGCCAGAACACCAAGGGAAGAATAGAAAAATACTTGGGAAGAAATGACGCCAGAGTGCTCGGCGGGGGCATAGATTACAAGCTGTACAGAAACAGGGGAGACGAACATTATTTCCTATACCCTTCGCGTATCTCGCCAAACAAAAACCAGGAATTTGCGATAAGAGCATTTGAAGAATTCAGCAAAAAGGCAAAAGGATATAGGCTCGTACTGATGGGTGCAGTATCGAAAGATGCATTTTATCAAGATTACTATAAGCGCATAACAGAAATGGCCAAAGGCAGTAAGAATATCTCCATAATGGCAAATGTGGGCGAGGACGAGTTCAGGGATGCCTATTCGGGAGCCACGGCAGTGCTGTATCCGCCAATTAACGAGGACTACGGGCTTGTGCCGCTAGAGGCTATGGCAAGCTCTAAGCCCGTCATAGCGCTCAACCAGGGAGGCCCTAGAGAGACCGTGATAGACGGCAAGACGGGCTATCTGGTCGAGGACGAGCATTCCATGTGCAACGCAATGCTTAAGGTATCTAAGGATCCTGAGCTTGCCGCTATGATTGGAAGAAACGGAAGAAAACGTGTTATTGAAAACTATTCCTGGGAGCATTTCTTCAGGGAATTTGACAAGGAGCTTAAATCCGTCTCAAAATTGTGATGTACAGATTCACTTTTCCGGCGGATTAAGCGAAATCACGTATTTGGACATTACCTTTGCAACGTATTCGAGTATGCTCTTGACCTCAGGTTCCGTCCTAGCACCCGTGCATATCATCTTGCCGTTCTTGAATAGTATGACGGTCCTGGACTCGGATATCTTGAATATCGCCCCGGGAAACTGCTCAGGCTCGTAATCCACGGCCTTTACCTCTTTTGAGAGGGCGTAGAGGTCGACGACAGCATGAAGGTCAGCACTGACGACTATGTTATAAATAGATATTTTAGGGGATTCCAGACTGCCCGTTTGGGTGCCCGCAGGCTTCGTATCGCTTTTTTTTGTGCTTTTCTTGTTTGGCGTTGAACCACCGCAGTTAATAATAAGTTTAAATAGAAAGCTATAAATACCGCAGAGGCGTTTCGTTTGAAAAGAGTAGTTGTGGTTGGAGCCGGAATAATTGGCTTGGTGATGGCCAAAGAGCTGGCAAGCCACGGTCTTGAGACAACGGTCTATGACGGAAAAAAGGATGTTTCCGAAGGATCTGAAAAGGCTTCAGGCATACTGTCCAAGAAGGGCCTTGAGCTCAGCGGCATAGACTATAAGGACAGCATAGTGAATACGCTAAGCGGGGCAAGGCTGCATTTCGGCAGGCAGACGCTCAACGTGATAGCCAAAAATGTGCAGGCGTATGTCCTTGACAGGGGAAAGCTCGCAGAGGCCAATTACAGGAGCGCTGTAAAGGCGGGAGTGGAAGTAAAACTCGGCAGCAGGCTAGATTTGGAGCGCATACGAGATTTTGACGACGGCAATACCGTAATAGTCGGAGCGGACGGCGCAGTATCCAGCGTGGCGAGGGCTTTTGCATTCCCGCAGATAAAGAGCTTCGTTTTAACATACAAGGCAGAATACAAAAATGCAAAGATAAACAACAGGAACATTGTTGACCTTTATTTCTCGAAGAAATACGCCCAGGGATTTTTCGGCTGGGTTGCCCCATATTCCGATTCTGTTGCGGAGCTTGGAATAGGCATAACGGACAAGGTAAAAAAGCACAGCATGATGGCATTTGACTCTTTCACTGGAACCGAGGAAGTAAAAGGAACCATAGATGGTGCCGAATTGATTAAGGGCCATGCAAGCATAATACCAGTTTCTAGCAGGGCCAAAACTGCTGAGGGCAACGTTATTTTGTTAGGAGATGCCGCGGGCCAGACCAAAGCAACCACTGGAGGAGGCATAATATTTGGGATAGCATGTGCGAAGGTCGCGGCTAGAAGCATTTACCTCCACATTAAAGATGGAAGGAAGCTCTCGCTTTATGATAAGGACTGGCGGAGATCCTATGGCGCCGACTTGAAGATGCATGCTGCGCTTCACGATTATTATTCAAAGGTAAGCGAAGCGCACATGGAAAGGTTCATAGGCATTGCCAAGGCCCTTGGAGCTGAGAGCTTCTTTTCTAAGTACGGGGACATGGACAGCCCTACGCTGATGCTTAAGCGCCTTTTCCTGCGTAAGCTAGTCAAATAATCGAGAACAGTGATGCTGCAGCCGAATGAGCCAGATACATCAGGGGCGTGGGATATACGCCGAAAACGATTATTATTATAACTGTGGCC
This sequence comes from Candidatus Micrarchaeum sp., assembly GCF_016806735.1. Classification (GTDB taxonomy): domain Archaea; phylum Micrarchaeota; class Micrarchaeia; order Micrarchaeales; family Micrarchaeaceae; genus Micrarchaeum_A; species Micrarchaeum_A acidiphilum_A. The sequence continues at coordinate 154,702 of NZ_CP060530.1, read as the reverse complement.
AATATTGGAAGATATATTGTCTTTGGCACGTGCATTGTCTTGTGAGATCTGCTGGAATAGACGTTGCTTATAAGCTTGCCATAGTAGTATATCGAGAGAAAGCTGTTTATTATTCCCAAAAAGGCCAGGGCAATCAATCCGGAGCTTATTGCGCTGGAGAACAGCAGAAACTTGCCGACGAAGCCGATGAGACCGGGTATGCCTGCCATTGACAGCATCATTATAGTAAGCGAAAACGCAAGGAAACCGCTTCTCTTATATAAGCCAGAATAGTCGTTTATTGTATTGAGCCCTTCCATTGATAAAAAGCCAGCCAGAACAAAAGCGCCTATTATCATGAACGAATGCGCAAATATCTGGAAAAGAGACGCTTCTAGACCGAAGGCCGAAAATGCGGCAAGGCCGACCATTATGTATCCTGCCTGCGATATGGATGAATATGCCAGCATGCGCTTCACGTTTGTCTGTACCATTGCCCCGAGGTTGCCGAAGAACATTGTAAGTATGGCAAGCACCTCGAATACCAAGGATATTTCTGCCTTTTGGCCGGAAAATACCACGAATGCTATTTCTATCAGGGCTACGAACGCCACTTTCTTGTTTACTCCTGCCAGAAGCGGACTTACGCTGTGCGGAGATCCCTGATAAACGTCCGGTATCCAAAGATCGAATGGGAATAGTGCAGCTTCCGTGCCTAGCGATGCTACAAGCAGCACCAGAGCCAATACCAAGAAGTATTGGGAGCCTACGTTGCCCGATGCTGCCTGCGAGAGCGACAAGCTAGAATCATACGGAAAGACCAGAGTTATGGCAAACGCAAGCACTGCTATGGATATCGCGGCCATGAGAAAAAGTTTAGTCGCAGGCTCTGCAAACTGCTTTCCGCTGAATGCTATAAGCAATATCGTCGGAACTGTCATTAGCTCTATTGAAACTATTATTGTAAGTAACGAAGCGGCCATGCCTACTGAGAGTATGCCAACGGAAAGTAGGGGAAGCATCGTTCCGAATTTTACGTATTTTTCGTCGAGATGCAGTGCTGCAGTATTGACTGTGAGCAGGGCCAGGGAAAACAGAACCAGAAGGAACGATGAAAACGGATAGACATGGTATAGCGAGACAGCATTGAATGAGATTGAAAATGCGGAATAGTATATCCCGAATGCCAGAACCAGGAGCAGCATTATCGTATTGGACAGGAAAGACAGCTTTTTGTTTTTGTGCATTGCCGTGGCGAGTCCAGATGCTATAAGCCCTACGAAGATAATTGGTATGGCAAAATTCAAGATTTCAAACATTTATACCACTCATATCCCGAAAAGTGCAGTTATCAGATACGGGAATATTCCGAAAATGAATATTGCAGCCATTGCAATAGCATATGTAAACGCCATCTGCCTGGGCAGCTTGGCTATGCTCTGTGATGATTCCTTCGTAGAAAGGAATGATTTGTTTACCGCGTAATACATGTAAAAACCGAGCAGCATTATGCTGAATATTGGTATTGCCCCATATAGCCCGTAGGTTTTTATTGCGCCTATGAATATAAGAACGTCGGCTATGAATCCAGCAGTCAAAGGTATTCCAGTGGATGCGAAGGTGCCGACCAAGAAGGAATATGCAGATCCTACCGAATCCCTCACTATGCCCTTCAGCATCGTTATGTTCCTGCTGCCGTATGAAATTTCTATGCCGCCAATTACTGCGAACATCAAGGCCATCACGAGGCCGTGCGCAAGCATCAGATATAACGCGCCTGCAATTCCGAAAACGTTGAGCGATGATATGCCAACCAGTATTATTCCTGATTCCAGCATGCTGGAATACGCCGTTATCCTTTTGAGGTCCTTTTGCCTCATCACCACGAAAGCGGCGTAGAACGCAGATATTGCCCCTATCACAAATGCATATTTGGCAAACTCCGAAGAGAAAGTGAAAACAGTGAAAAGCAGCAGCATGCCGTAGGCCCCGAATTTTGACAGCACTCCGGATATGAGCATTGACCCCTGCGTAGGGGCTTCAGAATACGCGTTTGCAATCCATGAATGAAACGGGAATATTGGCATTTTTACCATGAATGCTATAAAAAATAGCGTGAATATCGTACCCTGTATATCTGCAGGTATTTCGAAGCTGTGAGACGCTATGTAACTTATGTCGAACGAATGCACTGGAGTGTAAAAATATATCAGCATAATGCCAAAAAGCAGGACGGCGCTGGCAAATATGGAATATATTAGAAAGGTGTTTGCCGCGTGCTTGTTCTCGCCTTTTCCGAAAGCGCTTATCAGGAAGTATGATGCCACTACGCCAACGTCCCAGAATATGTAGAAAAGGAACAGGTTGGCCGAGACGAACAGCCCAATGGCCGAGAATTCAAAAAGCAATATGAGAGGATAAAGATTTTTGTTGTCCTCAAATTTGGTTGAAACTGCGACCGATGCTGCGAAAGAGACTATCGAAGCAAGCAGCACTAGCACTACTCCGAATTGCGTTATGGTAAAGGACAGGTATATTCCGAACTGCCCTATGTACGGAAGCGATTCCGTACTCCCTAGAAACCCTGGCGAAGTGAGGGCTTCTAGTACCATATATGAGGCAATCAGAAGCGCCACTGCACTAAAAAGTATTGCCGTGCGCTTGGATCTTGAATAGCTTCCAGCCAGGGCTGCCACAAGTCCCCCTATGCCGAGGATGGCAAGCATCAAGAAAATTATTGGGAGCACGGTTACACCAGCAAAAGCAATATTATGAGTATTATGCCAGCCACGAAGGCTATCAGATAATTGTTTGTATCTCCTGTTACTATCAGTCTTAGCTTATTTGATATGGCCACCATGCCTTCGCCTCCGGAGGCGAAGAATCCGTATATGAGCTCATCCAGCACGTTAATGCCCTCTGCAAAATACATTATCGCATTGGCAATGTATGCATATGCTGCATTTACCAGCACGCTGTTGAAAAGGGCGTAATACAAGCGCGTTTTTATCTCCCCTGTAGGTTTTGCAAGGATGAAAAGCTTGTAAGATAGGGCTATGCCCAACGCTACAGCCACAGTTTCGATTATCGAATCCAGCAGGCTTATCGAAAGACTTGCACTGTACCCGTAATAGGAAAGAAAACCGCTTATGTAGAAGAAAATAACCGCGGCAAGTATTACAAGCGCAGATGTTATCGCACCAGCGTATATCATGCTGCGCGGTATCTGCGCGTAATTGCTTTGATGAGCCTTTGAATTCTTGCGCGAGTGTATGAACATCCACCTGAATATGTAGGCGCTTGTTGCAAAATCTATTATTACCAGTATTGCGTACGCGAAAATGTTCGAAGAAGCCGCAGTGTCTATGGCTGCTTTTCCGAAGAATCCGCTTAGAGGAAATATGCCAGCTATGGAAACCACGCCTATCAGCATAGGCACATAAAGCGACTTCCTGCTTGATGAGCCGTACAGCTTGTATATATCCTCCTCTTCATTGTTCGCCCTCATTATCGAGCCTGCAGACATGAAGAGTACGGCTTTGTAAAACGCCTGCACTATGAAGAACAGCACTGCAGCTATTATCGCATGTAGGCCTATGGCTACGAACATCAAACCTAGGTCCTCTATTGTAGAATACGCGAGTATTTTTTTTACGTGATGTGATGATATGGCGTTTGAGGCTCCGAGAATCACTGATATTATGCCTATTGAAAGTATCAGTTCAGACAGGCCGGCCTTGAAGAAAAGAGGAGAGAGCACAAGAACCAGAAATACCCCGGCTTTTACCATTGTTGAAGAATGGAGAAAAGCAGAAACCGGAGTCGGGCCTTCCATGGCGTCGGCAAGCCACTCGTGAAACGGGAACTGGGCAGATTTGGTAAAGCACGCTACGAGCACAAGAATCATTGCTATCGGCAGATACACCGTAGAGGGGGCAGCGAGTATTGCGGAAAAGCTGAACGTGTGATAGGACGACCATATTATAAGCATTGCCGCCAGCATGGAGAAGTCCCCTATTATTATGGTCGATATAGATTTTCTTGCAGCATATGGCGCATGCTCCTTGTGGTACCAGAAGCCTATGAGCAGATAACTCGTTATTCCCAGCATCTCCCAGGCTATGAACATCGTTATGAAGTTTCCGGATATTGCAAAAAGCAGCATGGCAGAAGCGAAGATGCCCATCTCGAAGAAGAATCTAGGCCTTTCCATCTTTGAGTCAATATAGCCCATTGAATAAAGCATTATCAGAGGGGTTATGATTCCGATAAGCATCGCAAGTATGATGTTAAGCGGGAGCAGTTGCGTAGTTATATGGAAAGTATATCCGGATATGCCGAACCAGCCGAGCTCTTGGATTTTGCCGTAAGAGCTAAATGATGCATATGCTATCAGCAGTGAAGTTATCAGGCTTCCCGCAAGCACTATCGGGCCTGTGTATTTTTCCTTGCCGTAGGTAAGCAGGGCCAGGAACGATGCGGCCAGAAGCGGGAATATAACCAACAATGTAAGCATTTCAATCCCTTAGTTTTGAAAGCGATTTTATGTCAAGGCTCGCTTTGCTGCCTGCCAGATATCTGTAGAACACTATGACCATTATTACTTCCGCTGCCGCTATCGACCATATGGTGAATAGAAGGGGAACTATGCTGCCGTTGACATTGAAGTTGAAGAACACTACGGCCATGAAAGATGCAGACAGCATTATCACTTCCGTAGAAAGCAGCATTATAATCACGTTCCTGCTCGAAACTATTCCAGCTACTCCCAGAACGAACACGGCGAAACCAAGAAATATGAATGCTTGCTCAATCATTTAGATCGCCCGAGAGATTTTACCAGAATTATTGAACCTATTGCTATGCCAAACAGCATTGCCGTTATCAAATAGAAAAGCCCCATGTACGAGGATATTCCAGTTTTTACCTGCAATGCCGTAAACTGGTTGTACTGCATTACGGTATTTTTCATTCCGAATACGGGATAGGATATAACTGCCAGCAGTATTATGAACACGGCTATGAAAGCGAGCCTGTTTGTATGGGGGAATTTCGAGAAGCTTGCAGAAGCGGCTCCGACAATGGCATACGTTGATATCCCGCCTACGAATATGAAGAGCTGTATTATAGCGAGGAAAGGCTGCTGCATTGCCAGAAAGAGGGCAGAATTGGCTACAAAAGCCAGAGTCAGGCTTATTACCGAATGAAGCAGGCTCTTCGATATGAATATGAACGCTATCGCTGCCAGTTCAAGCACTGCAATTATTGCAACTATTGCCAACAGCAAAATTTCGTACATTCAAAACCTCATTGCAGGTCTTCCGGACGCTTGACGTATTCCCTCCTGTCATATGCTTCGTAATCGTAGTCCTTGGTAAGTATCAGGCATTGAGGTGGGCACACCTCCTCGCATAGCGCACAGAAAAGGCAGCGATCGAGATTTATCTGCGGCATCTTTTTTGTTCCCTTGTCTGTTTCCGTATCAACCATGTCTATTGTCTGGTTTGGGCATATCCTTGCGCATGCTGCACAGCTTATGCACGTTTTCATGTCAAGCTTGTGTATGCCCCTGTAGTTGTCGGCAAGGTCCTCCCTTACCTCTGGATACTCGAGCGTAGAAGGCTTCTTTAGTATCTCTTTGCCTACCTCATATATTCCCTTAATTATTGTCATGCCAACCACACAAATATTATATAAGATGCCAAAATGTTTATTACTGCCAGTGGCAGCAGGTAGAGCCAGCCTATCCTGAGCAGCTTGCGTATTGTAAGCCTGACGGTAGTTGCCCTTATTACTATTATGAAAATGGTAAGTATTACTACCTTTATCATTGTCCATGCGAACGGAGGCAAAACTGGGCCGTTCCAACCCCCGAGAAACAGTAGTGTAATTAGTAGGGTCCCAACAAACATCCTGGTATAGTCCAGAAAGAGGGCAAGGCCATAGTATGGGGCGCTTACGTCGGTAAGCCAGCCTGCTATCAGCTCGTTGTCTGCTTCCCTTATGTCAAACGGCGGCCTTTCAAGCTCTGCCAGCATTATTATAAAAAATAGCACAAAGCCTATCGGGAGCATGATGGCATACCATACATGCGACTGCGATGACACTATATTCATGAATGAGAATCCGTGTGCTGCTATGGCAACCGAAGCTACCACGAGAATAAGAGGGACCTCGTAGCTTACTAGCATTATCACAGACCTTTGCGCGCTTATGGATCCGAACTTGTTTCCGCTGGTCCACCCTGCCAAGAACAGCAGGAGCGGCATGAACGAAAGCACCAGGAAAACGGCTATGAGCGCTATAGAAGTATTTATGCCGACAAAAGTGCTGGTTATTGGTACGAACGCGAAAGTGAATACGAACAGGGCATATACAACAGGCAGTATCATCCCGAATATCGGCATGTCGGCATTGTTTGGAATTATGTTCTCTTTTGAGAGCAGCTTTATGACGTCTGCCATGTTTTGCAGTATGCCGAATGGACCGGTATATGTTGGCCCGTGCCTGGATTGCATCCTGCCCATTATCTTCCTTTCTCCCCAACCAAACAGGTATACGAAAAGCACTATCAGTATTAAAAGTATTACAGCAAATACCACGAAAGATATCAGGAAGGAAAGGACATTCGCGTATATTGCAGGCATGTAGCCGTGCAGATATGCGTATATGGCAGAGTAAAGCCCGCCTATAAACCCAGAGCTGACAGCTATCAATTGAGCACCGATTTATACCTATTGCAAGCTAAAATTTTATAATTGATTTGATTCTTGAGTGAAATAGGATTAAATGGTCGAATTTGGAATTTGCTGCGCTTTTCGTAATTAATAAATATGCTGTCGGTAAAATCAAAAAGTAATGGGTGTTAGGTTGGAAGACAAAGTGGCTTCGATAATAAGCAAGGGCAGCATAAGGATTGAGGTAAAGCGTTCAGGGATGTTGCAGAAGATGCTGTTCACAGTAAAGAGGATAAAAATAGGAGAACATGAATTCGTCGAATTGTACCTGCCAAGGCACCTTGAGCTGAACGAGCTTCAGCGCGTCGCTGACGAGACAGGATTGCCTGTCGAAGCGGAAAAGATGCGAGCGTTCCCCAAGGGGAAGGGAGCCGTGGACTTCATGGGCCTTTGAATCGATTATCAGCCCACGTAGAAGTCCGCATAGGTAAGAGTCCCGTCGGCGTACAGCTGCTTGCCGGACATTGAATAGCTCATGTTCATGAAATATGTGGACACCGTGCTGGATATTGGTATTGACGCGAGCTTGCATGAGAATGATGCATTTAGGCTCTGGCCGGCTGCCAAGGTTTCGTTTATAGACGTTGTTGCGTTTACAGGCAGGTAGGAACTGCAACCTATCGCTTCTATCTTTATCGGGCTGCTGAATCCGTTGCTTATCTTTACCCTGTACTTCCCGGATGTGGAATTAAAGCTTTCGTAACTGCACCCTATCGAAGAGTTGGCAAAGCTGCATGTATTGTTGTCCAGAGGCTCCCACGACGAGTACTGATTCGTAATATTTAGCTTTGTGAAAAGCGATGCGGCGTTGAAAAGGGCATCCTCGCTGTAGTTTAGATCAACGAATGAGTAAAGCTGCAACGTGTAATTCTTTGATATTGATATCGAATCCGAGAGCGAATAGTTCTGGAGTTGCGGAACTGATGACTTGAAGTATTCTGTGCACATGCTTAGGCCGGTGCTGTTGTTGACATATATGTAGCCAGGGCACACCCTATGGTATGTTGAAATGTTTATGGCCGGGTGGAATCCCATAATGCTGGCAAAGTTCCCCGCTGCCCCGTCTTCGGAAAGCGTGTATATTGAATAATTCTTGCCTATGAGGCTTATTGCAAAACCTTCGCTTGTTGAATTCTTGTAGGTGAAGTTCGCGTCCTTCGCGTATTCTGCGCTGTGGGACGATGTTGCATTTGAGAGCAGCGCGTATTCGGTGTCGTTATACTTGCTGCCAAGCATGCTCTCGCAATTGCCGCCCTCAGTAGCGTTGTAGTATATGAATATCTTTGTCCAGCCCTTGCTTGAATAGCTGCAGAAGCTAGTTGTATAGTTCAGCTTTGCGAAAAGTGCTGACGAATTTCCCTTTTGGAAGCCGTGCTCTGGGAACGAATATGTGGACAAAAGCGACTTTATGTCTGCATTGCTTATTGCGCCTTCAAGCCATAGCCCGTATACCTTTGTTCCGTTGGCATAGCTTGAATAGACGCCGTTGCCTAGATTTAGCAGGGGAGAAAGATCATGCATTATGCTGAATGATATTCCGGTATCTGGGCCGAGCAATGGCTTGAACTGGCTCACATTGTACTCTATATCCATCAGCGATGATAGCTCCATGCCCTTCGGAAATAGGGTAAACGTATAAGTCTCGTTGGTGTTCTGCGAAGGTATGTACTGATAAAGATTGGGCTGCTGCGGATTGCTTACGTTTACCTTGAGCTGTGCAGAGGTTATTGATGAGTTTGCAATGTCAAGAATGTGACTTGGATCGGCCACCACTGAAAAATTGTATGTGCCGTTCTGGGAGTAGGTATAGTTTTCCCTTATATAGGCACTTTCATGGGCAGGTATCGAAACGTTGTAGTATTTTATGGCCTGGTCGTCCAGATAGAAGCCGACCTGCATTCCGCGAACAGGAGCAGAGCCTGTGTTGCTTATGGTTATGTTGAAATAGGTAGTGTTGAACAGGTAGGTAGCATTCGGATTGTAGTTAGGGGCATTCATTGAAACGTCAAGTTTATACGAGCCGGACGGTTGGAACGATACCACTATCGCTATGAAAACCGCTATGACTACAACTATCGCTATTCCTCCATATAGAAGTATGCTCTTATCTGACGACATATTATCACTTATTTGCTCAGCGTTTTTTAATTTCCCTTATGACAGAGGCTATCTTTTCGCGTATCGGAGATATTTCGGATTCGAAATAGCCGCGTATCCATGCGCTTTCGTCATATTTTTCCCCATCTTCCGGAAAAAGCATGGAATACCTGCCCTTCGAATGCACGATTATGTTGCTGGTCTTCAGCTGCAGAAGGTGGTAGCGCAGAGTCTTTTCGTTTATGGGCTGCCAGGATTTTGATATGTATTCCGAAAGCTCCTCCACGTTCGGATCCTGCTTTTTTTGGAACTGAAAGTAGAGCATGGCATCCAGCACGTATATTGCGCTAAGCCTTGTCTCTCCCGGATTTATTATGCCGAGCGACAGGGCAAGCCACCTTACCATGGACCTTCGGGTCTCTGTGACCTCCTTGGTAACCAGAAGATTCCTCAGCTTTACCTCTGCCTGTATGAGCTTGGCTTCGTTTATGGCTGGCATGTGCATCTCTTTGCGGGTTTAACGCTACTGTTATATTATTTTGTTAAAGATATAAAATACTTAAGCCGCATAAGTGTTATCGGATATGGTGTTTTCATGGCGACCGTTGAATTGAAAACAAGCTTTGAGCCGGAGGAGCTCAAGGCCTTTATGAAAAACGAATTCAGAATGAAGGTGGAGTTCAGGAACCACGATCCTGAAAAGATGTACTGGTGCGAATCCGACATAGTTGCAAAGGCGCCGCTCTCACTGGCGCACGACATGCCGCTTGAGAATGGAAGGATAAGGATAGGGCTCCTAAGGCCAAATTCCACCATAAACAAGGTGGTAAACCTTTATACCCTCCCGAACAATTTCCCGGACAGCTACAGGATAAACTTTGTGGTTTACCTGTATGACGAGGAAGGAACCATAAGCAGCAGGATAGAGGAGACATGCAGCATCGAATGCAGGCAGAACAAGGCAGGAGCCAGCGCAGGAGTTTCTAGCACAGCAGGGATAGAATCCTGACTAGCTGATTTCGAAAGTATCGTAGCTATCGGTTTCTTCTTCCGCATGCGAGTCGATTTTGTGAACCTGTGGGCCGTGCTTCGTATCGACGTTTATCAATTTCAGGAACTCTTCTATCTTGGATTTTTTGCCTATTGCAAGTATCTCAACGCTGCCGTCTGGCATATTTTCGATATATCCTTTTATCCCAAACTGTTTGGCTATTTCCGCAACTAGGGCCCTGTAGCCCACTCCCTGTACGATACCATGGACAGTTATTTTTACGGCAGGCATGCGCTCAGTATTGATATCTGCGAATGATATTTAAAATGTTAATTGCAAACCTTATCATGCGAAAAGGCCCTAAGGCGCAAAGCGCGATTGAGTTTATAACCACTTATAGCACTGTACTGCTCATAATAACAGTTGCCATAGCAGTACTTTTCCTTTTCATATCGCTTCCAAAATCCATACTTCCGACAGAATGCAATTTTTACAATAGCTTCGGCTGCTATGACGCAGTTTATGGAATAAACTATACGAGCAGCAACGTACCAACAGGTACCGCTCTGCTTGTTGTAGCAAATTTTGAAGAGCCCGGAATAATAAATACCAGCAGCTTCAGCGCGTTTGTTGGAGGGGTAGAGAGCAATTCTGGCTATTGCGCCCCTAAGGTGGCGCTGCAGGGTCAGAAAGTGTACTGCATAGCGTTTTTCAAGGGGCAGACCCTGAGCCCGGGAAAGCTTTATTCTGGGACATTCAGCATATATGCAAACTATTGCGCCGTTGCACCCAGCAGCATATCAACGGCCTATTGCCCGCCACCCAACGCAACAAGCTATTATAGGTATGGAGGCGTTGTTAGGACGCAGGGGACTTTGAAGACCATAGGGGGCATATACGCGGTGCCGATAAACATAACAATAAGCAGTTTCAACTTCTTTGATTGGTTTTTTATAAATTTCATAGAGCCCGGATACCAAGTAAGGATAAGCTTCAATCCCAAAAACACATCGTATGTTCTGCACGAGTCGCCGGACTTGGGAAACGTGAGGTTTTATTACAATAACCAAGAACTTTATGATTGGTGCGAGAACTGCAACAGCAGCATGAGCGGCAATGCGATATTCTGGGTAAAACTACCGCAAAGGACCCTGTTCAAGCTTGGCTGCTTTTTCAATAGCTGCCCAACCAAAACTACGATATTTATGTATTTCACCCCGATAAGCACTACCTTCAGCGGAGTCCATTCCGGGCTGGCACCAGAGCTCACGACGCCTTATGGCAAATACGACAACGGCCAGAACGTATTCAATTATTACACAAACTTTGCCGGAACGTCATTGCCAAGCAGTTGGGAAAATTTAGCAGGAACGAACTACTCACTTGATAATGGCGCATATTTTACAGGATTTGCACTGCTACAAAAAATCAACAACTTCCCAATAAACATATATAACCTTACCGAAGCTAGGATAACGTTAACCACTTCTGGAATAGGCGGCATTGTTACCGGAGTCAACGGTACAGGCTCCAGCGACGAATGCAGCAACGGACCCTACGATAACAAATGGATAAGCGTTGGCGTAGAACCAGACGACTTATGTTATGGAGACCTATACAGCTTGAAGGGCATAGGTTCTGCCGCAGTGACTTACGGAACTGCAACCAACGTTAGCACCTCAAACCCAAATTCAGGAACTTTCACAATCGGGTTGGGAAACGGATTTTCCAATGCATACTTCTTTTACAACAACACCCTGCAGGCCGAAGCCAGTCAGACTTATGGGCATTTCAGGGGCAAAAGCATAGGAGCAGTAAGCTATTTCGGGCTGGAAAGCCAGAGTGCGGTTTATAAGGTCAACTGGGTCAGATCTGTTACAATGCTGAGTGGAGGACAGCAGCCACAGATAACTTTCGGACCCATCATAAAGGAATCCGGAACATAGCTATTCCATCCTTGAAGCGATGTCCTTGGCCGCTATTTCTATAGGGTTTATTATGTGCTCTACGCCTATGCCCTTCAGGTGCTTCTCCATGTCTGGATTGTCTGCAACAACAGATACCGGCCTTGATGACGCTATGTTCTTGGCTATTATCGCAGCGTAGAGAGACCTTGCGCTATCGCTCGTGTCTATGACAATGTACTTGGCCTTCTTAAGCTCGAACTGCTCCATGTCATCCGCCAGAGTCTCGTCGGCAACATACGCCCTGTAGCCCAGCGATTTTATTCTGTCGAACGTTACCTTGTCCGATACTATTATTATGAATTTTGAGCCTTTCTGCTTGAGCATCTTGGCTATGTATATGTTCGTAGGGCCATAGCCTATCAGCACTATGTGCTTGGCAAGCCCCCTCCTTTCCATCCTTGATATTCTGCCGCTAAGGCTTTCTATTCTTGAATTCACAAAACCACTCGATATTATTGTAACCGCGCTCAGGAACACGCTGAGCCCGACAAGTATTAGTATTATTACAAAGGCACGTGCTATTGGAGTTACTGGCACGATATCGCCATAACCCACGGTTCCCAATGTGACAACCACGAAGTAAAGCGCGGTAAGCGGGGTGTTTATCTTCACGTTGAAGTTCCCCGCCCTGCCAAGATAATAGGTTATTGTAGTGCCGATGATAACCACCAGTAGGGCTATCACAGCGTACGCCATAACTTGGGAAGCGATCTTCATTTATTCACAATAGAGTATCCAATTAGAAATTTAAATATAGATACGCAATAGACTAGTGTCTTAGCATGGTGAGGAGTGGGCTTTTGACTGCGGCTGTTGCCTTAATAATTATCGTAGCAATAGCGCTGCTGTTGCTTGCCGAGCCTAAGCCCGTAAAAACAGCTCCCGAGTCTGCCATCCCCATATTTCTGTATGGCAAAGGTTTGCCATATGCTCTTTACAATCTTTCTTCAAGCCTCGGCATTATCGTGGCGCATGGAAACGTTTCTTCTAGCTTCAATTACAGCAGCTTTAAGCCCGTTTCCCTGTACGATTCGTTAATGTACGCTGCTAGCTTGAACAGGAGCTTAGATAATGCCACGGTTGACTTGCTGGTAAAAAAGCCCCGGTTTTATTTTGAGCATGAAAATAACAGCTTTGGAAACGGAACCATAGAGCTACCGTTGACATTGGATAATTTCCATTCGGCAAATGCAATCTTAATAGGGCTGCGCATGTTCCCTTTGGCTTATTATTCCTCCTACCCGAAAATCGCATTGCGCAGCGGACTTTACCCTGTTTATTATGGAGGTAATCTGAGCGAAATAAGCCAATTTGCATACAACGAGAGCGGGCCGGGTATTTTGCAGTATAATATAAGCAGCAAAGTGCCTGTTTCGTTCGGTATAGTGAATTCTAGCTCAGGATATGTATTGGACGTTAACGTTACAAACAACTGGAACAGGACACTTAACCTTACAGAAATAGAAGTTGCAGGTTACTTCCTTGGATCCGAATCCGGCAATTTTACGTTGCCGGTGGTGAATGTAGTCAGCAATGGGGATGCTTATACGCTGGCCGCAATGGGCTCTTTGGGAATAGATATGAACCTTAGCAGTACCCAATTGTACCTGCAGACCAACTCCAGCGCATTGAACAAGTTTTTAGCCGAGGCAAATTCCAATGCCATAAGCGATTCCGGGCAGTTTTACTCTGATTTCAACTCTACGCTTAACGTTTCCAGGTTGAATTACCTAGAAAGCCTGATGCTTGAGAACCAGAGCTACTACATTGCAATGCACGAGCTCAACAATTTCGACCCGCTGAACTACTCGGTAGTAGAATATGCAGGAAGGATAAGCGCATGGGAAAATGCGTACCGCGGAATGCTTGATTTTAACGTTTCTGGCGGTGGCATTTTAAACTTGCCCAGGAGCTCAAGCGCGCTGAATGGTGATGGTTTGGCAATAGGCCCGGGAAAAAGCGCAAACCTGATTTATGATATCGGGAACCTGAGCTACATGGGGCAGAGCTCGTCGCCGATTGAAGGCATGAACTACACTGTCTTCGCGTATTTCAACGGAGTCATGTATTCGGACTATAGGCACGCGTAAACTTCACACCCTCAGGATTTTGCGCACGTTTTTTTCAAGCTTAAGAAGCCTGTCGTATTTTCTTACCTGCTTTAAAGCGTAAGATGACGCAGACCTTATGTCTGCATAGGTACTGTTTTCGGCAAGCCATTTTATTGCTTTGGGATCGTGGAGATGAAATATTGCGGTTTTTTGGGAAATGAATTCCTGCTCTTCGAGTATGCGCATGAGTGTTTCGTGATCAGGCTCTGATGAAACTGCCGCAAGCGCAAGTATCATACTTTTGCTGCTGTCGTATCCGAAGAGCATATCATTGATAATTTCTGAGCCTTCTTTAGATTTTGAATCGAAAATGTTGTTCATTATCCCGAAGGCCATGGCATAGACGTCCTTTTGGGCTTTGATGAATTGCTTGAGATATCCGATGTCGTTTATGCTTATTGCAAGTGTTTCTACTATGTCCAGGCAAGAGCCGTACCTTTTCAGCACTTCGTCGTATGCTTCTATGCCACCCATTGTAATTAGCTCAAGGGCCTTTCTGAATTCGTAGTAGTCCGAACCGTCGGGCCTGGGCACCCTCAGCATATTCTTGTCTGACATGTAGTGGTAGTCCAACCTTGCGTATACCTCGTTTATGAACGGGTGCTCCGAATTCTTGCCCCTTTCGTAGAGAGAATAAGATTTGTATCCATACTGCAGCTTTGACAGGCCCATGTTGATCAAGCCTGATTTTATCAGCTCGCTTATGTACCTTTTGTTCGTGGTCTCCATGTCCCCATAATAGGCCTTGGCAGCCTTTGGAGCTAGCAGTATCATCAATATGTTTTACCTCCTCTTTCTTTTATTTTTTGCGTTTTTTACTGGCATCTCAGCGATTGCACGAAAGCGATAAATATTATTAACAGATTAAACGCTAGTGATTTAATGGACATAAACAAAGATTTGGACGAATCTGGCAAAAGCAAGTCCATATCAAACAAAGAAGACCAGGAAGTAGCCCTAAGGCACATTGGCAGCTTCATAAAATTCAAGGAGCGCAGGATTGCCGAATATAATAAAATAGCGAATGAGACGTCCTACGACAACATAAAATTCAACATAATGTATATAATGTCAAAGGAAAACAAGTGCCTTGAGGAAGCCATGGCGCTTAGGGACGTCATAGAGAATGATAGGCTCAGCGAGATAAAGCTCAGGAAAACTACCGATTTCCAGGTATACGACCATTTGGAGGGGCAGGAGCTGGAGGAGGCCAATGCAAGCAGCATAGGAGACATACTCAGGGCAGCACTAACCGAGGACAAGGATATGATAGACAGGCTTAAGCTTCTGGCCGTTGAATATGCCGGAACCCATACCGAGGAAGTTGCAAAGCACCTAATGAGTAGCATAATAAGCGCCAAAAACGACATAACTGACAGGCTTCTTAAGCTTGAACAGGGGGACTGGTAGATTGGATTGCGTTTTCTGCAGGCTCGCTGCCGATTCTGGAGACCATATCTACGATGACGCTAATTGTTATGTGGTCCTTGACATAAATCCGGTGTCCAAGGGTCACATGCTTGTAATAACGAAAAAGCACTACGAAAATATGCTCGAAGTGCCGAAAGACGAGCTCTCAGTGTGCTTTAGCGTTGCCCAGGATTTTGCCAGGCTTGCCATGGAAAAATTGGGTGCCAAGGGAGTCAACGTTGGCACCAATATAGGGGAATACGCAGGGCAGGTTGTCATGCACACGCACATACACATCATACCGAGGTACTCCCCGGGATACTCGAAAAGGCACGAACTTGGCAGCGAGGAGAAGGCCGAGCTTTTAAGCGTTTTGAGAAAACATAGGGTTTAAATCACTTTCGCGCTGGACTGCTACAAATAAATAGGACCGATGCCAATTAGTAATGGTGGTATGAATGGCAAAGAAAACATTTGCATGCAAAGACATCGGAATGCAGTGCGGATTTACGGCAGAAGCCGCGAACGAACAGGACCTTATGCAGAAAATCGCTAAGCACGCTAAGGAAGCACATGGAATGAACAAGATAGACGACGCAACTATGAAGAAAGTAAAGGCTGCCATAAAAAGCGCTTGAATCTCCATATTTTAGGCTGTTGACAATCTATTTTGTTTTTTTTTCTCTTTTTTTGTATATTTGGGAATTTATTTTTCCGAACGTATTAAATAGCTGAAACAGGACATATCTGAGCGTTTAGTCTATTCGGTGTTTTATTGGCAAACATGCCGGAGCAATTGCAGAAGAGGATGGAAAAGCAGGGCTACCACTTCGTGGGCCAGCACTCGGCAGTGAAAATCTGCGAGTACACTGCCAATGGGCTCAGGGGCGAGACCCTATGCTACAAGTATACTTTTTACGGCATAAGGAGCTGGCAGTGCATACAGGGCACTCCGGCCATAGGGTGCGATATCGGCTGCAGGTTCTGCTGGAGGCTGATACCCGAAGAAGAGGGCTTCAAGTGGAACGAGCTCAACGCACTGAGCGAGTGGGATGATCCAGAAGGCATAGTCGAAGGGATGATAAAAGAGCAGAGGCGCATAGTCAGCGGCTACAAGTCTATTGCCGACAACGAGCTTAAAATGAGGAGGTGGAACGAGGCGAACGAGCCCAAGCACGTGGCCATAAGCCTTACTGGGGAGCCGACTTTCTATCCGAAGCTGGCCGGGCTGCTGAGCGCTTTCCACAAGAAAGGCATAAGCACATTCCTGGTAAGCAACGGAACGCTTCCGGAAGCAATAGCAAAGCTGGACCCGCTGCCTACTCAGCTTTACATATCGCTCCAGGCCCCTGACGAAGAAACCTACATTTATGTCACAAGGCCGAAGATAAAGGATACGTGGAACAGGTTCATGAAGTCACTGGACATGCTGCACACACTTAAAACCAGGACCGTGCTTAGGATGACGCTTATAAAAGGGCTGAACATGAAGAATGAGGAAGGCTATGCTGGCCTCATAAAGAGGGCCATGCCCAATTACGTTGAAGTGAAGGGTTTCTCATACGTCGGAGGCGCTAGGAACGAAGAGAGAGGGCTGAGCCTCTCCAGCATGCCAAACCATTCGGAGATCAGGGATTTTGCAGACAGGCTCGCGGAGCTTACGGGATACAAGCGCGTATCCGAGCACGCACCGAGCAGGGTTGTTCTGCTTGCCAGGGACGAGGAATCCGCCCGCAACAGGATAATAGATTTCAGCAAGATAGGCTAAACTTCTCATTTGTTGTTTTTGGTATCTTCCCTTCCCTGCAGGTACAGCTCGCTCGACAGCTTGTATCTTGATACCGAGTGCGCCACCACTTTGCCGTTTCCCTCGAACTTTGCCAGGAACAGGCCGACACCGCCGAACATTGCAGTTTTTATGTTGTCAACGAACGTTATTTTGTATTTCAGCGATGCATCAAAACCTGCTATGTGTCCCGGATCTATTTCCAATGGGTCAGAGTCTGTGACATTGTACTCTATTATGTCTCCGGCTACGTGTATAAACAGGGTCCCTGGGCCGGTAAACCTCTGGAGTATTAGGCCAGCGCCGCCGAAAAAGGCAGCCCCTATCCCAACCGTTTCTATGCTGAATTTCACGCTTTCCTGCGCGGCTATGAAAGCATAATGCTCCGCTATGAACTCATCGCCATCTCCAAGCTGTACCGCATATATTTTTCCAGGTATTATGCCTGCGACGTTCAATACCCCTTCTGAGCCGACCGCCTTGAATTCGGTAAGAAACCCAGAAGCGCCGGTGAATTTCCTTTCTAGGGCACCTACAACGCCTCCGGCAAGCTTTGGCTCCATCTTTATGACAGACGATTTGCTTATGACCTTGCCCGAATCGGCATATATTGCTTCACCGCTCTCGAGCCTTATCGCCAGAGACTGCATACTGTTTCCGACTATTTTATATTCCAAGCAAACACCATAAGCTCTTGTTTGCTATTTTTTATATACCTTGTGCAGCTCTGTGCCGCAAACCATGCACTTTACTACTATGTACCCTCGGCTGCTTGAAAGCCTTGTAGAAGAAGTTATTCCTGGCACAAGTATTGAGCCGCAGTTTTTGCACACCCTGTACCTGAGAGACGGGCGTATCCTGTAATGGGACTGTATTTTGGAGGCAAGCTCTGCATAGCGTCTTGAAAGTTCCTGGTTGCCATCCCTGAGGGCCTTTTCAGACAATGAAATAAGACCGGCTACGCGCTTCCTTGCTATGGCCCGTGCCAAATCCTTGGTTTTTGGGCTTTGTCTTGGCATAGTATTACTTTATGTTGAGGTCCGAAAGTATCGAATCGATGCTGGACTCTATCGCAGGGCCGGAGCTTATGGTAACCAGATTTCCGGATATCTTGTATGACGATGGCGAAGGCTCGCCGTGGAAAAGCCTTACAAGGCGCAGGGTTTCCTCATTCTTGGGCATTGAGAGCTCCTTGCCCTTTATTATGTTGGCCCGTGCCACGATCTTGACTGCGTTGCCTATCGCCCATATCTGCTTGCCTGCGTTGTCAAACACCATTGCAAGGTCCAGAAGAGGTCTGAACTCGTAAAGCCTGGAAGTGTCGACCCCGTCTCCGTCAAGAAACACTATGCCGTCATAGTCGTGCACGTCGACGTTTGCGGTGTGCACGTCTGGCTTCACTGACGCGCCGTGCTTGCCCCTGCATTCTGACTTGGTATAGCTTGTGGTAGAATAGCCTATTCCCCATCTGTCGAAGAAAAGTTTCAGCGTGGATAGGCTTTCCTCCCTGAAATCGACCGGTGGCAAAAATATGAGCATGCGCATTTCAATCAGGAATAATTCGCAAGAAAAAGATTTATAACATTCCGAAAGGCACGTTCAGAAGGAGCGGGATATTCTTGAGAGCGGGTGGCCCTTTGCCTTGAGCTCCAGCTCATAGAAAATCCCAAACGACATCTTCTTGACCGTGAAATTGCGGTCAAGCAGGGACTTTTCCAGCATCGAAAGCATTATTGCCGATTCCTGTGGAGAGGCGTTGTCACCAAAAAGATGTGCGAACGGATTGAGCACTATAGTTCCCACCTTGAGCTGTGCCGCTATCTTCTGTATCTCGAACGTTACGGCGTCCACAGTGTTCTGCTTTGACAATTCGTCCTTTTTCTCGAAGTTTGCGAATATGAGGAGCGATTCCCCTGCGTCTATCGGAGATCCCTGCTCTATAACGCCAGACCTTCCCGCGCCTTTGGGCTCGGCCTTTACGTAATCCACATGCCAACACATGAAGCGCATTGTCACACCTGTTTTGTAGAAGAGAGCACTTCGAGAGATTTCTCCTTTATGATTTTTGATATCTCGGAATACTGTCTTACCGGGACCTCGGCTTTAAGGCTTACCCCGTAAAACGTGCTGTTTATGTCAGTAATCTCAATGTCGAACGACGAAATCTGCCTGCGCACCGATTGCGGCAGCGATTTGACGCTTTTGTTCATCTTTGACTTGAAGTCATCAAAGCTTTTCGCAAGAAGGAGCTCGACACGCTGCTCGATATGCATGGTTTCGCTTCTTTCATAATTTATGACGAGCGCCTGTATAAGTATCCCGTTCGGTATATATGTCCTTATGTTGTCCGGACCCAAAAGCGATGCGTAGACCAGGCCCACCTTTTCTACCTTGCCTTCGAAACCGGGAACTATGAGGCCGTGGGGCCATGTCGAGGCTATGTTGCCGTACTGCCACGTTGACACCTTTACCGTATCGCCGATCTTGAAAGGCTTTGTGGCCATTATCTCGAATCCAGCAAGTATGTTTCCAAGAGTGTTCTGCGCCGCGAGGCCCAGAACTATGCCCAGAAATCCTGCCCCGACCAATAAGCCAGTCACGTTGACCTTGAGCTCGTAGAGGACGGTGATTGCAACTATAGTATAGGCTATGACCCTGAACAGGTCTGCAATGGCGGAGCCTTCCTCCTTAAGCGTTTTGCTGCCTATGAGGCGCATGCCCCTGGCTACTAGCTCTATTATTATTATGCTGAATATTACAGTAAGCGCCACGTTGAAGTACATGGAGTATGAATCTGGGACTACGCGGTAGGCGAGCAGCGCATGTACTAGGACAACCCCGAAAACGAGTATTGCTATCCCTGCCGCAAGATTCCTCCTGAATTTATTCAAAAAAACACTTAGCTTTCCATGTAAGGAGCCAGGTAGTACGCTACCTCAGCGTCGCCTATCTTGTAGTCGACCTTTATCGGCTCGTCGGTCTTTATCGAAAGGTTTATGTACGAGCTTGACGGGCATGCCTTGACTATTCTTCCCAGATAGTCCAGGTTGAAAGTCGCGGATGCGGGCTTCTCGGACTCTATCTTCTTTATGACCTCAGCTGCGTTCATGTGCTCCTCTTCAAGCTCTCCGGCATCTCCCTTGGCTGACACCACGAAGGAGTCCTTGTCCGCCTTGAAGCCTATGTAAGTAGAAAGCAGGTTCGCATCACCAAGTATGTCCTTGAAGGAGTCGCTTTTCACTTCGACCTTGGACTCGAATTCCACCTTTGGCTCCTTCTCTACGTCCTTTTTCACTTCTATCATGGGCAGCCTGTAGCGCCTCTTGCTCTTCTCGCCTATGAATTCTATTGCAAACTTGTTGTTTGAATCCTTCATTAGCAGCTGCTCTCCGGGCCTTGCGCTCGCGAGTATCTTGCTCAGGTTGTCAATATTTAGGCCTATCGACGACTGCTTCTCTACCTCATACTTGGAAAACGCCTTGTTCGGTATGAAGAACGAGATCATGCTTATGCCGCTTGGGTCCATTGCGCGAAGCGTTATGCCCTCCTTGGATATCGAGAACGTTCCCTCGTCTATAAGGTTAACTATGGAGTCAATGCAATTCTTCCAATACTTAGCGTCGTCTATCTTTATTTCGAACAATGAATCACCAAAGATTAGCAAGGCATCAAGCGGGCACCATAGTGCTTTAATGTCGTAGCAATTAGATTTGTTGCAAAAAATATTTAACCCCTTCTGTAAGGGCAGGAAAGCATTCGTATTAGTCAGCACATGCTGGCATAACATTATGGATATTAATTGTTTGGAAGGAAAATAGCTCTGGTAGAATGATTGTTGCTGGAGTCACCGCAGATTACGGAATAGGGAAAGGAATTGCAGAAGTTTTGGGATCCGACTACTGCAGATTCTTTTCAAAGACGTTTCCTGACGGTGAGTCCTATCTCAGGCTCGACAGGGAAATGAAAGGGGAGGACATACTGCTTGTGCAGAGCATGGATATGAACCAGGACAAGCGCCTGTTTGAGATGCTCATGGCTGCAGATGCTGCAGTAAATGCAGGGGCCGGCAACGTATACGGGCTCATAACGTATATGGCCTATGCAAGGCAGGACCATGCGTTCGGTCCCGGCGAACCCATAAGCGCCAAGGTTGCGCTCAGGGCGCTGCATGATGCAGGCATATCCAGGCTTGCAGTCATAGAACCGCACAAGAATGAAGAGCTTTCGTATTTCAGGGGAAGGTCTATGCCTATAGAAGTTTTGGGAAGCGTTGCTGGGGAAGCCGTAAGGAGAACCGGAGCCGAGAAGCTTATAGCGCCAGATTACGGCAGTTCCGAGCGCGTGAAAAAGATTGCCGATGGTCTTGGCGTTGGATGGGATTACATAGAAAAGAAGCGCAGCAGAGTTGATGGCAGCATCAGCATGGGAAAAGGGCTGGAAAAGATGAACGGAATGAAAGCCCTTGTACTTGATGACATGATAAGCACGGGAGGAACGGCAGCACAGGCTGTAAGCGAGGCCATTTCAAAGGGAGCTGCGAGCGTGGGCGTAGCAGCTGCGCACATGCTGCTTGTAGATGGGGCCTATGAAAAAATAATCGGGGCAGGGGCAAGCAAAATTTTCGGATCTAACAGCACGGGCAGCAGGAGATGCGAGATTGTAGACATATCGCGCGAAACAGCGGATGCGTTGTCAAGGCTCATAGGGGATTGAGTTGAAATACGCCATAAGCATAAACGGCATAGGAAAGAGATTTGGAAATGAATATGCCCTCAAGGACATAAGCTTGGAGCTTGGAAAGGGCATAACGCTGATCCTGGGGCCGAACGGAGCGGGAAAGAGCACGCTTCTGAGGTGCATGGCAGGGCTCTACAAGCCCGATGAAGGCCGCGTAAAGGTGCTGGGAAAGGACCCGTATTCGGATGCGGGAATCAGGAAAAGAATCTCTTTCATGCCTGACAACTACGGGCTTTACGATTTCTTAAGTGTAAGGGACAACATACTTTTCTTCTCAAGGCTCTATGGCGTGAACGACGATACGGCCATATCAAAGGCCATGGAGACGCTCAAAATGCTAGATGCTGACAGCTACATAAACACAAAAGTCGGGCAGCTTAGCAGGGGCACGAAGCAAAAGATGCTTTTCTGCAAGGCTTTGGTTAACGATCCGGACGTAATACTGCTGGATGAGCCGACAGCGTTTCTGGACGCGAGCAGTTCCGCGCAGGTAAGGGAAGCTTTATCCGATTTGGCAAAAGCCGGAAAATGCGTGGTTTTTGTGACGCAGAGGGTCGACGAGGCAACAAGGTTCAATTCGCGCATATGCGTGATAAGGAATGGCAGAATAATCAAGGATACGGATACGCGCGGGCTTTACAATGAGGTACTTAGCGGCATAACAGTGAGCATAAGGCTCGCAAGGCCAATAAGGCAGGAGATTCGCAGCAAGCTGGGGAAAAACGTGATAATTGAAAACGGCAACATAGTGAAGGCAAGGATACGCGATTACAGGGACATAAACGAAGTGATCGAAAGGCTCATCAAAAACGGGGCTTACATAGCCAGCGTCGATTATGCGGAGCCCATGATAGAAAAGCTTTATGCAGGTGACAATGACGAGGAGTAAGCCAATGGCTATAGCCATTAAGGACATACGCGAGGTTTTCAGCAGCGTGTCGATTTATGGGCCGATGATAGGGGTCCCGCTTTTCTTCGCGGTTGCACTGCCGTTCCTGACAGTGTACGTGGCCCTGCATGCTGCTCCGAGCATTGCCTCTAGAATAGCTATAACGCCCATAGCCAATGTGGCAAAATCGCAGGTCGACAGCCTTTCGTTCATGTACTTTTTCGCCATAAACGTCCTCGGGCCCATATTCTTGACGATACCCATATTCACAGCTTCCGTCATAGCGGCGGACAGCTTCGCCGGAGAGAAGGAACGCAAAACTTCGGAGAATTTGCTCGCGGCGCCGATAACCAACGGCGAATTGCTTTTGGGAAAGATACTTGCTTCGCTGATACCCACGATACTGCTAACGCTTGCCGTTTTCGGCATATACGGAGCTACGGTTAATTTCCTGTCAATACGCGAGTTCAGCACCGCAGTGCTCCCTACACCAACATGGCTTATGATGCTGGCATCCGCTCCGCTCTTAGCCCTCGCAGCCATAGCGGTAGTGGTTTTTGTGTCTGCACACGTCAGAGGCATAAAAGAGGCACAGCAAATCAGCACGTTATTGGTTCTTCCCATACTGCTTATACCGTTCATTTCGATACTTGGGATAGCGAACCTCGACGTGGCTTTCTTCGCATACGTAATAGCAGCATTGTGCATAGTTGATACTGTGATTTTCTATATAAGCGTGAAGGATTTCAAGAAGGAAAAGATTTTATATTAGGATAGCATATGAAGGTTTATTGCAGCATTCGCTACAGAGGTTGAATGCGCCGGAATTTGCCTGGAAAGTAGAACTGGTAAATGAAGGCAAGAATGGCCAGAAAGCAGCGATTGCTTCTTTCAAAAACGGCCAAGAGATGCATAGCAAAATATGCATTAAAGAATCCAAAAGTGAAGCCAATGGCAACCGTGGAAATTAGAAGGGAGCGCGATCAGGAAGTAATGAGCATGATCTCGAGGATGAAGGGTGATGTGCATTCCGAGATAATAAAAGCAATCAAAAGCATTTTTGTATCGCAATCAAGAGACATAATCGAGGCACCCGGATTGATGGATATGCTAAGGTACTATCCCGATTCCATGGGCAAGTACTCCAGAGCTTCTATAATGATGCTTTCTGCAATGGCTGCAGGAGCCGATTATAAGGATTGCATACTGCCAGCAGCAGCCATACAGCTTTTTGAGGATTTTGCGCTTGTTCATGACGATATAGAGGACGGAAGCCTGCTGAGAAGAGGAAGGAAAACAATACAGACAGAATATGGGACCAGCAGGGCGATAAACGCTGGCGACATGCTGCATTCCGCGGTAGAGGGACTGCTTTACAGGGTATCAAAACAGAAAAACGGGGACGCCATATATAAAAAATTTAGGGAGATAGGCAACATAACTTCCATAGGACAGGATAAGGATATATATTACTCCGGAAGAAACGCCATTGAAGCCACGGAAGAGATTTACATAAGCATAGCGGCTGACAAAACCTCGGCATACAGCGTATACGGGCCCCTGCAGATAGGTGCGCTCATAGGCGGATCCGGGCTTGTAGAGCTCCAAGTTCTTGAGAGCATAGGGCTGCCTGCAGGCATAGCCTTCCAAATAAATGACGACATAAAGGATGTAGAGGGAAAGGTTGCCGGTAAGGGCCAGTACGAAGACATAAGGCAGGGCAAAGCCACGTTGATAGCAATAAACACTTATAAAAATTCGGGGCCCGGAGAAAGGGAAATAATGGAATCCATATATTCGAAAAAGCCTTCGAACAAGGACGAGAGCGACATAAATTACATATTGGGCCTTATTGAGAAAACAGGCTCGATAGGATATGCGAGAAATATAAGAAAAGAATACGAAAAGAGTGCCGTAAATGCACTCCTAAATAGCAGGGATATAATACCGGAAAACCCTTATTCAGAAGCCCTTATGGAGCTTATAGGCACCCTTTATTCTGAATAAGTGTTGCCTCCGTTTCATTTATAAGCCGTGAGCTTTTCACCATCTCCTTCTTCTCACAGCCAGGTACACTATCACTGCTATTATTATTATGACCACTATAGCCGCAACCAAATATTCTATAGTGTTGGGGCCGAGAGTTGTTGTAGGTGGCACTGTTGTGCTTGGTAGTGTCGTAGTCGTTGGAGTGACGGTAGTCGGAGCGGTTGTAGGCGCGGTGGTTACCGTATTTGAGGGGCTTATTGTAGTAGTTGTCGGTATGGTTGATGTCGAAGTAGTTGGGACAGTCCTATTATAGACAACTATATATATTGCAGCCACACCGTGGGTATTGGACATTGATGGGCTCGTTGCCAGATATGCAGTATAGTTTCCGGGAGTCGCATTGGCGTTAACCTGGAATCGTATTTTTCCGCTGTAAGGAGGAAGCCCGGAATTTGGTATGAATCCTATGTTTATTCCGTATGGAGCAAGAGCTGGGCTTGTGCCAACAGTCACGTTGCTTGCCGTGCCGTTATAGACGGTTATGGAGTAGTTGATATAATCGGTAGAATTTAGATACAAGAAAACGTGGCTTGGATTGACCTTTGGAAATGCGACTCCAGTAGGAGAAGACGCAAACGATATCAAAGTTATGGAAAAAAGCATAACTAAGGATACAGCTAAGTATTTTGGCATTTGAGCGCGCATTTTATACACCATTTTATATAGCTTAAACAAGATTTATATAACTAACCTTTGTCTCGTTTTTAAGGGAAGCGCCATCTAAGCCCTCATGCCATAGATGGCAGGTTTTAAGCAAGCTTTACTGTAAGGCATAAATATATGGTCTTATAGAGCGATTTTGTGTCTTTGCATGGATGATTACAGAAAGAAGCTGGGCTTGGCAATAAAGGCCGGCTACTTTTTAAGAAATTTGGAAATGGATCCAAAGGATGCTGCAGATCTGGCTGACTATCTCCTGTCATTCTTCGGCTACGAAGAGGAGATTATAGACAATATGCTGATGAGATACGACAGGGACGTATTTTACCAGATGGAAGACATAGGGATTCTCAAAACCAGTCAGACCGAGGAAAGGATTACAGAAGGCAAGTATGCAGGGAAGGAATGGACTTTGAATCGATGGATTCTTAGTAACGACGATTTGGACAGGCTTATTGAAAAGGCTTACGAAAAAACAAGGAGCCTGCAGGCTCCCGAAGCCGTTTACAAGAATCTTTTTGATTTCATTTCCGTAGAGGATTTGAAAAATTCCGACAACAATAATTTACCGAATCCAGAATTCTCTTTTAATGAGGAATGGTATTCTTCGATGAAAAGGGATCTTGAAAAGTACGTAAAATCGGAAAAGGAAAAACGCGCCATAGAAGGTGATTTATACGATTACCTTTCCATTTTTGCCACAATGCTTAGCCCTGACATAAAGCCTCTAGCTTATCTTGCGATGGAGCCAGGGAAAGAGTATACCGTTTCAGGAATCCTTAAAGCTATGGCAAATAGATTTGGGTCTGGTCCGGAAGAACTGGAAAACCACGTAAACTTTGGATCGATAATGGAAGGCCTAGTGTCCATAGGAGCGCTCCAAGAAAAGAAAATTGAGATTCATAAGAAAGAAACAAGGGTTTACTCCAAAAGCCCGCAGTATGGAGCCTTCGACGTCATTGCGGCACATGCGATAAAAGCATCCAGAGAAAAATTGGAACAGGCAGGATTGAGGCTCTCGGATGTTTTCTCTGTATCCGTAGCCCAGAAAATGATCAGGACGCATTCGCAAAACCTTTTCGGCCTGATGAAACTGCTTGCCGAAAACAAGGACAGGGGTTTTGCGCTCCATGAGATCAGGGAAATAATGGATAGCGACAGCGTAAGGCATGAAGTCCGATTGTTCAAATTGCTCGGGCTTTTGGATTATGAATCCTTTTCAAGCACGGGCGGATCCGAAGGCAAGCTGGATTATAAAGTATTAAGGACGACAAGCCTTGAAGAATTGCACAGAATGGGTTTCGTGAAAAGGCCAGAGAAATGCTTTAAGTTGGGAAAAGCCATAGGATTCGCAAACGAAAACCTGAATAAAAATATTAATAGATTTGATGTATCTAGGGCTTCGGGAAGCGACCTCGACTTTTCTTCGAAATACTTGGTAATGCTTTCAAAGGCGGGCGTGCTTGAACGCAAAGCAGAGTGGAATACGAAAAGATCCACGGTAAAGGCGAACGGGAATACCATTAGCATATGGGATGGATTGTTATCATGGCTATATGATATTGCAATGAAAGCAAGTTCTATGGATAGCGTTGATGTAGGGCCTTTAGACAGGCTTGAGGCAGCTCTGCACAGTGACGACAGATACTCGCTCGGATTGCAGGAGTATGCTAGAGGCAGCAGGTTAATTGAGGACTGTTCCGCCCATTTCAGATATCTTTCCGAAAATAGGCACAGGATTGTGAAAAATTCCGAATTTGCAGGAACAATACTGGATGTTGCTAAGGAGGGAGTCAAGCTATACGAAATAGCCGAAAAGCTTGGGGAAAACACCAAAGTCACTTACGCCAGGGCGCAATGGCACGTAAATGAACTGCTCAGAAAAGGCTTATTGGGGAAGGAAGGGAACATTTATACGACGAAAAACCCAAAACAAATAAATAAAAGACAATAAAACATCTGCGGGCTTTTTTTCAGAATGCGTAAGACACGCGCCACAAACCTTTTTATATATTAATGTATTATTATGTTATGACATTAAAATACATAGATGATATCATGGCCTCGTCAGAAAAGGAAAAGAGGAAATATACAACAATAACCATACCTGCGCCGCTGTTCGAGAGCATAAAAAAAAGCATAAAGGACACGGGATTTTCTTCGGTTTCGGATTACGCAACATATATCCTTAGGGAGACTACGGCCGAACTGAACTCAAAAAAGGGAGGGAAAAAATCCGAAGACAGCACAATAGTGAAGAAGCTGAGGGCACTCGGCTATATGTGACGATTAAACGTAATGGAGCTGGTTTACATGATAGAGCAAAACCTTGACGAGTTGGAGGAAAAGAGCATATATATAATGAGGGAAGCCAAGGAGCGCTTCGGAAACATCGCCGCACTTTGGAGCATGGGGAAAGACAGCACGGTAATGCTGGCGCTGGCTCGCAAGGCCTTCATGGGAAAGGTGCCATTCCCTGTAATACATATTGACAATGGGATAGACTTTCCTGAAACTTACGAGTTCAGGGAGAAACTGGCAAAGCAGTGGAAGCTCGATCTTATAGTACAAAAAAGCGAGATAAAGCCTGAGATATCTGGGTACGCCTGCTGCGGAGCAAATAAGACTGTAGCGCTCAAGAAGATAATGAGGGAAAAAGGCTTCGATGCCCTGATAGTTTCAATAAGGAGAGACGAGCATGGGATAAGGGGAAAAGAGAGATACATATCCCCAAGGACGAAGGATTTCAAGTGGAAGTACAAGAACCAGCCCGCGGAGCTGTGGAACGATTATTCGTCAAAGCAGAGCAATGGGGGCCACATACGCGTGCACCCGCTGCTTGACTGGAACGAGATAGATATATGGAACTACATAAAACGCGAAAAGATACCGATAAACAGCCTCTACTTCGCCAGGGATGGGACTAGGTACAGGAGCCTTGGATGCACGCACTGCACTGTGCCAATAAAGTCAAACGCCGACAGCATTGACAAGATAATAAACGAGCTCAAGAACACTAAAGTTGAAGAAAGGAGCGGAAGGCAGCAAGACAAGGAGACGGCCTACATAATGGAAAAGCTGAGGGCGCTCGGCTATATGTGAGGTATTCGCATGCACATCCAACAGATAACCATGCTGGGGCACAAGGACCACGGCAAGTCCACACTGATAGGATCCCTTCTTATGAGCACTGGGTCCGCCACCGAGGAACGCATTGCAGACGCAAAGAACACGAGCAAAAAGCTTGGGAAGCAGTTTGAGCCGGCGTTCATACTGGATGCATTTTCCGAGGAGCGCGAGGGAGGCCTCACGATAGATACAGCCAGGGCGCAGATAAAATATATGGGAAAGGCCTTTGAGCTCATAGACGTCCCTGGGCACGAAGAGCTGATAAAGAATATGCTTAGCGGGGCATCCTACGCGAACACTGCGGTGCTTGTAGTATCGGCTGCGAAGGATGAGGGCATAAAGCCGCAGACGAAGAGGCACCTTTTTCTTGCTAAAATGCTTGGAATAAGGCATTTCATAGTTGCTGTCAACAAGATGGACACCATAGGCTATTCGCAGAATGATTATGAAATGATAAAGAACGACATAGCTGCTTATCTTGACGATATAGGTGTCCATTCCCAAAGCGTAAACTTCGTCCCCATATCCGCGTATAAGTCGGAGAACATAGTTTCAAAGTCGGAGAACATGCACTGGTACAGAGGCAAGCCCCTCATGGAACTGCTCCTTACGTGCCATACGAAGAGTTCTACTGGAAAGATGCCGCTCAGGGCGATAATCCAGGGAACGCTAGAGACGGAAAACGGAACTGCGTACACGGCTAAGGTGCTGAGCGGCACCATAGAAATAGGTTCAAGCATAAGGATACTGCCGATCAACAAGAAGGCAACCGTAAAAAGGCTTTATGTTAAAGGCAGGGAGGCACGCAGCGCGAAGGCAGAGGAGAACATAGCGATAAACATATCGCAGGATATGGGCAACATGCGCGGCGAGGTAATAAGCAATACCAACATGACAAAGTCTGCAAACGCCATAAGCACCATGCTTTTCTTCGTAAAACCGGTAAACGGTAGCGTTGAGCTCAGGTTCAACGGCAATGGAACCAAGGCGAGGATAAGCCTGGACAAAATTATAGACACCGTCACAGGAAAACCCAAGAATACGCAAAAGCCAAAAGCCCTGGACGCTGCAGAGTGCATAATAAGGCTGGAAAAAAAGATAGCGGTTGAAGAATTTTCGAGCTTTAGGGACCTGGGCAGGTTCGTTGTCTACAGCGCCGGCAAGTTTGCAGGGATAGGGGTTGTGGAAAAGGTGCTTGGATAGATGAAACTGCAGGGCGCCAGCGAAATAATAACAGAACTCCTGAGCACAAATTCCAGAATTAGCATTTCGGACCTTTCCAGGATATCCGGAGTTTCGAGACCTTCTACATCGAAAATACTCGAAAGCCTGACCGAAGGGCTCGGGCTTAAATTCGTACTGGAGCTCGACGAAGCCAAGCTAGGATATCCAGTAATGCACAACGTAATTGTAAAACTTGGAAAAAAGGCCGATTTCGAAAAAATAGAGGATATAATAAGCCGCAATCCTGGAATAAATTTCGCCTGCTCGTGCAAGGGAGATTTCGACATTATGCTGCAGGTGCTTTCCAAGACAAGCGCGGAATACTTCGGCTGGGAAAACTCGTTCATAGACCAGATATGCGAATACAGGCCAAAATTAATGGCTTCGGAAATCGCAAAGATGCGCTTCGGATTTTTTCCGGTGGATAACGGCTTTGTTACTGCATCAGGACTGAATGATGAGGACAAAATGCTTATAACAGAGCTAAACACCAATTCACGCGCTAGCATTAAAGAGCTGGGACAAAAAACCCGCATAAACGGAGAGACCATAAGATACAGGATGAGGAAGCTTGCAGAAGAAGGAATTATAAGGCGTTTTACGGTAGCGTCGCAGAAACCGACGCGATCCTATGCTATTGCATACCTGTCAAACTATGTTTTCAACAGCAAAACGAGGTACAAGGCAAGCCTGAGGCTCTATGATTATTTCGATGCCGATAAATTGGGAATCCTCAATACATTCCAGAACATTTCGCTGCTTAGCGGAAGTTACAAATTTTTAGGCATTGGGATCTTCAAGAATGAAGAGGATGCGGTTGAGAATACCGTAGAAAAACATATAAGGGCTTTTGGAAAAGATAATGTTAGCATTACAAGCGCTAGAATCCTAAAAGCGCTGAAGGGTATAATGCCTTTCAGGAAGCTGAATATCAAAAGGAATTACATACAATAAAGATCGATATAAATCCAAAAGGTGTCTTGACGAAAATAAGGAGCGCTGACCTGGTTACATACATCAGAACCGCACTTATAATAGTTGTCGCTTACTTGGTGATTGCAAAATTCGACGCATTCGCGATAATAATACTGCTTGCAATTGCGATGCTCTCCGATGCGATAGATGGATATTTCGCAGTTAGAGAGGAGAGCAATGGAAAAATCGGCTTCATAACTTATGTCAGGGCCGCAACCGGAAACAAAAAGGAGTGGGAGGTAGTACACAAAATCAAGCAGCACGTGAGCGAAAATGCGCCTTACGGCCCAAGAATAGACATAGCAGGAGACAGGATAAGCGAATATGTTCTATGGGTCACATTCACTTTCCTCCACATAGTCCCGCTGTTCGTACTCTTCATAATAATCATAAGGCACTCGTTTGCCGATGCGTTGCTCGGCGCGAGAGGTACATCTTCAAAGATGCATTCCAGGATTGCGCGCGCTCTCTACGCTTCGAACGTAAGCAGGGCAGGCATACAGATAACCAAGTTCGTAACCTTCGCATACCTGGTGCTTGTGTACGTGCTTTCATACCCGCTCTGGATAGGCTATGTGCTTATAGGCATACTTACGGCCTACATACTCATAAGGGGAATTGCTGAAATCTTCGAGGCTTTGCACAGCTGAGATGAAAAGGCAACATATTTATAGCTTGTTTGAGATTATTCAACGATTAGTGATTGTATGGGTTTGACAAACGGCGCAACGAATAATAAGGGGCTTTCGTTCTGGGGCTATACCAAAAAAGCTTTGGATATAGCTCTGCATCCTAGCAGTGTAAATCAGAGCTACGGCGTAGGCGATGCCATAGCATTCTATTATAAAGCGGCAATAATCCCAGCAATAGCTGCAGCAGTTCTTGGATTTGTTCTGCTATTTGCATTCGGAAGCATTGCCTTGGGAATATTCGGCGCGTTTAGCCCGTTTTTGAGTGGGATAGCAGCTTATGCACCTGCGCTCATGGGAATATTCGGCGCAGTGCTTGGGCTTGCTTACGTACTGCTGCTCATACCAATAGGCATAATCGTTGACGGGGCAATATACCATTTCTTTGCGAAAACGCTTTTCAAGCTTTGGAAAAATGACATATCAAAAACCATAACGGCCACCATGTATGCGACTTTTCCCGCAATGCTGTTGATGTGGGCCTTTTTCATACCTATTTTGGGCGAGGTAGTTGCAATTGTGGCATCAATATGGAGCTTTATCGTTTTGATAATATCCATGGCAAGGCAGCAGCAGGTAAGCGGATGGAGAGCCTTCGGAGGCATATTGATATCCGGTATAGTACTGAGCATAATAATTGTTGCGATAGAATTTATCTTCTTGCTGCCGGTGTTAAGCAGTACAAGCCCTGCGATATCTTCATACTGCATCCCGAATACCGGATTCGTATGCTCAAATACTTCTTTCTCCAACGGAGTTATTTCTGCAGGTGTAGCCCAGTCTACAGGGATTAGCATGATAAAGAGCAGGCTGTTCTTTGTACCGTTCGGTCAAAACCTG
This sequence comes from Candidatus Micrarchaeum sp., assembly GCF_016806735.1. Lineage (GTDB taxonomy): Archaea > Micrarchaeota > Micrarchaeia > Micrarchaeales > Micrarchaeaceae > Micrarchaeum_A > Micrarchaeum_A acidiphilum_A. The sequence continues at coordinate 122,432 of NZ_CP060530.1, read as the reverse complement.
AGCACTGTGGATCCGTCATATTACATAGGAAACTTTAGCACCAATAGCTTAGTTAAAGTCAAAATTGGAGGAGTGAAGGAAGTAAATAATTCAGTATTAGGAAACCTAACACTGGAATATTATACCTCAATATCCCAGAGCACGCCATACATAAAGGTTCTTGGGACTTTCGGATACTATGGCTGATTGCATAGTATATTTATAATAGTACAGTTAAATCCCTATACAGATTAGATGTCTGAGAGAAACGATGCAGCTTACCTCGTTCTTGAAGACGGTTCTGTTTATCCTGGAACCCGCTTTGGCTCCCATTCTGATGCAGAAGGCGAAGTAGTCTTTACTACTTCAATGAACGGATACGTTGAATCGCTCTCTGATCCGTCTTATAAAGGCCAGATTCTCGCAATAACACATCCACTCGTAGGGAATTATGGTGTGCCGGAAAAAATCAGGCGTAACGGAATACTCACTAATTTTGAATCTGAAGATATACAGGTTTCTGGGCTGATAGTAGGCGAGATAACCAATGGCTCGGAATGGAATTCTGAAAAAAGCCTTGAGAGATGGCTCGATGATGAGAACGTTCCGGGAATATCCGGAATAGATACGCGGGCTCTTGCACTGCACATACGTGAGAAGGGCACAATGGCAGGCATCATTTCTAGTTCGAAAGAGTTTAATAAAGTCAGAGATTACGAAAGCATAAATTTTGTAGACATGGTATCGATAAAACAACCATTAATTTACGAGAACAAAGGGCCAAGAATTGCAGTCATAGATTATGGCTTGAAGGAAGGAATTTTGGAATGCATATATTCGATGGGATATTCAATAGTCAGGTTGCCGCATGATGCAACCGAAGAACAGGTACTCTCCTACGACCCAATGGGCATAGTTCTGACCAACGGGCCCGGAAACCCATTGCTGCTAAGCAGAGAGACCGAAACCGTTGCTAAGCTGATGGAACATAACATACCGGTTTTGGGCATATGCTTGGGACATCAGCTTATAGCCATGGCATCGGGAATGGAGATAAGGAAAATGGACTTCGGGCACAGGGCAATAAACAAAGGAGTAATGGAATTGCATACAGGAAAGTGCATGATAACGACGCACAACCATGGCTATGCGGTTTTTGGAGATGTGCCTGACGGCGTTGAGATTTCACATGTTTCGCTTGACGACAGAACCATAGAAGGAATGACAATCAAAAGGCATAACGTCATTACGGCGCAATTCCATCCTGAGGCAAGGCCTGGAACTAAAGACGGATTTAGAATATTTGAGCTCTTCGATTCTGCAGTAAAAGGTTTTATCAGTGGAAAAAGATAAGAAAAATAAGGTACTGCTCATAGGCTCTGGAGGCATAAAGGTAGCAGAGGCAGCGGAATTCGACTACAGCAGTTCCCAGGCGCTGCGTGCGCTCAGGGATTCCGGAATTAAGAGCATTGTGCTAAACCCAAACGTGGCTACCGTGCAGACCAGCTACACAATGGCGGATTCTGTTTACATATTGCCAATATCTTCCGAATATATCAAGCGCGTAATAGAGAAAGAAAAGCCGGATGCGATACTGCCGGGGTTCGGCGGGCAGACAGCACTCAGCGCATGCCTAGAGCTTTGGGACGAAGGATTTCTGCAGGCCAAAGGGGTAGAATTTCTTGGCACGTCTCCTGACGGGATTAAAAATGCGCTGGGAAGGGCGGATTTCCAAAGGCTGATGAGGAAGCTCAAAATACCGGTTCCCCCTAGCTTCGGGGTCAGAAGCGCCGAGGAGGGGATTGATGCTGCCAAGAAGCTCGGATTCCCGGTAATGTGCAGGGTAAGCTTCAATTTAGGAGGCCGGGGTTCTTTCATAGCACATAGCTTGGAGGAGTTCGAAAACTCAATATCAAGAGCGTTTGCGCAGAGCGGAACAGGTGAAGCGCTTGTTGAAAAGTACCTTAGCGGCTGGAAAGAGCTCGAATACGAAGTAATGAGGGACAAAGATGGAAATACTGCCATAATCGCGTGCCTCGAAAACCTGGACCCTATGGGCACGCATACCGGAGAATCGGTAGTAGTAGCTCCCGCTCAGACCTTGGACAACTACATATACCAGGAGATGCGAAGCATGGCAATACGCGTAGCCGAATCGATAAGCTTAATAGGAGAATGCAACGTGCAATTTGCTCTAAATCCAAACAGCTACGAATTTTTCGTGATAGAAACCAACCCGAGGATGTCAAGGTCCTCTGCGCTAGCAAGCAAGGTGACAGGGTATCCGATAGCGTATGTAGCGGCAAAGCTGGCGCTTGGATACAGGCTTCACGAACTGCAAAACGAGATTTCACACAGCACAAGCGCATATTTTGAGCCCAGTCTGGATTATATTGCGATAAAGATGCCGCGTTGGGACAATAAAAAGTTCGAGATGGCTGAGGATTCTGTAGGCAGCGAGATGAAAAGCATAGGAGAAGTAATGAGCATAGGCAGGAATTTCGAGGAGTCGCTGCAAAAGGCAGTAAGAATGTTGGATATTGGCGAAGAGGGCGTCATAAGCACGAACGAAGCGATAAAGGCCATGAGCAAAGGCGAGGCAGTATCGGCCCTGAGGACGAGGAAGCCATATTGGTTTCTCTACGCCGCCAAAGCTTTTGAAGAAGGCGCAAGCGTTGGAGAAATTCACGATGCAACGGGAATAAACGCATTCTTTCTAGAAAAGATTAAGAATTTGGTCGGCAAATATGCGGAATTTTGCAATTTGAAAGAGGATAAGAAAAAAGGGATGGTTGAATTCATGCTCGGCCTCGGATTCTCCGAGAAGCAGCTTGGCTACAAAGGTCTCGGTCAAAAGGCAAAGCACATAGATACGCTGGCCGGCGAATGGCCTTCCGATGCAAATTACATGTACCTTACCAGAAATGCAATTTTGGACGAGGCAGAAAAGCAGGATGGAAAAGATAGCGTGCTCTTTCTCGGGGCAGGGTGTTTCAGGATAGGCGTTTCCGTAGAATTTGATTACGCAACCGTGATGGCTGCAAACGCGGCTAAGAAGCTGGGAAAAGGCGTGGTTATGCTAAACTGCAACCCTGAAACCGTGTCTACCGACTGGAATTTCTCAAAAATACTGTTATTCGATCGCGTAGGCGCCGAATCCGTAATCCCTATATCAAAGAGTTTCGGCGTAAATGATGCAGTTGTTTTTACAGCCGGGCAGATAGGCAACAATATATCCGAGGAATTGCACGGGAGTGGGATAAATATCCTTGGCAGCGGACACAAGGCAATAGAAAGCGCGGAAAACAGGAAGTTATTTTCAAACATAATAAATGAGCTCGGCATCAAGGAACCGGAATGGGAGAGCGTAGCGTCAGTATCCGAAGCAGTAAATTTTGCAGCAAGAGCAGGTTATCCGCTCATGGTCCGGCCTAGCTTTGTGCTCAGCGGATCTTCCATGGGGATAGTAAAGAATGAAGACGAGCTCAGAAGAAAGGTTTTGGGAATAGAAAAACGATACATGCACAAGCCAGTAGTCATATCAAAGTTCATATCCGATGCTGAAGAAGCTGACCTGGATTGCGCGTCAGATGGAAAATCAATAATTGGGGTTCCGCTTTTCCATATAGAGGAGGCAGGAATCCACAGCGGCGATTCTACAATGCAGGCTTTCCCGACAGAGTCAAAAGAGGCCAAGAATAGGGAGCACGTTGTTGAAAAGATGAAAAGCATTGCAGAAAGCTTGGTGGAAAGGCTGCATATACGCGGTCCGTTCAATCTGCAGTTCGCCATAAAAGATGAAGTACCTTACGTAATAGAGCTTAACCTAAGGGCAAGCAGGTCCATGCCATTCAGTTCCAAAGCCACTGGCAAAGAAATCCTGGATTATGCAATGAAGGGATGCTTGTACAATTTTGACTGGGACGGATTCTATAGCCCGAAGCTAAAGGCATATGGGATAAAATCGCCGCAATTCTCATGGGCACAGATAAAGGGGGCGTACCCTTGCCTTGGAGCAGAAATGAAAAGTACTGGAGAGGTGGCCTCTTTCGATAAGAACATAGATGCAGCGCTTCTTAAAAGCTGGATTTCCGCCCAGCCAAACAGAATGCCGCAAAGGGGGGCGTTGGTTTATGGGAATGGAGCAGCTACCGAAACGCTCGAAAGGGAGTTGGAGGATAGGACAAGCCTGAAACTTTATAGCCTAGAAGGTTTTGAAGCCAGCAGAGGAGCAGAGGCATTATCAGAAAAAGAAGCCCTGAATTTTCTCAGGGACAAAACCATAGATATAGTTTTTACTGACGGACACATCCCCGAAAAGGATTACAGTGTAAGGAGGGCTTGCGCAGATTTTAATGTTCCAATGGTATTAAATTCCAGGCTTGGATTAGGGCTTGCGAAAGCCTTAGGAGCAGAAACCGATGCTAATGAGCTCAAAGATTATTGGTGATGCTCTCTCCTTCTTTTCTCGTTCTGTTCCATCAGCTTGGCCCATAGCGTAGTGTTTTTCAGGAAGGCTTTCAGCATCTTTCCGGCAAGAGGAGGGCGCGAGAGGCCTTTTAGCGATTCCAGATATTTCATATCCTCGTCGGACAAGCTCCATGACATTGCATCTGCATTTTCCTCTATATGCTTAGGTGAAGATGCCTTTGGGATAGCCACAACTGTGCCTTTCCCTTTCTGCAGCACGTAGCGCAGGGCCACTTCTGATGCAGGCTTTGAATACTTCTTGCCAGTATCCGAAAGCGCTTGCATTATCGATTTGTCATTAAATATTGCACCCCTTGCCAATGGACTGTATGCTATCAGTGCTATGCCCTCCTTTTTGCAGAATTCAAGAAGCTCGGATTCCGGATCTCTTACTGATATGCTATATTCAACTTGGTTGGATGCTATTTTTGAATGGTCCAGCGCCTGCTGGGCCCTAACCATTTCCTCTACCGAAAAATTGCTTACCCCTATATTCATTATCTTTCCTTCATCAAGCAGCCGCTCCATGGCATGCATCGTTTCTTCTATTGGCACCCTGTTGTTGGGCCAGTGCAACTGATACAGCCATATGCTTTTCTTGGCCAGGCGTTTCAGGCTTGACTCGCAAGCCTTTATCAAATCTTCGTACCTAAAATGCGATGGCGAAACCTTTGTTGCCAGGAAGACGTTTTCTAGCCCCTTTATCGCCTTCCCTACGAGTTCTTCGTTTCCGTACATCTCTGCAGTATCAACAAAGTTTATGCCTAATGAGATGCCATGCCTTATTGCAGCAATGCCGGACTCGGAATCGTTAGGGATCTTCCATGTTCCCAGGCCTATCGCAGTAATCTTTGCCTTAGAATCGCCATATCCGATATTTACATATTCGGCCAAATTATCACCAATTCTTTTTATTTGTGCAAGCAACGATTTACTGAGCAAATCGGGAGCTGCATAAGCGAGAGCGCTTCCCTCATAGGTTGAAGCGCTCAAGCATTATTGGCGTATTTTATGTTTATACATATTTCCATAGTGTGCTTTTCTCATACCTTTTGGAAGGTTTTGCATTCCTTTCGTTTTGCTGATTTTTGCAGTTTACGAATAGCTTTATAATATGAATTGATAATTTAATGTGATCCAATGGAAGCACGGAAGAAGCGCATTGCCAAGCCAAGAGGGCGGAAGGCAAAGGCCTTAAAGAAAAAGCCAAAACTTGGAGTTTCGCTTTTGGTTATAGCGGGAGCGATTGCCGTTGCAGTAAGCATAATAATAGGGATAACTGCCTTTTCGGGCGAACCTATATTCGCTGTCGCAGATGCAGGAGCAGGAGCCATAATAGGCGTCGCAATAATAGCCGGAGCTATGAATGCTTACACAGCAAATGCCAAAAAATCTGAGACCTGGGCCGTTGTGGTGCTGATATTATATTTGATCGAGATACCTTCTTTGTGGGGTTTTGGGATAGGCTTCATAATCGCACTGGTAGGAACCATAATAACCCTTAGAAATTGAGACGTTACCATTTTCTTACAGCATTATATATGTATCCCTTGAACTTTGATGGGAATAGCCTGTTTAACCTTGACCTCGATATTCTGAATCCCAGCGTAGCTATAAACATCTGTGGTACTTGCTTGTGAAGTACGAGCTTGGTGCCCTCATTCACCTGATGATAAGTTATTGGTATTTCTTCCACCTTTAGGCCAAGCGTTTTGGCAGAATAGAGAAGATTTATGTCGAAGCTCATATCCACAACCGAAAGCGTAGGGAGTATTTTTCTTATCGCATCGGACCTAAAGACCTTAGCTCCGCATTGTGTGTCTTCGTAGTTTATACCAAAAAGCATACGGATCATAAGATTGTAAAGCCTGCTCGAGATGTACCTGGAAAATGGAAGGTAACCGATAATTTTTCCGCCTCTTGCATACCTGGATGCTATCACGCCTGCGATCTCCTTGCCTGCTTTTAGGCGATTAACCATGCGCAGGAACTCTGATGCATAAACTGCGTTGTCGGCATCGACAAAACCTATTATGTCATTTGATGACGATTCTGAAATTGCATGCTGAAAGCCTTTGGTTATTGCTCCACCCTTGCCCAGCCTGCGCCTTGAATAAATGAGCGATACGTCCCCGTGCCTTCTTTTGATGTCCTTAACGATGGAATTTGTTTTGTCTGTTGATTCCGAAACCACTATTATCGAATGCTTTATTGCATTCTTCCTGAAAACGTCTTCGTAGAATTTCAGAGTGTTGATTATCCTGGCCTGTTCGTTATAAGCCGGTATGATTAGGTATACTTTCATCGATAATCAACTTCAGCCAGCATTGTTGCTGAAAAGGGTGTCTACATGCTGTTTGAAGCGCTCAAACCCTATTGATGCTATCGAGTTTATGGATTTGTAGCCTTTGTAATACATATCTTTTAAGGAACGTTTTACGTCGCCGCCATCAGCAATCACTATGGCTACGGCAAGTACGCGGCCCACTAGGTCTATGGATTCGTAATCCTCCTCTATATATATGCCAGAGATGAATTTTTCTAGTGAGCCTCCGACTATGTTTTTGTATAGCAGGATCAGCATCTCCTTTAGATTTGGTATGTCGACCAGCTCCTGCCTGCGAAAGATGTTGCTGGCAAGAAGGGCAGTAGAATTGTCAGTGTCCGAAGCCGTTGCGGTAAAAAGTGAAGAAAAGCTTATCTTTAGCAGCTGGTCTGTGGTATAGTTTGCAGGGAAATCGTTGTCTGAAGAGGTGCGATGCTTCTGCTTTTCTTGATAGTAGTGTGCTGAAACTACACCGTTTATTACCATGCGCAGGAACTGCTCTCCAGTATCTTTGCCTGCTATTGTCATCGTATTGTTGTTATTCTCGTATTTTATGTATAGTTCTTTGCTTGTAAGGTCAAAGACCAGTTTTGGAGCCGAAGGCATAAGCTTTTCGGGATTCTCGCCCAGAAACAGCGAAAATTTCAACACTGCAGATTTCATGATTTCAGAAGCTTTGCTAGCAGTTTCGTAAGTTTTTGCGGGTTTTTGATTATCCAACCAAGCACCGTGGCACGCATCCGAAGGCTATGCTCATGAACAGTTGAGCTTATAAACATAAATCTTTTGCGGAATCGATGGTTGCGAGTAGTTGAACACCATTTTGAAACCAGAGTCATTGAAGAGTGCAAGCGTCGTAGAGTTAGGATTTTCAAGGTATGCGTAGGAGACATTATATTTTATTGCAGTAGTGCATGACGCCTTGGATACTATTTGCATCGTTGCGCTTATCATCTGAGGCGGCGGATACTTGTATATGCCACCGACGTACTGGCTTATCGAAATCAGCGTCTGCCTCATTGCTATGCTTGAAACAGGATTCCTGAACGCATTATAATCATTTACAACAAAGACAGCTCCTGGAGGCGTGTTGTTCGTTATGTAAGATGCCGCTGCAATTTCTGCATTTGTTAGGAGGGGCTGCCTGAAAGCAAAAACATCATGGGTGAAAAACAATGGGAAATTTATGATGACCAATATCACTAACAATATCCCAAATGCCCTCAACAAAAGGCCTTTCCTCCACATTGCATCCACCAGGTAAGCCATGAAAAGGCAGAGCATTAAGAACACATATATGAATATCTTGTTTGAATCCGCAGGATTTGGCTGTGGAGTATATACAGTCACGAATACCCATAATGCCATAAATGGTATGAAGAATGCTTTTGAATTGCGTTTTGCGTAATAAAGACCCAGCAATCCCAATATGACTGGTATTCCTGCAACCTGAAGCCAGAAGAACACAATATTTTCCATGCTCAGGACAGCAGTAACGAATGCGTTGCTCCCATGCAGCACATAATTTTGGTATATGAAGTATGACCAGTTGGCTTCCCTTTTCTGCGAATTCATGTATAGCAGCTCTATGGAACCGATTATCGCAAACGGTATCGCAGCAAGCACGAAATTGTATAAGCCCTTGAGCCTGCCTTTTTTTGCAAGCACGTAGAACAGGGCGGATATTCCCAGAAATATGACAAGTATTACGCTCTCGGCATTGGCAAGCGGAAGCATTCCTGCCAGTATGCCTAAAAACAGGTATTCCTTTGCCCCAAGCTTCGTTTCGGAGAAGAAACCCAGATATATTATGTATATTGCGGCCAGCGCAAGCGGAAGGCCGAGCAACAGATCTCTTTGGGCAAGAAGCATGCTGTTTATTATGCTGGTCCAGTAGGATGTAGGTATTTCGGACATCTTTAGAACCGAATATATGAAAGAAGGTATAGTATTGTGCGGTTGTGGCAAATAGAAAAGATGTGCGGGCTGGAATAATGGAGTGATCTGTTTTATGAACGGGAAATCGAGTATTTTTATAAATCCAACTCCGCCGAACCAGAACATTATAGTTGATATCACCGATATTCTGGTGCTTTTTGATATTGCATAAGCCACCATCATGCTCAGCCATACGAATGAGAACACGAGCATCACGTCGGGCAGCATCAGTGCACCGACTGTCCCAAGCCCGAACCTGTGGAGCATGCCCATGTAAAGGTCACTCATGAATGGGAAAACGTTTTTTGTCCCAACGGTGAAGTAGTATTCCGGAGGGAAATGGCCGAATGCTACGGAATAACCAATGCCTATGTGGTAAAGGGCGTCGGAACACGATGCATCTATGCAGTATATGCCGTTGGCATAATTTCCGGTGCCCGCTATGAATATTATCGCAATTATAACAGTTATTGCAAGCGCAAATATCCAAGCCCACCTAGGAAGAGAAGTTATCGATATCTTGAAATTGCTTTTCTTGTGCTTCTTGAGGCTGCTGAAAGCTGAATCATAAATAGGCTTTGAATAAACCGCGGCCAACGCGGCGAGCATAACCAAGAATGATAGCCCTATAGCATATGAGTTTATGCTTCCGAAAGCGTAGTCAAAAGCAAAAAGAAGAGATGTAAATGAGACTATTCCAAAGGGTATTCCTATTGCAATGGATTCAACAGCGCTTCTTGAGAATTGCATCCTCAGCGCTATCAGCGCGGCAATCAATGAAGGAAAAACTGCAATTATGATCCAAAAAAGCATCGAAACACAATTTATTATATTTGTAAAGTTATAAAGATTATTATAGCGATTTTATAAAATCAGTTAGTCAGGGGTACATAGGATGCACTTGAGCGCTTTTACATTGACATTGATATTTGTAATAATACTCGCAGGCATACTTCTTTATGCCCAAGAGGCGCATGCATCAAATCTACATCGTACAAATGTGAATGTAGGTTCCCAGAACAGCGGGATTGCTGAGCAGATAAGCAGGGTAAAAAATATAACTTACGAGTACATATACTCAAATAATGGAAAGCTCAAAGGCACCGCCGAGATGGTCGGTATAAATGCAATAACAGTTAACTCGAGCGCTCAGGATATTAAGCCCGGGAAGCTGTTTTCAATACGCATACTTTACAATGGCTATTTCGGTTTCAATACAGGGGATTACAACAGCACCGCATTCCTTCAGAAGACAGTCAACCTATATTATTTTGGATACAGAAGCTCTGGAGCTGATAACCTTCTCGTATATGACAACTTGGTGAATGTTTCCAAATATTTCGTACTCAAAAATTCTACCATGGGAGTACCTACAGGCTTGAACCCTTCGAATTACCTGCAGGAAACCGTTTACTTGGAGCCAACATCCAACGCGAGTGGAAAAACTTGGAATTTCTGCGGCGGGCTTTTCCTTGCATACCTTAATGATACGCACAGTGGAGGGCAATTCAGTTATTTAAGCTTCAACGGTACATATGTCCACAACTCCAGCATGCTGAACTTCTTATCGGATAACTGCGCGAGCGTGAAAGTTTCATGAACAGAAAAACCGCACTGGTTTATTTTATACTTGCAATAATAGTTGCGAATGCATCGTATTACGCCTTCACCCATTACGAGGGTCCGAGCGTTTACGGCGACGACCCAAACTATCTCTACCTTGCCAGCTCCATGATACAGGGCACATACATAATGAATCCGGGCTACATATTTTCTCTAAGAGTAATGCAGTTCGCCCCGATAGCAATGTTTTACGCAATATTTGGTGTACACACATATTCTGCATCGGCATGGGATATATTTTCATACCTAGGCGCAATAATAGTCACGTTCCTGCTTGGAAGATTCTTTTATAGCAACAAGGCAGGGCTGTTCGCAGCGTTTACCTTGAGCATATTTCCCCTGCTGACGAAATACGCAGTTACAACTGGCGAAGATCCTCCGCTGATGTTCATTTCTTCGCTGGCCATACTTATGCTTCTGTACGGCATCAAGACCCATAGACCGAAATATTACATTGCAAGCGGGATCTTGCTAGTTGCCGACTGGCTGATAAGCTATGAGGCAGGAGTAGTGATTGCATTTGTTTTGGTGATGGCGCTTTATTACACGATTAAGCGCTTTTACGAGCATAGGAAGCACTTTGGCAACGCCGTGGTAAATTCGTTCTATGCGTTCTTTGACCATCTGGCAAAGGGAAGGTACGGAAAAATATACAGCCAGGCCAGGCATTTTTATGATTGGCTTGGCAAGCAGGGAAGCGTATTTCTTGCCTTAGGGGTAATAATCGGGTTTTTGCTGACATTCATATTCAGCGCCTACTTCTCCAATTCCGGACCGTACGTTACAGTGACCAGAAACCTAAACTTTTACAGCGCAGTAGGGAGTTCAATCAATGGCCTGCCAACCATACCCACTACAGACGTGAGCTTGATGTTCTATCCAAACGACATGTTTCCGTACCACTTCATAAGCATGCTCATGCTGCATATGAGCTTGGGCCAGTTGCTCAACACCATTGGCAACAATGTCTTTGGGATAGGCACGCTGACAGAATTCGGAATTTCGTTCTACGTGGTTGTGCTTGCAATAATAATACTGGTGCTTGCAAGGGAGAGAAAAGCGCTTTTCGCAGGGATATGGTTTGCATTCATGTTCCTTTTTCTGCAGTTTGGGCCGATGTCAGCTGGCATAAGCCTTGATCCGCTGAGCATTCATTACATACTTGCTTACAGGCTTGGAAGATTTCTCATAATAACGATACCCGCGGCTTCGGTCATGGTGGGCATTGCCTTTTCAAAGCTCACCGAATTCAAAAGGCTTTACTTCTTAATTCCTGGAATAATATTGATCGTAGGCCTGTTGGCGGTGATGTATTTCAACAATAGCGTAGTATCGACTTTCTGGTATTACTGGCAGTATTACCCAGAGTCGATATCCATACAGGCAGGAAGGTACATAAGGTATGACAGCAATGCGACTGCCACGACTCCGATATACACGGAGGCGTTCTACAACAATGCAGTGGTCCCATACACCGGCTCCAACATGCCAGAATACCTGGGAGACCCGTCTACAAGCATGCTGCATTTTGAAATAGACAACTCGACCTCGTGCGGTGATTTCTACAACGGCAGTTATGTAATATGGCACGGGCCAGCGCACTGCAACAACTGGATAAACGTCTTCAATGTTTCAAAACCCAAGGGCATACCAGAATATTTCATAGAATACGAAACGCCTTCGCTGCCGTACGTTCCGACAAACGTTTATTATGTAAAGTGAGAAATTGTCAATATTGAAAAGGGATAAAGAACTTTGCTAAAAAAACCCGTTTGTGCTTATATGGCAAATAAGGCATTGCTTGCTGCATTCTTTGGCGTTATGCTAGCCTTGATGCTGTACGGCGGCGTTGCCCATGCGGCGAATGCAGGATCTTACTGCAATATGGCTGTGAGCTCCAACGGGACTTATAGCATAGGTTCTTCTTGCAGCGATACGGCCATAAGCTTTCCAGCAGGAGTGTCACAAGCCAAAGTTTACTGTGGACCAGGATCTAGCGTAAGGAGTGTGCTTTTCGGCAACAATACGTACAACAATACGCTTTTCAACTGCACGTTTAACAATGCCAGAATAGCAAGCATGCACGACGCACAGAACAACATAATAAGCCCGTATGGCAGCTACAACACTAGCTTCTTGGGAAATTCCTCTAACTTGGCGGTTGGATATTACTTCGTTTTTGTCCCGAAAGGCCCAAATGGAAACTATTCCCTCGGCGGCTTCGCTGCGATAATGCCGGATGCGCTTGTCAAATTCAATCCAGGAGTAGGGGGTTCCCAGCAGACAACATATGAGCAGATAGTCCAGGATGCACAGATAAACAATTATATCCTGCCGCGTTTTGGCGCAGTTCCGCCAGGACCAGTGCTCTTAGGCCCACAACGCTTTGCTGTAGAGGCTTACAGCATATACAAAAACCACACGTTCAGCTACAACCCCTATTTTTTTATAAGCCCGTTCTGGGGCTGGGATGAGCTTACGTTCAAAGTCATAAACATAACCTCAAACGTCAACTTCACACCGACGCTCGTATATCCGCGCATGACTGAGAACGTCCAGTTTCCAGATAACACGTCCATGTACTGGAACTACACCGTGGTAAAATACAGCAATGCCACCAATATGACATTCTATTTCTGGAAAGGGTATCAGGTTTCCCCAGAAGGCAGGATAATGTATGAGGTCCACAACGTGACTAACGGCAACTATAACTATGACCGTGGAGTTCAAACCCCTGGAATACACGAAACCATAGCCGTGCTTAAATCCCCAGAATTTCAGGAGCACGACAACTCAACCACCGAGACATATGGAGTAGGGCTGGCGTTCTGCACGGAGAAAGAGCCGGCCATTTTCATGCCGGGATATTACACAATGGCTTACAAGTACCTTGGTATGCTTAATACGTTCTTCCCTTCAAACCAGACTTGCAATACCACATTGACAGTAACCAACAGCAACATAAAGATAAACTGCTTAGGCGGAATAATAAACTCTACGAATACAAGCATACATGCCATCAATGCGAACAATCTCGCTTTGGAGAATTGCAGGATATACGGAAATGCGATTGACGCCTTAGGATCCAAAAACATGAGCATATATAACAGCACGATAACTGCAAACAATGACACCAATGTGCCTTTCATTCTTAACGATTCCAGCCTTTACTTGTACAATACCGAACTGATAGGATATTCGCATAACGGGACCCTAGCCCACAGTTCAAGCATAAAGTCGTACAACAGCTCTTTTGACATCGTAACTACAACCATAGATTATAACTCCACCACCACATCAAGCACCATACCTAAAACGACAACCACAGTTCAGCCCGGTGCGCCTAAGGTAAACAACTTTGAGGGGGGCCTCTATTTGCATATGCTTGAACTGCTCGTAATTTTTCTTTTCACTACGCTGATTATAGCTGGGCTTTATCTATTGGTTATAAGTGCATTTAAAACCGCGAAAACGAAGCGCTGAAAATCAGGGCTTGTAGCCGAATTTCTTTAGCATTTCCCTTCTTTGCTTTATGTGTTCTTCATCTTCAACCCCAATGCACGTCTGTCCATCCACCACACCAATTACTGCCTTTCCTAGGTCTGTAGAAACCATTACTACCTGCACTCTGTTTGCGGTAGCACAGAATATTTCGGATACTTCCGGGACCGACCTTACGGCATTGACAACGTTTATGGGAAAAGCGCCGGTAAAAAGTATTATGAAGGTATGTCCTGCCGCTATGCCAAGGGCGTTCTTTTTAGCAGCTTCTGTGAGCTCATTGTCGTTCCCTTCGTACCTTACCAATCTTTCTCCGCTCGCTTCGACAAAGGCAAGGCCGAATTTCACGTTGGGGGCCGCAGAAGCCATTGCCCCGTAGAGATCCTCCACAGTTTTTATGAAGCCCGCATGACCTATTATGCACTGCCAGTCGTCCTTCTTGTATACTTCATAAGCGCTCATCTCCAACCAAAAACACCCCTTTTCTTGTTGTTTTTATATGTTATTACAACTATATCCTCAAAAAACATGTGCTTTTTGCCCAGCACCTGAGCATTCAGCGTTTCTACATCTAGATCGTATTTGTTCACCGTGCTCTCGACCATTATCACTCTCCCATTTGCAGATAGGTGGCTGAACGAGTCTTTGATGAACCGATCTATTAGATCGCGGCCATCTTCTCCGCCATCGGTTGCAATTTTCAGGTAGTCTTTCGTTTCGGCCCCAAGGCGAGCGGATTCCAGGTAAGGAGGATTGAATATTATTGTGTCAAACCTTCCTCTTATGTCTTCGAAAAGATCGCTAACCACAAATGTGCCCTCCACATCATTCTGCTCGGCGTTGTGCCTTGCGCATCTTATCGCGTGTATGCTTACGTCTGAAAAAGTAACCTCGCAGCCCTTCTTTGCCGCTATTATGCCCTGTATCCCTGTGCCTGTGCCAACGTCAAGGGTTTTGCCGGAAGCTAGTCGCTGCACTGCCTCAGACAGCAGATCCGAATCTTCTCTTGGCCTGTAGACGTCATGACATTCTGTTATTTTTACCCCATTTTTTACGAACAGCAAATCACTTCGTCAGTTTATTATGCCTATGCTAACCATTTTATCTTTAACCATATTAAAAACTACGATACTTATGGATTTCTTGGAATACATAGAAAATTACAGGAAGCTCGTATACGACAAGATATGCGAATACGTGCCTATGAAGGAGCCGCTGGGCCATTATAAGATAACCAGGGACTACATAGACAGGCAGGGCAGCTACAGGAGGCCTGGGCTTGTAATGCTAACCGCACAGCTTTACGGAGCCACACCAGAAGATGCACTGCTTCCAGCCGCTGCGCAGCAGCTTTCCGAAGACTGGATACTGATACAGGATGACATAGAGGACGATTCGGATCTGAGGAGAGGTTTGCCGGCATTGCACAAAAAATACGGAATCGTGCATGCCATAGATGCAAGCGATACAGGACAGATAGCGATGTGGAAGATGCTCAAGGACTACATAATACAGGCAGGAGTAGAAAAGGGCAACAGGCTGTATGAGAAATTCTACGACATGATGGCTTATACCGTAGAGGGCCAATATATTGAAAACACTTTCATACAGGACACCAAGGACCTGAGCAAGGCAGACGAAAGCCTTTATATGAGAATAGTTGACAGCAAGACGTGCTATTATACTGTTTATGGGCCGATGCAGCTAGGGGCCATCGTAGCAGGCCAAAGCGACGAAACGCTCGAGCTGTTAAAGAAAGTGGGAGAGAACGCAGGGATCGCATTTCAGATAACAGACGATATCCTTGACATGACTGCAGACGAGAAAAAGTTTGGAAAGAAGAACTTTGGGGACCTCTACGAAGGAAAGCTAACGCTGATAATACTGCATTCGTACAAGAGCGCTACTCAAGAGGAAAAGCAGAAGATAGATGCCATATACAGGAAAAAAAGGCAGGAGAAAACGCAGGAGGAAATAGATTATCTAAGGTCAATCATAGAAAAGTACGACGGCATAGGTTATGCCAAGGGCGTGGCGGAAAAATACGGAAGCAAGGCGCAGGAGCTTGTAGAGCAATACGCCAGCACTATACCCAAGAACGAATATACGGACATAATAATATCCGCAATGCAGAAACTATACAAAAGAGACAAGTGAAGACGCGTTGGTTTATATCTGCAATCACGGTTGCAGCACACTCTGGCGGCATAGTTTTGCATTCCTTTTTAATTGGCATGAGGTGCGTCGTTGGAAAACTTGAAAGAACTCAGGAAAGAAATTGATAGGATAGATAGCGAAATTTTAGGGCTTATATCAAAGCGATTTGCAGTTGCAGGGGAGATAGGAAACCTGAAAAAGTCCATGGGAATGGAGATATACGATCCCGAAAGGGAAAAAGAAATCGCGCAAAAATGGAAAGCAGAAGGCAAAGAGCGTGGGCTTGACAGCAAAATGCTGATGCCAATATTGGAAAGCATACTGAGTTTTTCCAAACACAGGCAGGAAAGGCATAAGGATACTAAAAAGATAGTCATACTTGGGACAGGAAGCATGGCAGAAGCGCTGGGAATGCTTGCATGCAACTCGGGCCATGTCGTTTATGTAACTGGGAGAAACAAGCAAAAAGCGAAAGAGCTTTCTGACCTTATAGGAGCAGAACCGCTTCCCGAAAATGACATTGCTGCTGATTACATATTGCTTTGCGTTCCTCCGGAAGTTCTAGACAGAAAGCTTCTTGCTCTGGTTGCAAATTGCAAATGCGATACGCTTATGGACATATCCTCTTCTAAAACCGAATTTTGGGAAAAGTCCGGGGAACTTGCCTCTGAAGCGAAGATGAGGCTGATATCTACGCATCCGCTCTTTGGGATGGAGGATGCTTATGCAGGCTCTAAAATAGCAATAATAACTGACAACTGCACATCCGAAGAAGCGGAGGAAGCTTCGAGATTCTGGTCTTCCACGGGTTTGGTCCCTGTGAAAATGAGCATGGGGGAGCACGAAAAAGCCATGGCGGTATCGCAGGTGCTCAGGCACGCTTTTGCCCTTGGGTTCTACGACAGCGTGGTTGAGCTTTCCGGAAAATTGCACGTGGATCATAAGAAAGCAGCTACCGCAAAGTTTACCCAGATGCTGGAAAACGCTGAAGCTATAAAATCAGAGGAGTGGGTAGCGGTGGAAATAGCAAAAAGCAACCCTTATTCAGAAATGGCTTACGATATAGCAGAAAAAGGCTTAAGGAAGCATGCAAGCGCAACGTTTTTAAACCTTAAAGATTAAAATACAATGCCAAACGGTAATAGGAGCAGGGAAACGCCCGATCCCATTCCGAACTCGGAAGCTAAGCCTGCTCACGATATGTGTGTACTGTCTGCGGATGGGAAAGCATGTTGCTGTTTGGCACTTATGTTTTAACACTCTTTTTTACATTGCGTAAAGCGGTCAAAGCAACCTTTTTTATTTTTTAGCTTGGAGATATTCATGGGTTGTTTTATGAACGCGAAATCAGCGGCAATGCTAACAATATTCTCGTTTGTACTGCTTAGTACAGTCTCTTTTGCTTCTGGGATAGGTACATCCAAGATAACTTTCTCCTCTGCCAATTTGACAATAGCCCCAGGTGCTGCGGGAACAGTATCATACACCGTAAGCCTTACAAGCGGAAAGGTATGGGGCACCAATACCAATCTGGTCAATTCGGCGAACCTTAGCAATGAGGGCATAAACGTAAGCTTAAGCAAAACCTATTCGGATCCAAATTACACAGGAGTAATGACGATAAAGGTATCGAGTGCCACCAAGCCAGGGAGGTATGCAGTACTTCTGAATGCTACTGGAGACGATCCGTCAGTAACCAACGCGCTGTTTACCGTTTTCGTTAAGACAAGCGCAGTAAACACTACTACGACAGTTCCCCCTACGACTGTGCCTGCATTCTCGCTTTATAATTCAACCACAAAAGCAGTTAATGCAACCAAGGGTGCCAGATTCTCGCTAATGGCAATGGACGGAAAGCTGATAAATGTCACAGTCCCTGCAGGAACATATGTTGAGATGGGCAACAAGACGCTTTCAAGCTACAACTTCACACTGGCAATATACACCATATCAAATCTGTCAGCTCCGTCAAGCGCGAGCAAGGATATAGTGACATACGGATTTGCATACCTGGTAAACGGGCTGATAAGCCCTGCCATTAGCTTCGTGAATGCGACCGGAGCAGACATGCCGCTTATAACGACTGCACAATACAACTCAAGCTGGACTTCATGGACATTTTTAGGTGGCAAGCAGGTTAACACCAGCTATATAGGAGGCAGTTACAAATTTGCCGACGTATGGACATACAACAGCACTGCCGAAGATATAGTAAACACGCAATTCTTCAAGCCGGTAATGTGGGTGTTTATGATAAAGCCAAGCAACGTAACTACAACATCTACTGCCCCAACAACAGTGTCCACAATACCGACTACTACACCTACTACAATATCGACCACTGCGCCGTACACAAGCAGCAATAACAGCAGCACAGATTACTATGCAGCGGCAATTATAATCATACTGATAGCAGCAGTGATAGCATATGCAATGCGCAGGAAGAAGTGAACAACAATGAATAGGTCAGCCCTGGCAAGCCATGCAGCATTGCTGCTAGTATATGCGTCAGGGCTGTACTTGCTTCTTTTTGACAAGCTTTTAAGGCAGTTCGGCTATTTTCATTGGATAATACTTTTGGCATACCTGATAGTAATGGCAGTGACCCTGGCCATAAGGTATGTAACAAGGAAGAAAGCACTTACGGCTTTGGTCGGCATTTTCGCTCTTCTGATGTTCATTGCGCAAATTGCTGACGCAGCCCTCAACCTGCCTATAAGCGGATTCAAAGGAACAAATGGGTTCGCGTATCTGTTTGGATTTGGGACTACGCCGCTGTCTTCTTTCGGAACCTCTACTGCATTTACCATATTCCTAATTTTCAATATTGTGCTTGCAGCATTGTGCTTTGCACAGTACAGAAAAAAGTAGCCTTTTGCAACCTTTTCAGTCAGCATTGCCTTAATATATTTCTAGGTTAAGCCGGAGTGTACGTTTTAATACATGTACTGGCTTAACGCCCGCTTACCTATGAAAAACAATATGCAAGCGTTATTTGCGGCCAAGCTTGCATGATTTGCATATTCCGAGTTTTCCGTCGAAATCATCGCTGCATACCCTTCTCCCGCAAAGCCTGCACGTATGGCTGGCAAGCCTTTTGCCACATATGTCGCACAGCATCGTTACCTCCATAGTATCACTTTTTGCCTTTCTGCACCGGATTTTGGCTCTTTCCTAGGTCCACATATTCCCCTAGCAGCTCCTTTGCCTTTGACAGCGAAAGAGGCCTCATGCCCTTGTTCTTGGCGTAGTTGCACTGGTAGCGTATGTATGTCTCACTCACGTCAGTATTTGGGTTGAGCTGCTTGCATTCGTCTATGTACTTCTTTATTGTTTCAATTGCCTGCTCCACGTCCATGCCCTTGACGTTTATAAGGTACGGCGCAAGCACAAGGTTCACGGTCCTGTGGCGCACATCAGGTATGGGCGTAGCAAGGACCGTGTCCACCCACGTGCTGCCCTGCAAAGCAGGTGCACGCTTTGACATAGATTCCGGCAGCTTTATTTTTGATGAGGAGTAATAGTCGAGAACTTCTTTTGGAAGCTGGCCCTTTGGTATTGGCAATCCTGACATTACCTTGAGGTATATAGAATGCTCGAGCGCCCTTGAGAGCTCCTGCCTGTCCATTATCACAAAACCGTTCTTTAGCTTCATGTTTACAAGCGCATAATGCTCGCCGCTCGGCTTCTTCATCAGGTATTCGGTAAAGCTTATTATGAATTCGCTGTTGCCGTTGCTTGATACGTTGTACGATAGCTGCTTGGCAAGCCCCATTATGGTTTGATCCGTCTCCTCCCTTAAGACCATTCCAGAGCGCTTGGCCTCTCCGGATGCGAAAGCCTTTATTAAGAGAGGGTTTGCGCTTGCGCTTACGAGCATCCTAGCGTATATGTAGCTTATCACATAGCCGAGCTTGACGTTCTCTATTTCTATTCGGAAATAGCTTTGCTTCTTGTTCATTGCTGCCTCTACCCTGTCCCTGCCTAGCTCCAGATACCTGTAATCTATCTGTTTGGGCCCTTTCTCGGCTATGACTGCCCTGGCCTCTTCCGAGAAAGGGTATTTGTACGCTATGTCTATTTCTTCGCTAGTAACCATACAAACACTGAAGTATACAATTCAAATATAAACCTTTTCAGAATTAAATAACTAGTGTTGTTATGGAAAAGCAGAAAAAAGCCAACCACAATTCGTCCCTGTTGAGGATGGACAATGCCGCTTCGGATGCACATTCAGAAAGCGAATCTGCACAAAAAACCGGAAGCAGCGATGAAATAACGTATATAGATTACGAAGACGATGAAGAGGTCTACATGCCTATAAAGTATCCCGCTTTTGAAAACGCCTTCAAGAGCTTCGTGGAAGAGCTTGATTACTACTCTATTTTCGACAGCAGCGACTCGATTTCTTTTGAACTTGAAAAAAGAATAGCCCCAGAAAGCCTTTTGGAAAGGGTAATAAAAAGGAACAATGCAGAGACGGACATACAAAAGATAGAAAAACAGCTTGGCTGCTATGTAGAGATATTTAGGAAAGCCTTAAAGGAGATAAACAGAATGGAGGAAGAAAACGCCCAAAAGTCTGAAATAGAAAAAAGAAAAGGAGAGCTTTTTTCAGGCATTGTTATGAAATTTGACGCAGAAACTGAAGAATTCGGTGATTTCACATATGAATTTGCCCTGAAACGCTTATACATTGATTTAATGCAGACAGCAAACATGAACGGAACGCATGGCTGGGAAATATTTGATTACTTCTGCATGTCTGAAGCCGATCCTGAATACAGGAAAAGCATATACGAAGAATTGATCGGCAATATTTACAATAACTGATGCTGCGCAATGCGTGCGATTCGTGGAATTTTCAAAAAGGTTAAAAGCAAGCATGGATAAAACTATTTGCCCGTAGAGTAGCTTTTGTTGGGGCTGTACGCTAACCTGGCAGACTTCCAGCCTCGGGCGCTGGATATCCGAGTTCAAATCTCGGCAGCCCCATGTATTTTAAGGGGTTATATATAGAGCCTGAAATGGTTCCCTTTGCTAAGATAGTTTTAGCATGAAGAAGAGGGGAAAAGTTTGTACGCCCTAACTGTTTAAAATAAGTCTTTCAACCTGCTGTTTTGCTTCCTCTAATTTTTCATTTGCTTCTTTTTGTAATTGTTCTGCTTCTTTAACTCTTTTTTTGACTCCTTCAGCTATCTCGTTTTGGATGGCTATTGGTGGTAACGGCACTTTAATGCTTAGAAAAACTTTTGGTGGTAAATGTTTGATTATTGATCCTATGCCCTCTCTATTCGCTAAAAGTTTCATAAAGCTACTAGATAAAATAGATTTTACAAAAAAACTGTTGATTTCTTCTTTGATTTTCAAACGCAAGATACCTCCACTTATAATAGCTTCCTTATCTTTTCCAACTATTGGACAAAAACCAATACTTCCGTCTTTTGAATATAGCAACTCATCTTTTTCTGGCTGATATTCTTTTAGTTCATAGTATAAATCTTTTTTGATTTTTTTCTTTGTGTTTTCATAATCAATCTTATAATCTTTTATGTCTGAAACTCTGATAAATGGAACTCCTTCTTCTGTATAAGCTTCTGAACCAACTTCTATGCCCTTTTTATAGTATTCTAATAAATCTTCGATTTTAACTAAGCCGTATTTGCCTTTTTCTATTGCACTTTCAACTTCTTTAAACTTAGGTTGATAATAATACGGATCGGTTCTATTATTTTGTACTGTACTGGAACTAACAGTATAGAACATTTTATCTTTCAGTTCTGGTAGTTTTATACCTAATTTATCTAGAACATATGTATCTATCGAATCGAAAATTTTCTGTGCTTTAAATTCATTTATTTTTTTAATATTTTTAGCTATGTTATACATTTCTACAATCTTATTTTGTATTTCTGATGAGGGTATAGGTATGATTATGTTTTTTAATTCCTCAAGAGTTATAGCTGGATAATTACCACCACTACTTCTTTGCAGCATCTGTTTTAAACATATCTGTGTGTGTAAAACGGATAATAAATATTCTTTTTTAATGTTATTAACTTTCATTTTCCTTAAAACTGCAAATCCAGTCGAAGCGATAAATCCGTCCATTCGCTTGTCAATTATAGCGATTGCGCCCCGTTGTGGTCTCGTAGTAGATATGATAATATCGTTCTCCCGTACTATCATTTTTGCTCTACTTGGTGCTTTATCTTTTTTGTAATAGGTTATATTTTTTATTTCGCCCATTTCTGTATCTATATCACCAATTTCAATATATGGAAATTCGTTTTCAAAAAAATCATTCTGGTTCCATAGTTCATTTGAAAATTCAACAATAGACTGGAGTTTCTGATTTTGAAGCGTTTCTAATGTAGTTTGCAAATTTCTAAATTCCTGTCTATAAAAATGGGGATCTATTCTCCCTTCAATCAGATCAGAATAAACTGTAAAACATTCCATTTTAATCACCTTTGTAAGCTTTTGAGTTCTTTTCAAATTTTCTGTACTCTTGGAGAATAGCATTTAGGTCATTTATTTGATCTTTTCTGCCAGTTGCGTCATAACCTATGTGTTCTGCTATCGCCATAAAGATAGGGTAGTTACTCAACTTCTCATCGTCTTCTTTCTTTCTCAAAAAGACTAGAGAGGACTTGACACCAGCACCAAAATGGGTAAATGCAAATTGTGGTAAAGAAACCACTGCTAAAATTTGTGAATTTTCCATTAGGAAATTCCTTACATATTGTAAGGAGGGATTAGTTAGAATGCCGTCTGGCAAGACAATCGCCATTTTTCCATCTGGCTTGAGGAAATCTAAGCATCGTTCTATAAACAAAATTTCTGTTTTCTGGTTTTGCTTACCTTTACCTAACTCATATTTGCCCAGATAATCCTTTTCTGTAGATTTAACATCCGCACCGAAAGGTGGATTTGTTAAAAGTATATCGAAGTGATTTTTCCTGAAAACATTATGTTGTTTTGTTATCTCATTTATATTTCTCAATGAATCAGTGCTTATAATATTCGTGTGTCCATCGTCGTGAATAATCATATTCATTTTACATACTCTTGCTATCTGGTCGTTGATTTCTATTCCATAAAGATTATTCATTGCAAACTTATGCCAGTATTCCCACGATTCACTCCCATCGTAGTTCTGTTCAGCATATTTTCGCACCTTATCAAGAGTATTTAGCAAGAAACCACCAGAACCGCAAGCTGGGTCTATGACTAGATCGCTTCTTTCAGGATTTAGCACCTCTACACAGAAAGTTATTGTTTCTCTAGGGGTGAAAAACTGCCCCATCTTTCCTTTAAAGAAATCTTCCATAAACCTCTCAAAAGCAACACCTTTTGTATCCAAGTCTATCTTGTTTATTGCTAATCCCTGTAAGTGTTCAACAACACTGTAAACTACCTTTGGATCTAACCGTATGTCTTCTTTGAAGACCTCTGCATCTTCTTTTTTAGCCTTTTGATATATTTCATTTATTCTATCAAAAATTTCTTCTGGAGATTCATGTGTTCCAATCTGAAAAGCATACGCTTCTCCTTTCTTTGTTGTCTTCTCGTCTCTCAATTTACAGAAAAGCAGTTTTGAAACTTCATCAAAAGCAGTTGTTGGAGCTAACTTTCCACCTTGCCAGATAGTATCATGTGATTTCTCTAATGCCCTAATCAGTTCTTCTCTTGAAACTACTTTTAGTTCTTTGTCTGCTTCACCTTTGATGAATTTGTATTTCGGAGTTTTTCCATACTTCTTTGGGATATCAGAAATAACATTTTTTTCACGCTCACTTGGTTTAAACCCTGCCACATCGAAAGCGGTTTTAGTTATCCCAGCAACAACAGAAGCAAACTTTGCTCTTAGGCTATTTGCATTTCCAAAAGCCTGCTCTATTGCCTGCTTAAATTCCGCATCAGTTATCCCATCTCTCTTGCATTCAATGACAAGGTACTCTGATCCGTCATCTTCGTAAACGACAATATCCGCCCTATCTTCTGGCGTTCTTCGTGGAACAGTAACCTCAATATCGATGTTTTTAGCGGGATAATCGTAGTCTAGAACAAGTTCGCAAAAATAGGATGCTCGCACCTTTTCTTCTGGATTTTTGAAAGATGTCGTATAGTCTCTTTTGCAGTGATAAGTTATTCTTGCATCTTCATTACTTAAGGTTATTATCTCTTTACCATTCCCTCTTTGTATATTTTTTACAAAAATTGATTCATGATCTTCTTTCATTTTCTCACCAATTTAACCATTTATATCACCGATTATTACGCTTAGCATACGCTAACAAATACGTTCTTGCTTTACTATCTTCACCCAGAAACAGTCGGCCATTTGTATAGCGTTGCCATAGCGCAATTTTCGTATTTATTTTATGTAAATATAAGTTTATATACTTTAGTATCATGTCAATCAGCCAATTTATTCATAACCTTGCCATATACCTTGATCCTTTTGCCTTCTTTTATGTGCTTCTGCATATACCACAATGTTGACTTATTTATACCTAACCTTTTGCGGTCTTCTGCCGTTAGGCTGGCTACAATGTTGGAAACGGATGGGCTATTATCTTTATTTTGAATTTTAGTATTTAATTGAAGCTGCTTAAATTTACTGACTATTATTCATTTCCAGAAAATGCGCCGCTGCCTCCAGTATCTATGTGATGAAGCCTAAGCTCTGTTAGTACTGCGCCAGGCACATATTTTGAT
Organism: Candidatus Micrarchaeum sp.; assembly: GCF_016806735.1. Classification (GTDB taxonomy): domain Archaea; phylum Micrarchaeota; class Micrarchaeia; order Micrarchaeales; family Micrarchaeaceae; genus Micrarchaeum_A; species Micrarchaeum_A acidiphilum_A. The sequence continues at coordinate 97,714 of NZ_CP060530.1, read as the reverse complement.
ACTATGTTCTCCCAGTTCTTGTTTCCGACAAGCCCTTTTACCAAGCTTGAGCTTACAGCACTAAGCTTGGATGGAGGCATCAGGAAAACAGTGAGTATAACTGCTTCAATATCCTCATTTACGCTCCTTATGCTTTTTTCGTATTCGAAATCCTTGAGGTCCCTTATTCCTCTAACTATAAAGTTTGCGCCTTCCTTCTTGGCAAAATCTACCAAGAACATGTCTTTAAAGCTAGTTACTTCGATGTTTTCCATACCTTTGGTTATGCTTTTCAGCATTCTTACCCTATTCTCAACGCTAAACGCGTATTTTTTATCCGAATTTATGCCTATCGCAACAATAAGCTTATCGAAGATCTTTGCAGCTTTTGATATCATCCATAAATGGCCGTTGGTTGGCGGGTCGAAACTGCCAGCGTATACCCCTATCTTTTTACCTGTCATTTAAACACGGATAACTGGCAATGCAAATTTTAAATATCATGAGCATAGCGATAAGCAGCTGCTTAGCAATGCGACGAACCGCTTTAAGAGTGCATATCTATTTATATTATTTGATAATATTAGATTAACGATTGGTAGTATGGCAACTATAACTGGAAAATTTCCCAAAGAGGCAATGGCTATAGGCTCTGCAAAGACTGGAGTTATTAGGGAAAGCCGGTGGCATACGTAAATTAGGCGTGCTTGGCGGCATAGGCCCCGAAGCAACATCTGAATTCTATAACAAGCTCATATTAAGGCTGCAAAACAGAGGAATGATTCGTTCTAATGCGGACTTCCCACAGATAATCATAAACAGCATACCTGCTCCAGAGTTGATTTACGACAACATTTCTGATGAGGATTTAGAGCCGTATTTTGAAGGCTTAAAAGAGCTTGCGTCGCTTGATCCGGAGCTTATAGTTATGGTATGCAACACAATACACATATACCATAAGGAGCTCCAGAAGAGCATAGATGTACCTATACTTGACTTACGCAAAGAAGTTAAAGGGTTCCTCAATGCACACGATATAAGATCCACGTTCATAATGGGCACGCCAAATACATTGGGCAAGGGCTTATACAGGTTTGATGGAATAAAGCACATTGGGCCCAGCGCTGAAGAGCGGGATATGCTCACCGAGGCCATTTTCGAATTCAATAAGGGCAATAATTATGAAAAGGCCAAAAGCACGAATATGGCGATTGACATATGCAACAGGTATGTGCCATCCAAGGCAGATATAGCAATTTTGGGCTGCACAGAGTTCGGAGTAATGTTGAATAAAGAGCCATTGCCAAAGATAAGCACAATAGATATACTTGTGGATGCCGTTATATCGCGCTTGGCGTGCTCTAGCCAATGATGGCATTAAGCATTATGTAAAAGGCATTCTATGCATCCTTTTTAATCTTCTGCCGTTAAGCCGACTGTCTTATTGCGAATATATGTGTTATCTGCGCTCTTTATACGATATAATGTAGGCTTGAGCTGCTATAATATCTTCTTTGTAAAGCGTTTAGCTTCTGTTGTGTATATGCATGCTGGATCCGATCCTAATATATTGTCATCATAGGCGAATGCCCTAGCTCGACTACCGCCACACACGTCCTTATTTGAACATGCGCCACATGGTCCTGAAAATTTCCTGTTTCTTATATCAAGCAGAAGCTCGTTGTCCCTGTATACGGTTGAAATGTTAAGATGTTTAATGTTACCAAGTTCGACAGGTAGAAAACCGCCAGGATATATTGACCCAGTGTACGATACAAATAGTATTCCGTCGCCGTCAAGCGTGCCGGCCATACTTATAGAGCTAGTAGTGAAAGGTTTGCCGCATCGTATGTACAAGTCTTCGCGCATCGATTTATACTTATCGTTCATCCAGTACATGCCTTTTTCTCTTCTCTGTCTTACAATGCGCCTTATAAATGGTGCTTCTACTGTTCTTATAACAACGCCATACTGAGATGCGTCGTAGAGAAAGTTGCATGTGCTTTCATAATCTTCTGGCTCGATATCTAATGCATTGCTTCCCCTGCCTGTAGTTATAAGGAAAAACACCTCCCATGTTGTAATCCCTAAATTTCTTATTAGTTGAAATATTGCAGGTAACTGGGATATGTTATGCTTCATTACGACAGTATTTATTTGCGCATTAAGACCAATACTTAACGCGTCTTTAATGGCTTGTATGGTCTTTTTGTATGTTCCTGGAACACCCCTGATATAGTCATGCATCTCCTCAGCGCTACTGTCCAAACTTATTGAAATTGACAATACTCCCAATTCTTTAATTCTTTTTAGTGATTCCTTGGATAAACTTTCTGATACTGCAGGGGCGATTGCTGACTTTATCCCTTTGCTTGAAGCATATTGTACAAGAATTTCCAAATCCGTCCTGCTCATTGGATCTCCTCCGGTAAAAATCAGCAGAGGGGCCGGAGTCCCAAATCCTGCGATCTGCTCTATTAAGTTTTTGCCATCTTCTGTACTCATTTGCCCTTCTTCAGGAAAATTAATCGCATCTGCCCTACAATGTATGCACTTTAATGGGCATACGTTTGTCATCTCCCAGAATACAAGTACTGGCTTATTGTTGAATGCCATATAATTCACGTGAACTTTTATGCTTTTATCTTTGTATTTTACATTAATGCAGCTATAATAGTTATAAAAACCATTATTGCAAGATTTACGTAAGAAACAAGAGTACTCTTCTTACGCACGTTAGTAAGGCTTTCCAAATCTCCTTTTCTTGCGTACTTAGCTATTAGTTTACCATAATGCTTCCCAGGGCCATAAAGCATGATTATAAGCACAGCAGTAGAGATTACCATTGCAATGACAAGATAAATGTTATATCCACCATTGTACAAATTTTTGGGTATATACCATATTGCGTTTACAATACCTGTAATTATTAGTGTAGCAAGAAGCATCCATGTAAGTTTTGCAAATCTTTTTGATATCTTTGCAACTATAATGGTACGCTCTGCCTCGTCTTTTATTGCGTCTTTAGAACCAGGCACAAGCACCAGCCACATGAAAAAAGACCCACCTATGAATAGTATTGCACTGAAAAGATGTACCCATATAAAAAGATATTTTAACACTTCTAATATAGGATACAAGTAAGCACCAAGTTTTTTAATAATATTAAGAAATTGATTCTTAAATACTTTCTTTTTGAATACAAATCAACTACAGAAAAGCGGCGTTTCGCTTTTTCGGTAGCAATACCATGCGGTATTCTGTCAACTAATCGATTTATAATTATAAAAATGAATATCACTACATGAAAATAAAAGATATAATTTAGAACTTTATTTACAACCTGCAAACTCTGATTTGTATGTAAACCCTAATTACACATTATACAAAGAACCAGAAAACTATGAGTCATTATTATTTAGACCTAGTTATGCTCATTACATTATGCTTTGTAAGCTTGACTTAACTGCTATGCTCTTTTTAATCTTTTATGGCAATACTTTTTGATGGATGGAGAAAATGCGATTGGCGATGGCGGGTTCGACATAAATAAAAAGCTTGAAGAGCTGCCAATAGACATCAGGCTTAGGGCAATAGACAGGCTTAAGGTCACAAGGCTGCGGCACAGGAAAGGCGTATTCACAAGGCTTATGCTGATACTTGCGCTTATAGGCCCTGGCATACTCGTAATGGTTGCGGACAACGATGCCGGAGGGGTCATAACATATGCCCAAACAGGCTCGATTTTCGGGCTCGGGTTCTTCATACCGCTAATGGTTTTAATGGTGCCTACTGCCTATTTAGTCCAGGAGATGACTGTAAGGCTTGCTGCTGTTACAAGAAGGGGCCATGCGGAGATGATATGGAAGAGGTATGGGCCATTTTGGGGAGCCTTTTCTTTAGGCGACCTTGTAATAGCAAATTCGCTTACATTGGTTACAGAATTCATAGGCATAACATTCGGGCTTAGCATATTTGGAGTAAAGCCGTTGTTTGCAGTGTTAATAGGAATCGCGTTTGTTTCCACGGTTATGTTTACATTGAGATACCACAAGTGGGAGAGGGCCAGCCTTATAATAGCGTTCTTCAACATGATATTTATACCGCTTGTGTTCTTCGCCCGCCCTGATTGGAGCCTTGTGGCAAGCACATTTCTCACATGGCATATTAATGGAGGGATTACTACATTGTTCATATATGTGCTTTTGGCCAATATAGGCACTACCATTGCACCCTGGATGTTGTTCTTCCAGCAGAGCTCTGAGGTTGACAAGGGCACAGTGCCGGAGGATATAGGAGCGGCTAAAAGAGACACTTTTGTCGGTGCAATCATAATGGCAGTGGTCGCAATATGCATAATAGTGCTTACAGGTACCGTTGTTTTTGGATCTGGAATTGTAGGGACAACAACGTCCACAACAAGCTATAACATTTCATTCATATTGAAAACAATAGCCAGTAAAATAGGGACACTTCCTGTTGAGCTGTTCGCCATAGGGCTTGTTGATGCAGGGATAATAGCGGCAATAGCGCTGACCGCAGGCACCTCTTGGGCAGTGGGAGAGGCTTTCAACTGGCCCAAAAGCATAAACCTGCCGTTTCTTGAGGGCAGGAAATTCTACATACCAGGGCTAATAAGCATGTTCATAGCTGCTTCGATAGTGCTCATACCCAATGTGCCATTGGGATTCCTCAACATAACGGTGCAGGTGATAGCTTCGATATTCATGCCTGCTGCACTTCTTTTCCTTTTGCTTCTGGTCAATGACAAGGAGGTCATGGGCAAGCGCGTAAACAAGAGATGGGAAAACGTTTCAATAATAACGATAATGGTTGTGCTGGTGAGCATGAGCAGCCTTTACGGGCTAAGCTTGGTGTTCCCGCACTTGCTATAGGTGTTTTGAATGGCTTTGGATGGAAAAGAGTTTGGATTCATAAAGAACGATAAGGATTGGGAAAACTTCCTTAAGAGGGAAAAGCTGAAAGACTATTCCAAGATACCGGTAAAGCGGGCCAAGGTAGGAGGATGGGTCAAATTCGCCTTCATTTTCCTTAGGATATACATAGTCATAATGCTTGTGCTCATAATCCTTGGATTCCTGAATATAATATGAATTATTTCTTTATCTCTTGATCCGATATTATTAGAATTCCTGCCTTTTCCATTGCAGACTTGTAGAACCCGTATGCTTTTTCATCCACTATAACGACTACGAATCCGTAATCTCTTGTCCTTTTGGCCAGCATTCTTGATGTCGACGATGCAGATTTCTTTCCGGTTTCATATTCTAATGCCATTTTGTTGCCGTATGCATAAGCTACAACATCCGGACCTGCGCTGTTATCTATCGCACGATTTTCGATACCGTTAGCGGAAAGCCATGAACAGATTGCGTTTACTCCAAGCTCGTGACCTATGCTAAGTGATGGATTTTTGGTCATTAGCCATTCAGAACCCGATGAAAAGCTGCTTGATATTTTTCCCGATTTTTTTAACGATTCTATCTGTTCTTCGGTAAAACCCAGCTTAAGTGCTTCCTCTTTGCGCATTGGACGCTTCAAAACGTTTTCAGAAGCGTAATTTTGATAATCGTGATTATTGTTTTCTAATGGCTTTGCAACCTTTATTGTTATTTTCACCGGAAGCGCGAATTCAGGGCATGAGAGTAGGAAATGATATTTCTGCAGAAAGGATATATCGCCATAGAGAAACTTTTCCATTGCCGGATCGCCATGCGCCATTACAGAAGCCATATATCGCCTTTCCGATGGGTCCGGAGAACCAAAAGTAATTATGCATGAAGAGTTCTCCACCATGTCCTTGGGAAGGGATATGGCCATGTGCGTAGATACGATTATACCTATGCCGTACTTTCTTCCCTCTCTGACTATCTTTTTTATTATTCCTGTTTGCGAATCGTAGTCGGATATTACAAAGTCCAGCTCGTCTATAATTATGTAATTTGAAAGTTTATGCGTTATTGGCATCGAATGCATCCTTGAATATAGCCTTTGCAGAAGCTCGTGCATTATTATCCTTTTTGCATAGGGGCTTTTCACGTGCCTTAGGGGTATTGATACTACGCCTTCGAAAAGGTCATTTATGCCGTCTAGGGAACTGTCTCCGTGGCCCAGGTTTAAAGAGCCGAGCCTGTTGAGTATGCTATAAAGCCTTGACTTTTCAGCTGCGGTGCGGGAGTTTGCAATGAATGTATTTATTGTCCTGACCAATGTTTCCATGCTTGGCACGTTTTCGATATTTGCTTGGTATATGGAGCGCATGCCCGAAATAGAATAGGCATAACGTATGCACGAGTGCAGTGAATTTGACTGCAGGTAACCGAAATTGAATACGTCGGAAAAAATGGATGTTAGCTCTTGTATGCGCTCTCCGGCGCTCAGCCCGTCAAGCGCGAATATGTTTATGTCTTTGAAAGGATCTATGGTTTTACCGTTGACTGCGCTTATTATATCATAATGCTCGCTGTCTGAATCAAATAGAAGGATATTTGTACCTGAAGAAGCCAGCCCGCTTATGAGCTTTTTTAGCAGGGTGCTCTTGCCGTTTCCGCTTGCTCCAGCTATTATTATGTGCGGGCTGTTGTATTCATGCGGCTTTATGTATACGGTGCCCTTGGCATGTTTCCACGCAAAAGGTATTGCCTTTTTCTCTGCGCCGTGAAACATTAATGTATGAATCGATGGGTAGCCAATTGCTTCGCCTACGCTTATGCCTTCGATTGTGGCTGTGCTGCCGCTGCGCGGCTCCTTTTTCATAATGTATCCAATGAGCCTTTCCAGGCTCTCGCTCATATTGTTCATTTTAACACCATTGCCATAGCTTCAGAATTAGATTACGTTGATGTGTGCAGTAATAGCGGCCAGTTTTGTTTAAATCCCTAGCGCCCAGAAAAGTTATTGAATGCTTTATATACTTTTTCAGCAAAACCTGTAATGCTTGTCAATATGCCAGGGTGGCAGAATCTGGTAACGCGCCGGTCTTGAGTTTTCAAAACGTCAAGAGCTGATTAGTGATGCGAAAAGGCGCGACAGGTAAACCGGTGCCCTCGCGGGCTTTAGGGTTCAAATCCCTACCCTGGCGAATCCGCTTATTGGAAGTTCACGATATGCTTTTCGAAGCGCTCCTGCGCCAAGATTCGGAATTGCCATGCCCGCTCCTTAAAAGCGTTGTACTGCTTGGCGATAGTTCTTCCTTGCGGAGTTTATTCAGGAGCCCATATATGGAGCCCTGCTCGTTCTTGAGCTGCAGCTGCATGCCCAACACGACGTTATAGGGTATGTACCAGACCTCGTCGCATATGTCCTTCGCTCCATACCCGTACTTCTTAAGCTCTATCTTCAGCTTGTCCGGCTTCTTGGGCATTTTGTCTGTTATGAGTATAAGGTGATACTGCGAGCTTACGGGATTATGCTTGAAAGAATTCATCTTTTCTATGAACCTTTTATCTATGTATCTCTTGCCATGCGTCTCTATGAGCACGGTTTTGTCGTTGTACGCGTCGGTCAGCACAAAATCAGGAGTGTATGTTATGACCTCTTCGTTGCTGTTTAGATAGAATTGAAGGCTTTTGTAGGAGAATCCAATGCCCATCAGGTCTAGAGCGGCTGCGACATTTGCCTCAAATGTGGAGGAAAATTTGAATTTGTTTTTCTCCATTATGTTTACTGCCATTTGTTCCCAAAGCTCCAACAATACACCTCGGCAAAGCTAGCGCTAAGGATTAATCCCTACTTGGACGCGAGCAACCCATACCCTCAATAGCTTTTTATTGCATCCTTTTTTATTGCTTGACTTTTCTATCAAGTTGTTAGATTTATTTCTTTCCAAAAAGCCTTTGGAGCTCGTCCCTTACGGCAGTTTCTGACGCGGGATTGAAATGGGCAGCGCCCACCATGCATACGCCCAGGTCTGAATAGGTTTTTATGGAAAGCTTGGGCACGCTTGCGTTTGGCCCGATCGCAGATTCCAGCTCCTTTATCAAATCTGTGAGCTGAACTACGAATCTGGCTATTAGGTCATAATTATGCGGCTTTAGATATACTATTGCAAAATAGCTTGAGCTGCCCCTGAAGCGCATTGCCATGCCTACGTCTTTTCCCAAAATCGACCTTTCTATCGTTACTTTTGGCCATGAAGGCACATCCTCCTTTGCCATGTACTCCGATACTATTGAAGATGCTGTGCGCAGGATTGCTTCATGCCCTTCGCCTATGCCTTTTTGCATTATCGACCTTATGCTTATTTCCTTTATTCCTTCCTTTAGGGACGCATATTCGTTTATGAAATCGGCAAGATTGTTTTTCAATGCCTCGGTTGCCGAAAGGACCTTTTCCACTACGTAAGAAAAGTTCGTGATATCGGACTGCTTTTGTGTTGCCGCGATTATCTTCTTGGATGCGATTATGGCTTCTTCCTTATCTATCTTTCCGTACGCCTTCCTGCTCACGTCAAGAAGCACTTTGGCAATGGGCCATGAATGTTCGCTTAACTCATCTTTTATAGATTCGAAAAGTCTGTTTTCATCAACGCAAACCGAATACGGGTCGTTTTTAATAGTCTTGAGGCCAAGCTCTTCCCTGACGTAGTCCACTACCAGCTTGTAGTCCGTAGCGGCGTTCACCACCAATGCAAGTTTCTGCATGTTGGAATAGGTATTAGTGTAGCTGTTTATGGCCTCGTTGAGGCTATGTGCCGCACGTATGGTAGTTTGGTCCTTTACTCTGAGAAGATTATATAGCACAACCCCAGACAGCTTTGACACGAGTTCTAGTCTCTGCTTTTCTATATTTTCGCCTACTGGCGTATAATATTCTGCTTTTAGGAAATTTTTATTGTTTTTTTCCATGCAAAACATTTTGTGTTTTTAAACATCAGTTTTTCGGCACTTCGGCTTTGTAGCTTATTTTCATGTCTATTACTTTGTTCGAATCTCCGAAAAGGAAATGCGCATCCACGAATTTCCCACCCAGCACATAGGGCAACCAGTATTTGTCGTCATCCCACATCATATCCAATGGTATTGAGCTTATTTTGAACCATTCCGGCTTCATCTCCTCACTTTCTGATATCTCCCCTTCCCATTCGTCTGCTATGTACACGTGAACTCTCTGGTTAAATTCGCTTTTTGGTTCGCTTCCGCCAAAATAAAAACGTAGCAATGCAGCCTTGTAATAATTTTTGGGGCGGGCACCGACCTCTTCTACCGATTCCCTTATCATTGCGTCTTCCACAGTTTCCCCAGCCTTGAGCTTCCCTCCAGCGCCATTCAGCTTGCCTGCTCCGAATCCACGCTTTTTCATTGCAAGCAGCACTTTCGAGGCTTTTTTATCAACAAAATAGCAAAGGGTTACGTCTCTCAAAGAATCAGAGTACTTGTCAATGTAATCGCTTATTTTGTTGCCATCCATAAAAGTTTGCCCCAAATAATAGTTATAGGAATAGAGGATATAATATTTATTTGTTAACTGCTGGAGTAGGTGCCCATATATTCGCAATGCCCTATGACACTGGCTTTTAGCTTGTCGTCCATCGGCTTTCTGTGCATCCCCTTTGGCAGCTTTTCCAGGGATGTTGCATATGCCCTAAAATAATACCTGTGCGGCTTTCCCTTAGGAGGGCATGGGCCGTTATAGCCTTCGTTGCCAAAATCGTTTATTCCAAAACTTATATCAGAGTGCTTTGAAGCATGGTCTATCCTTCCAACATCTGGAGGTATGTTGTAGGCTATCCAGTGCGTGAATGTGCCCATAGGAGCATCGGGATCATCCATTATTAGGACTATGCTCTTCGTACCTTCAGGTATGTCGCTTATCTCAACGGTCGGCTGAGTGTCTATTCCTTTGCAAGTAAACTGATCGGGTATGCGCTCACCCTGCCCGAATCCCCTTACCAGTATCTTCATGCTAATCAAACTGTAATAAAAACTGCAATAAAAAGTATAAATTACTTTGTAGGAAAAGAGTGCCAGACTTGGTTAATTGGCTTATGACCCCATTATTGGCGCAATATCGGTTCAAGGCCATTTCCTGCCTCTTTTTGGACCGCATCGCTTATTTCTTTGATTAGAGCGTCTATCTTGAGTTTGGTTTCTTCTGAAGGATACATGAAAAGGCTCTTTATTTGCATATTTGCAGATTCATCGCCTTTTTCTAATGAAAACTCATAGTGTATACCGCTTTTTATGTCAGAAAATTCGCCGCGTGAGATTATTTTATCGGTTATCCTTTTTGCTTCTCCAATCATTTCTGGAATAACTTTTACAGAACATTTGGTTTTCAGCCCGGCTTGCTGTACTTTAGCTTCGTAAACATAATCCTGCATTTGGCTCACGTATAATAGAGTGATAGGAAATATTCCGCTTTAGATAATATTTATAGCTTTCTTTCTGTTGCAAAGGAGTTTGTTCTGGAACAAGCTTAAATCCATTGCATGCGATTATACAAGAGATTGTCGCATGAATGGCATAATATCCGCGGGCCTAGGTTGGATTCTAGCAGGAATGGTATCTGGAGTAGTCTGGTTTGTTTTGCTTTCTCGCGGAATAGACAACTACGGGATGCTTGCCGTGACTGTTGTTGTGCTTTTGACTGGGACAGGAATGATAGCAATGAACAGGAAGATAACCGCGATTAGGGATTCGATAATCGCAGGAAGGGCAAGGCATCAATAAAAAAAGAAAAAGGGCCTTTGGTTACTTATGCCCAAAAGCCAAAAAACTGAAGCCAGAAGGAGTTGTTTCGGAGTTGTGCTTGTAAACAAGCACCCTGTTCATTGTTCTTTTTGTTAGCTGTGCGGTCATGTCCTCTTCGGTAACCAAGGCTATCGCCCTGACGAGCTCAGATACTGTGGAAGTAATTACCTCCTCTGGGTCTATGCCCACGAGCCCGTACTTGTAGTCCAAGAGCTTTTCTATGCCGTTCCGTATTTCCTGTTCGTACATGAACTCCCTTCGCAATTTTCCTTCAGTTGGCTCACGCTCACCTTCTTCGTCTTTGTCCATTCTAACCCCTCGGACGCGCCCTTGCTACGCACAGGTACAACCCCAGAAAAAGCTGTCTGCCATATTTGTATTGTGCATGGCTTGCGCACTGTCCAGTCAGGTTTTGCGGTTAAGCTATTTATACTTTACTATAATTATTTTACTTTAATAAGTAATTAAGGAATTTAGGTAATGTTTAAATACCTTTATTGCGTATTAAATACTGCCAGGGAAACTTGGCAAAACCCCAGAGGACGCGCCTGCGCTATGCGCAGGCGCTGTCTTTAAATAATAAGAATTATTCTACTCCTGGCTCAAGCATTTCCATCGTGCACTGCGAAGCATCAAGCTTCACCCTTATGCCCATAGGTATTGTTGTTATGTATTTGCCGTGGCAGCAAGCGAACTCTATGAACGCCGGCTTCTTTGGCATCTTGTTTGAGAACAGGTCCTGCAAAGTGCTGTGCATGGTGGCGTTTATGTAGTCTTCTATGAAAAGATGTTTCATCAGGTACGAAGTAACTCCCTGCGATTCGGATATGTTTTCTATCCCGTAGTTGGGCAGCTGTCCGAAGACTATGCCATTGGCCTTTTTCAATACCCCCTTTATCACAAGCGACGTTAATAGGTTGTCGAGCATCCATGGCTCAACGTTAACGTCCTCGAAGAAAAGGACCTTGCCGCGCGCATCAGGTATGTATTTTGTGCCTACGATTAGCGAGAATACTGTAAGGTTGCCACCCATCAGCTGGCCCTTCGTAGTGCCATCGTTTATGGATTTGGCCCATCCGCTTTCAAGAGGATTCTTTATCATTGCCTCTTCGCCCCTGCTTATTATCCCTATGAGATTGTTCCAGTTCGTTTGGAGGGCAGCTTCGTCCTCTTCGAATAGGTCTATGAGCATAGGACCCTGAAATGACGCCATGTGGGCCATCCTCATGAATGCCAGTTGCAAGAGCGTTATGTCGCTGTATCCTATGAATACCTTTGGGTGGTCCTTTATTATGTCGTAGTCTATGCTGTTGAGTATGTCTATCGAGCCTGCTCCGCCCTGCAGCACCATTACTGCGTCGTATTTGTCGCTCTTGAATGCATTCTCTATCTCGTTCTTCCTCGTTGCATCTCCAGCAGTCAGATAGCGCGTTGGAGATTCCCTTATCATGCTTGGCGCAAGGCTCACCTTGAAGCCCTGCTTTTCAAGAAACCTCACTGCCTTTGGCAGGGAACTGGTAGATGTGGCTGCGCTGGACGGAGCTATTATCCTTATAGTTCCCCCCTTCCTTAGCCTCGGGGGCTTGACCATAGGTTCGTACATGGTTGTAATTTGTCCGGCAAAGGATTTAACACTTGGCACCTGCGTTAGCTTATTATTTTATTGCTGTAAAGTATGTGCGTGGTAGTATGGCTTATCAGGAGAGAATAGATGCGTTAATAGAACACCACAGAAAGCTCGCAGAAAAACTCGATGCAGGGAGAGATAAAAAACTTGCAAAAGAGATGGAAGACAAGTTCGAAACGGCCCAGATACTCATCAGGGACTACGAGTTCAGGCTTGTCAAAAAGGGCATATAGATAAGTTGGGGGTGTAGCATACGAAGAAATCTTTAGAGTTAGGGAGACTTGTGGTAATCACTGGGCCCATGTTCTCCGGAAAAACATCAAGGCTGATAGAGCTTCTTGAGCGGGAACGCTTCGCTGGAAGGAAGGTCATACTTTTCAAGCCGGAAATTGACACGCGCTCGGTCGAAAGCAAGGTTAAAACGCACAAGGGCGCAGAATTAGACGCAACGGTAGTGAGAACCGGCAAAGCGGGAGTCAAGGCCATATTCGACGTGAGCTCGGATTACAATGTTATCGGAATAGACGAGGCCCAGTTTTGGGATGACGACTCTGGGCTGGAGGACACGCTTAACAAGCTGGCATCAATGAAAAAGATCGTTTATGTATCTACCCTCAACAAGGATTACAGAGGCATACCTTTTAACATATCGGAGAAGTTGCTCGCATATGCAGATTACATATATTCCCTGACTGCAGTTTGTACGAAGTGCGGAGAGGAAGCCGTATTCTCACAGAGGATGATCGACGGAACCTCAAAATCCGGGCCGCGCATAGTAATAGGGGGCAAGGAAGCCTACCAGCCAAGATGCAGAAATTGTTTTGTGACTCGCTAGGCTTCGAGCACCAAAGCGATGGGCTTCTTGAGCCCTATCGTTGCGCTTATCCTTTCTACTGCCTCTTTTGTGGATCCTACTACAACGACATCTTCGTTTGGCTCAGCGACAATGACGGCAGAAGCATCTTCGCTTACAGGAATGAGGCGCTTTACGCCCAGCTTGTCTGACAAAAGCCTAGCCTGCACCAAAGCGCGCGGATTCTCATATGCTATGGCGGTCGGCTTGCGGCTTATGTTGGAGCATAGTTTGTCTATTTTCCTGTAGATGGTTGAATACCTGTCTTCCGGATACGAAGCGAAATGCTTGCGCAACTCCGGAAGCATTGCGGGATTCGCTTTTTCGAATTCTGAAAGAGCCTCATTTTTCTCATAATCGAAAACTACCCATGTGTCGTCAGAAACCTCTTCGGCGTATATGTCAGGTTTTATCTTAGAGCGCGGTTTTGCCAGCATTGTGCACGTTACAAACCGTTCTTTTGGGAATGCGGCATGTAGTCGCTCCATGATGCTGGCAAGCGTTTTTCCAGTATCCACGAGCTCGTCGACAACTAGGACATATCCATTTCCGCTTGGGATTTTGAGGGCATCGACGCCACGCACGAATACCTCCTTTGTTGATGCGCCTATATCGTTATAATAACTTGCAGATATGCCGTAGGCTCTTACGTTTCCAAGTCTCGGATAAAGCGCCGAGGCAAGCACCATTCCACCTCTTTCTATGTATATCATGCTCTTTGGCATGCCTGCGTCCTTAAGCGATGCAGATATCTTCGCCGCGCTCGCATCGATATCGGCAATGGATTTGAATATTATCTTGGTTTTTGATTTCAAGAAATTAAAAAACTCAAGCCATTCTCCTGCGCTTATCAAAGGTTCGTCAAGCAGGCCGGCGTTAATTATGCCCTTGGACAGCCTTACCGATTGTGGCTCGGACAGCGACGAAAGACGAAGCACGTTTTCGTCCATGAAAAGAGCTTCCGGAGTTCCATCGAATATTATCGATCCCTTGCTCATGACTATCGCCCTGCGGCAATATTCGGCCACCAACCGCATGTCGTGAGTTATCAGCAAAACTGTGACGCCCTCTTCGTTCAGGCTTTTTATTATCTCCATTATTTCCATGGCCATTTTGTAGTCCTGCCCAGTTGTGGGCTCGTCGACTATAAGCACTTCCGGCTTTATTACTATGCTGCTGGCTACCGCAAGCCTGCGCTTCTGGCCTCTTCCCAGGAATACAGGGTCCTCTTCGGCCTTGTCTGAAAGGCCTACGCGCTTGAGTATGTTTGTGATTTTTTCGTCTGCTTCCTTTCCAGTTATGCCGGCGTTCTTCAGCGAATAATTGACCTCGGAAGTGACGCTCCTTGTAAATATCTGATGGTCCGGATTCTGGAAAACATAGCTTACGTGCAAGGGCAGCTTGAGCCGGTCTCTCTTTGAGCGCGGATTAAGCCCGGCAACCTCTGCAGTCCCAGAACCTGGCGCTAGTATCCCGGATATTATTTTTGAAAGCGTGCTTTTTCCAGAACCGTTCTGGCCCACCAGGGCCACTAGCGATCCCTTTTCTATTTCTAGGTTTATGTTTTCCAGTGCCTTTGTCCCGTCGTCGTACGAAAAAGATACCCCGTTTAATTTTATTATTGGATTTGATACTGTGGGCTTTTTCCGCTCTATTTTGAATCCAGTTTTCGGTATTCCGAGCTTCGGGCTTTCGTCTACGGAAAAATAGTCGGAGAGCTCCGATACTTCTGGCGCGTATATATTGTATTTGGATATCAGCTCCTTGTCAGAATATATTTCTTCTGGCCTGCCAGTTTTGACGATAGAACCTTCGTACAACAGGGCCAGCCTGTCGGCGAATCTCAGCATCACGTCCGGATTGTGTTCTACCAGGATTATGGTCATTCCGGATTCTTTCTTTATCCGTGCAATAGTTTCTATCACTTCCATTTTCCCCTTCGGATCAAGATCCGAAGTGGGCTCGTCAAGTATCAGTATCCTGGGCTTCATTGCCAGGAAGCTTGCTATCACTAGCCTTTGCTTCTGCCCTCCGGACAGTTCAGATGGATGAATCTTTTCTGCATAGTCATAAAGCTCTCCCAGGCCGACGAGCTCCAGCGCGTCCTTTATGCGTTTGAGCATTTCCTTCTTTTCAAGCCCCATGAGCTGCAGGCCCAAAGAGACCTCGTTCATGACGCTCATGCTTAGAAACTGGCTTTCGGGATCCTGCATTACGAGACCCACATCCGGGGCCGTGATGCCAGTCCCGGAAAGCTTGAGCTCTCCGTTGATTATATCCGCTTTTGTTACGGTTTTGCCCAAGACACTTATTTCGCCCTTTATTCCGTCTTGAAAATTTAGTGGCAACTTGAGCTGATGCGGTATAAGGCCAGCTATGGAATAACAGAGCGTGGTCTTTCCGGAGCCGCTTGGCCCTGTAATGCCCAGGAATTCGCCTTCCTTGACGCTAAGGTTTATCCCTTTCAGGGCATAGTTGCTCTTTATGCCGGTAAAATTGGGATATCTCCAATAAAAATCACTTATAGTTATGGAATCCATGGGTACACCTAGTCAGATAAACGGGAGAACCAGCATGAAAGCGCCAAATGCCATTATAACAGCATCGCTAGCTTTAAACCTCTTTTCCGAGATGAAATCCGACATACCCTTCGATTTGGAGAATCCTCTCGATTCGAGCGCAAACCCCATGTCTACAGAACGCTTTATCATGGATGTAGTAAGAGGTATCGATAGCATTACGAATGAGGTTACTTTCTTTACTATGTTTGTCGATGTGCCGCCTGCACCTCTGGCAAATTGGGCCTGCCTTATCGAATCCAGGTCGTCGGACATTATGTTTAGGCTCCTGGCTATCAGCGATGCGAAGAACACGACCTTGAACGGGGCCTTAATTTTTTTCAATGCGGATATTATGTCGGCATCCCTAGTGCTCATTATCGTAAGCAGAGTCATGAAAGCCATAGATGCATACCCGGATATCTTGCCTATGCCCACGTATATCGACAGGCTTGTTATCTTTAGCGTAGCCCCTAGTAGTGTCATGCTGAAAAGAGTATTGGTACCTATCTGGTTGAAAACTATCCACCAAGCCATCATGACGAAAAGCGCAACGACTAATAGCGCAAGATAACTCTTGACCAGATATTTTATGGTACCACTCTCAAATAAAAAGCCCACGGCAAACGCCAGGACCAGAAGATTGTATGTGAGATCCGGAACTGGGCGTATTATAGATGCCACCACGCCAACGGAAAGTAGTATAAGCAGCAGGAACTTGGCTATCGGATTCATATTGACATAAAAGGAGTCGGAACGGGCAGAAAACAGTATGGTCTTAACCTTGCGTTTCTGCCCACGGGAAGCCGACGCCTGCATTCACGACACCCAGCCAGTGTTTACGAGCCCAAAGCGTTCTACTACAGGAGTAACATACTTGGCCAGGAACGGCGCTATTAGAAGGACTATAGCATCTCCAAGAATCCACAGCCCAGCTCCAAGTAAATATGCGCTGGCGGGGACGAAACCGAGAAGCACGAGGATCCATACTCCCCAAAGGCCCCCGATTATGTTAGTAATCCCCATCACCCACAGTACAAACCATGCTGCGGATTTCTTGCTTTTCATTATGTCCCTGCCCAACGGGTCCACACCGTGCTTTCTAAGGTATCCCCTGTAAAGAAGAAATATAAGCAATGCAGGTATGAGGTCCCCTATACTAAATCCCAATGCAGGAAGTACTGGCAATCCTGTCAACAGCCCGGATCCGACGAATGCGCCGATCCATGCACCCAGTATTCCCCAGACTCCCCACCAGAGCGTGAAAACGACGAAGAAAGGATAAGCCCAGTAAAGGAACCCTATCCCGGGACCAACCACCGGAGTGGCTATCGCCCCAAGCCATGAAAGCAGTATCACCACCGCCATTTGTATCGCAAAAAGCGCGTATTGCGTAGTTGTTAGCCTTCCTCCCCTCCACCTGAGAGTGTATTGCGAAAACTTCTCGTTCAAACCAGCAGTAACTTCACCCATAGCATAACCCCGATTTAGATTTTTATGGATGATTTAAATAGCTTAGTTTATTGGGCTATAAAAAGTTTTGCAGTTCAGGATTTTGTAGAATTGTTTTTATAGTTTCGTTCACATGGATACAGTTTAGAGCATATCCTACTTCCAGAAGCAAAATTCACTGCAATTACTGGATTGTTGGAAGGGGCATGCCTTCCGTATTACTTCAGAAACTTATAGGCGTGTATCCTTCGTCTATGCTCTTTGTTATGTATTCGCCTGCCTTGACAAGGTTAACCTTTTTGCCGAGTTTCTCCTCCACCTTGGCATTCTGCGCCACGAATATGCATGCGGATGGCTTTTCGCTGCCGAAAGAGTTTTCGATGAGCTTTGACACTTCATCGTCGTTGGCTATGGTTACCTCGCTTGGGCCGAAGAATAGTATTCTTACATCGTGCCCTGCCTGCTTTTGCCTTGCACTGAAGCCTATCCCAAGGCTTATCTTATCCTTTTCCTTGCTTGATATTATTGACAGTATTTTAGTCATCCTTATCACCATCATCCGGAAGCTTTTCTATTATCTCGCTCATTTCCGCGTAATGCTTTTTTATTATGGGGTCTGCCATTGGGCCGAGCATCTTCTTGGTGTTTATCCTGCACAGACCCATGGCTTCTTTCAGGCCTTCTTTTGTAGGATTCTTTATATCGACGTTGCACTTTCTGAAAGCGTCGCCTACGAAGAGCTTCACCCTTGCTCTGAGCTCCTTTTTGGGAATTTCCTGCCCCAGTGCCTTGTTTATTTCCTCGTTTGCAGTTTCAAAGCAGTTTATGAGGCGTTCTACCGCAACATCTGGCGTTATTTCGCCGTTGTGCTTTTTTGCCATTCTGATCACTAAGCATAGGCTATTCTGAACTAAATTATTTACCTTAAAAGCCTTTTATATGAGGTAAATATTTGCAAATCAAAGCCTTTTTAGATTTTAAAGGTTATGCTTATGTCTGCGTGATTTTATGGAAGAACTGGTTATATGCTGCATGGACAGGAGGCTTAATGATTTTCTGGAAAATAAATACGGTGGCGCGTTTGTTTTGAGGAATGCCGGGGCGAATGTGGCTCCATTGATGCCGATGATAAAACAAATAGTGAGAGAAAATGGCATAGATACAATAACGCTGGTGACTCACGACGATTGTGGAGCGATGGGGAAGGCTTTTGCCGTTATAAAGAAAGGCGCGGAAGCCACTGATGAGCTTAAGGACGAGCTTATAAACCAGTTTAAAACCGTAGATTTTGAAACAAAGGGCCAGCTTGAGGAGAAGAATACTGAACTTCAGCTTGGCGCATTGAAAAAGGAATTCCCGAACATTACAGTACAGGCAAAACCCGTTAAGATGTCCGACATAAAGGTTCCAGAAGATAATAAAGAGCACAAGATGCTGGTCCTAAGCCCAGGAAAACCTGAATATGACAGGATATTTAAGGGCCTTGATTTAATGCCTTCGCAATGCTACATGGTGCAGGCATCAATAAACAATGCAATGCCGGATATGGAGCTCGCAGTGAACGACCTGCACGCAAAAGAGGTCTTTTTTGTAGTAAGCGACAAGGACAACCCAAGAGATGTCAAGCGCGATGCCGATACTGCTTCGCTTAAGCTTACAAGACTGGGCGCAGAAGTTAAAAGGTATGATACACGGACCGTAAGAAAAAGCTTCGCATAGGCGCTTTTGCAGAAATGACGTTGCTCGCTAATCGCCGCTTTGCAAATGTACTACAAAGATCATGCCATTACAGGTTATGGGCGTGTGCAGTTATTTAAAACAAGGCCAGAAGAATAGCAGCTGCAACCATTATTCCGAATCCTGTCCACTGCAATGGCCTTAGCTTATCATTATAGAAAAGCCGGCCCAGCAGCGCCACGAATATGGGGCTTATGGCAATTATTCCCGCGCCTATGGCCACAAAGCCCGTTGTGCTGACAAAACCGAATGCATCGTTCCCAAATGCGTCTACAATACCTATGAGTGCTGCCATCGATATTGGAATGTAAAGGGAACGCAGGGCTGGGAGGCGCCTTGCTTTTGCAGTATGCCTTACCCTATTTGAAGATATGGCAAAGAACACTACAACTGCCGCGGCTGCTACGATCCTGGCTATGAGCAGAGGTTCTGCAAAGCTTCCGGAAGTATGTATGACTTCTATCATCAGAACCCAGAAAAGGCCCCAAGACACGTTGGCCAGCACTGCATACAAGAGGCGCAGGTTGAACTTGAGGTTTTCGCTGAGCATTACGACAACCGAGCCGCAGAATATGATTATTATAAGAAGGAAGTTCACTATGCTTATCTTCTCGCCTAGGCCCAGTATCCCGAAAATTATTATTATTGCAGGAAGGATTTCGTTTATTACGAATGTGCTTGTTACATTTTCTGTAGATACGGATTTGTATATCAGCATAAAGCCTGCGCCCCAGAAAAGGCCGGCTATCGCTGAAAGCGCAATTCCGAAATATGTCATAGAAGAAGGATATAGCATTGCTACTATGGCAAAAGGCAGCAGGCCCACTACAAGGATTATCGAAGTGGTCAGGCTTATGCCCAGCTTGGATACCGGCTTTTTGGACAGGGCATCCTCAAAACCCCAAAGAAGCGATGCGGACAATGCAGCAATTATCACGTACTGCATCAGATCCATTTTACCGCCGAAGTCAATGTGCTGGAAAGAAGTCCTGCAAGCCAACTTTATGCAAGGGCATGGGCCTGGTGAGATTTGAACTCACGACCTACGGCTTATAAGACCGCCGCTCTGACCAGGCTGAGCTACAAGCCCATTGCTGCAGAAAGTTATGTTGAAAAGCATATTTATTACTTTTGAATTGCGCCGGCCCATCACTGCATCGTCAGATTGTTGTTGACGTAGCTGGGCTTTTGCGGGACCGGAGGAAGTCCTCCTGTGTAATTGGTTATCTCCAGTATCCTCAGAGGATACGTTCCGTTTACAAGGTTCTCGCCAGGCGTAGTTGTTGTATTTGGATATACTTGCTTGAACCCTGGCAGCGAGCCGAACATGAAACCCTTGTAGAAGTTGGATATGTAGAAGGATGACGGAGCGTCGGTTATTGTATCGTTTGGACCGTTGGGAGTATATACTACAAGATACTGGACGAATTCTATCCCGTTTATGTTCGTTACACCCAGATCGTACGATAATGGTATCATTGCGTTAATCTTGGTGCCGTTGCTGCTGTAAAGCTGTATGTCGCCGTTCTTCGTTGGCGACGTGCTTACGCACACTGTGGTGTTGGACAGGGCATCTCCTATCGCGGTGTACGCCTTTATGTAAAGGTTTGTGCTGTTGGATATTGAGCAGTAGTAGTTTATGTTCTGCGATGTCGTCGAATTTGGAGGCTCCAGAGCTGCAAGCGGCAGGAATGCATATTCAGGATCGTGGCTAATTTCACAAGGCGAAGTGCCAAGCACGTAAGGCACAGGAGGGCTCTGGGCTGCACCCTGTGCTATTGCATATGCCCTCGAGGTCTCGTTGACGTTCACGCATGCGAGGAAGTCTAGGGCTTGCCATTTTTGTATCAGACCCTGATCAAATATTATGTAGCGCGTCTGGTTTGTGTTCATCATATTTCGCAATACTGCAGGAGTATAGTTGTCCTTTGGACCCAATACGTAGCTGGCTGCCACAGCGTAGTCTTCAGTAGGCTCGGCGTTGTCTCCGCGTATAACTGCGTTGCTGTGCCCGAACCAGTTTATCCAGTCGCCGTAGTCCCACCACGCAAGAACACGTGGCGCATTGGGGCCAACGTTGGCACGCATCCATGCAGTCGCGGAAAGCCAGTAGCTTGGTACGACGTTGCAGAAGAGGTCGTAGCCTATGCTCGACGTAGCGGCTATAGTGCTGCAGGCAGTTGCGGGATTAGCAGAGTATACTGCGCTGGAACTCAGAGCAGACACTACAGAGCTTATCTCTCCCAGCATCAAGCTGCCGTTGAGCAGTGTGCCGACTATGAATATTATTAGGAATATGCCAAAGACGTACCATAGCTGCTTCTTGTACGCCTCCATCTTGTGCATCAGTATAAGGGCTATTATGAATATCAGGGCGAATATTGGGGATATGAAAAATATTCCCAGGCTTATTGCTGCAGTTATGTAGAATTCTGCATTCTTTACGGGCTTTGCCTCGAACATGTCGGTGTATCTTGTATTTGTGGCAATCTCATAAACGAAACCGCCTGCTATCCCAAGTATTATGGCCAGTATTATCCCGTAGAACGAGCCGAGTATTATAAGTATTGCTCCAACAGCTACGAGTACCCCTATTATCGCGGCCTCGGCATATTTGAGCTTGAACCCGTTCCTGAACAGGTATATGCCTTCCCCGAGCATTATGCAGAACAGCAGTATGTAGACGGTGCCGAAGTGCGGCAGATATTTTACCTCGGAGAAACCGGCGAACATCAGAGGAGTGGCTATAGAAAGATAAAGTATTGACGTATTGCTTTTCTTGTAGAATATGCTCAGTACTATCAGCACCAGAGCGACTATGCTTATGATCCATATAAGCAATGGTATTCCTGCTATGTCGGCCCCTATGAAACCGAAGCCCGAAGAGCCGAAGTTGTACATGGCACCAGTCGGTATGAATTCTTCAACCGTCATGAAAAGTGCGGTTGATGGGGTGGTAAACCTCTTGCTTAGGCTCACATATGCGGTTATCGGCTTGCCTGCGGGAGTGAAAACTATGACCAAGCCCGCTATTATAATTATGACCAGTATCCATTCCAGATATGCTTTCATGTTTACTTCCTTGAAAAGCAGGTGGCGCTTGGCCAGCATCCCAGGAACAAACTCTATTATGGCAACCATTACTAGCGCGAGAAGCGGGCCGCTGACGGTTATAGGTATGTGCAGAATTGTGGGAATTCTGCCAGACAGAGTTGCATGATACGGGTTGTACATGGCCAGGAATATGGCTATCACTATTATGACTATGGCGTTCATCTGGTAGAAGTACTTGCTTGTCTTGTTCTGCAGCACGTTGACAACTCCCTGAACTATTATATAAATTGTAAGCACACCGGCATCTACGGTATAGTAGTGCGCTCCCAGGAAAGTAGTCACGAATGCAAGCCCTGCAAGTATCGCCAGGCGCTTGCTCTTCATATCCTTGATCGCTAGCGCATACGCAGCGAAGAAGAAGAAAAGGGTGAATATGCCCCACGGCTCAAGAAGCTGCTCGCCGGAAACGAATGTAGTATATAGCACTGGCATCGTAGACGCTAGAGCTGCTCCTATGAGTGCTATCTTGTTGCCATATTCATAATAAAGAAGTATAAATACGGAGAAAACCAGCAGTGCAGCCGTTATCGGCGGGTATACTCCACCGACATAGCTCATCAGTGTTGTGGAGAACGTTGTGTATTTTGGGCCGAAGGCATTGGAGAGGTCATACCAGTATGCTTCAAGATAAGGAACCACTGGCTGTATCCTCATGCTCGTGCCCTGAGGCACTATAGGCCAGGCACTGGGCGAAAGATAAATCTGATAACCGAACGTAAGTATCGACTCTGCGGAAAGCATGTCGAAATATGGGTCAAACTCGAAGAATTTCGGCGTTATGCCGACGCTCATCATGCGCGTTCCGAAAACCAGAAGCATAAGCAGCGCAAGGACCAGATAGGTCTTGTTTATCTGCATTCCGGATTTCGCCGCTACGTTCTTCGCAGCGTTGTTGGAAAGCTTGTCAAGTAGAATACGCTCCTCCTGCTCGTGGTCCTTTATTAGCCTGTTTCTCTCGTCAGACTGAAGCGCGTTTATGCGCTCGCGGTCTTGCTCTGACAGGTTTATGGCGTTGAGCTCTCTTGTGTGCCTTTCGGAAAGCACCTTTTCCTCTTCTATGTGCTTTTCTATTATGGATTTGGCAGCGTCGAAGGACCTAAGCTTATGCCTCAGTTCCGAGAGCTCCAGGGTTTCGCTCTGCTTCATGCTGTCAATCTGTGCTTCCTCTGCCTTCGCTTCTCTACCCCTTGATATGGGATTGGACAGGCTGAGCTTGAATACTCCCTGCCATAGGCACAGGATTATCCCCACTATTGATAGGATAAGGGCGTTTACCTCGACTAGAGCCAAGGAGAAAGCAAAGAAGTGAATGTAGTTCATCAGGTAGGATTCCAGCCACGTGAGAGTGGGAACCGCTACGAGTCCAAATATGAATCCGATTACGGAGATCTCGAAAAGCCCGAGCTTTGTCTTCTTTAGCAGGGCGAATGCGAAAAGCTCTCCGGGTATCGTAAGCGTCAAAAACGTTATTATGCCCACAAGCAATATGTCCATTTAAGCTACCGTAACTTCACAATTCAGCTGTTGAGTATGGATTTTGGTATTTCTATCTTCCCAACCTGCCTGTCTGGAAATACTGTTCCTGGCGGCACTATCCTTACTCTTACACCTATGGCGCCGTATTTAGGGTATGCGGTTGCATCGCCCACAAGCACAAGATTTGTGACGTCGCCGGCCTTCGGTATGTATCCGACGCTCTTTCTTACGGTTTTTGCCCTTGCGCCCTTTGCAGCCAGCTTGCCCCTTATTATTATTTCAGCACCAAGAGCTCCATTCTCCATTATGCTCTTCAGCGTGAACTGCATTATCTTCCTTGGGTTTATCGACCTTTCAAGCTTGAACGTTATGTCCTTTGCGACAAGCAGGGGCTCAAGCATCTTGTTCTGCACCTCTATCACGCTTATCTGCGGGTTGTTGACGTTGAAGTTCTTGTGTATCGATTCTGTAAGCTCGTTTATGCTCTTTCCCATCCTTCCTATGACCCTTCCCGGGTTCAGGACGTAAACGGTTATCCTTGTAAGCACTGGCGTCTTCTGTATCTCCACCCTTGAGAAGCCTGCCTTTGTCAGCTCCTTGCTCAGAAACTTTGAGATATTCATCTTTATTATTGCGTCGTCTATAAACTTCATTTCTATTGCCATCAAATCATACCTTTTGTGCTGCTACTTCGGCTTTCTGCTGGGGCTGCTGTTTTTCCTTTGCCGCCGGCTTTGACTTTGGCGCAGTCTTTGGCGCTTGCTTCTTGGAAGCTTTCTTTGACAAAGCGCTGTTGAGGTTCAGCATCTTCGTTGCCTTTTCTCCCAGTTTTACGTCCTCCGGAGCTGCTATCCCTATTTCTACCTTTGCAAATTCGACATCAGAATGCCTCATCGCAGCAAAGCCGTAGCTGTCACTGTGGTAAAGCATTCCCTTTGATGGGGTCCTCCTGTATATCTGCGTTTTGTTTGCAGACGCATGCACTACGAAAAGGTTGTCTGTTTCTATGCCCTTGCTCTTGGCGTTGCTTATTGCCATTTCCAGAACCTTCTTCACCACTGCAGCGCATTTTACAGGATATCTGCCCTTGCGGCCTCCGAGCTCATGCCTCGAGCCCATGCCCTTGTTGTGGTTCCTGTATGGCACTGGTGCAGAGGCCTTGATTACCTTCTCAAGCGCCTCGGCAGCCTGCGCAGCGTTCTTGTACCTCACGTAGTCGCATATGGCTCCCAGGTCCTTGAAGCTGGCGTTTATGTCCTTTGCGCCGGCGAAGATTACCTTTCCCTTTTCCATGTTGAAAGAATAGTTCAAAAAAATCACTTATTTCTGCGACAGGAACTTGCTTCCGCGCGTTGCCTTTATTCCAGGTGCCGAGTGCTGCACGCGCCTTGTCGAGTAGACGAATTCACCGAGCCTGTGTCCAAGCATTGCTGGCTGAATCTCAACGTGTTGGTATTCCTTGCCGTTATAAATATCAAAAGAAAGGCCGACCCAGGACGGCATTATTAGGGCTTCCCTTGTCCTAGTCTTTATAGGGCTTGTGGATCCCGAAGCCTTGGCATGCTCTATCTTCTCGTTTAGCTCTCTCAGCTGAAGCGAGTTCCTCTTGAGCCAGCGCCTCTGCCTTGACTTTATCAGCTTCGAGTACTGTGCGGCATCTATGCCAGCTGCTTCCGCAGGGAGCATGCCCTTGAATGCTATCCTTTCGACCATTTAAAAAACCTTCATCTATTTTTCTATGTTATTATTTTGCAGCCTTCCTTCCGCGTGCCTGCTTTACCCTTGACACATAGCCGTTGCTGTCCACGAAGTAAAGGAAGCCCTTCTCTCTTTCTATTTTTTCGTTGCCTACCTTGGCCTTCCTTCCGGACTTGTTCGACCTAGTCGGATTCTGCCATACGTAGCCGTCCTTTCCGAGATAATACAGGTATCCCTCCTCTCTCTTTATTGCTTCTCTCGAAATTTTTTCTGCCATGTCAACACCATTTAGTGTATTTTTATTTGTAAGCAAAGCTTTTAAACCACATCTTTTGTTTTGCTTTTAGGGGTTTACCTCTTTTTCCTGCCTACGCGGCGCGCCGCTATGTGGCCTACCTTCCTTCCTGGAGGTGCGTTCCTTGATGTCATGCTGCTCTTTCCCTTGTGGTGCTGCTTGCCTCCGAACGGGTGGTCCACCGGGTTCATCTTTACTCCACGGTTCCTCGGCCACGTCCTGTTTAAAGTGTGATACATGTAATGGCTCTTGCCTGCCTTTACTATTGGCTGATCCTTTACTCCCGCGCCTGCTATCATGCCCAACTGGGCCCTGCAGCCGCTGTCCAGAGTTACTGTCTGCTTTGAAGGCAGCTGGAGTGTAACATTATGCTCGGACTTCGCGATTATAACGGCGAACGAGCCGGCTGCTCTGACAAGCTTGCCCCCATCGCCCTTAAGCACCTCTAGGTTGTATACGGGAACTCCCTCTGGGACGTCACCGAGCCTGACTATGCTTCCGAGAACGGGCTTGGCGTCGGGGCCCATATAGATCTTGTCTCCTATCTTTATGCCTTCTGGTGCCACGTAGAAACCTCTGTTGAAGTCCTCGTACACAACGCACATAAGCGGTGCGCTGTGGCCAGTATGGTTGAATATGTCTATTACCTCTGCACTCATGCTTACGTCAGGGGCCTTTTCATAGGCTACGCTTATGTCAAATGTATTGGGCAGCTTGGTGTATACGTTGGAACCCTTGCCCCTTCTCTGCTGTCTGAGTTTCTTTCCCATATATCACACCAGCTTAAGCTTCATTGCGATGTCGCCCGCGTTGCTTTCCTTCGAAAGCTTTATGTATGCCCTCTTCACGTTGTTGGGCATGTTGACGGTGCGCACGTCGCTTACCTTTGCGTTGAAAACGCCTTGAAATTCCTGCTTTATTTGGGCCTTTGTGGCCCTCGAGTCCACCACGTAGACTATTGTATTTCCTTTGGTTATTAGGCCTACGGCCTTTTCAGTAGCAAGTGGATATTTAAGCACTGACATTCTTTGCACCTTTCTTTATCAATACAGCTTTTTCGACAGCTGCGTCTAGGTTTTTTAGAGCCGAGGCGCTCCACAGCACAGTCTTGACCGGGTTGCCCCCTGGAGCCACACTGCTAACCTGAAGCTCCGAAAGCGTGCAGGTAGTTACACCTTTGACGTTGCGGGAGGCCTTGAAAGAGCCTTCTTCGTCAGAGGTTACAACCAGCATTTTGTGCTGCTGCTTGCTCCTCGTCTTCCTTACGCTCCTTATTGTCTTGACGCGTGCGAATTCTATTACAGAATAAAGCTTGTTTGTCTCAAGAAACTTTACGAAATCCTTGGTTTTGGATATCTTTGCTATCCCGTCGAAAACGGTGGGCTTTCCTGCATTGGATTTTACGGCCATTGCTATAGCGCTTTTAAGGGCGTTGACGTATTCCCTGTTGTTGAGCCTCTCGACCAACGTTTTCTCTACCATGTGCGGGTGCGCCCTCTTTCCCGACACCGAAGAAGGTATGCGCCTTACCCTTCCGAGCGAGCCTCCGCCGAGCTTTTCCCTCGGTCTTATGGCCCTTCCAACGTGCCTTCCTGCCCTGTAGGAACCCATGGCTCCAAAATAAGCAGCGGTAGTCTGCATTCCTGCCAGGACGTAGTGGCCCTGCGGCTGCAGCTTCAGCGACGTCTCAGCAGCAACAGCCCTGTCGACCAGCCATTTTCTTGGCTCGGCCTCGAACGCTTTTGGAGCCTGCATTTTCGATACTGGCTTGCCTTCTATGTTGAATACTTCTATTTCCTGCAAAATATCATCCCTTTATGAAATTCACTTTGGCTTCGTTTATGCCCCTGGCATTCCTGTTTTCCACTGATTTCTTTATTCTTACTATGCGCTTCGCCGGTCCCGGGACCGAGCCCTCTATTATGACATAATCATTCTTGACCAGGCCGTAGTTCTTGAACCCTGATTTCGGGTTTATTGTGGAAGCTTCTTCCTTTGTACCAAGCTTTAGTATGCGCTTGTTGTGCTCCGTCCTGTAATTGAAGCCCATCTGTCCTGCCATGGGCACGGTATACATTACCTTTCCCGGAGTGAATGCGCCCAAAGTTCCAACGTGCCTTATTTTGCCCGTCGCCTTGTGGAACATCCTCGATACGCCGAAACGCTTTATCGGGCCCTGCCATCCCTTGCCCTTGGATATGCTGACTACATCGACAAATTCTCCGTTTTTGAATATTTCATTGCCCCTGAGCTCCTTGCCGAGCTTGGAAGTGGCAAATGCAAGCTTTTCCTTTATGTCCTTGCCCGTTATCTTCGCTTCAAACCTCTCACGGTGGTTTGTATTTGTTCCGGTGGTTTTCGGATCGGCAGCCACAAGCAATGCGACATCTGTTATTCCTTCAAGCTTTTCTCCAGATGGAATCTTGGATTCGTCGTTTTTGACGCTTTTGATGCCGAGCTTTTGCGAAGAGGCCTTGCTGAGTATGTCTACATGCGCTTTCTTGTAGCGCGTGGCCTCATCAATTGAGTATAGCCTTATGCCGTAAACCTCCATCGCCGGCAGCTCCAGGATCGTGCACGCCTTGGAGACCTCCTGTCCCTTCGCCGGCGAATTGCTGTCGTCTATAATCGACAGAGTAGTCATCCCTACCTTGTACGTAAGCAAATTCGAAAGCGATACCTCTTTTATAGAGCCTGCGCTCCTGATGCGCGGTAGACGCTTGCCCGCGCGCCTTCTGGGCCAATACTGCAATGAGCCTGCCATTTAAACACTTTGTAAACGTTAAAATTCAGTACTTGACGTAGGAATTGCCGCAAAGATTAAAGCGCTTTCATATTTATTGTGTATATTTATATATTTTTACTTTTCTGCTTTTTTGCGGAATTCTCGCTTATTGAAGCGATGTCGTCGACAAGCCTGATTTCCTTGAGCACCGAGTTGCATGCAGCGGTGAGCGCTACTATGTCCTCAGCTTCTACCTTTACGCTTATCCTTTTTGCGGACTCGCTTACAGATAGATCGCTTCTTGATGTATGATACTGCTGTCGCAATTTTTGTGCATATTTTATGTCGTGAAGTTTTGGTATGCTGATGGTTATTTTGTAATCCATCATAAGCCTCTTGACTTCTTTCCTGAAGATGTAAGTGCCCTGTTGGCCCTGCCGCTCTGGGCAGCTACAGGGGCATATACGGCATCTCTCTTTATGCCGTTGTCCTGCTTGGACACAAGTATGACCTCATAGAATCTTGTGGTTCCGGTTTCACCCACAAAATATGAATTGAGCACTTCGTAGTTTGAGAACTTCTTTGATGCTCGTTCTTCTGCTATCATCTGCATGTTCTTGTGCCTTGATATAAACCTTGCGCTCTTTGAAGGCTTTCTGCCGCCCCCAACCGTTTGCCTCTTTCTGTTTCCTTTTCTTACCGCAGCGCGCACTACTACTATGCCCTGCTTGGCCTTGTAGCCGAGCTCCCTTGCCCTTGACAGGTTCGAAGGCCTTTCCACTTTGGTTATATTGTCCTGCTTGGACCATTCGGCCAGCCTGTTCTTGTATTCGGGGCTTCTCTCTTTGTACTCTTTTATGATTGTCTCCTTTATGTATTTACTCGCTCCCATGAAAATCACGATTACGGCACGTAAGGACGCGTCGTAGATGAATGTTCGCCTGATTATTTACTATAGAAAATTATTAAATACTATGTAGGTATCTGAGCGCCATGTGGGCCGATTACAACATTATTGTGTTTTTGTGTTTGATTCCTGCTTTTTTAGACAGGAATTTGCCCTTTTGGTGGAGGGTACCAGATATGCTGAAGCGCAGATGTGGACTTTATTTATTACTAATAAACCAGCAATCAGAGGCAAAACGTCAATAAAAATTCTTCCCTTGATCCTTACTCGTTTTCTGCGCATTTAAACGCATTTTCAAGGGATTTTTGGGATAGATTTAAATAATATAAAAGCCATAATAACTAAACGCTTGAACGCTAAACCCGTTGCGGTGCTAATTATGCAAAAAACTAACAAAAAAGCGACCCATATTAAAGGCAAGGCAGGGACAAGACCTGCGCAGAAGCATAAGGCAATTTCAAAGGCAAAGAAAAATCCGACTAAGGCCAGATTTGCAGCAAAGCATAAAACAAACGCTAAACCAATAAAGAAAAATACTGCCGAGACGAAAAGGAGCATGGCTGTGAAATCCGGCAAAAAAAATATTAAGGCAAAACAGCAGGAAAAGCCAAAATCAAAACAAACCCAGCACGTTGTAAAGAGCGCACCGACCGAAGTAAAGGCAATAAGCGACAGGAAAGCACAGTCTATCGAAAAGGCCAAGAAGCAGAAGGAGCTTGACGAAGCGACGTACACCGCAAACGCGATGAAATACATAGAGGCTCTTGTCGAAGACACTAGAATATCAGACTATCTCAACAAAAATGTCAGCAGGCATGCTTCAGAAGTAATTGACCTCCTTACAACCCCGAGAACCGACGAGGAGATAGCGGCTGCGCTTGACTTGAAAATAAATGCCGTAAGGCGCATACTCAACATAATGCAGGGCTACGGAATAACAAACTACAATGTTTCGAAGAACAACGAAGGATGGCTTTCGTTCGCGTGGTATATAAATACCAATAAGGTGCCGCAATTCTTCGATTACGTAAAAAACACAACTTCGGAAAAAGCAACGCTAAAAGACGACTGCAACGACTATTTCATATGCAAGTCATGCTACGACGACAACAAGTTCATATTTACGTTTGACGCAGCCTACGAATCAGGATTCAAATGCAACATATGCAGCAAACAGCTTTCTAGAATAGATAGAAGCAAAGCCTCTGAGTTGCTTTCCGGAGCCGTGCAGGAACAGGAGAAGCTGGCTTCTTCTGACCAACACTAACCTATTTTAAGTTTCGCGACGAAAACAATCACTGCAGCGAGGTAGGGTAGTCTGGAGTGCCCGCCGGGCTCATAACCCGGAGATCGGTGGTTCAAATCCACCCCTCGCTATCTAGGCTCTCCCACCCCGCACTTCCGCTAATCGTGCCGTTTTATTTATATATATAAGTTAATCAAAACAACATACAATTACAACGCCTTGAAAGTTTCAGGATTAAAAATGTTTTTCGAAAATACGTAGTGGAATACTGGAAGTGTGGGGTCAATATGGCAGAAGGCATAACTTACAATTTTTTATGGGAAGTATTGCAAAAAGAAAGGTCAAGCAACGCGTTGCAGCTGTTGCCTAAGAATTTTTATTCTGATGTAAGAGAATTCGTAGAAGGAACAAAAACCGATCTTGGAAAGAACGAAGAGGCCGAAATACAGACAGGAAACATAGAAAGGCTTGTTTCGGAAATATTCGAAAAAAGGAAACAGAAGGTAGCGTTGTATGTTGCGTACAAAAAACCGCTGCCAAACCCAATAACGGACATAGAGACAGACCTTTACAATAAGATGATGGAGCTTTACGTCAACACCAAACTAACCGGCTCCAAAGAAACAAAAACACAGCAGGACAAGCTCAGGGTAATAATAGAAAAGCTCCCGGAAGTGTTCTTGCCTTCAGGATCTAAAATCGGGCCGCTAGAAAAAGGCCAGCTTATAGAGGTACAGGACAAAAACGACAGCAAGTTCCTTATAGATAATTCTTTATGTGTTTACGAGAAATTATAAACGCGAGCTTATAAAGTGATGTTATGAAGATAGCTAGAGAACTCAACGTTTACTGCCCGAAATGCGGTAAACACACTGAGCACAAAGTAGTGATATATTCCAAAAAGCAGGAAAGCGGGCTTAACGTCGGAAAAAGGCGCAGGGCCAGAAAGCTGAAAGGAATAACCGGAAAGGTAAAAGGACAGGCAACGGTTGTCAAGGTGGCGAAGAGGCAGAAAGTGCTCCTCCAGTGCAAGGTGTGCAAATACGAGGTAGAGCGCGTTCTTGGTTCGAGGACCAAGAAGAAGCTGGAATTCGCCATATGATTTGAATGACAGAACAAAAGCAACAGAGGAATTCACCGAGGCCCGGAGAACTGGTCATAGCCCAGGTATCTAAGATAATGCAATTCGGCGCATACTGCAAGCTGCTCGAATACAACGGTATAGAAGTATTTATACCGATAAGGGAAGTATCTTCCGGATGGATCAAGAACATACACGAGTTTCTGCACAACGGCCAAAAGCTGGTGTGCAAGATAACCTACATAGACAACCAGAAGGGCACGATAGACGCTTCAATCAAAAAGGTAATGCCCAAAGAGGCCAAGGACAAGCTGGGTGCCTACAACCTCGAAAAGCGCTTCTCCATACTTGTCGGGAAAATGATAAAGGAGACCGGCGAAGAGAAAAACAAAGAAAAAATAGACAACGATATAGTGTCTGAATTCGGGAGTTACGCGCAGCTATATTTTGACCTTTCGGAGGGCACCAAGCGCTTCAAGGAATCCAAGATGCCTAAGAAGCTCAAGGACAGGCTCAGGGAATTCATAGACGAGCAAAACGCCAAGAAGAAGCACAGGGTTGCGTACATCCTGGAAATGGTCGTTGAGGATACGGAAAATGGTGTCACGATGATAAACGAGGCCCTCAAAGAAGCAGAGAAGGCCGACGTGGAGATATCCTACATAAGTTCTCCGAAATACCACATGGTAGCCGAGGGGGCTGACTACAAGGATTCCGAAGAAAAGGTAAAGTCTGCGGTAAGCACCATAAGCGCAAAGCTCAAGAACGTTGAGCTCAAAGTCGAAAAGGAGAAACTGAAGAAGGACAAGGAAGGAATATTCGACAGCGATTGATGATTGTATGGAAAAAACAGTTATAAAATACAAGAAGAATCTCAAGCTCAAGAACCCAGTGCTCATAGTTGGCCTGCCCGGAATAGGCAACGTCGGCAAGCTAGTAGCAGAGCACCTAATAAGGGAGTTCAAAGCCGAGCGCATAGCCACCGTCTATTCGCCCCATTTTCCGCACGAAGTCTTCATGACAAAGAGCGGGGGCATAAGGATAGTGAGCAACAGGTTCTACCTCATAAGGCGCAAGGGCAAGCAGGACGTCGTAGTTCTTACTGGCGATGCTCAAGCCATAAGCCCGGAGGGCCAGTACGAAGTGAGCCACAAGCTCGTAAGATTTTTCAAGGAGAAGCTGGGCGGCAGCTTCATATACACCATAGGCGGCTATAATGTCAGCGGCAACGTAGTGTCTTCGCCAAAAGTTTTTGGCAACGCCACATCGAAAAAGACGATAAAGGAATTTGAGAAGGAAAACGTCCTTTTCGGCAAGGCGCACACTGTCATAATAGGTGCGGCTGGGCTAATGCTCGCTTTTGCAAAGATGGAGGGCCTCGAAGGCGTATGCCTTATGGGGGAATCGACTTTCTTCGACATGGATCCGGCTGCAGCCAAGGCAGTGCTGGAGCTGCTTACCAAGAAGCTGGGCATGAAGATAGACACCACGCACATGGATTCAATGATAAAGGAAACTGCAAAAGCACTCAAAGAGCTCGAAAAGCAGCTCTCAGGCACTGCGCAGCTGCCCCCGCCGATAGGGGGAGAGAACAATCCGAAGCCCTCTTACATAAGATGAGCACGCAAGATTATGGGGCATTTCCCATGCGCCAGTAATCTAGCCTGGTAGGATATCAGCTTCCCATACAAAACTGGAAAAAGCTGAATGCCCGGGTTCAAATCCCGGTTGGCGCAAATCATACTAAAAGGTGGATGCATGTCACAGGAAATAGTCTTCACTGACAGGGTCAGGATCTACGATACGGACGCACAGGGAATAGTCCATTATGCAGGATACTACAGATTCTTTACCGATGCCGCAGAGGGCTTCATGCACGACACCCTTGGCATAAGCTATCCCCTTCTTGACGAAAAGACATGGTTCGTAGTGGTGGAATCCGAAGCCAAATACTACAAATCCGCAAAGCTCGGAGACGAGCTTTCCGTAATACTCAAGCCAAAACTTCTTTCAGAGAAAGTCCTGCGCTTCGACTTTGAGATATTCGTGAGAGGCACGGCAATCTGTGCAGGCCACATAACGCAGGTGTCAATAAACAAACAGTACTGGAAATCCACACCAATGCCACAATCGATACAGAAGAAGATAAAGCTTCTTTCCGAATCAAAAAACCCGCAGATCAAACTAAAAAGGCGAGCGCAGCAAGGCAAACGGCGCTAGCTCCAACCGCAGCGAAAAAGTTCGAAGTGAATTTGTTTCCTGTTCCTCTATCCTCGAAATAGCCCAGCATAGAATCGAATACTGTGCCAAGGAACCCTGCGATCAAGACTATAAGGAAAATCGTGTACTTCGGAATAAAAACCCCGAGCTGCGGCGCAGCGAAAACCGTCACGCTCGCAATAATGCTCCCGAAAAGCCCCATCGCGAGGCCGAAAACGGTAACGCCTCCGGATGTGCCCTTTTTCACCTTCTTGAAATTGAATATCATTCTCGGCTCCCCGTCCAAAACGCCAAGCTCGCTGCTGAACTTGTCTGCTGTCACTGCACTAACTGCACTTATAAATCCTGCCAGCGCAAACAGGTCCAGCAGACCATAATGGTAAGTTCTCCCTAATGCGAAAACAGCAACAAAAATGAGCGGCAGAAGGCCATTCGCAATGACGTTTTTTACACCCCTTTGCTTTTCGTAGAGCCCCTTCTTCTTCTTGTACGTAGTTCCTGCGAACGTGACTATTGCAGATACTGCCAGGAACCACAGCATGACAAGGAAGAAGAAGATGCCGTAGCTCGGCCAAGCGAGCAGCAGCATAGCTAGCCCCATCGCGAGGGCCACTACGGTCGCCTTGACATTCAAGGTCAGAAAAGTTGTCATTAAGATTCCGTTAGCTCCGCGGCGCAAAACTAGGGTCACATGCGCCGCAGCTTTCCAAATACAAGGATATACTTTGAGCCAAAAAGATATAAAAGCTCCACTCTTCCGCGTGCCACAGAGGGCAGAACCAGGCCTTGCTGGTGTCAAAACGAATAGTTTAAATTATAAATATTCCGCTATTTCAAAAGTTTTTTAAACTTATCTTTTTATATTATATTACGGGTTCTCTACTGTAGGAAGGTCGTGAAGAACTGGTCGCCTTGCCAGCGTGCATGTCACGCTGGCACTATTTCTATTTAATTTACGGTGTTTTTTGGGCCTAGCGAATAGTATAAATGGATAACGCAACAAATACATATGCTAAGCTGGTGCTTATTGTATGGCAAAGGAAAAAACCGTCAAGGAGCTCGAGGACCTGCCCGGAATAGGCCCTACTACTGCAGAGAAGCTTAGGGCAGCGGGCATAGACACCCTT
Source organism: Candidatus Micrarchaeum sp. (assembly GCF_016806735.1). Classification (GTDB taxonomy): domain Archaea; phylum Micrarchaeota; class Micrarchaeia; order Micrarchaeales; family Micrarchaeaceae; genus Micrarchaeum_A; species Micrarchaeum_A acidiphilum_A. Next base: position 62,907 of record NZ_CP060530.1, on the reverse strand, counting down.
GAAAAGGTTGCAGTTTCGGCCCCGCACGAGCTGGCAGAGCTTGCAGGCATAAACGCCGAAAAGGCCAAGGAAGCCATTCAGGCGGCGCAGGAAGCCACAACCATAGATTACGAAACCGGGGGCCAGATACTCGAAAGGCGCAACGTGCTCGGCAAGATTACCACAGGCTCAAAGGATCTCAACGAGCTCATAGGCGGCGGTGTCGAAACCAACGCCATAACCGAGGTATATGGGAAATTCGCCAGCGGCAAGAGCCAGCTCGGCTTTCAGCTTTCTGTCAACGTACAGCTCCCAAGGGACAAGGGGGGCCTCGAAGGCGCGGTGCTTTTCATTGACACAGAGGGCACGTTCAGGCCCGAGCGCATAGCCGAAATGGCAAAGGCGCAGAAGATGGATGAGCAGCAGGTGCTGCAAAACATAATAGTCGTAAGAGCTACCACAACAGAGAAGCAGATACTTACTGTAGAAAGAGCCGATAGCATAATACCAGAGAAAAACATAAAGCTCATAGTGGTAGACTCTCTCATGTCTCTTTTCAGATCAGAGTTCATAGGCAGGGGCGCTCTTGGCGAAAGGCAGCAGAAGCTCAACGTGCACATACACAAGCTCCAGGCACTCGCTGACAAATATTCATTGGCCGTTTACATAACGAATCAGGTAATGGACAATCCCGGAATCCTTTTCGGTGACCCGACCACGCCCATTGGGGGAAACATACTCGCCCACGCAGCCACAACCAGGCTGTACCTAAGGAAAAGCAAGGAAGACAAGCGCATAGTCAGGCTCGTTGACAGCCCGAGCATGCCTGACGGCGAATGCGTAATAAAGGTAACTCCAGAAGGCATAAAGGACTGAGGGAATATCTCTTTGTATCTTGAACATTTAGCCTGGGCTTTGCTCGGGGGTGCCTGATTCTGCGGCATCTTCTTCATCCTGCCTCTTTATTGCCTGGGCGTCCACTACTATTGTATTCTCTTCCAGCCTCATCAGCCTGACACCGCTGGCGCTCCTGCCGCTCTGCCTGACCTCCGAAGCGTTGAACTGTATAGAGAGCCCTGCCGAATTTACCAGTATTATGCTGTCATCAATGCCGCAGGAGAGCGCCTTTACTACGTTGCCGGTCTTTTCGTTTACCTTCAGGTTTATTATTCCCTTGCCTCCCCTGTGCTGAAGCCTGTACTTTCCAATCTCAGTTATCTTGCCGTAGCCCTTTGCGGTTACGCTCGCAACAAGGGAATCGTCCTTCACCGCTACTGCGTTTACCACCTTGTCGCCCTTTCTGAGCCTTATGGCCCTGACTCCTGTAGCATTCCTGCCTACAGGCCTGGCGTCGGTCTCCTTGAACCTTATTGCCTTGCCGCTGGAGGTTGCCACGAAGATGTCCGAAGCGCCATCGGAAACGCAGACCTCGGCTATGGAATCCCCTTCGTTTATGTTTAGCGCTATGATTCCTGTTGAGCGCGGCCTTGAATATAGGGAAGCCATGCTCCTTTTTATTATCCCGGAGCTGGTGACGAAGTTTATGTACTTGCCTTCGAACTCCCTTGTGTTGACTATCTTTTCTATCCTTTCTTCGGTTCCAAGGGCGAACATGTTCGCCGCTGCCTTTCCTGAGCCGTATCTGCCGCCCTCGGGCACCGCATAGGCCTTTAGCCAGTATGCCCTGCCCTTGTTGGTTATGGCAAGCAGGAAGTCCTTGGACATGCACTGCAGGCTCTGCCTGACAAAATCCTCATCCTTGAGCTCCATGGTTATGACTCCCTTGCCTCCCCTGGCCTGGCTCTTGTAAGCGTCCATGTCAAGCCTTTTCATGTAGCCCTTGTTTGTTATCAAGACAACGCACGGATAGTCCTTTATGAGGTCCTCATTCTCTATGCTGAGCGCTTCGTCCTCCACTATTTCGGTCCTGCGCGGTATTGCGTATTTGTCCTTGAGCGTTAGCGTCTCCTCCTTTATTATTCCGTAGACCATGGATTCGTTTTCGAGGACGCTGTTGTAGTAGCTTATGCTCTTGTCCAGCTCGCTTTTTTCGGCCTCAAGTGAGGTAGTCTCCAGCCTTGTAAGCCTGGCGAGCTTCATGTCGAGTATAGCATTTGCCTGCTTCTCGCTTATGCTGTAGTTGCCCATCAACGTTTCCCTTGCCTCCCTCGTGTCGGAGCTCGCCTTTATTATGGATATGACACCGTCAATGTCCTTAAGCGCAATAAGCAGTCCTTCCACTATGTGGCGCCTGTCTGTTGCGACGCCAAGGTCGTACCTGGTCCTGGCGCGTATGACCTCCATCCTGTGCTCCACGAACACCTTTATGAAATCGCGTATGTTGAGCGTAAGCAGCCTGTTGCCCATAACTGCTATGTTCATTACGGGCAGGGTTATCTGCATCTGCGTATGCTTGTAAAGCTGGTTTAGCACTACGTCGGGATTGGCATCCTGCTTGAGCTCTATGACTACTCTCATGCCTTTCTTGTCGCTCTCGTCCCTCACCGTGCTCATGCCGTCTATAAGCTTCTGCTTTCCAAGCTCGGCTATCTTGGCCACGAGCGTGCTCTTGTTGACCGTGTAGGGTATCTCGCTTATGACGAACTGCCTTAGCCTGTGCCCTTCTTCAAGTTCTGCCTTGCCCCTGAGTATAACGCTTCCCCTTCCTGCAAGGTAGGACCTTTTGAGCTCCGGGCTCATAAACGCTATGCCTCCTGTCGGGAAATCCGGGCCTTTGATATAACCCATAAGGTCAATCGGCGCTATTTCGGGATTCGCTATGTAAGCCATTATGGCGTCGCACACCTCTCCCAGATTGTGCGGCAGTATGTTTGTCGCAACGCCAACCGCTATTCCAGAAGAGCCGTTTATCATTAGATTCGGCACCTTGGAAGGCAGCACTGATGGCTCTTCCTCGGTATTGTCGAAATTTGGTATGAACGGCACGGCTTTCTTGTCAAGGTCTTCGAGCATTTCCTCGGCAAGCCTTCTGAGCCTTACTTCGGTGTACCTCTGCGCGGCCGCAGGATCTCCGTCGATGGAACCCATGTTTCCCTGTCCTTCTACCAGCATGTGGTTCATTGAGAAATCCTGCGCCATCCTGACCAGCGTCTCGTATACTGCAGCATCGCCGTGCGGATGGTACTTTCCTATTACCTCTCCGACAATCCTGGCGCTCTTCTTGGTTGCCTGCTCATGGGTGTTCTTGAGCATGTACATTGCGTAAAGTATCCTTCTCTGCGCAGGCTTAAGCCCGTCCCTGGCATCCGGTAGGGCCCTGCCTATTATGACGCTCATCGCGTAATCGATGTAGCTGCTCTGCATTTCTCCCTCTATCGATACCTCGAGATTTCTGCTGTCGTAAGCGTTGTTGTTTTCTGCCATCAATATCACACGTCGAGGAAGGACACCTCGGTGGAGTGCTCTTCGAGGAAGTTCCTCCTCTTTTCAACGTCCATTCCCATTAGTATGTCGAAAATGGAGTTTGCCAGCTCGGCATCCTTTATCGTTATCTTTTTAAGTATCCTGTTCTTTGGGTTCATGGTAGTTTCCCAAAGCTGCTCCGGGTTCATCTCTCCCAATCCCTTGTACCTCTGCAGTGCACCCTTGCCGTTGTGCTCCTTCATAATGGCGTTGAGCTCCGCATCGCTATAGGCGTACAGGACCTCTTTGCCTATGCTTACCCTGTACAAAGGCGGCTGTGCTGCAAACACGTGCCCTCTCTCTATCAGGGGCTTCATATATTTGTAGAAGAACGTAAGCAGAAGCGTCTTTATGTGGCTTCCGTCAACGTCTGCGTCGGTAAGGAATATTATCTTGCCATACCTGAGCTTGTCAGGCTGGAAGCCTTCCTTTATGCCAGTACCCAGAGCCGTTACCAGCGAATGAAGCTCGGCATTGTTGAATATCCTGTCCTCGCTTGCCTTTTCGACATTGAGTATTTTTCCCCTAAGCGGCAGTATCGCCTGGTAAAACCTGTCCCTACCCTGCTTGCTGGATCCCGCGGCGCTGTCGCCCTCAACTATGAATATCTCGGACTTTTCCGGATCCGTTTCTGTGCAGTCTGCCAGTTTTCCCGGCAGCACGGTTCCCTCAAAGGCGTTTTTCTTCCTTGCGAGCTCCCTGGCTCTTCTTGCAGCTTCCCTTGCTTCTGCTGCGCTCACCACCTTGTTCACTATCTTCATTGCTTCGGAAGGGTTTTCCTCCAAAAACTCTGAAAATTTGGCGTATATCGTGCTTTCAAATAAGCTTTTTATGTAAGAATTGCCGAGCTTCTCCTTGGTCTGCCCTTCGAATTCAGGGTTTGGCATTAGGACAGAAACTATTGCGATAAGCCCTTCGCGCATATCCTCTCCTTCTATCTGCGCCGGCTGCTTCTTGAGGTTTTTCTGTATGTAAGCGCTTATGGCCCTGGACAGCCCGGAGCGGAACCCTATAACGTGCGTGCCTCCCTCAGGGGTCTTTATCCTGTTCACGAAGGAGTAAAGGTCTTCCCCATAGCCCTGCGTGTACTCTATTGCTACTTCTATTTTGACTTCGCCCTCTTCCTTCTTGAGTATGAACGGTTTTGTTATGGCGTTCTTTCCTTCCGATAAGTAAGCAATGAAATCGCCGATGCCGTTCTCGGAATGGAATTCGAATGTCTCTGCCTTCTCAAATCTTTCGTCGGTAAGCTTTATCCTTATGCCTGAGCTAAGGTATGCCGTATCGCGCAACCTTTCCGATATGGCAGTCACGTCAAACTTGTTGACAGAAAATATCTGCTTGTCGGGCTTGAACCTCACTATAGTTCCTGATTCGGTGGTCTTGCCTATGGTTTCAAGCCCTGATATTGGCGTGCCCCTGCTAAAGCTTTCCCTGTATGCGTTTCCGTTGCGCTTAACCGTAACGTCCGTGCGCTCGGAAAGCGCGTTGACTACGGTAAGCCCAACGCCGTGCAGCCCTCCAGAAACCTTGTAGGCCTTGTTGTCAAACTTCGCCCCTGCGTGTATGGATGTCATAATGACCTCAAGAGCGGGCTTGTTCTCCTTCGGCATTATGTCTACGGGAATGCCTCTTCCGTCGTCGCTGACTTCCGCTATGTCATATCCGTCGCTGTCCTGCTCGAGCTTTATTGTTATATTCCTGCAGTATCCTGCCAAAGCCTCGTCGACGGCGTTGTCTATTATCTCGAAAAGGAGGTGGTTGTAGCCCTGAGCCCCGGTGGAACCTATATACATGGCCGGCCTTTTTCTTATGCCCATTGTTCCGCTCAATACCACTATGTCCTTCGCTCCGTAGTCATCCTCTGGCATTAAATCAACTGTAAATATCAAGCACAGGTCGTGAGTGTTTGCACTGGCAAAATATTACGATATCTATTGGGATTTTATATTTAAAACCCTTTTGGTAAAGTCGACTTTTCCGGCAAAATCGGCACAATCCGCACGTGCGGCGCTTTGCATGCCCAACATGCATAAACTATAAATACTTAATCGTGATAATATACGAATACATATATATGCAAAATGTTTTTGGACAACTGTTTGTATCGCAAAGGTCCGGAAATCAAGTGCAAAATAGCTAGAAATAATACTAAAAACAAAGTGATAACATGGCAGAAAACAATATGGGCGGACAGCAGGTATTGCTGCTCCCGGAAGGAGCATCCAGGCTTTTGGGCAGGGACGCGCAAAGGACGAACATTGCAGTTGCGGTTGCAGTTGCAAACGCCGTAAAAACGACTCTGGGTCCAAAAGGGATGGACAAGATGCTGGTAAGCGATCTCGGAGACATAGTAATAACGAACGACGGCGCCACAATACTCGAGGAAATGAACGTCGAGCACCCAGTGGCAAAGATACTGGTCGACGTCGCAAAGACGCAGGACAGGGAGGTCGGAGACGGAACTACTAGCGTGATAATAACAGCAGGCGGATTGCTCAAGGGTGCGGAAGACCTTCTGGAGCAGGGAATACATCCGACGATAATAATAAAGGGCTACAAAATGGCCGCGGGCAAAGCTGCCGAAATACTTTCCAAGTACTCAAAGAGTGTGGAAATAAGCGACGAGCAGACGCTGCAGAAAATCGCAATGGTATCCATGGGCTCAAAGAATATAGGCGACGACAGCACAAAGGCCCAGATATCAAAGCTGGTAATAAAAGCTGTGAAGCAGGTTATGGAAAAGACCCAGGACGGCAAATACCGCATAGATCACGACTTCATAAAAGTAGAGAAGAAAGCCGGAGGCAGCATAGCAGACACTGCATTGATAAACGGCGTGTTGATAGACAAGGAAGTGGCACACCCGGGAATGCCTAAGTCGCTCACGAACGCAAAGATAGCGCTTCTTGACGTGGCTCTGGAGATTGAGAAGACAGAAACCGATGCCAAGATAGAAATAACGTCGCCAGACCAGATACAGTCATACCTGCAGCAGGAGGAACGCATGCTCAAGGAAATGGTCGAAAAGGTCAAGAAGAGCGGCGCAAACTTTGTCGTAACGCAGAAGGGAATAGACGACATGGCGCAGCACTACCTAGCCAAGGCGGGAATAATGGCCGTAAGGAGGGTCAAGAAGAGCGACATAGAGAAGCTTTCGAAGGCAACAGGCGCCAAGATAATAACAAGCCTGGACGACCTAAACTCGGAGGATTTGGGCCATGCAGGAATAGTCGAGGAGCGCAAGATAGCCGGAGAACAGATGGTCTTCGTCGAAAAGTGCAAGGACCCGAAGAGCGTAACGATATTCGTAAGGGGAGGCACGCAGCAGGTAATAGACGAAGCGGAGCGCTCGCTCAACGACGTAATAGGTGCGGTATCAGCCACTATCGAAAATGATGGGAGATACGTCATCGGCGGCGGCAGCATAGAAATAGACATTGCTGATGAGCTCAGAAACTATTCTGGCCAGGTAGGAGGTCGCGAGCAGCTTGCGATACAGAAATTCGCAGATGCGCTTGAAGGCATACCGAAAACACTTGCGGAAAGCGCCGGAATAGATGCCATAGACACGCTGGTGCAGCTCAGGAGCAAGCACAAGGCGAAGGATGGCAAGATATACGGCGTGGACGTATACAGGAACGCGATAGGCGACATGACCAAGGCGGGAGTGTTCGAGCCGGAAAAGATGAAAGTGCAATCCATATACAGTGCGAGCGAGGCCGCTGAGATGATCCTAAGGATAGACGACATAATCAGCTCCAGGGGAAGATCTCCAGGAGGCCAGGGCGGAGCACCGGGAATGCCACCCATGGAATAAACGGCACTTGATAGGTAACGGGCTATGAGCCCGTGCCTTTTATTTTTCTTTTTTAAGCTTGTGTTGACCTCCACGCAAAACATTTTAAATCCGAAACCCGAAACACAAATGTGCATCCGATGGAACATAATCCCGAAAACATAATAATACTCGTTCTTGGTTCTCCGGGAGCAGGGAAAACAACCCTTATAAACAGCGTCAACGCCGAAATCCAGAACTTCGAAGTCGTAAACATAGGCACGCTGATGGCCGAAGAGGTAAAATCGCAAAACATACCTAGGGACAGGCTTAGGTATCTACCTACAGAGAAGATAAGGGAGCTCAGAAAGGCGGCATTCGGCAGGATAGCAAAAATGAAAGGAACAGTGATAGTCGATACACATGCCACTGTAGAAAAAGGAAATAAATTTATATTTGGACTGCCAATAAATGATCTGCAGTATATGGGAAACATACGCGGCATAATATATGTCGACGCCAGTCCCGAGGAGCTTATAAAGCGCCGCTTGACAGACACAGTAAGGAAAAGAGAAAACGACGACGAGGAGATATTGAACCTTCAACGCCATCTCAATCTCTCCGTAGTGACGCTTTACGGATCGACATACGATATACCCGTTTACATACTGCACAACAAGGAAGGCAAGCTCGAGGACGCAAAAGCGGATTTCAAGAGCTTCATAAAGGACATAACCGAAAATAGCGAATATCATGACCGCAGTAACTCTTAACGCGCTGATGCCCATGGGCACAGTAATAATAATTATAGCCATAGGCATAGCCTATGTGGCTTTCTCTACGTTTGCGCAGCGCAAAGTAGGGAATCCAAAGAAGATGAGGGAGCTCCAGCAGCGCATGAATGCACTGTCAAAAGAGCTGAATCAGCTCGTAAAGTCGAATGCGCCGAAGGAGGAGATTGCCAAGAAGCAGAGCGAGCTCATGCCACTAATGAGCGAGAACATGAAGACATCCATAAAGCCAATGCTGGTCATACTTCCGGTATTCTTCCTGCTTTATTACCTTGTTCTTCCAACCACATTCCACTCAATAGCCAACGAATATGTGCTTTTCCTCGGCTCGATGAAGCTCAATTATCTGGGGGTTTTCTTCGCCTGCGTTTTCATTTTGGGAATAGCTACCTCTATAATAATAATGATATACGACAGAAAGAAAACGAAGCTGGAGCGGCAGGCAATAGCCGCCGCCGAAGCAGCGGAATCAGGTACAAACACATAAATAGTTTTTCAATAAAATTTCCTTTACTCTATTAAGTTGCTTAAAAGGTGTTTAATTTGCCAAAGCCCATGCACAGGTCTCATAGTTTCAAAAAGGTACAAAGGGTAACAAACTCTAAGAGAACGGTAACCCACTACAAGCGCGGAAAGGACATGATGCCCCACTGCGCGATATGCGGCCAGGAGCTCAACGGCATATCTCAAAAAGGCCCAAAGACAAGGAGGACCAACAGCAGGCTCTTCGGAGGCGTTCTATGCGCTTCATGCACTGCAGAAGTGGTTAAGCTCAGGAGCAGGGTAGAGCAGGGAGACATGAAGCTCAACGACATAGGAATAAGGCAAAGGTCCTACGTTCTGCAGCTTGTCGCCCACTGACGCTATGATCAAAGTATGCATATCAGGTTTTACCTCCAGCGGAAAGACCACTGCGGCTGATCTGGTTTCACAAAAGCTCGGAATAGCGCACATACACAAATCCTACAAGGAATATGTGGAGAACGAGCTGGAAGTCGCGAAGTTCACCGACAACGCATCTGACGAATTCGTGAAGGCTTTCGACGAAGAAATTAAAAAGCAGGCCGCAGCTTCGGGCTCGTGCGTCCTAAGCACCTGGCTGGCCCCGTGGTTCGTCGAAGATGCGACGCTCAGGGTATGGCTTTATGCCGATATAAAAATACGCTCCGCCAGATGGGCAAAAACGTACAATATTGACCTATCTGAAGCCGAAAAGCTGGTACTAGAAAAAGACCAGAGCGAGATAAAAAGCATAAAGCGCATATATGGGATAGACCTGAATGACAGGTCCATATTCGACATGGTCATAAATACGGGAAAGATACCTCCGCAGGAATGCGCGGAAATAATATGCTTGGCCGCGAAGGCAAGCGAAAAGTAGTTGTGCTAACAATTAAAAGGGTTAAGTGGCAAATACAAGCAATATCGATTACAAAGTGATACAAATGTTGGTTGAACCAGGCAGAGTATGCATAAAGAAATTCGGAAGGGACGCGGGCAGCATGGCTGTAATAACTTCAGTAGGCAAGGATGGCTATGTGAACATAGTAACCTCTAAGCGCCAGAAGGAGCGCAAATGCAACACAAAACATCTGGAATTCATAAACGAGACTGTTGACCCGAAGAACAAGGATCAGGTAAACAAGATACTCGGGATTTCAGCGCAGGCACCGAAACACAAATAATCAGGGTTCCTCTTCCAGGAACTTCAATGCGTTTTCTATTATCTTTTCCTTTTTCGAAGTTTTCTGATCCGAAAGGATCTCGAAGAGCTCTCCGACGTTGATTGCGTCCTTGAAGCCCAATTCTTTCAGCCTGCTCCTTAGCAGCTGCATCCCTATATCCTTTATCCCTATGCTGTCTATGCTGTTTTCCCTTATTCCCTCTATGCTTTTTTCTATCTCGGGCTCCTTAAGCCCTGAGGTATCCATCTCCAAAATTGCATCTCCTGCATGCTTCATTATCAGGGCCCTTAGGCCCAGCTCGCTGGAGCCTCCAAGCTCAAATGTGCCTTCGAGGTAGAGCTTCACTATCGGCTTTTTCTTGCTTCTCTCAACGCATTCGGCTATGGCTTCGTCGCATTTTTTCCTTATCTCTGCAATCGAGGCGTTTTTGAATTCCAGCCTTTTAACAATGAACGGCCTGCTTTCTATCTCAACAAATTCATAGCTGTATTTCTGCGTGTCGAAAAGTATGAATCCCTTCTTTTCCTGCTCCCCTTCCTTGAGCTGTGTCAGGACAGTGCTTCCAGGTATAAGGAAAAGCTTTCCGTGCACTGTTGATTTTACCCTGCTGTGTATGTGGCCGCACAAGTACAGATCAAATCCTTTTGGCAGATCATCATAGTGCATGAAAGAGTTGTCGAACGGCAGTATCTCGTATATGGACTGGTGCAGCATGAAAATGTTGAAGGCACCATCCACCGGCTTAGGATCAAGCTCTTTCAACTTTTCCACTACTCTTTCTTCGGACAAGCCTCCGAGCCCGTAAACAGCCACGCGTTCGCCGTCTTTCTCCAGCAACACCTGCGATTCGCTTGCGTCTATAAGAAGCCCGGCAAGCGCGAGCAGGCCCAGAGGATTTTCCTTTCCTGCAGCCGTCCTCTCGTGCGTTCCAGATATGGCGACTATCGGTGCAGAAGAAAAGGCTCTGCCTTGTCCCTTGAACCATTCCACCTTCGTTTTCCATTCGATGCCGTTGAGCTCCCTGAACAGGCTCAATGCCTGCGCGATGACCTCTGGTTTCGGGGCCCTTTTGTCGAATATGTCTCCAGGAAGCACTATTACATCAGCCATTTCGGCAGCTTTGGCTAGTGCTTCGCGCGCCTGTTCATAAGCGTCATCATAAAAACGCTCATAGCCTATGTGCATGTCTGAAACTACTGCTATCTTCATTTTTGCTCCCCGAATACCTTATCATGAAAAGCCTTTATGAACGCGTCCCTTCCCTCCTTTTTTGGCCCATAAGCCCCCGCGGCGCAAGGATGGCCTCCGCCGGTGCCTTCTATGGTTCCCGAAATTGCCCTCATTATCCTGCCCAGATGCATATTCATCTCGGTATCCAGAGTAGGCCTGCACCTTGCAGAGAACGATATTTCATTTTCCGATTCCGAATAAAAAAGGGCTATGTCAGCTCCTATCTTTATGGCATCGTCTGCTGCTATTGCCGCATGGACTGATGTGGCGCCGCTTACAAAAAGCCTGTTTCCGATAATCACGGTCTTGGAATCGAACAGCTCGTCCATTGTCCTCTCCCTGGCCTCCGCCGGTGCTATCTTCGAAAATTTCTCAAGCAGTTGCTGAAATCCAAGCCCAGAAATTTCAAGCAATTCGCCTATCTGCACGAAGCTCTTGGCCGTCGCGTTCCTAAACTCTGCGGAATCTGAATATATTCCCATGGCCAGAATCTCCGAAGTGGGTCTGTCCGGACGCATTCCGAAACTTTTGAGCAGTTCATAAACTATACTTGCAGTGGAATTATAACTTTCGTCGTTGAATACCAAAGCTTTCCCTGCTTCCGGGGAAGCGTGGTGATCTATCACGACTATATGCGCTGAAGATTCCTCAAGCCTTTTTTCAAAATGTCCGCAGTCTTCAAAATTGTTTACGTCAACAAGCACTATAATCTCTGCGCTGTCGTCAAACCCATCGCTTATTTCTGGCATGGCTATGCCTGCCTGCTCGATGGCGAAGCGGGCATTGGACGATATAAAGTCCGGCGCTCTTATCGACGAATTTTTCAGGATCTTCGTAATCCCGAAAGCAGACGATACGCAGTCCATATCCCCTATGGAATGGAATGTTACCATTGTCCTTTTGTCCGCATTTCTTTTAAGAAATTCGACAAGTTCCTCAAGCTTCACGCAACCGCTCATTTGCCCTTCTGGCCGTTAACCATCGACATTACTTTTTCCCTGAGCTCCTGCTCCCGCTTTTTCAGCTCGTCTATCTGCTTCTTCAGCATTGTAAGGCGCATGTCGGTCAGCTCGCTCTTTTCGTTTATGTCCTCAAGTGCGGCTTCCTTGGTGGCTTCCACTATCGCCCCGCCAACCGAGGAGTATATCTTTCCGGATGAGCCTTCTATCTGTTCTTTTGCATGGCTAAGCTCGTCCTTCTGCGCGGTAAACTGTTCCCTCTGCATAGAAAGGGCCTGAAGCTGCTCTTCGACTTTTTGGTAATCCAGTGTCAGCTTCTCCAAATTATTTTCTTCCATTGTGACCACTTGCATTATAAATCGCGATTTTCATTGAAATATAGAAAATAAAGCTTTTATGATTTTGTAATCCCAATCCGGCTATTTGTCGATTTCGGCCATTATTACATCCAGGCTCCCCAATATTGAGAATATATCTGCAAACTTGTGGCCCTTGGCCAGATGTGATAGCAACGATAGGTTCATGTATGTCGGTGATCTCATGTATATCCTGTACGGTTTCTGCTTGTCCGGAATCATGTATATTATGCCTTCTCCCCTGGGCAATTCATGGCTTAGCAGCACCGGTTCAGGGTTGGCTTGCGGCCCTATGAGCTTTATTGGCATTCCCACTACGTCTTCGTTCGAAGGAAAGTTGTCCAGCGCCTGCCTTATTATTGATATGCTCTGCCTCATCTCCTCGAATCTTACCTTATATCTGGCATAAGCGTCTCCCTCGCTTCTTGTCGGCACGTTGAACTTGATTTTGTCATATATATAGTATGGCATCGCTTTTCTTACGTCGTATTCAAGCCCCGACGCTCGCAACGTGGGCCCAGCAGCTCCCATATTTATTGCATCCTCAAGCTTCAGCTTTCCTATGCCCTTGGTCCTTTCGCTGAAAACAGGGTTCTTGTCGAGCACTTCAGGGTACTGGCTTATGTGCTCTTCTATATAATCGGTGAGCCTGTAAGCTCTTTCCTTAAAATCTTTCGGAAGCGGCTTCCAGAGCCCTCCGACCCGTATATTCACGTAAAACATCCTGCTTCCGGATATGTCCTCGAGGAACTTTATTATCTCTGCCCTCTCCCTGAATGTCCACATGAATAGGGTGAACATTTGGCCTAGGTCATTGCACCAAGTTCCTAGCCACAGCAAATGGCTTGCTATACGCTGAAATTCATCAAGAATGACTCTCGCATATTGTGCTGCCTCCTTTACTTCCTTTCCTTGTGCAATTTCTACTGCGTGGACGTAAAGATCGTCCCATGCCAGCGGAGCAACATAATCCATTTTTTCTGTATAAGAGGGATTTTGCATATACATTCTGGTTTCCATCAGCTTTTCTACGCCCCTGTGCAAAAATCCGATGTGCGTGTTGACGTCTACTACAGTGTCTCCATCTACGTCCACAACAAGCCTCAGCACTCCGTGCGTGCTCGGATGTATTGGCCCCACATTTATCCTCATTATGCTCATTGCTGCTGCCTCTTGTAATCTTCATTCCCCCAAGCGAAGCTTTTTCTCAACGGCGCCTCACTCCCGTTCCACTTCTCCAAAAGAAGCCGGGGCGCATCCCTTCCGATTATCTTTATGCCAAACATCTCAGACAATTCTCTTTCCAGCCAGTCCGCTGATTTGTAAAGCATTATAACGGTGTGTATGGATTCGTCGTCCTTAAGGTTTACGCCTAGAATCTCTTGCTTTTTTTGTTCCGTATTATACAGTATATACACTACCTCTAAGTGGTCTTTGTAATCGACCGCAGTTATTCCTTTTAGGTAATTAAACCCCTCTTTTTTCATATCTTCTAGGGTTGTCAGTAATGCTTCTTTCTGTATCTCCATCAATTTTTCCACCTATTTTGTCTTGAAGGCGCATAAGTGCCCCAAAAAGATTCTCCGGTTTAGGCGGGCACCCTATGGCGTAAACGTCTACCGGCAAAACCTGATCTATTCCTTTTATTATATTATAGCTTTCCCACCACGGTCCTCCAGAAGTTGCGCATTCTCCATACGCTATAACATACCTGGGTTCCGACATTTGCTCATAAAGTCTTTTTACCCTGGGGACCATCGATTTGGTTACCCAGCCGGCAACTATCATAACGTCGCACTGTCTTGGCGTTCCCCTGAAAAGCAGGTAACCTTTCCTTTCTGCATCTATCCTGGCAGCGCCAAAATCCATAAGCTCCATTGCACAGCAAGCCAGGCCGAACTGCAAAGGCCAAAGCGATTTTTCCATGCTCCACTTCACCAACCCGGACGCACGAGCCTTTATGAAATCGCCCAGTTTCAAAAACATTGCGTTTATCGGGACCTCTTTCCCTTTCAAGCTATTCTGCAGGAGCTCGTTCATCTCCTGTTCTGCATTTTCGAATTCCTGCTCGTTATACGGTGCATCATTCTCCACTACCATCGCCTATTACCTTATACCCTATCACTGAGAAAATCGTCGCAAAAACGAGCAAAAGAACCATATAAAGCCCGGAATATCTGCTCATTATTCCGGAAGCGTACGACCATACCAATACCAGAATTGCTATGACTTCGAACGGCAGGAAAAGCATTATGAAGGGAAAGTATTCGCTGTCTATGTCCCTGCTGTTTCCCACTGTCTTTTCTCCGCTTTCATAGGGCGCATCCTTTACATCGTTTGGCTTATACCTCCTGCCCAATATCTTGGCAGTCATTAAGAATGATACAGGTATAAATATGCCGAGAAGGGCAAAAAGAACCAATGCGATGTAGTTGTAAAGCATTACATCTACCTGGTATAACTTATGTTGCCAATGCTAAATATGTTTTGCTTGCCGTAAAAACTCTAGCGCTTGGAACTAAAAGCCTCCAAGGCCTCGACGGAATCATCAGGCGAGGCTTTTACTCTTTTTTTCATCCCGCATTTGAGACAGACATAACTTATGGTAAATGTTCCGTATCTGTCTGATATTGAGCTAACCGGCTCCATTTTTCCATGGCATTTGCATTCCCTATCTCCTGGTTTTATGTCTACGTGCAATCCATACAGGCATTTCGGGCAGTGGTCCGTATAGCCGTTGCCCTTTACCTCAAAGCCGCAATTATAGCATGTGAAATCTTCTATGTTCCTTGCAAATTTCTTTCCCATGTAATCATATCAAAAACGCTAAATAAACGAATCTGTTATTACTATCTGTGTAAATTATGGTTTCAATAATATATAACGATATCGACCCTGTCTCAAGAAATTCCTATGCTTATATAGAGCAAGAATACAAAAATCAGGAAATGCCGTTCAAAGTGGTAAAAGTTCAAACAGAATTGGTAAACGCTGCTCTGCCAGGATCTGTATCAGAACCTGCTATATTTATGAGCAAGCATTCGAGCAGCAAGAGCATAGGCTCGTTCACAGTCCATTCTGAAGGCAACTGGTCGTCCAAAGCAGAGCTTGGGGGAATCCCAAACGTGCTTAGCATGGCCTCTCCAATAGAAATGCTTAACACGCTGATACAAATGTCAAAGATAAACGTTAATGGTGTGGAAGTCACATATGAGGCAACGCATCACGGTCCCAATACATACAAAAAATCATTTTTTGCAGAGGTCGGTGGTAATGCCGAAGTAGTTAATAGTCCTGGGATGGCAGAGCTTCTTGCGAAATCGATAATAAATTCGTTGGATATGGGCAACGGCTCCAATAGGATAGTCATCGGCATAGGTGGAAACCATTATGCATCTAAGTTTACCAAGCTGGCACTTGAAAAAGGTTATGCCTTTGCGCACATAATGCCAAGATACTACGCAAACGAGACCGGGATGCTAAATCAAGCGTTTGAAATGTCGAATCCAAGGCCGGACGTTGCAGTTATAGAATGGAAAAGTCTTTCAGCAAAGGAAAGAGAGCCAATACTTAAAAAATTGAACGAAATAGGTATTGATTATGAGAGGGTTTGAGATCTCTTTGTCCATAGTGCTGCTTTCGTTATTGCTGCTACTTGGAACAGCAAACGCGCAGTACTGGTTTCAAAGCGGGGTAAGGTCATCCCAAAATTATTCTTTCAATAATGGCGCATCAGTAAGCATAGAAACGGTATACCCGCAGCAGCTCCAATATGGTTCCTTCGGTTTCTGGGTAGGAGAGATACTTAACAACGGCGCCTTCATACAAGTAGGATACGAAATTCCCAACCAAACCGGATATTACCCTACTGGCTGTTCTCCTAACGCTGCATGCACTGGAAAGGTCATAGTTAAAAAGGGCCAACCCTCATGGTTCTGGGAATATTTTCCTGCCGGAGATAATTCAAATAGCTTCTACGGCTCTGTAGGGACAAACGACAGCGTCGGGCCAAATGGAACTTTTAACACATACTCGTTCAAATACGCAAATGGCGAGTGGAACATATACCTAAACACCGCACTGATAGGCTCCGTTGACTTAGGCACATCAAACTCCGGGCAGAATGTTCCCACAGTATTCGGAGAATATGCAAACTCCAACAATAATGATACTTACATGAAACCCGTAACATTTTCCAACCTAACGGTATACAAAAATGGTATTCCTGAAAAAGTTTCCACGGGCTATTCGTATATAGGCTATGGGACCGGAAGCCTGCAAAACCTCAGGAATGGCTATGGCGTTAAAGAAGTCGCTCCGTACGTAAATGTATTCGAAGTGGGTTCGGGCCTTCCAACACCCGTGAATTTTACTACATTATGGTCATACGGTTACTATCTTAAAGTGAATTCTGATTATGGATATAGGGGCAATGCACAGTATTCGCCATATGCCAATTTCAATCTCACAGAACCAGAATATATCTATTTAAGCAACAACACAAGAGAGCGCTTCATAGGTTGGAAGGGCTCCGGGATAGGATCATATACTGGCGTTTCGAACAGCACCCAAATAAAAATATCATCCAACATCACCGAAACGGCATTATGGCAAACTCAATACCTGGCAAATGTTTCAAGCAGTTTCGGCAACGTAACCGGTTCCGGCTGGTATCCTAATGGGACTATTGCAACAATAAGCATATCGCCTCTGAACGTTAGCACAGGACCAGGATCACGATACCATTTTTATGGTTTTGGCAATATAAGCGCCGAACCAGAAATTCACATTTCCGTAACAAGCCCGACGAATATAGAAGCACTGTGGGAAAAGCAATATCTGATAAGTGGCACAACGCCATATGGCAACGTAACCGGTTCCGGCTGGTATGATTCAAATACGACAGCATATCTGTCATTGTCTAAAACTTCACAGCAGATAAATGCAACAACCGAAAAGATATTCATTTCATGGGACAATATATATGATAACAGCACAATAAAAATAAATGCCACGAAAAGCTACAATCTGACTGCAATATTTGATACGGCTTTTAAAGAAACCATAGCTCCAAAATCCGTAAACGGAGATAGTCTCAAACCGTCATTGTTTTATTTCAACGGCAAACCATACAGAAACCTTACCTTATTCATGCTGGAAGGCGATAATAAAATCGGCCCTTTTGATATCGGCGGAGTGAATGTCACTCCAATAAACAGTTCAGTAGATGTTTTGGCTCCAGGGGATATAGACATACTACTGCCGGTGTACAACGTTACGGTATATGCACGTAACATCTTCGGTGCCCCAATAAGCGGCACTGTAAGAGCGCGCTTCCAAAATGGGACTGTTTCGCAAAAATTTCTGAACAAAAACGGCTCCGCAGCATTTGCAGATGTGCCATATGGCAACGTAACCGGGGAGATAATATATTCCGGCTTCACTGAAAAGTTTGCCTCATCTTATTCGAATGGCGTTAAGGTTGAGATGGTAACGCCAGCAATAATAATAGCAATAATAATCGTAACAATTGCTATTGCATCCTTCTGGTTTTATCTGCAGTTCAAGCGCAGGAAAAAAAGGTAAGAACAAAATGGATGTATATTCTTATTTTCTAAAAAGTCACGAGTCGTTCACAAAGATACAGAAGCTGGCATTTCCCGTAATAGAAAGCAAATCCAACGCACTTATAGTTGCGCCAACCGGTTCAGGAAAGACAGAGTCTGCATTTCTTCCTATTCTTAACGACATTGTCAAAAATCACGCCGCCGGAATAACCTTGCTTTACATAACGCCCCTGCGAGCTCTCAACAGAGACATGCTTCTTAGGCTGGAAGGCATATGTGCGGAATTCGGCGTATCGATGGGCGTAAGGCACGGCGACACTAGCGTCAGCGAAAAATCCAAGCAGACAAGAAAGCCTCCTACAATAATGATTACCACTCCAGAAACACTGCAAAGCATACTGCCCACCAAATACCTCGGGCCTGCACTGAAGAATCTGAAGTATGTGATTGTAGATGAAATCCACGAGCTCTACTATAACAAGCGAGGTGCACAGCTGTCGCTTGCGTTGGAAAGGCTCGAGGAGCTTTCGCCGGGATTCGTACGTGTAGGGCTAAGCGCTACGGTGGGAAATACAGAAACGATATCCAAATTTCTGTGCGGTTCGAGACAGTGCAAGGTAATAAACTCTGATGAATCAAAGCAGACGGAAATAAACGTGCTATTTCCAGATAAGATAAAGCACCCTAACAAAGACATAATGGAAAAATTTGGCCTAGATGCTGCATCCGCTGCAAGATTGGAGGTAATATCCGACGAGATAAAATCCGGGACCTCTACTTTGATATTCGCAAACACCAGGCAGATAGTCGAAGCGCTAGGAAACAGGCTGACATACATGCAGAAAATAAGGCCTTTCGGCGGCATAGGGGTACACCATAGTTCCATAGAGAAATCCGAGAGAATAAAGATGGAATTGGATTTCAAGAACGGCGAGATAAAAGGCCTTCTGGCAACTAGCTCGCTTGAGCTTGGCATAGACATAGGTACAATAAACAAGGTCATACAATACGGCTCACCAAGGCAGGCGCTGAGGCTGATACAGCGCGTTGGCAGGAGCGGTCATACGTCACATGGCAAGCCTGTGGGCAAAATACTTGCTACCGGCATCATGGACGCAATAGAATCGACTGCAGTGGCAATGAACGCAGCAGACAGCTTAATAGAAAACTATTCGTGCCAGTTTGGTTCCCTGGACGTCCTCGCCAACCAGGTATGCGGGATAGCATTGGACAAGGGCACCATCAGATTCGAAGCCCTTCTTGGGGTTATAAACAGGTCTTACATATATAGCGGAATAAAGAAGGAAGAATTATCCTATCTACTGACTTTCATGTCCAAGCAGCGCCTGCTTGGCTTCGATGGCACTACAATAAGCGCAGGCAAGTCTACAAGGATGTACTATTATGAGCACCTTAGCGTCATACCCGATACAAAACGTTTCATGGTAAAGAATATAGCAACAAGCAAGATAATATCGAGCCTGGACGAAAGGTTTGTGGCAGGCAAGCTAGAAGAGGGCATCATATTCATAACTAAAGGCTTGCCCTGGAAGGTTATAAGCATAGAGGACGATATCATATATGCGGAGCCTTCAACCGATATAGAAGGAGCTGTCCCAGACTGGTCAGGCGAGGACATACCCGTGAGCAGGGAAGTGGCTGCACGCGTATCTTCAGTAATAAGCAATCCCTCCTCAATAAGCAGATACAAAGTAAACGACGAACCGTCTGAAAAGAGGATACACGAATTTTCAACCGAATGCTCGGAATACTCGCTTAACGACAGGTCTTTCGTCATTGAGAAGCACCCAGAATACGTGGCAGTCTACACCTTTCTCGGGACTCTCGGGAACGAAGCCCTTTCTAGGATAATAGGCCATCTGCTTAGCATACGCTTCGGCAGGAGCATAAACATACGTTCATCCCCGTACATGATTTTTATAGAGCTAAATCAGAAAGTGGAGATCGAAGATCTTTTGAGATCTATAAATCCAGATTCTATAGCCGAAACGATAGACGAATTTCTGGAAAAATCAGAAATTTTTTCCTATCATTTTGTCTACGTGGCGAAAATGTTCGGAATAATAGATAGGGAAGCCAAGGTTTCGAAATCCCTTACGCGCAGGCTTATATCAATTTTCAAGGATAGCCCGGTATACAAAGAGGCAAGGAGGGAGCTGATGCAAAACTACTTTGATATCGAAGGCCTCTCTTCATTCCTGAAGTTGCTTAGAAAAAATGAACTGCGGCCCAGGCTCTTTGAAGTAGACACAATAACAAAAATGACGAAAGCCATAATGGATTCCGCATATTACACCAAGGAGCTCATAATGCCGTTAACGCCCAGCAACGAGCTTCTCAATTCCTTCGTAGAATACACTACTTCAAAAAGCATAAAGCTGCTGTGCACATACTGCGGTTTCTATTTTACCGAAAAGATATCCGACCTCAAGGAAAAGCAAAAAATAGTATGCCCAAACTGCTCGAGCCCGATGATCGCAGTATACAAAGACGATCTCAAATCAATAGTTGACAAAAGGAAGAAAGGTATAAAGCTTGAAAGATCAGAAAAGAAAAGGCTCAACGAAGCGATGTCCGAAGCGGATTTGTTCTCTGCATATGGATGGAAAGCAGCTGCTGCCCTAGCAACATATGGGGTAGGCCCTCGCGCCGCGGCAAGGGCGCTTCTGATGTTGAGGCGTGAGGACAAACTATTCTATATAGATTTAATAGAAGCGCAGAAGCAATTCATAAAGAATAAAAAATATTGGTCAATATAGTGGTAATATGCTTTATCTAATAGGGCTTGGCATAGGGGAACGCGACATAACGCAAGCCGGAATCGAGGCAATAAAGAATTCCGAAATAATAATTCTTGACGGATACACTGCATTCGTGGATCCAAAAAAACTAAAATTTATCAGTTCAATCTCAAAAAGGGAGATACAGCGCGCGGGCAGGAGCGAGCTCGAGGAGGGAGTATCTAAAATAATCTCAGAAGCGAAGTTAAGGAACGTTTCGATAATAACTAACGGGGATCCGATGCTCGCCACAACACACAAGACTATATTGGTGGAAGCAGGAAAACAGGGTTTGGCATTCAAAGTGATACATTCGACAAGCATATTTTCAGTGGCCATAGCAGAGAGCGGACTGGACTTCTACAGGTTTGGTCCCACATGCACCGTACCGAGATGGTCCGAACACTACAAGCCCGTTTCTTTCTATGAAACAGTATCGGCAAACATTTCCGGGAACAGGCACAGCATGATACTGCTTGACTACGATAATGAAAAGGGTATGTCTATAAGGATTGAGGAAGCAATAGCAATAATGTCAAAGGCCGAGGAGCATTACAAGCTTGGCGTCTTCGCCAAAGACAGGGAAATAATGGCGCTGTGCGACGTTGGCACAGAAAAGCAGAAAATCGTATTCAAAAAAATTGCTGATATCAAAACGGATGCGGATTATAGGATGGCCACCCTCATAATGCCGGCAAAGCTCAGTGAAATAGAAACAGAATATATCAAACAGATAAGCATGGTGTAAATTTGGCATTGGAAATAGTTTACGACAAGCACAAAAAGGCAATATACTGCAAGGACCAGTCTACAATAGATACGCTAAGGTCTGGGAACATAGGCACCATGTCCAACGGAACGCTAAAGCTAGCCCCAGAAGAGGCTCTTTATGTATTGGACGTCAGGAAGGCAGTATGCAAATCGTCAGATTCTGGTGACGAGATAACTTTTAACGGTCTTGCATCATATTTTTCAAAAAACAAGAAGTTCATGGCCAGGTACTTCACGTACAAAGATTGGCGTGACCGAGGTTTAATGATCAGAAGCCCTAAGGAAGAGCATGTTGCCACGAAGAACGCACAAATGCAGATTAAGAGATATCCTTCTTCTTCGATAAACATATCAAAATACTCAATGAACGGCGTATTCTTTGAGGACGATCTTACTTCGGTTGTAGACGATCCCGAGATGGGAAAGCAGATATACGAACAGTATTGGTTCGGCCAGTATGGAACATACAAGCTAAGCAATCATGGAACCCTGAACAAGTTCGACCTCTACGAAACCCTATTTCTGGTCGAATTCGGATCTCTAAAGATAGAAGGATATCCGTTCAATGAAATACTGAAGATAGCTTCCAAAGTCAGGCCGGATGCCCAAAAGCTCTACGAAGTCTACAAGGATTGGAGATCCAAAGGCTATGTAATAAAATCCGGATTCAAGTTCGGCACGCATTTCAGGGTCTATTTTCCCGGTGCAAAGCCCATAAAGGACGATCCTTCATGGATCCATTCAAAGCACGTGCTGCATGTATTTCCAAGGGATTCGAAACTTTTGACATCGGAATGGGCAAGGGTCATAAGGGTAGCGCATTCTGTGAAGAAAACCTTCATACTCGGAATACCTGGAAAAACAAGGCAGAAAAAGGTGAACATGGACTTTATACTCTACCACAGAAAGCACGACGGAATAGAGATTCCTGGGAAAGACGCACCGCACTTCGGCATGCTTTCGCTTGGAGAGAACGAATATATAGGCGGAAGCGAGCTTTCAGCCATGATAAATGAGGCCAACAGCGAACACATGGAGCTGATAATAGCGATAGCCGACAGGGAAACTGCTGTTACCTATTACCGCGTGAAAAAAATAGAGCTGCCCACCAGTGAATACGAATATTACGAGATAGACTGGATGCAGCCATAGCAGTACAAAAAATTTTTATATCTGCCGTTCATTAGTAATCTGTGATTGGACGACCACGTACATAAAAAGTGCGGTCCAGATAAAAATGGACATAGATGAAAAGGTTGAATTCTATCTTTCCGAGGATGGCTCTTCGGTAAAATCGCTTCTAAGAAAGCTTGACAGAAGTATGGCAGAGATTCCCATATATGCTAATAGGGGATTCGTAAGCGGGATCAAAGTTGGATTCTGTTCTGACGAACGAATGTTCGGAAAAATATTCAGGGTTGAAACCAACATAGAAAGAAACAACATCCAGTTGGGCCCATACATAGTAAAAAACCCAATATCAATGCTCGAAATGTTTAATTCAAAATCATACGGCAGTGAGATAACATATATGCTTAAGGAGGAAAGGGAAAGCATAGACCCAAGGCTGTTCCTTATCCCTAGCAAAATAGTAATAACTAGCGGGTCAGATGCCCTAGGTCCAAAATTTACCATAATGGCCAAGGAGGATCCGACGATGCGCCTTAGCAAAGGCGTGCAATAATGAGAGCGGGCCCAGAGGGATTTGGACCCTCGACCTACTGGTTAAGAGCCAGCCGCTCTACCAAACTGAGCTATGGGCCCACAAATAACGCATCCTCTTTTTGTTTGCATATTATAAAGCTTTTTCTATCATTGCTCCGAGCTTCTTGGAATGCTTCTGGTCGCATGCCACTATTGCAATCTTGCGCTTCTGCAACACCTCTGTCAATATTTTGAATATGTCTGAAATGTCATTAAGGTTGCCTATCTCCTTCTTGTCCTTTGATAATACTTTTATTCTGTCCTCGTTGCCCTTCAAGTGGTGTATCTCCGCAATGTATTCGCTTTCGTCAAGCCCTGCCTTTTGTGCTATCTCTCCAAGCTCTTCTTCGGTGATGTCGCTATGCAAGTTTGGATTGTAGTAAGCCCTTTTGAACAGTTTCCTATCAATAACCCTTTCTATGAGCGAGGATGAGCCCTCAATATCCTTCAGTTCTGTCATTGCCTCCTGGTCGTTGTGGTACATAAAAGCGTATGGATCCAAATCCCCAGATTCCAAAGCAATCCTCAGTGCCTTCCTGTACATCGCATTTGCCGTGAGAACTGCGTGGTGCAGATATACTGAAGAATACATATAATACCTTGCTATGAAAAACGATTCGACAGCGTCAACGCCGCTCGCATAGGCCGCGGGCTCATCCATGTAAAGCGTAAGCAGATTCCTTATCCTGTAATAATCTATCATCCCATAAGCCACTCCTGTGTAATAGGCGTCGCGTATCAGGTAATCAACCCTGTCGCTCCCCAACGGCCCGGTAACTATCTTGCCCTTGCCTATCCCGTCAAAATACCTTAATATCTTCTTTTTTGACATTCCGTAATCCTTTACATTATCGAGTATACTACTCTTCTCCAGTATACGTTTTCCAACCTCTTCATGCATTATCCTTATGTACGGGTAGAGCGGCCTTTCCGATTCGTGTGACAACGGCATATGGCCTATATCGTGCAGCAGTCCTGCCACGCAAAGCTCCCTGTCTTCCGAACCCAAGACCCTTGAGGAAATGTCTTTGGTCACGTTCCATGTTCCCAGGGAATGTTCAAACCTGGTGTGGTGCGCACCTGGAAATACAAGGTAAGAAAATCCCAGCTGTTTGACATACCTGAGCCTTTGGAATTCCGGAGCCTCTATTATTCTTGCAACTGCATCGTCAATCTGCAAATCTCCGGAAACGGGATCCCTTATATAAAAGTGCTTTTTGCGTTTTTCAGGCATAAAACAACCTATTTTCTCTCGTGCAATTTCAAGGCAAATACTCCAATAGATACCAGCACTATTATGGATATATCGAGTGTCGTGCAATATATACATATCTTGCCTATCAGGTACTGTGCGCTGAAGGAATATACAACCGCAAGGATTCCTACCATGTACCATATCGGAGCCAAGAACTCGCTCGCGGCATTTCTTTTGGCAAATATGAAAAGCAGCACAACAGACCATATAAGCCCCAACAATGCCAGCGGTACCCCAAAAACGCTAGAATAGCCGCTAGTAAGAACAGTGGCACAATCTATTATTCCAGTGTTTGGACATGCAAGCACACCTGGGTAAAAATGCTCTACGCTGAGGTAAGCGCTATCTACGAGAGCCACAAATGCAAATATAAGAAATACCAATACACTAAGCTTTATACTATCACCGCTGTAAATTGTAAATGCAGGAAAGTATTAATAAAATGAAGCATAATAAAACTATTTCAGGTTTTACTTTAACCTTTATAAATGAGAGCATGATTAACCTTAACCTTTTCAACCCTACTAATGTGGGTTTTATAACTGCGATAATACTCTCATACCTATTGGGCATAATCCACGGGATAACCCCTGACGAGCATACGTGGCCAATAACTTTTTCGTATGCCGTTGGAAGCTATAGCAGCAAGGAGGGAATGAAAGCGGGTATGATATTCTCTTCCGGATTCACGCTGCAGCGCGCTCTCGTTTCCGAGCTTGCATATTTCGCTCTTGTGGGAATCCTTACTACCTCTTTGATCTTCGGAATAACCTACATGTTTGTCGGCCTGGCAATGCTGCTTGCCGGGCTCTACATAAAAGAGAAGGGTGTGTATCTTCACTGGCACTGGCTTGAGGAAAAGTTGGGTGTCATGGTCCATCTACACAAGCCAAAAAGCCACGATCAGGAACTAGAATTCGAGCACAAAAAGAACCCGCTGACTTCTGACGATGAAGGCATAGGCCTAAAGAAGGTTCCATCGAAGATGGCGTTCCTTCACGGCTTAATAGCTGGTTTCGGCTTCGGCGCTTTCGCTCTTATAATATACACTGTCCTTTCACCTTCCATGCCGAGCCCATGGCTGGGATGGGTTCCTGGAGCTCTTTTCGGCCTTGGGACTATGACAATGCAAATAATATTTGGAGCAGCGTTCGGGAAATGGATAACCAAGGTAAAGAAACTTACGAAGAAGGGAATAGCTTTCCTTGCAAGAAGCATAAGCTCTGACGTGCTGCTGTACGGCGGAATAACATTCTTTGTGGCAGGAATATTGGTCGAAATATTTCCAAACATACTCCAATACGGGATTATAACCCCGCTTAAGATCCACAATCTGCATGATTTAGGCATAGGATTTTTCATAGTGATAGCTGTGGTAGTAATAATAGGGGCAGTATCATACAAGCTTTCTGTAAGGAAGGCGATAAAGCTAGGATACACCTATCAATAAAAACGTTCAATAAATGCTTCTTATGTTTCCGTGCCTTATTCTTTTCGGCGTTCTGCCTGTGATCTTTATTTTTTCTCCGCAGTAAGGGCATTCGTTTCCCTTGGACAATCTGTTGTCCAGTATGTCGAAACCAAGCCTTTCTATTACCATACGGCCGCATGAAGGGCAGAAAGTGCTTTCCCTTGAGTTCCCCGGCACGTTGCCTATATAAACGTATTTCAATCCTGCCTTCTTCGCTATTTCATAGTGTTTTTCCAAAGTTGAGAGGGGCGTGCTGCTTAGGTAATCCATTTTGTAGTCCGGATGAAATCTGGTAAAATGCACTGGAACATCGTTTCCAAGATTTGAGGCAATCCACGAACATAGCTCGGTGCAGGCATTCTCATCATCCCCTACTTCAGGTATCACCAGATCCGTTATCTCCACGTGGATTCCTGAGTTTTTCAGCGCTATCAGGGCCTCTTTTATCGGTTCCGGAGAATAGAGCGCCATATACTTATTGGCAAATACCCTTTCCCCATTTCCCTTAAAATCTACGACAACAGCATCTATGCTGCCTTTCATCAATTCTACGGCCTCTTTGGTCATGTAGCCGTTGCTTACGAATACGGTATACAGCCCTGCCTTATGCGCGATTTTTGCAACGTCGAGAGCATATTCTATGAATATTGTGGGCTCGTTGTAAGTGAATGCTATTCCGTCAGCGCCGTTGCGCACTGCCATATCGACCAGTTCCTCAGGCCCCAAGTACGTTCCCTCTATATCCTTCTCTTTCGATATGTTGTGGTTCTGGCAGAAAAGGCATCCGAAATTGCATGACGATGTCCCCACTCCCAAAACAGTTGTGCCTGGCATGAAGTGGTTGAATGGTTTCTTCTCTATTGGGTCTATCTGTATCGCGTCAAGCACTCCATAATTCGCAAGGAAAAGCTTGCCGCCTATGTTCTTCCTTATATAGCAGAAGCCGTGCCCTCCTTCAGGAATCAAGCACCTCCTTGAGCAGGCATTGCACCTGACCTTGCTGCCAGCGGCTTCCCACAGAACTGCGTCCTTAAGCATAATACTCTAATATATAATGTCAGCAGAAATACTTATTTCTTTCAGGCTATGCGCTCGGCTATGGCTTTAAACTCTTCGAATACCGTTTCGTCCTCCAAAACCGGTATCTTTCCCTCATCCTCAAGCTTGGATATCCTTTTGTTGAGGCTTATCTTTCCTATTACTTCAGTATCCAGCGCCTTGGCTACATACTCTGCCTGCTCTGTCGTTCCCTCCGACATGTTTTCCACAACGCCCAGGACTGCTTTTCCCAGCCTTTTGGCCATGAGCCCTGAGCGTACGGAATTCACTGCGGCTATCCTTGCAGGAGTGGTAACTAGCACGAAACCCTTCATGTCAAGAAGCTGCATTATCGAAAGCGGCGCATCTGATGTTCCTGGAGGCAGGTCTATTATCAAATAGTCGAGCTGTCCCCAGTCTGTGTTCTCGAAAAAGTCGCCGAGCATTTTAGCTATAAGGGCCCCCCTCCATATTATCGGCTTTTTTGCATCATCCACTATCATTGCCGTGGAAGCCACCTTTATGCCCTGCCTCTCAAGCGGCTTTAGCGGGAAATGGCTTATGTCCATGCGGTCCTCTATTCCCATGAACATTGGCACGTTTGGGCAGTCTATGTCAGCGTCAAGCAGCCCTACGCTTTTTCCCATTTTTGCAAGTGCAATCGCAAGGTTCACAGCCACAGTGGTCTTTCCGACACCACCTTTGGCGCTGTAAACTCCTATCTTGTTCTTTATGCCTGCAAGCTTGGCCTTTACCTCTTCCTTCTGCCTTATTACCCCTGCAAAAGAGGGGTGCACATGCTGGGCTTGTTCTTCTGCCATTTTATCGCAGTATTTATGCTGGAAGCCTTTTTTATAGCTTATCTGAGCCAAAAAGGGAACCCGCTACAATAGCGGCACTAGGGGCAAAGGTTAAATAAGCTTTTTATAAAAATAAACATAAACTCAGGTGTTCTAATGAAGATAAGCGATCTAAAGGCAGGCACAGGAAACGTTAACATTACAGCCACAATAGTACAAAAGGAAGAACCTAGGGAGGTTGTCAATAAGTTTGGCAAGAGGCTAATGGTTGCAAACATAACGCTCAAGGATGACAGCGGAACGATAAACATGTCCCTCTGGGGCAATGATATAAACTCTGTCAAAGTAGGAGACAAGGTAGAGCTTTCAAACTGCTATGTCAACGAATTCCGCGGCACGCCGCAGCTTTCAACTGGCAAGTTCGGAAAGATACAGGTTCTAGGCGGATCAAGCGGCAAGGATGAAGAAGAATCCCTTGACGACGCCCTGGACGAGCCGGAAGACTTGGACGCGTAAGCGTTCCCTCATTCTTTTCTGACTCTCTTTTTGGTGCGCTTTGCACCTCTTCTTGTTCTTTTTGACAGGTTTTCAGTCCAATATCTGAAGCTGTAGAGAAGAGTAGCTCCGCCAAGCAGAACGCCGAACCACAGCGTTGCAAACCTTGTCATTATCGTCAATGCAGACGAAGTCGCAAAAGTGGTCTTGAAAATGGTTCCTATCAGTGCAACCAGGGATCCGTCAGTAACTCCTATGTTCCCGGGTATGCCAGTTATCATGCCGAAAACGTTGCTGGAGGACTCTATGAATGCACTTGCAACAACGTGAGGGGCCAGCCCTATGGAGAGCAGCGCAAAGAACAGGGCCATAGCGTTCAGAAATGCAGCAGGTATGGTTACTACAAGCGAGACTAAGTATGTCTTCGGTGTGTTAAGAACGCTCTGAGAAGCAAAATACTCGTCACCATAGAGTGTGAATGTTTCTATGAATCTTCTTTTCTTGAACATCTTTTTCATGAAATTGTAGAACCAGTCGTTCAGTATGAAAAGATATGGCAGCATCAGCACCATGTCTATTATGAGAACGTAGATTACGAACTGGTCGAAGTATATCGCAGAAACCAGTGCCAATATTCCAACCCCTAGAAAATCCGTAAATATGTCTATTGTCACTACTGGCAGTATGTTGGACGCTTTTATGTTTGTTATCCTGCTCAGCGTATAAGCAACAAGCACCCTGCCAAGCTTCCCGGGCGTTATGTTCATTGAATACTGCGAAAGGTATACTATGAAATTCTTTTTGAGCGGAACCTTGAGCTTGAGCTGTTTTGTGTAATAAAGCCATTTGATGAACCTGAGGAGGTATCCTGCGAATACCGCAGCGAAAGCAAGAAAGTAATAGAACGGATTTGCGTTCTCCATCGTTTTTATGACATTTCCTATGCCTCCAAGCAAGGCTATGACGAAGAAAACGATAAAGCTTGCAACAAACCCGAGTCCGACAAAAAGGGAAACGCGCTTTATGAGCTTGAGGTACTCCTCCTTGTTGAGCTCGTTGACATTTGTTATAGTATACCAAATGGAGCTTTTCTTCTTTTTGCTAGCCATCCTATGCCCCTAGTACCTGTCCGAATGCTTCTTCGTATCTTTTCGCTATGGAGTTCCAGTCATGCTCCCTCTTTATTACGTTCTCCCTGCATTCAATCGCGAGCTTTCTGTAATGCCCTATGTCTGAAGACACTTTCATTATTGCATTCGTAATGCTTTTTACATCCTTAATCTTAATATATTCGCCGTAATTCTGCAGCGCTTCCGGTATTCCTCCTATTTTGGTTGCGATAGTCGGAGTTCCGCACGATAATGCTTCAAGCATCGCCATTCCTGCCGGCTCATAAAGGGATGGAAATACGAACATGTCCGCTGCATTATAATAATACGGCAGGTCTTCTTCTCCTATTCCGTTCGATATCCTGACCTTGTCCTGGATTCCAAGGTTTTTTGCCAATTCCCTAAGCCTGCTTTCCATTGGGCCCCTGCCTATTATGAACAAGTTGGCGGGTTTACCTATCCTGTCCAATTCTGCTACGGCACGTATCAGGTAAGAGTGCCCTTTCTGCCTTGTCAGCCTGCCATTTGATATTAGCAAAATCCCATCTTTCTCAAATCCCATGGAGGCCCTTGTCTTTGCAACCCTGCCGCTGTCCATGGCCGGCATGAACGACTTGTAGTCTATGCCATTGAATATGACATGGGATTTTTTTCTAAATTTAATTGGGACTGTGGTCTCCATTGCGTTTTTCGAAACTGCAGTTATCACGTCTGCTCTTTTCATTATCTTCCGCCCCCAAAAGATATCATATGCCAATCCTCCAAAATCCGTTATAGGGTCAATTCCCTTAGGGAGCGAGTTGTGTATTGTCAATGCGAGCTTTCCAGAAGTCTTATTTTTTATTGTGTTTATTGTGCTGCTAAAATACTGGTATCTGTTGTTTATGTGGTATATATCCGCAGCGGTTTTTTCTATTGCTGCGTTTAACCCGTCCATGGATGCCAGTGGGAGTGGAAGGTGGGGGAGTGTACGCTGCACGGTCTTAAGTCTCAATATTTTGATTCCTTCGAACGTTGTCTCTCCAGGCTCGCTGCCTACCGAAGATGTTATTACGGTAATATTATTCTTTTTTGATAGGCGCTTGTATATTTCCAGCAGAACCTTTTCAGTCCCGCCAAAATACGGGTAAAAATACGGATTCAATACGCATATTTCCATCATAACCAACTATCGGACCGGTATGAAACGGTTTCATATCAATATTTATATACTGTTTCTGCAAATTAAAAGCCGAGGCAAATGTCAAGCTCAAGGAAGCCCGTGTCAAGGCATGATAGCTTTGGCAAGAGCAAAAATATAATAGTGTTGCTTCTCGATACGCTCAGGGCTAGCGATGCGTATGGCAATCCTTCTCTTAAAAACATAAACTACCTTTCTGCACACGGAACCAGTTTTGAGAACGCAATCTCTCCAGCAACTTGGACTGCTCCAGCACATGCGTCCATATTTACATCAAGGCTTTCGTCAAAGATAAAGCAGGCGTCGCATAATTTCCTTTCGGATTCTTCGATAGATCCGTGGATAGTAAAGATAAAGTTCCTGCCAAACAACGCAATCACGCTTGCGTCAAAGCTCCATAACCAAGGATACTATTCGGTCTTGTTCTCAAACAATCCGTTCCTGACCAGCAATACCAACCTCGCCATAGGGTTCGACAAGGTCTACGACCTTTGGATGAACTCCAACATAAAGTATAACCCAAAGAAGGCCAAGCTCCTTTCGAATTTCATAAAGGGCGAGGCAATGCGCAAAGCTCTTTTCAAGACTGCGCTCAGCCTTTCCAATTTTATTCCGGATTCGCTCCTAAACCGCCTATACCTGAACCTCAGAGTTAAGATGGCCGCGGGAGTTGCAAATGCCGATGGAACATATCGCATGGATCGCGGCGCTCTAGATACAAACAACGCGCTTAAGGCATACTTGGAAAAGGAATACAACTACAAGCCACAATTCATGTTCATAAACTGCATAGAAGCCCACGAAAACTATCCGGTAAGGGATAGCAGCATAATACAGGACAAATGGCTCTATCTCAGCGGAATACTTGAGATGAGCAACGACATAACAAAGAAGTTCCATGAAGGATATATGAGAAGGCTTTCTTACTTGGACAGGCAGATAGGGAAATCTTTGCGGATTCTCAGGGACAACGGAATGCTCGATGATGCGAGCGTTATAGTTACTTCGGACCATGGGCAATTCTTTGGGGAGCACGGCATGCTCTACCATTCCTTATATCCATACAAGGAAGTCAACAATGTGCCGTTGATAATATCCAAATTCGAAAACGGCAAGCCCGTCTCTGATGGAAGCAGCATAAGCGATCCGACAAGCCTGATAGACATGCATGGGATGGTTCTTTCAATGGCAGGTTCTAATGGTGCTTACAAGAAAAACCAAGTCATAAGCGAGCACAATGGAATAAGCGAAGGCTGGGATGGGATGCTGCTTTCTGCGCTGCGCCGCCGTTCAGAATATGCCGCACGCATATACAAGGCGAAGCTATCGTACAATACTAAGGCCTATTCTATAATAAGCAATGGCTACAAGCTTGTGCATTTCTACGGAAAACGGCCCAGCGAGCTGTATCGCATGGATGACATCGAAGAAAAAGAAAATGTCATCGCTTTAAACAGGTCGGTAGCCAAGCGCCTCAGCGCAATGTACAAATATGTGAAATCGGCTCTTTAAGCCCCAGTAATCCCATCGACTGTCTTAACGAATCTCTGGTTGCACACGCTTGCCGGCTTGTTTCCGTCAATATTGCATATTTGTGCAGTGAAAACGTTTGCCTCGCCAATTATCGCTTGGGTAACTGGGCTGTTTGGATTCGTCTGAAGGAACGAAAGTACCTGGTTCCAGTTATACGGGTTTATTATTGCAGGGCTGACCTCTGCTCCTATCTGTATGGTCTTGTTTCCGAAGTCTATGAAAGGTATTGCGTCTCTCTCATCAGCTGGAATTGCGGTGTTGTTGGAATCGAACCTTGAAAATATCACTCCTTCCTCATTTGTCATATTCTGTAGCGGCTTGTATGTATTCGTTAGCGTTTCAACTCCCTGGAAGTCCACATAGTTGCTCGAATAGCTCGAATTATAAAATGTGAAAGTTGCAGTATTTGGCTCATAGTCGGTAGCGCTGGAAGTCATATAATGAAGCTTAGAGAAGTTTCCGAATCTCATTAGGGCAACAATCATTCCCCATCTTGTTATGGCGCAAAATGGGCAGTAATCAGCACCTATATACAGCATTTCAGGCATTCCATCTGAAGTAAGACTTACGTTGCTTCCAGAGGGAGAGGGATAGCTAGAAGCCGTACCTATTCCTATGTTGTTGGCAAGTGTCATATTGGTTGCTACATCGTAGAGCTGCGAAAGATAGGAACTACTTACTGCTACATTATCAAACTTTATGTCAGCTTTGCCCGCACTGCTTGTAGAATTCTCGTACAGTGCTATAACAGCTACGATGACTATCAATACGCCTATTATTGCATATGCCTGTTTCTTGCTCAGATTAACTTTTGCCACATAATCACTTTTGGACTGCCAACGGGGGCAATATTTTCTTCACTACGGCATTTAACGCCTTATTTATATAATCCCTATACCTGTATATGATGTAAGCGACTACAATGCTGAGCGCCGCTCCAGCGATTACGTCAGTAAGATAATGCAATCCTAGGTATATCCTTCCGAACAGTATGAGCACCAGCCATACCACATACAATACCCTGACATACTTGTAATTTTTAAGGAATATTGTTAACCCTGTCAAAACCCCTGCATGGTTGCTTGGAAAGGAAAAACTGCTCTGGCACGATATGTAATTTATGTGCAACACGTCAGTCAAATACGGGACGTTGCATGGCCTCGGTTCTTTTGTTATTATCTTTATTCCATCAGATATTACGTAAAGAAGTATGCCTGCAACGACAAAGGAATAGACGTTCATGTCCTTCTTCAGCAAAAGATATATCACAAGAACTGGCAGCACTATAAAGAACGATTTGGCCAGGTATGCCATAACTACGTTAAGGTATGGGTTTGCGAGCGCCTTGGCTGCCTCAAAGGCCCATATGTTTATGCCTATCTTATAAGCTTCTATAGTGAAAAGCAAGCAATCACTTCGGAGTTTTATGCATACCTATTTTTTGCCAAAGAATTTAAAGCGTGAGCCCCTTCCTGTTGAAAAATGCATTATAATATAATATTCCGGATATCGTCTTTTTATCAATTATCTTATTCGATTTTACCATTTTGTATGTATCAGAAAACTTTATCTCCTCAACTTCTAGCATTTCGCCCATGTCTGTTTTTTCATGTTTTGTAAGGCGCGTTGCCAAATAAGTATATGACATAGTAGTGAGCAATCCTGGAGATACATAAGCTTTGTAAAGCAGCTTCATATTTTGCGCTCTGTATCCTGTTTCTTCATAAAGCTCCTTTTTTGCCGCTTCTTTTGGAGTTTCTCCCTTTTCAATATGGCCAGCTGGAAGCTCAAGAATCCATTTCCCTATAGGTGCCCTGTAATGCCTTTCAAGCACTATCGTTTTTTCATCGACAAATGCCAGAATAACTACAACGTCTTTTTCAACTACCCTGCAACGCTCCTTCTCCTCTGTCTTATCTTTAAAGGTTTCCAGCGTTATTATCTTGTTTTTGTAAACAGTGCGCATACTTATGGTTAGCATAAAACATTTATAGGAGTTGCGAGAAAACAAATATGCGCGGGGTTGTGGCGTAACTTGGCAGCGCAGCAGGCTCCAGATGTTTAACTTGAAATGAGCCCAAAAGGCAATGATGATGATCTGGAAAGCAGACTAAATATGAAGTAACCTGCTGGTCCGGGTTCAAATCCCGGCAACCCCAACCCGTTCAAAAATTACAAAATAACAAAACCATGTATTCAAATAACGTGATTTTTTGGACTACTCCAAAGTAAAAATTGTTGTTACTGACCTCGATGGCACGCTTGCGCCTAGCAAAGCTCCAATGGACGAAGAAATGTCAAAAATAATCTGCAGGCTTCTTTCAATAAAGGCCATGGCAGTAGTCGGAGGAGGTTTTTACTCACAGTTCCAAAAGCAGCTCATAGGAGCCCTTAAATGCCCAGCAGAAAAGCTCAGCAGGCTCTACCTGTTCCCCACCAATGCGACTGCATTCTACAAGTTTTCAGTTTCGGAATGGCAAAAGGTTTATTCCGAAGACCTCTCAGAGGAGCAGAAAAAGCTCATCTATTCAGCTTTTCCCAAAGCTCTTGAGCTTGCAGGTTTTAAAAATCCAGAAAAGCTCTACGGCAACCAGCTTGAGGACCGTGGCACGCAGATAACATTCTCAGCCCTGGGGCAAGAAGCCCCATTAGAGCTTAAATCAGCATGGGATCCTGACCAGAAGAAGCGCATGGCCATAAAACAACAGCTTGACAAATTGCTCAACGGCTTCGAAATAAGGCTCGGCGGCACAACTTCAATAGACATAACAAAAGCAGGGATAGACAAGTCCTATGCAATAAGCAAAATTACCGAAATATTCGGGTATTCCAAGCAGGAAATGGTGTTCATAGGCGATGCGCTGTACGAAGGCGGAAACGACTATGCGGTCAAGCTTACAGGTGTAGAAAGCATATCAACGTCAGGGCCCGAAGAGACAAAGTCACTGCTTAGGAGCATAATTAACTCAAGCCAGCCTTGAGCCTACGTTAAGCGAGCCGTAATATCCTTTAAGCGCCAACAGTTGCAGTTTCAGCAGACTCTCTTCTCATCACGAGTCAGAAATACCTCGTATCATCACAAACGTGCAATCATTTTCTTTGGTCTAAAGGAACGTAGGGTATGTCGAGTTGTCCGTTATAATAATCCAAAGGCCTTATCAGCCTGTTGTCCTGCCAGTACTCAAGCATATGTGCGCACCATCCCGGGGATCTGCTAGCTGCAAAGAGCGGAGTAAACAGCTCTTTTGGTATGCCTATGTAAGTATACACCGGTCCGGAAAAGAAATCGACATTGGGCCATATCCCCTTCGTCTCTCCTAGCTTTTCAACCATCATCTTTTCGGCTCGCAGGGCTATCGCAGTAAGCGTTTGCACTTCCATCGTAGAGCCGTTCTGTATGTCTTCCAAGTAGGATTTTATGACCTTGGCCCTTGGGTCGTAAGCCTTGTAAACCCTGTGCCCGAAGCCCATTATCCTTTTCTTTCCGTCCAACGCCTCTTCGATGTATTTTTCGGTGTTGTCGGGATTGCCAATTGCTCTCATCATGTCAAGGGCTTTTTCGTCAGCCCCTCCATGCAATGGCCCCTTCAATGCGCATATGCCCGCAGTGATTGCAGAGTATATATCAGCCAGGGTCGATCCTGCAACGATTGTGCAAAACGTAGATGCGTTGGAGCTGTGCTCTGCATGAAGCAACATCATGACGTCAAGCATTTTGGCTACTTTGTCCTCTGGTATTTTGCCCGTCATCATGTAAAGTATGTTCTGTGCAACGCCCAATGATTGGTCTGGAGCTACATATTCTCCCCCTGCCTTAAGTCGTCCCATTAATGCCACGATGCCGCATATCCTTCCTATTATCTCAGCACTTTCCTCGAGTTTTTCTTCTGCTTCGCTCTGATAAACCTTTTTATCTGCAAATGCTGGCAGGGAAGAAACCGCAGACCTGAGCACATCCATGGAGAGCATGTTTGGGCTCAGCATTTTTACCAATCCGATTATCCCGCTGTCAAGGTTCATGTACGATACGAGCTTCTTGGTGAATACCGAAAGCGCTTCGGCATTAGGTAGAGAACCGTAAAGTATGAGGTACGAAACCTCCTCAAAAGATGAATTTTTTGCCAGGCTTTCTATAGAATAGCCCCTATACCAAAGCCTTCCCTTGAAACCGTCAACCTTGCATATTTTTGTTTCTGTAAAGTAGACTCCTTCAAGTCCTTTGATTATTGTAGGAGTTGCATTATCTGCCATTTAAACACCAATAGCTAATAGATGGCAAATTTAATAGTGCTTTTTGGTTCGCGTTGACTTTGCAAATATTGGAGGCCAATCAAAGCAGCATCACATAACACGTTATAAATTTTCTTAGATATTTAAAATCGGTGTTTGAATGGATGGTAAAGGAAATGAATCTTTTGTCGCTAAACTAAGCCTTGATTCTGGAAAGGAAGTAGAATACTATTCGCTTCCTGCTCTGCAAAAAAGCGGTCTTGGAAGCATATCACGCCTGCCTTTTTCGATTAGGGTTGTGCTGGAATCGCTGCTAAGAAATGTGGACAACACGAGCATAACTATGGATGACGTCAAGGCGCTTTTGGAATGGGATGCCAAAAACCCCTCTGATAGGGATGTGCCGTTCAAGGTTTCAAGAATACTTATGCAAGACTTCACTGGCGTTCCTGCAGTGGTCGATCTTGCGGCGATGCGCCAGTTCGTCGTTGACAAAGGTATGACTCCAGAAACCATACAACCCACGATAAATGTCGACCTGATAATAGACCACTCGGTGCAGGTCGATTCATTCAATACTATCCAGTCAATGGCAATAAACCAAGAGAAGGAGATAGAAAGGAACTCGGAGAGATACAAATTCCTGAAATGGTCCAGCTCGGCCTTCAAGGATTTCAAGGTCTTTCCGCCTTCTGCGGGTATATGCCACCAGGTGAATCTCGAATACCTGGCAACATGCGTCACGCTCAGGCAGTCAGATGGTAAATACGTTGCGCTCCCAGATACGCTTGTCGGAACAGATTCGCATACGACAATGATAAACGGTTTAGGGGTTGTAGGGTTCGGCGTAGGCGGCATAGAAGCGGAAGCAGCGCTTCTGAGCCAGCCTGTGTCATTTTCGACTCCAAAAGTGGTCGGAGTCAAGCTGACGGGCAGACTTAACGAGGGCGTAACAGCTACGGACTTTGCCCTAACGCTTACGAAAATACTCAGGGATCACGGAGTTGTAGGCATGTTCGTAGAATTTTTCGGGGAGGGACTGAAGAACCTTTCGCTTCCAGACAGGGCAACGCTTTCTAACATGTGCCCGGAATACGGCGCCACGATAGCGATATTTCCCCCTGACGAAGAAACCCTTAGGTACATGAAGAGCACCGGCAGGAGCGACGAGCAGGTCGAACTTGTAAGGAAATACTATATGGCCCAGGAGTCTTTCGGTATCGACTACTCAAAGGTCGAATTCAGCGATGTGATAAACGTAGACCTCGGTACAATAATCCCAAGCGTCTCTGGCCCAAGCCAGCCAAAGCAGCAGATTCCGCTTGGCGAAATAAAAGACGAATTCACAAAGCTGTTCCTAAAAGAAAACGGGAGCCTCAAGGCCGAAGAAAAAATGAGCATGGAGGATTATACGCGCTGGTCTGAGGAAAGCGAGGCACCGGAGAACGGCGCAATAAAGGATGCAGTGATAAGCAATGACGGCATAAAACATGCAAAGATAAAATACAAGGACGGCCACGAGGAGATAATATCTGACGGAGATGTGGTGATATCTTCTATAACAAGCTGCACAAACACGAGCAATCCATCAGTTATGATAGCAGCTGGGCTTCTTGCAAGGAACGCCATAGCAAAGGGGCTAAAGGTAAACACGCGAAAGGTAAAGACAAGCTTCGGCCCGGGCTCAAGGGTCGTAACGGAATACATGAAAGCGGCAAACCTGATGGAGCCGCTGGAAAAGCTCGGCTACGAACTCGTAGGATATGGCTGCATAACCTGCATAGGAAATAGCGGGCCATTGATAGAAGGCCAGAGCGATGCGATAAACAAGAATAATATAGCAGTAGCTTCTGTTCTCTCCGGTAACAGGAATTTTGAGGCCAGAATACACCGCGACGTGCGTGCCAACTATCTGATGTCTCCTCCGCTGCTGATAGCTTTCGGTATAGCTGGCACTGTGATGAAAGACCTGACAAAGGAGCCTCTGGGAAACGGATCCGATGGCAAGCCTGTTTTCCTGAAAGACATATGGCCAAGCAATGAAGAAATAGCGGAAACGGTACACAAGGCGATACGCGTTGACATGTTCAACAAGGAATACGGCGCCAATATCTACGATGTCAACCCCTACTGGAACAAGCTTGAGAGCCCAAAGGGCAAGGTGTACGAATGGGAGGACTCAAGCACATACATAAGGCTTCCTCCATTCTTCGAAAGCCTGGACAAGATGGAAACGTCAGTAAAAAGCATAGAGAATGCGTCAGTTCTTGCAGTTTTTGGCGATTCAATATCAACTGACCACATATCACCGGCCGGTGCCATAGGCACGGACAGCCCAGCAGGAAAATATCTTATCGAGCACGGGGTAAAGCCGCAGGATTTCAACACGTACGGCTCCAGAAGGGGAAACCACGAAGTGATGATGCGCGGCACATTTGCGAACAACAGGATAAAAAACATAATGATGAATGGAAAGGAGGGCGGTTACACGATATATCTTCCCGAAAAGCGGGAAATGCCGATATACGATGCAGCCATGAAATACATGGGAAGCGGCACGCCCACAGTAGTGCTTGCCCTAAGCGAATACGGCTCTGGAAGCTCGAGAGACTGGGCTGCAAAAGGTCCTAGCCTGATAGGCGTAAAAGCGGTTATTGCAAAAAGCTTCGAAAGAATACACAGGAGCAACCTCGTAGGCATGGGTATAATTCCACTTGAGTTCGAAAGTGGCCAGGACTACAATACCCTAGGGATAGACTATTCAAAGCCCATAACTATAGAGCTTGACCAAAATATGGGACCAAGGTCGCGCATAAAAATAAAGTACACAAGCAAAAAGACAGGCAGCGTTGAATCTGCGCAGGTTAAGAGCAGGATAGACACTCCGATAGAACTTGAGTACTACAAATATGGTGGAATATTAAACTATGTCCTCAAAAAGATATCAAAAGAAAATTGAGGTGCCGCATTGGAGGATTATTACGATCTTATAATAGTCGGCGCAGGCATAACCGGCTCTGCCCTGTCTTTCGTGGCTTCGCGATATTCGTCAATAAAGACAATCCTGGTCATAGAAAAGTATGACAGGATAGCGCCATTGAACTCGGATTCAAAGAACAACTCGCAGACACTCCATTTCGGGGACATAGAGACCAACTATACGCTAGAGGAAGCAGCCCATACAAAAGCGTCTGCAGAACGCGTGCTGAAGTACTCGAGCCTTATACCGAAAAGCGAAAGCTCAAGGATAATATCCGAAGTGCAGAAGATGGTCCTTGCAGTTGGAGATGAAGAAGCCGAAAGAATAGACAAAATATACTCTAAAGGAATGAGGAAGCTCTTTCCAGGGTTAAGGAAGCTTGGCCGCAAGGAGCTTGCAAAGGTAGAGCCCAACACCGTGAAGGGCAGGGATCCCTCGGAAACAGTATCTGCATTGCTATCGGACAAGGGTTACATGGTCAACTTCGGGCTTCTTGCCAAATCCTTCTACAAAAGGGCGAAAAGTAAAGGGGTAAAATTCATATTCAACTGCAGGTGCCTAACTGCCAATCCGATAGAAGACGGCCACGAAATAATCACGAACAAAGGCAGCTTCAAGGGCAGATTCGTAATATTCGCTTCTGGGACATACAGCCTTTACTTTGCAAAAAAGCTAGGTTACGACAGGAACCTTTCAATACTGTCAGTTGGTGGGGGCTTTTACGTGGCTCCGCGGGTACTTAACGGCAAAGTCTACAGGGTGCAGGCCGGCGGCATACCTTTCGCTGCCATACACGCCGATCCGGAGATAACAAATCCAAAAATAACCCGATTCGGCCCTACTGTCAGCTTTCCCCTTTCGCTAGAAGTCAGGGAGAGGGGAACAACCCTCGATTACCTAAGAACATTTGATTTTGACATACCTACAATACAGAGCCTTTTCAATATAATCGGCAACAAGGACATACGCAGGATAATGCGCAAGAACATGATGTACCCTCTGCCAATTGTAGGCAAACCGTTGTTCATAAAAAACGAGGTTTCAAAGATAGTGCCGTCACTCAGCCCGGATAAAATACGCTTTGACAAGAACTATGGCGGCATACGACCCCAGATAATAGACGAAAATAAGAGATTCCTTAGCATGGGCGCATCCAAGATAAGGGGCAATAACATAATGTTCAACATAACTCCCTCCCCAGGTGCTACATCAAGCCTGCAGAGCGCAATAGATGATATAGTTTACATGTGCACGCTACTGGACATAGGGATTGACGAAAGAAAAATAGAATCTGAACTGGGTGCAATAGACTATAAGCACCTGAAGGAAAAGATAAACGGCCATAAGCAACTCTGAGCGATTTAATGAAATACCATCTAGAATGCACGAACTGCGGTTCGACATTTGAAAGCGATTACGATTCGCAGGTATGCCAGAAATGCTCTGGAATCCTCGAAGTAATTTATGAAGCCAAGATGCCAAAGATAAGCAAAATAAACTCGTTTTGGGATATGGAAAAGGTCATGCCGTCCGGCAAATATGTGCATTTTTATCTGGGGAACACTCCATTAATTGCGTCTAAATACGGCGAGAGCCTTAAGCTCAAGCTCGAGTTCTTCAATCCAACGCATTCGTTCAAGGATAGAGGCTCAGCAATAGAAGTGGCAAAAGCCGCAGAATATGGATTCGGCGAAGTTGTGTGTGCGTCCACAGGCAACATGGCATATTCAATAACCTATTACGCGAAACTCTACGGGCTCAGGGCAAAGGTATTCATAAGCGACAACGCGAACACGGACAAAATAAACGACATAAAAAGTGTTGGCGACGCTGATGTGCATAAGGTAAACGGGGATTTCACCAAGGCCCAGGGCCTGGCTCTAGAATATTCTAAAAAACACAAGGCGTTCCTTTGTGGAGACTATTGCTACCGCAAAGAGGGCCAGAAGACGATAATGTACGAAATCGGCAATGCTGTAAAAGCAGTCAAAAACGTCATTGTTCCAGTGGGAAATGCAACGCTCCTGAGCGCTACTTACAAAGCCATAGCCGAGATGAAGAAATCCGAATCAATGAAAAGCACACCACGCATAATAGCCGTACAGTCGGACAAATGCAAGCCACTTGTCGATGCTTATTCAACGGGTTCTGCGATAAAATATCGGAAGCCAATGACTTCTGCTGATGCGATAGCGGTTGGATATCCTACATACGGTGACCAGGGCATTGAAGCCGTAAGAAAAACAGGAGGGACTGCAATTTCGGTAAGCGAAGATTCATTGAGAAGCGAGCAAAAAAAGTTCTTAAAGGATTACGGGTTGGTTGCAGAGCTCGCATCAGTATCCACGCTCGCAGCCTTTGACAGGCTAAAACCCAAGGGCAGCACAGTTGCGGTTATAACCGGGTCTAATGTTTGAAATTTAGCAGCACCATTTTAAGCGAATTCTTCTTATTTATGTAAAAATCGATGCGCTTTTCTGCGCGTATTCTGATCCCTTTATTGCCTGCAGTTCCGAACATTATCTGGCCCACGTCCCTTTCTATTGTTGCATGGACTATTGCATGGTCGCTGAAAGTGCGCCTGATCTCTGGGGCTGCCTTTTTGCTGCCGTAAAAATCCTTTATCCTAACGGGCAATATGTGTGCCAATCCTATCTTCCCGTTTTCTATCCGCTTCGGCTTCATACCATTAAGCGTGTCTGGATAAGAGTAATATCCCGTAGAGCCTAACGGCGTTGTTATTATGAATCCGTTAGATATCGCGTAAGTGCGGAACGATTTCTTTCCATTCCTTACTGTTATCTCATACCTCATTGCTTCTTTTGTCACATATCTTTCCACAAAGAAATCGTACAGAGAGGAATACTTTTTCCCAGAATAGACTGCGTTGAGCACAGGCTGTTTCTCAATCCTGTAATCTCCTGCAGTAATGGCCTTCACGATCTTGGAAAGGCTCTTGGAATCTATGTTCGCCTGCGCATTGTAGCTCACGCTACCGTTTGGCTTGTTCCAATTCCTGCTCAGGAACAAAACAGGCCTGTCATCGAATTCCAAAGATTTGTTCGCAAATGTGCCGTCCCCTCCAACAAAAAGCGTCATTTCGTATCCTGAAGCGGAAATTGCCAATCCTCTCCTTTCCAAAGCTCTCCTTATGCTGTGGGCCTTGTCGTTATGATATTTGTCTATAATCAGATTTATTTTCATAATTTATACCTTTTTATCCATAATTCATATTTAATAATAATAAGCTAACTAGTGCATTCGATGACTGCAGAACATGGACCCGGAGCTAGCGATATCGATGAAAGCCGCATACCCTCATGGATAGCGTGCGAAGATTTGCTTGTAAAAATGAGGGAAGAGCTCATAGACAGGGCAATAAAGCTCCTCAACAGGGAGATAGAATCGGGCCATATAGCAGTCAACGGCAGTACCCTATTCTCGAGCGAGGCAAATGCTGACGTAGAGGAGGCAATGTACCTGATAAACAATCTCATAGACGATTCCGGCAGGCTGCATAAGGAGTATAGCGAGTACATAGAAAAGAATAACGGCAAAAAGCTTTCCGATGCAGAGGCCAAAAAATTCGGCGAACTGCAGAAGTTCGTTCTTTCTGTAGAGCAGCTTAACATGCTCATGGAATACGCTCGCGTGCTAAGCTCATGGGCTGATGCCGCAGGCAAAATGATTGAAGGAAAAGACACAGAGGACATACTTAGGAAGACGATAGACAAAGAAGAGCTGCGCAAGACCGTGCTGGAGTTCTTCATAAATGACAGCGAATGCAGAGTGTTGCTTTCAAGCAAAGAAATTGAAGCAATAAAATCTGTATTGGGTGCTTGATTCATGGTTTCCAAAAAAAGGCTTGCGGAACCGAAGGCGTACATGGAAGAGGACAGGGAAGAGCGCGAACGTGAAAGCAAATATGGAAAGAACTACAAATGGATAGCGCTCTCCAATACTACCCTCGGAGCACTGATGTCTGCCATAAACGGTACTATACTGATAATATCCCTTCCGGCAGTGTTCTCCGGCCTAGGCGTAAATCCTCTCATAGCCAGCAACATAGCGCTTCTGCTGTGGCTGCTCCTCGGCTATATGCTCGTATCTGGGGTCATAGTCGTAACGATAGGCAGGCTATCCGACATGTACGGCAGGGTCAAGCTGTACAACATAGGCTTTGCTGTATTCACAGTTGGCTCAATAGGCCTTTACATTTCCTCATTGTACATAACCGGCGTAAACGGCGCATTGTCCTTGGTCTTGCTCAGGCTCGTGCAAGCAGTAGGCGGAGCCTTCCTCTTTGCAAACAGTGTTGCCATACTGACAGATGCGTTCCCGGCAAACGAAAGGGGCAAAGCTATAGGCTTCAACCAGATTGCAGGGATAGGTGGAGGAATACTTGGGCTTATACTTGGCGGAATACTCTCAAGCTTCGACTGGCACCTGATATTCCTTGTGAATGTGCCAATAGGCATAGTGGGCACGATATGGGCATATCTGGCCCTGCATGAGCTTGCCACAATAAAGAAGGGCCAAAAATTCGACATAGTGGGCAATGTGAGCTTTACTTTAGGCCTTACTCTTATCCTGCTGGCCCTAACCTATGGCCTTCTTCCATACGGCACCAATACGATGGGGTGGAAAAGCCCTTACGTAATAGGCAGTATGATTGCCGGAATACTAATGCTGGCGCTATTCGGAATAATAGAGCTCAAAGCAAAGTACCCTATGTTCAAGCTGGCCCTGTTCAAGATAAGAGCTTTTGCATTCGGCAATCTTAGCCTTCTCCTTGCAGGAATAGCCAGAGGAGGGCTGCAATTCATGATAATAATATGGCTGCAGGCCATATGGCTGCCCCTCCATGGGGTTGCATTCTCGCAGACTCCGTTCAGGGCTGCGATACTTATACTGCCGCTGCTTTTTGGGTTCCTGATATTCGGCCCAATATCCGGATATCTTTCCGACAGATTCGGTGCCAGGCTATTCTCTACTCTTGGAATGACTATAAACGGCATAGGTTTCATAATGCTTGCATTCGTCCCTGCAGAATTCCAATATGCCTATTTCGCTGTAATAATATTCATAATAGGGGTAGGCCAGGGTCTATTCGCCGCACCAAATACTACTGCAATAATGAACTCGGTTCCTCCGGAGCAGCGCGGAGGGGCTTCTGGCATGAGGGCGACATTCACTAACATATCCCTGATATTCAGCATAGCCATATTCTTCACGCTTCTAGTTGTTGGTCTTTCGGTACATTTGGGCCCATCGCTCTATAGCGGTTTGGTTGCCCAGCATGTTCCTGTTTCGGAAGCTACAAGAGTATCACACCTGCCCCCTACGTCAGCGCTTTTTGCAGGCTTACTTGGCTACAATCCGATGAAATCGCTGATAAATCCTACAGTGCTTGCTTCGCTT
This sequence comes from Candidatus Micrarchaeum sp., assembly GCF_016806735.1. Taxonomy (GTDB): domain Archaea; phylum Micrarchaeota; class Micrarchaeia; order Micrarchaeales; family Micrarchaeaceae; genus Micrarchaeum_A; species Micrarchaeum_A acidiphilum_A. The sequence continues at coordinate 18,351 of NZ_CP060530.1, read as the reverse complement.
CCTTCGGCGAACCAAAGTTATGTGATAGGCAAGATATTCTTCCCGACGCTGATATCGGAGCCTTTCCATGATGGCCTGGCGCTGGTGCTATATACCGGTGCGATAATGTCATTTATAGCTGCAATAGCGTCCGCATTAAGGGGAAAGAGATATATTTACGGCGAGCAGTAAACTATAACTAACTTTTCTAAGCAATTAAAATGATTTTGAATCTCAGTGTTTCGGATGGATTTTAACGATATAGTAGAGCATATATTCGCATCGCGCTGGATATCTGGAACTACAATGGAAGACGCAATAAAAAGCTCCACGCATTTCAATTCACTTGGCATAAGGACGATAATAAACTACCTGGGGGAGGATATAACAAAGCAGGAAATGGTCGATTCCACAGTTGACACTTACATACGCCTAATGCGCTACATAAAGAATTACAACATAAACGCCGACATATCCGTTAAGCCTACGCAGTTGGGGCTTTCAATGTCCGAACAAGAGGCAATGGGCAATTATTCCAAGCTGGTCAAGAACGCCAGGCTATCTTCAGTATTCGTATGGCTTGATATGGAAGGGGAACCGGTAGTTGACAGCACAATAAAAATGTACCTCTCAGAGGTGCAGCAGGGCGGCGTTGGGATATGCCTGCAGGCATACCTCAAGCGCACGGAATCCGACCTTCAACGCATATCGAAGTCCGGTGGAATCATAAGGTTGGTGAAGGGTGCATATTCCTCAAGCAAGTCGAAGAGCTTTACTACGTGGGGAGAAGTAACGCGGAATTACGCAAAACTAATGCAGATGGCATACGAGCAGTGCACAGAGTTTACAATAGCAACTCATGATACAGAAATGATAAAGAGGTCAATTGAGCTAAACAAGAAATACAAGCGCAAGGTCACCTATGCCATGCTCAAAGGCATAAGGAACAGGCTTGCCGTGCAACTAGCCAAGGACAATAAAATGTCCATTTACGTGCCTTTCGGAGAGCAGTGGATATCCTACTCATACAGAAGGCTTAAAGAAGCAGGGCATCTTAAACTATTGTTGAAATCTCTATTCGAAAAGCAGGGTGTTTGAATTGGCAGATCAGGAAAAACGCGCCATAACAATAAAAAAATCGGACGACATATCGGAGTGGTACACGCAGGTGATAATAAATTCTGATTTCGTAGATTACAGCGCAGTGTCGGGCTGCATAGTATTCAGGCCTTCTGCATATTTCTGCTGGAATGCGGTCAAGGAGGCTACTGACTCAATGTTCATGAAAGCAGGGATAAAAAACGCATACTTCCCTCTGCTGATACCTGAAAGGTTCCTGGAAAAAGAAAAGGAGCATATAGAAGGATTCTCTCCAGAAGTGGCTTGGGTGACCGAAACCGGAAATTCAAAGTTGAGCGAAAGGCTGGCGATAAGGCCCACTTCCGAGACTATAATGTACGACAGCTTTTCAAAATGGATAAGGTCATGGAGGGACCTCCCGCTCAGGCTCAACCAGTGGAACAGCGTGGTACGCTGGGAATTCAAGCACCCAACTCCTTTGCTTAGGAGCAGGGAATTCCTATGGAACGAAGGCCATACTGTATTTGCAACGGAAGGAGAGGCAAATGCCGAGAGGGACCAGATATTGGGAATATACGCCGAAGTAACGAAAGAATACCTGGCTTTGCCCGGAATAATCGGGCAAAAGACTGATTATGAAAAATTTGCAGGAGGGCAGGCCAGCTACAGCATAGAGCACCTTCTTCCAAACGGCTATTCAATACAGGGCCCTGATTTCCACAACGATGGCCAAAATTTCGCAAAGGCCTTCGATATAAAGTTCATAGACAAGAACAACGAGACACAATACGCATACCAGAACACATTCGCAATATCTACGAGAGAGCTGGGTGCTATGGTGATGATGCATGGAGACGACCGCGGTCTGGTGATACCTCCAAAAATATCAATGATACAGGTCGTCGTCATTCCGATATACAAGGATGCAAACAGGGAGGCCATACTTGCGTATGCAAAAAGGATAAGCCACGAACTGGAAAAATATGCCAGGGTATACCTAGACGACAGGGATGATTATTCAGTAGGCTGGAAGTTCAACGAATGGGAGCTTAAAGGAGTTCCAATAAGGATAGAAATAGGCTCAAAGGAGCTCGAGTCAAATGGCTTGGTGCTGGTAACGAGGCACGACATGAAAAAGGCGCAATGCAGCTCATACAGCATAGGGGAAACGGTAGAAAAAGAGCTTTCCCGCGTCCAGAGGGAGCTTTATGACCGCGCCCTCCTATTTATAAAGGAAAAAATAAAGAAAGTCAATTCCTACGAAGAGCTAAAGAAAGCAATCCTGGAAGGAAATATGGCCCAGGCGCAGTGGTGCGGCCAAACGGAATGCGAACTCAAGATAAAAGAGGAAACAGGAGCAAAGTCCACAAACATGCCTTTCGATGCCCAGCAAAACGTTGCTGGAAATTGCATCTACTGCGGCAAGCCTTCAAAGCACGTTGTAAACTTTGCCAAATCGTATTAATATCTGAACTTTCATTATTGAATCACAAGAACCTTGGCAGTCCCGTCGTCTAGTGGCCAAGGACGCAGGGCTTTGGACCCTGCTACGTCGGTTCGAATCCGGCCGGGACTATGATTTGGGCGTTTTGGATGATTAAACTTGTAATATTCGACCTTGGAAACGTGCTGCTCAAATACGACGACAGCGAGTATTACGAATACCTATCAAAAAAGTATGGAATTCCATACGAGAAAGTTGCTTCTATAATAGAAAGATACAATACAAAAATGTACACGGGCAAGATGAAAAATTCTGAGTTTTTACGCTCCGTATCAAAATCGCTGAATATTCCGGCCGATAAGCTTGAATTTGACGAATATTTTATAAGGAAGGCAAGGATAAACAGAAAATTGCTAAACTTTGCATTGAGCCTTAAACGAAAATACAAAGTAGTAATACTGACGAACGTATACGTCAAGAGGTACAGTTCAACGCCAAGGGTATTCGATAAGTCTCAATTCGATAGGGTATTTGCATCATGCTTTATCAAAATGAGGAAACCGAACAAAAACATATATATGTACGTACTTAAAAAATGCAGGGCAAAGCCAGACGAAGCAATCTTTATAGACGACCGCAAAGAAAACGTAGAAGGTGCAGAAAGCGTCGGCATAAAATCTATACAATTCAAGGACAACGGATCGCTTTTAAAGAAACTATCGGAACTTGGAATAAGCAGCGTCAAATGATTAGATGATATCGTGGTACTATCTCGTAATAATATCCTCAATAATAATGGGGGTTTCTACAATAGTGGAAAAATACGCCCTCAAAAACGAGCATGCAACGTCCTTTAGCGCTAGCTTCTCCATAGTCATCGCCGTCTTCTCGCTAGTATTTCTCCCTTTTGCAAAATTCAATATCAACATTTATGAGCTACTGATAATATACGCCATGAGCGTACTGTCCGCTCTTTCCTACCTGTTCAATGCAAGAATATACAAGCACGGCAACATATCCGTCTCAACCCCTGTTCTGAGCTCGCTTCCGCAGCTCTTCGTAGTTCTGCTTGCATTCATACTCCTAGGTGAGAAACTTACTATATTGCAATATTTGGCAATAGCCGTTCTTCTCATAGCTACGTATTTCTTGATCGCGCCAAAAAGCGTTAAGAAATACAAGCAATTCGATTCAAAAAAGTACGTTTATCTTCTTATCCTCAATACCTTGATAATGGCAGTCGGAGCAATCCTTATGAAATACGTACTGGACTTAGGGGTGAACCTGTACGCGATGTTCATACTTTTGGAGGTATTCATAGCAATAAATATGGCTGTGATGATATCGATAAGGTACGACGGGGTAAGAGAAGAATTCTCAAATTTGGTAAAAAACCGGAAAATCATATTCTCTATAGCTATCCTCAGCCTTCTTTACAGGATATTCTATTATGCGTCGCTGCAATTGGCATACGTAAGCCTAGCTTCTCCGCTGAGAAACAGCATATCTGTCATAATAACGGTAGTTATAGGCGGCATAGTGTTTCAAGAGCGCAACCTGAAGCGCAAGCTTGCAATAACCGCAATAATGCTGTTAATGGTATATTTTATAATAACATAAAAAATAGGTGCATAATATGACGGAAAAAATATATCTTAGGGATTCGTATATTAGGGAACTGGAATCTCAGGTTGTCAGTTCTGAAAATAACAAAATAATACTGGATAAGACGATATTTTATCCTACTGGAGGAGGCCAGCCCTGCGATACTGGAGTAATAATATCTGCTCTTGATGGAAAAGAGTACAAAATAATAGAGACAAAAAAGCAGGGGGACGAAGTGGTCCACATGAGCCAGGAGCCTGCAAACTTAAATGATGGAGAAAAAGTCGTATGCAAAATAGACTGGGAAAAAAGGTACATGCACATGAAGCTGCATACTATGCTTCACATAATAGACGGCGTAGTATACAAGAAATACAAAGGAGAGATAACTGGCGGCCAGATATTTGATAATTCTGCTCGCATGGATTTTGACATACCTGGGTTTACGAAGGAGATGCTAAGCTCGATAATCTCGGATGCGCAGATAATCATAGATGAGGGCCACAGGGTCGTCCCGAAAGAAATGACAAGAGAAGAAGCCAAGAAAATTGACGGAATAGCCCGTACTGCTCCTGGGGCCGAGCTTCTCGAAAAACTTGACATCGTCAGGATCATAGACATAGAAGGCTTTGACTTTCAGCTCGATGGCGGCACTCACGTTGCAAACACAAATGAGCTTGGCAATATATCATTGGTAAAGTTCGAAAACAAAGGTTCCCACAATAAAAGGGTCGAATTCGGCCTTTCATAGCCTTTCGGTTTCACTATCTGGCTTTTTGTGTTCGTAAATAAATACTGCATGCTTGAGTGCCTTAAGCGATATGGTTGCACATTTTGCTCTTGCAGGACCAGGATCTATGCCTATAAGGTCAACTATAAAATCAAATCCAAGACTTTCAATTTCGCTTACGCTCTTGCCTTTTATTGCGTCGGTTAGCTTGCTTGCCGTCCCTACGCTTATCGCACATCCGCTTCCGTCGAAGCTTATATCGGATATCTTGCCGTCTTTCACTTTTATGTAGACTGTTATGTCATCTCCGCACGTGGTATTGTATTCATGGCTGCTGGAGTCGCAGTCGGACATATTTTTCCTGTTGTGCGGGTGCTCGTAATTTGCTACCAAATCCTCTGCGTACAAATCAAGGCTCATCCAATTACCTATTATTTCTTGAATATTCTTTTAACCTCATTAATTGCTTCGACTGCTTTGTCTATGTCATCTTTATTGTTATAAATGTAAAAACTCATCCTTGCTACCGCGCTTTGTCTTAGTATCTGTGTCACCAGCGGCATGGCGCAATGATGCCCTGCGCGAATTGCCACGTTATAATTGTCAAATATGCTTGCTATATCGTGAGGGTGCACCCCGTTTACCGAGAAAGATATTACGCCGCCATGATCGTTCTTTTTCATGTCCGGTCCGTAAGTCTCCACGTTTTTTATCTCTGCCAAAGCGTCAAGCGCATATTTTGTCAGTTCGACTTCGTGTTTGAAAATGTTCTCCATTCCTAGCTTTTGCAAATACTGTATTGCCGGAGTCATGCCTATGCCTCCTTCTATGTTGGAGGTTCCGGCTTCGAATTTCCATGGTATCCTGTTCCATGTACAGGAATAAAATTCAACCGTTTCTATCATATCCCCTCCTCCTATAACTGGCGGCATTGCCTCGAGGATCTCGCGCTTTCCATATAATGCGCCTATTCCGGTCGGCCCTAGCATCTTGTGTCCTGACAAAGCGTAGAAATCACATCCTATGTCTGATAAATTTACTGGCATGTGCGGCGCCGACTGGGCTCCGTCAACCAAAACAACCGCGCCCTTATCGTGCGCTTTTTTTGTTATGCTTTTAACATCGTTTATTGTGCCTAGCACGTTCGATGCATGGGTTATTGCAACCAGTTTGGGGTTCTTTTCAAGCCCATTTTCCAAGCTTTCTTGGTCAAGCCTGTAATCTTCTCCTACCTTTATATAATCCAAAACTGCCTTCTTTCTTTTGGCGAGCAGTATCCAAGGCACAAGATTGCTGTGGTGCTCCATCTCCGATATCAATATGTGGTCACCCTCGGATATGTTCTTCTCTCCCCACGACAAGGCAACTAGGTTTATCGCTTCTGTAGTATTTCTGACATAAACAAGCTCTTCATAAGATTCTGCCCCCAAAAACTTCGCCATCTCTTTCTTAGAATTTTCGTAAGCTTCTGTGGCTCTTTCAGCTATTTGATATACGCCTCTGTGTATGTTGGCGTTGTAATTGCTGTAATAGTCGCTTATTGCGTTTATCACCGCTCTTGGCTTCTGGGATGTTGCCGCGCTGTCAAGGTAAACAAGCCTTTGGCCATCTTTTCTGGATTCGAATATTGGAAAATCCTTTTTTATCTCTTCTGAGTCTATATTTACCAATCAATCACTTATTTTATCATATCCCGACTTTTCGATTTCTTCTATTAAGGAAACTCCTCCATCCTTCACTATTTTGCCATTCAGCATAACGTGCACATATTCAGGCTTCATGTATTTCAGTATCCTGCTATAATGCGTTATCACCAGCAATCCAGGGCCGTTTTCTTCCCTGATCCTGTTTATGTTCTCTGCGACGATTTTTATTGCGTCGACATCCAGCCCCGAATCGGGCTCGTCCAGAATTGCTATCTTTGGCTTCAATATTGCCATCTGCAAGATTTCGGCTTTTTTCTTTTCTCCTCCGGAAAACCCTTTGTTCAAAGATCTTCCAACTACGTTCTTGTCGAAATTAAGGTGTTCCACGTTGCTTTTTATGCTGTCCATGAATTCCTTCATATTTATGGTCTGCTCATTTACGGATTCTAGAGAAGACCTAAGGAAATTCACGAAACCCACTCCGTCTATCTCCGAAGGGTTTTGGAAAAGCATGAACAATCCGAGCTTTGCTCTTTTATCTGGGGTCAGTCCTATTATGGATTTCCCGTCGACAAGTATATCCCCTCCTGTTATTTTTACTCCAGGATGGCCCATTATGGCTTTTGCCAGTGTCGTCTTTCCAGAACCGTTTGGCCCCATCAAAACATGGAATTCATTAGTATCCAATTTCAGGCTTACTCCATTAAGAATGCTCTTTCCTCCTATTTCCGCCTTAAGATCCTTTATTTCAAGCAACATATTATGCACCTATTTTATCATTATATGGCACGATTTGGATGCCCCTTTTGGGCATATGCCACAGACTATCTTCTGGGCATTGTATTCGTCTTTTATAACTATGCTCTGGGCAAAGGCTTCTATGTCTCTGTCGCTTATCTTTATGCCTTCATCCTTGGTTCCCTTGCCGCTCAGGTACTTGCTTACCTCTGCCTGGCTCACTCCGAGCATTTTGGATATGCTCTGCTGTGTCAGGCCGTATTCGCTGAAAAGCACCATGGCTGCCTTGGATCTGACAATCGGTATGAATTTTGCCGCAACGTAATCGTAGCTTTCCTTTTTACTGATCATACCAAACACCATAGCTTTTCAATTCCATTTCCGGAATGCCTATCTTTTTTGATTCAAGCCTGTGCTTTGCGAGAAGCATGCTGAATGCCATCGAATCATGGTCCTTAATGTTCTTCAAAAGTTCATATATCAACCCGCTGCCTACAAGGAACTTTGCCTTTTCCTTGTCAAGCCCCCTGCTCGATATGTAAAATATATCGTCTTCTGGGATCGGGGATGTGGAGCTCGAATGCGAAGCCTTTACATAGCTTTCATCTATGGACATGTCCGGCATCATCGTTATCTTGGCGTTTTTGTCGTATATAAGGCCTCTCTCCCTTATGTGGGATTCGGAGCCTTCAGTTCCTTTAGCCATCTTTGCGAAGCTTTTAACTATCCCTGAAGAATCATCTGCCAGAACGGCCCGCACCTCATAATTGCAGCCGCTGTCCGGTTTCAAGTTGGCCATATTCGTGTTTATGTCAAATTTCTGGAAGCCGGAGCCTATTATTGCCTCATTGACATTTATTTTGGAACCTTTTCCGGAATTATTGAAAACACTTCTCTGCCTTGATGTTGCGCCTCCTGTGTAGAATGCATTGAACTCCAGTCTTGCATTGTCTTTTGTTGAAAATGACCTTGTAATAAGCGAATTGGTGTTTTCCGATTCGCAGTGTATTTCGTTCACTTCAAGCTCTGAACCCTCTTCCAATTCGAAGAGCTGTGCCGATCCGTTCAGGGAGTTCTTGCTTCCTCCAAGCGAGAAGTAATACTCATTTACCATGGCTTTTACGCCTTTAGGGATTTTGAACAATACGCTTGCAGGCGAGCTGTGCTTCCCGGAGTCCAAGAAAAGCATATTGAGCTCTTTTGTCCCCAATCCGAGCTCAACGATTACGGGCTCCAAGGAAAAATCGTATGCGAAAGCGGAAAACTTGTCCAACGGCAATCCATCCCTGATGTGCTCTTTGTCTGCAATGCCTCCTGTACGTACTGATTCGTTGCCCTTCGCAAGCACTCCATCGTATACCACTGCAGAGAACCTAATTCCCATCTTGGCATACTTGGCAAGCGATGATCCGTCGTAATCATTCATTATCTCCTCTTTGGTATTGCCTGCCTCAAATCTTGCCAGGTCTAGATTGACAAAGTACTTCTTGTATAATGAATCGGTCTCAAACGGTATAGCGCGATAGCTGGGGTTCCTGCCTCTCTGCTCCTGCATTTCGTCTGTTTGCATGTGATTACCTCACGCTATCGAATTCGAAGTGTCCAGTTTTATCAGGCGCTTCAGCTCAAGCGAATATTCTAGCGGCAGCACCTTTACGAGCGGCTCTATGAAGCCAAGGACTGCAGTAGCAATTGCATCGTCCTCCTTCAGGCCCCTGGACATCATGTAGAACAGGTCGTCTTCACTAAGCCTCCCTACTGTTGCTTCGTGGCTCACAAACGCGTCGTCTGCATATATCTCGTTATAAGGATATGTGTTGGTTTTGGCCTCCCTGTCAAGCAGAAGCGCATCGCATTTGACGCTGGATTTGGAATTGTAGGCCTTTTTGTCTATGTGAACAAGCCCCCTGTACGAAGTAACTCCGCTTCCCTTGGATATGCTTTTCGATATTATCTGCGATGTGGTATTCGGTGCCAAGTGATAAGCTTTGCCTCCGGAATCCTGCGTTTGCTCTTCGCCAGCTACGGCTATTGAAAGTATCTCGCCCCTTGCGCCCTCTTCCTTCAAATACACGCTCGGATATTTCATGTTGACCTTGCTTCCTATGTTCGCATCGATCCATTCTACGTTGCCGTTTTCGTATACGAAAGCTCTCTGTGTCACTAAATTGTAGACGTTTTTAGACCAATTCTGTATTGTTACATACCTTATGTGCGCATTCTTGTGGGCGACGAGCTCCACAACTGCCGCGTGCAGGGATGAGCTTATGTATATGGGTGCAGTGCATCCCTCAATATAAACTACCTCTGCGCCTTCGTCTGCAATTATCAGCGTTCTCTCAAACTGCCCCGCCTTTTCTGCGTTTATCCTAAAATAAGCCTGCAGCGGCATCGAAAGCTTTACTCCCTTAGGGACATAGATGAATGATCCGCCGGACCAGACTGCCGTATTCAGTGCAGCGTACTTGTTGTCGCTCGGCGGTATTATATTTCCAAAATATTTCTTTACAAGCTCTGGATATTCCTTGACTGCGTTGTCCATGTCTGTGAATATTACTCCCAGATTTTCAAGCTCTTCCTTCATATGGTGGTATACCACTTCGGAATCGAATTGCGCCTCGGCCCCGGCAAAGAACTTCCTTTCCGCTTCAGGTATCCCGAGCTTGTCGAAAGTATCCTTAATGTCCTTTGGAACGTTTTCCCACGAATCGGTCTTTTTTGCATTGGGCTTCAGGTAATAGAAAATGTCATCATAATCTATCTTGCTTAGGTCCGGCCCCCATGTCGGCACCGGCTTTTCCTTAAATATCTTGTAACCTAAAAGCCTTTTTTCAAGCATCCATTCGGGCTCGTTTTTGCTTTTTGATATCTGCCTTATGGTTTCTTCAGATATCCCTTTCACTATCGTTTCATAATCGTCCTTGGTCTTAAATCCGTACTTTTCCAAGTATTCGTCCTTCTTTTGCATTACATCCTGAGTCTCATCATAAACCATGCTTCAACACCTGCAGTCATCATAACATAAATCAATAGATTATAACTCAGTTATAACGCGGATAATATTTAAAGCTTATCCGGAATTTTACGATGATATCTACAACATTTGTTGGTATGCGCGTATATAAAGGTATAAACATTTTTGTTATAAAAATATAATTTATGGTGATTGGAGTGGCAGCGGGCACATTTTCAAACGAATTTACTTACAGAAAAATGGTGGAGAAAGGAGAGGAATCAAAATTTGACGCACTTTTTGAACAGGCAGCCAAGAATGCACTGGCTTCTTTCGGCAAAACATGGCCCATGCACATAGGCCCGAATCAAGTGACTGCGCAGGAGCTGCTCGAAGAGCGCTCGCCGATCGACAGGCGCATACTTATTGGCAAATTCCAGAAGGGCACGCGCGAGAATGCAAGGGCGGCAATAGCAGAGGCGAAGAAAGCTTTCGTATCGTGGAGCGAAACGGACTATAAAAGCAGGCTCGCTATATTCAGAAAGGCAGTGGAAAAATTCAGGGAAAGGAAATTTGAGCTTGCGGCAATACTGAGCTACGAAAACGGCAAATCAAGGTATGAGTCCGTCGGAGAAGTAGACGAAGCCATAGACTTCATAAACTATTACATACTCGAAATGGAAAAGAACAAGGGATATTCACGCAAAAACGTCATAGCAGAGAGCAGCGTAAAGGTAAAGGCGGGTTTCCAGGGCGCGCCGGCAGACAAGCTCGAGAAGATATCCATAAAGCTTAAGCCATATGGGGTATTCGGGGTCATAGCACCCTTCAACTTTCCGGTCTCAATATCCATGGGCATGAGCATGGGTGCAATGGTTACCGGGAATGCCGTAGTGTTCAAGCCGTCATCTACAGACAACATGTCCATGCTAACTGGGCTCAAGATATACGAAATCCTAAAAGAGGCAGGATTGCCCGACGGTGTTTTCAACTACATAACTGGGCCCGGGTCTGAGGTGGGCGACGAGCTCGCGATAAGCAGGGACGTTTCAGGCATAGCTTTTACAGGTTCAAGGGATACCGGCATGCGCATGGCTGCGAGGGCGTACTCTCAGAACGCACAGAAAGTCTTCATAGTGGAGATGGGGGGCAAGAACCCTGTCATAATATCCAAAACTGCCGAAATAGAAAGCGCAGTAGAGGGCGTGGTAAGTGCCGCCTTCGGTTTTGCAGGGCAGAAGTGCAGCGCACTTTCAAGGGTGTACGTACACGAATCCATAAAGGAGGTCTTCTTGAGCAAGCTTATCGAGCGCGCTCGCGGCCTTAAGGTTGGCAATCCAATATCCAAGGAAAACTACATAGGGCCTCTGATAAGCGAAAGCGCCTACAATCGCTATGTGGAGTCTGTAGAAAAGGCGAAATCAGCAGGCAGGTTGCTCTACGGCGGGTCCCGCGTAGGCAACGACTTGGACGGATTCTATGTGGAGCCAGCAATAGTGGAAATAAGGCACGACCACGAGCTTGTCCACAAGGAGCTCTTTCTGCCGTTCATAACTGTCGAGAGCTTCAAGGATTTTGGCGAAGCAATAAGCATGGCCAATGACGTGGAATACGGGCTCACTGCGGGAATGTACAGCAAGAGCAGGGCCGAGATAAGGGAATTCGAAAAACGCATAGAAGCCGGTACTGTTTACGTCAACAGGGCCATAAGTGCAACTACCGGGGCCATAGTGGGGATGCACACTTTCGTAGGTTGGAAGGGTAGCAGCCTTACCGGAAAGGGCACAGGAAGCAAATTTTACCTGGAGCAATTCATGCGCGAGCAGAGCTTTTCCGTTACGGGTTAGCCGATGCTGAATTTCATAAGGAAAAGGCTAAAATATTCCTCGGGAATCGTAGAAATAGGGGATATCAAGCTCAAGGCCATAATTGCAGACTCCTTCATAAAAAAAGCAATAGGGCTAATGTACAGGGATGAGATTTCCGAAGACGAGTGCATGCTTTTCACGTTCTCGCATCCTTCAATGCTTGGCATATGGATGAAAGGCATGAAGTTTCCCATAGATATTCTCTGGCTAGATTCATCAAAAAGAATAGTCACGCTGATGGAATCGCTGCCGCCATGCAGGAGCGTTTTCTGCAAAACATATTACCCCGAACGAGAATCGATGTATGTGGTTGAGCTGCGCTCTGGTTTCATAAAAAAGAATACAGTAACTAAGCTTACCAAAATAAAAATAGAAGAGCCGAAAAAAAGGAGATGATTATCTCCTTCTCTTCTTTGCGGAACTCCTTGCGCTCTTCGCGCTCCTGGACTTGCTTTTCATTGCCTTCCTTGCAGGTCTCCTTGCCGCTGCCTTTCTCTTTGCTCCAGATCCGCGTGCCCTTCCGCCTCTGTTCATCTTTGTTCTGACTACATATCCGTTTCCGTCTATGTAATACAAGAATCCTTCTTCTCTCTCTATCTTTTCAGATCCTACCTTGGCCTTTCTTCCCCTTGTGTTCATTTTCATTGGGGTCTTCCATACGTGCCCATCCTTGCCAAGATAATAGAGATATCCATCGTCTCTATCTATTCTCTCGCTACTTACTCTCTGCGGCATTTTATTCACCATTAGTAATTCCATAGTTAAATTTAAATAACTATTGCAAATTTATCCTCGTAAACTCCTCGTATAATGCCATTTTTACCCCGAAACGCACACTTTTTGCATTTTATCGCGGCGCAAATCGGCATATTCAATGTATCCTTCCCGGTGCATTCGCCGCTGCAAAAAGGTTCTCCAAATTATTATAAGCTTGCGCGTCAAATAGCTAAGCAGTGGTTTGATGCTAGATATAAAACTCATATCGGACAAGAAGATTGACGGATATACGCTTCTAGAAGGATTTCCAGGAGTCGGGCTCGTAGGCCCAATGGCTCTCAGCTATGTGATAGAAAAGCTAAACATGGAGTATTACGGCTACTTCGAGAGCCAGGCCTTTCCTCCCCTGGTATCAATACACAATTCAATCCCTATGCATCCGGTCAGAATCTATTTTTCGCCGAAATATAAACTGGTTGCAATATTCGCCGAGTTTGCGATACCGTCTGAAATGACGTACATAATGTCGAAGAAGATATCGGAATTCATAAAGGAAAACAAGATAAATGACATAATATCAATAGGCGGCATGCCGAGCCAAAGCATATCTTCAGAACTTTCGGAAACAGATGAGGAAAAGCAGAAAGAGGACGAAGCCCAGGCAGAGAAAGTATTTGCGGTGATATCAACTCCGGACCTGGCGTCCGACTTGAAGAAAGCAGGCATCAACATAATAAGCGAAGGAGTAGCCACCGGAATAAGCGCGATGCTTATGATAAATGCGACGTCCGAAAAGATAAGAGACACGAATCTGCTGGTACAGGTAGACCAGAGCATCGTGGACCCCAAATACGCGGAGATAGCCATAAAATCGATAAACAAGCTCCTGGACCTGAAGATAGACATAACAGAACTTGACAAGGAAGCGAAGGCCATAGAGGCAAAAATACGCGATGTCATAAAGAAAAACAAGGACTCGCACCAAAGCTATAAGGAGGCTACGGACGCTGCAGGACCTTCGATGTACGCGTGACAAGAACATATCTTGCAGGGGTGGCAGAGTCTGGTCTGGCAAAAGGTAAAGCCACAGAAAAACGCGCAGGACTTAAGATCCTGTGGCCTAGCGCCTTCGTGAGTTCAAATCTCACCCCCTGCACATCAAAAAGCTTCAGTGTATTACTGTCGAATTGCATCCCTGTGGCACAACAAGATTGCCGCTTATTATGAGCTTCAGGTAACCCAGATATGGGATTACACCTACCACTTTTCCTTGTACTTGCGACATGTTTGGGGGATAGTTGCCGTACTGTATGTCGAGCCCAGGATTATTGTCGCCCTTAGTCAGCACATAATAGTCTCCGCTGTCATTCAATATGGCGTAAACCCTGTGGACCACATAAGCGTCTCCCTCTTCATAAAAGAGGTCTCCGGGCCGTGTGCCGTAAACTACTATGCTGTTGTTCCTGTCTCCGGCAATTGTGCGATTGTTGACGGTTATGCTGGTTGTATAAGCCTCGTTGAGTATCTGCCCTGTAGAAAGTTTCACCTCTCGCGTACCGCACGTATACTGCACTACATTTCCGGATTCTTCTTGTTTGCTTACGAGCCTGTAGACTCCGTTGCTGTCTTCTATTAAGCCAACTTTGTATCCTGGAGCCAGGGTTTGCCGTATATAGGTTCCGCTCGCATTGGTTATGTATGCCACGCAGCTTAAAGATTCGGAATCAGGGCTGGAAAGTACCCTGGACATCTGGCTTGAAGTCACATCTATTATCGGCGCCTTTATCTGCGATATCGAAGATACTCCGTGGAGAAATATCATGTCGCCCCTGTGAAGATAGGGAAGCATGCTGCAGCTCGGCACAACATCTATCGGGTTGTTGGTAGCAAGGAAGAACTTGAGGCCGTACCACAGGACGACAACCACTATTATCGCAACGGCTATCTCCAGGATGCTCTTCTTATAGCCAACCTCGTTCTTGCCGCTTATCAATTCCAGCACTATCGCTATAATTATCAAAAAAAACGTGACTATGCCAAGCGTTATCGCAAGGATCCTTATCCTCTCCAGAAGGATGTAGAGCACCAGTGCTACTATTATCATTACGTAAATGGGCCATACCGTTATTTTGTCCTTAGCGGTATCACTGCCCTGTTTTTTCTTTGTTCTTTTGCTTCTCCTTTCCAATCTATCACTTTACCTCAATGCTTTCCGGGGCTACTATCTTGACCCCGAAAACGTTTGATTCGCCCTTGTTCTTCGCGACTCCTATTGCGGTATCCGCATACGATATAAGCGTATCGTTATGGCTTACTACTATGAACTGCGAATTCGAGCTTAGCTGCTTTATGAGCGCTGACAGCTTTTTTGAATTCTGCTTGTCAAGGGCAGTGTCTATCTCGTCAAATATGTAAAATGACATTGGCCTGCACATGAGTATCGAGAATATCAGCGTCAGCATTAGCATGGATTTTTCGCCTCCGGAAAGCCTTTCTACGTGCAGAGCTCTTTTCCCCTCGCGCAACTCAAATCCCAGCCCGGAATTGAACGTGTCCCTTGGGTTCTCCAGGACTATCGAACCATCGTTTTCCGGGAATATCGACTTGTACATGCTCTTGAATTTCTGGTTTACCATGTTGAACGTGTCGTTGAAAACCTCAAGCTTCTTGGATTCCAGCTGGCTTATCATGGAAAGTATGGAATTTCTTTCGCTTTCCAAAGTCATTATCTTTTCCTGCACACCGTTTACTTCCCTGCTCTTCTCCTCGTACATCTCCGGAGCGCGCATGTTGATGCTTCCCATCTTGTCCAATTCTGATTTAAGCAAATAAAGGTCCTTTTCCATCTGGCCGATTTCGCCTTCTAGCGGCTCCTGCTTCTCATAACCGCTAAGTTCTGCCATAAGGTCGGAAAGCCTGGTCTGCAGCTGCCCTTTGTTCGCCTGCATTGCTATAGATTCCCTCTCAAGCCTGTCCTTCTCGCTAGAAAGCTTTCCTTTCTCGAATCCGTTTTTCGACATCTGGTCCTCTATCTTTTTTATCTCCTCGTACATACCGGCTGACTTCTTGTCATGCGTCCTTATCGTTTCCTCAAGGGAATCGGCTTCCTTCCCGAGCTCTTTTATCTTTGCTTCCAGCCTGTGCTCGTTTTCCCTGCTTTTCCCCAGCTCCGTTTCCTTGCCTTTTATATTCTTCTCCAGTTCCGAAGCCCTCGAAGCCATCAACTCGTTTTCCTTGACCAAGGCAGCACGCTGAGCGGTAATCTGCTCGAATCTTTCCGACAGCTTTTTTGCAAGGGCTTCCTTCTCTTCGCTTTCTTTTGCTCCAGAGTTCGCGAACCTGCCGCTTATCCTGGAATAGAGGGCAGAGCTTTCATCCTTCAATGGCGCTATCCTTGCCTCAAGTCCTTCAAGCCGCTTCTCTGCGTTTTTGCTTGCCGCGGAATCGGTGCCAAGGCTTTTTTCAATATCCCTTATCCTTTTTGCAATATCCTCTTTCTCAGCCTCGGAATTTTTGAGCGATATTCTTATGTTTTCAAGCTCCATTGCAGAGCTCATTACTATGGTTTCAGATTTTCCAAACTTCTGCCTGGATTCCTCTTCCAACCCCTGTATGCTTTCGAGCTCGTCCTTCAGCTCCTTTTCCCTGTCTTCAGCAGATTTGAGCTCTGCCACCGCCTTTGCATAATTGAAGCTTCTGGAGAAACCTCCTGAAACAACTCCGGACTGCTCAAGTATCTCTCCCTCAAGGGTTACGTATCTGTGCCTGCTTCCCTTGGCTACGGACTTTATGTCACCTATGAGGTACGTATTGGAAAATATGAACTTGAAAGCGTTTGCGAATCTACTCTCAAACTCGATGAGGTCTATGAGTGGGTCTCCCTCGCCAATGGGTTTGGTGTCGGTGTAGCTGATTATGTCCAAAGGTATGAAGGAAGCCCTGCCGAGCTTGTTTTCCCTCAATATCCTGACTGCCTTGTCTGCAGTGCTTACCTTGTCCACCACAAAATAGCTAAGCCTTGCTCCTGCTGCCGCGTTTACCGCCTCAGCATATCTCTCGTCGTACTTGCAGAGCTCTGCCGCCCTTCCATAAAATCCGTTTCCGAGCTTCTCCGTCAATATTCTGGCCGATCTGTTCGTGTCGCTGCCGTAGGTAGCCAGGCTTTCCCTTAACGATATCTTCTTTTCCGAAATCTGTGCAAGTTCTGCCTCTACGGACTTCCTTCTCGACTTGAATCCTTCGAGTTCCGCCCTTGCCTCGGAAAGCTCCCTGTTGGCCCTGTTCGACGCTGCCGATATTTCCCGCTCCTTTTCCCTGAGCTGTTCAACGGATTTGGAAATCCTATCAAGCTCTTCTTCAACTGACTTCTTTTGCGATTCGAATCCGGAGATGCGCGTCACAGCCTGCATGTGCTCCCTGTTGGCCGATTCCATCTCTGCCGAAATCTTTTCTATAAGCTTAATCTTTTCCTCATACTCTTCAACGTCCTTTTTTCCTTCTGCGGATCCAATTGCGCCCCTGCTATTCTCCAATTCTTTCCTTATTTCCGATATCTCGGCATCGAGCCCGGGAAGCTCCTTGCCGTTAAGTTCCAGCTTGGAGTTCTGCTTTTCCATGTCTGCCCTAAGCGCGTCTATCTCCTTGGCAGCAGATTCCGAAAACTGCATTGATGCCCTAAGCTCGGATTCGGCTACGGCGATTTCCCTTTTCAGGGACTCCAGCTTCCTGTTGGAATCGTTGAGCTCTGAAGATCTCTCGTTGAGTGCCTTAGCCTTGGCGCTCCTTTCTGCTGAAAGCCTTTCGCCTATTGAATCAAGTTCAAGTACCTTGGCTCCTATCTCACTTATTGCCTTCTCCGATTGCGAGAGGCTGTCTATTATGCCTTTGAGCTCTGCTTTTATTCCTTCGCTCCTCTTGTAAAGTATGGTGTAATTTATCTGCTTGGCCTTGGATGCCATCGCGGAGTATTTCTCAGCGGCCTCCTTCTCCTTCTTAAGCTCCTCCAGGAACCCGAGCCTTTCTCCGAGAAGCGATTTTGTTTCTGTTATCTTTTCTTCTACCTTCTCGAGCTCCTTTTCAGATGCTTCCTTTTTGTCGTCAAATTCCTTTATCCCTGCGGCTATGTCGATGAGCCCTCTCTTCTCCTTTGCGTTAAGGCTGAGGAGCCTCACTATTTCTCCCTGCGTTATGGTATTTGTATCGCTTATCATGCAATTGTTGGCCCTGAGATAGTCGCTTATCTCCTGCCTTGTCATGCGCTTTCCGTTTAGCCTGTGGCTTATCTTGCCGTTTGGCTTTATTATCCTTGTAACCGTCACTTCGCTGTCCCCTTTCAAGACTATGCTGACTGAAGTCTTCTTGCCCGGCAGCTCCTTCCTCGGCGTTCCCAAGTCGCTTACCAGCTGTGCAGCAGAAGTGACTCGCATCCTTCTAAGCGATCCTTCGCCGAATGCAAAAAGCAGTGAGTCGCATACGTTCGACTTCCCGGAGCCGTTTGGCCCGACTATGCAGTTAAAGCCACCGCTAAAACTTATCGTCGTGTTCCTGAAAGACTTGAAGTTGTGTAAAATTAGCTTTTCAAGGTAAAGCAT